>NZ_RAQK01000001.1:646788-1293576 GCF_003610455.1 Sulfitobacter guttiformis | reverse complement strand
CGTCGTGCAGCCGAAGGTGTCGCGCACCGAATTGCCAAAGCCGCGGGCCGGACTGGAGGCAAAAAACCTCACTGTTGTGCCGCCGGGCGAAAAGCAGGCAGCCCTAAAATCTATTTCTTTCAAGGTTGCACCGGGGCAGGCCCTTGGGGTGATCGGCCCGTCCGGTGCAGGAAAATCGTCGCTGGCGCGTACTTTGACCGGAGTGTGGCGTCCCGCGGGCGGTTCGATCCGCCTCGACGGTGCTGCGCTCGAGCATTATGGGTCCGAGACATTGGGCCGTCATATCGGCTACTTGCCGCAGCGGGTTTCGTTGTTTGATGGCACGATTGCGCAGAATATTGCGCGCCTTGCGGATGTGCCCGACGATGCGAAGGTTGTGGCCGCTGCAAAGATGGCTGCCGCTCATGAGATGATCCTCGAGCTTCCTGCAGGGTATGACACCATGATCCAAGCTGGACAGGTCCGTTTGTCAGGCGGGCAGATGCAGCGGATTGGTCTTGCCCGCGCCCTTTACGACGATCCTGTAATTCTGGTGCTCGATGAACCGAACTCGAATCTCGATAATATCGGGTCGGATGCGCTCAACCGCGCAATCCGAGGGATGAAAGAAACCGGACGGTCGGTTCTGATTATGGCGCACCGTCCCGCTGCCATTCAGGAATGTGACATGCTGTTGATGCTGGACGGCGGAATGCGCGTGGCCTTTGGTCCCAAGGACGAGGTTCTTAAAGGGATGGTCAAGAACCACAAAGACATTCAGCAAGCGCCTAAGGGCACAGGAGGCGTGACGTGAAAAAATCTGACAAATGGAGCGCATGGCAGCCTGTCTTGATCGGTTTTATCGGTATTGCTGTTTTGTTCGGCGGCTTCGGCACATGGTCGGTCACCTCCAATATCGCCGGCGCAATCGTGGCCTCCGGCCGGATCGAAGTAGAGCGCAACAGGCAGGTCGTGCAGCATGACAGCGGCGGCACAATTGCCGAAATCCTTGTGAATGAGGGAGATCTGGTTAATGCCGGTGACTTATTGCTGCAACTTGATGCCCAGCAAGCCCGCTCAGAACTGACGTTGATTGAGGGGCAGCTTTATGAATTGATGGCCCGCCGCGGGCGTCTTCAAGCCCAGCGTGACGGCGACGAGATCATAAGCTTTCCCGATGATCTGGTTAAGGTGGGGCGCCTCGACGCTGATGCAAAAGAGTTGATGGAAGGGCAGATAAATCTGTTTGAAGCCCGTCGCGATAGTGTTGCCCGCGAGATCGAACAACTGGAAAAGCAGACCAACCAGATCGAGGATCAGATCAACGGTATCACAGCGCAGGAAATGTCCCTCGCTACGCAGCTGGAATTGATCGAGAAGCAGCTGGGCAGCCAGCAACAACTGTTGGATCAAGGGCTGGCGCAGGCGGCGACAGTTCTCAGCCTCCAGCGGGAGAAAGCGCGACTGGCGGGTGAAATCGGGCGTCTCGTTGCAGCGCGGGCACAGGCGGAGGGGCGCATTACAGAAATCGAGATTATTGGCCTCAAGCTGGGGACATCGGGGCGGGAAGAGGCAATTACCCAGATGCGTGAAATCCGTTTCCGCGAGTTGTCATTGATAGAGCAACGGCGCGCCCTGCTGGCGACAATTGACAGGCTGGATATCCGAGCACCGGTCTCTGGCATAATCTACGAGCTAAAAGTGACGACCCCGCGTTCTGTCATTCGAGCTGCGGAGCCGCTCATGTTTCTGGTGCCGCAGGACCGTCCACTGGTTATCGTGGCGCAAGTACGGCCCACCAATGTAGATGAAATTTCTGTAGGGCAGGAGGTGAACCTGCGTCTTTCCTCCCTTGATCAACGGACAACGCCCGAACTCAAAGGCCGGGTTATCCTGATTTCAGCTGATTCCATTATTGACGACACGACTGGCGCCAGTTTTTTTCGTGCCGAAATTACCCTCTCGCCCGGTGAGATGGAGCGCTTGCCCGAAGGGACACAGCTGTTACCGGGAATGCCGGTGGATGCTTTTATCAAAACCGGCGACCGCTCTCCGCTGACCTATCTACTGAAGCCCGTTACTGATTATTTTGTAAAGTCATGGCGTGAAAGCTGAGACGGGGTCTTTCGCGTCTGTGTCAACAACGCTAGCGTCATCCCGAACATATTTACCAAAGGACAATCCAAGATGAGCATTGCTAAACGCCTGACTGACCACGGCATCACCCTGCCTGACGCCTCTGCCCCTGCGGCGAATTATGTGCCCTTTGTGCAGGTCGGCAACACCGTCTATGTTTCTGGCCAGATTTCGCGCAACGACGACGGCCTGATCCTGGGTGTGCTGGGCGATAACATGAGCGTTGAAGACGGCGCTGCTGCGGCACAAACCTGCGCTTTGCAGTTGCTTGCGCAAGTTAAAGCGGCCTGTGGCGGCGACATTGACCGACTTGTGCGCGTGGTCAAACTGACAGGGTTTGTGAACTCTACAAAAGACTTTACCGACCAGCCGAAAGTGATCAACGGCTGTTCCGACTTTCTGGTCGAAGTGTTGGGTGATGCGGGACGCCATGCGCGCTCGGCCGTTTCCGCAGGGGCGCTGCCCCTTGGCGTTGCGGTAGAAATCGAAGGCATCTTCGAAATATCATGACCACTCCCGTCCTGCCGCGCAGCTTTGCGCTCACGCCTTTCGCCCACCGTGCGCTGCATGATGTGGCGAAAGGCCGCCCCGAAAACTCCCGTGCAGCGATCCGCGCGGCGATTGCGGGTGGCTATGGTATCGAAATCGATGTCCAGCTGAGTGCTGACGGCGCGGCGATGGTTTTCCATGACTATCATCTCGAGCGGTTGACCGAGATGCAGGGCGCGGTGCAGCTGTTCAGTGCAGATACTCTCAAATCTACCGCGTTGCGCGGCGGAAACGAGGGGATACCGGACCTGCAAGAAGTGCTGGAGATCGTCGCAGGGCAGGTCCCGCTATTGATAGAGCTTAAGGATCAGGATGGCGCGATGGGCCCGAAAGTAGGCCTGTTGGAGCGGGCGACCGCGACGGCATTGCATGGCTACAAGGGGGACGTTGCTGTGATGTCATTCAATCCCCATGCAGTTGCAATGATGCAGGCACTTTCTCCGGATGTGCCACGTGGCCTGACAACCTCTGCCTACAGGCCTGATCAGTGGCCACTCTCTGCTGCGACCTGCGCGGTGCTGCGGGGCATCCCCGACTATACCCGTGTGGGCGCATCCTTTATCAGCCACGAAGTTGACGACCTTCACAGTGACCGCGTGTCCGAGCTGAAAAATGCAGGAGCTGTGATCAATTGCTGGACAGTGCGCAGCGCCGCGCAAGAGGCCAAAGCCCGCCGTGTAGTGGATACGATTACTTTTGAGGGCTATGCCGCCGTATCCGGCGCTTGAACATCTGCCGCGGCGTGCCACCTTTAGCCCCAGTCAGGTTGCCAACAAGGATACCGCAATGAGCGCGCAAGAGGTCGAAATCAGGATCATAGGGTCGCTGTCGGATATTGACGCAGCAGACTGGGATGCCTGCGCTTGCCCCGAGGCTGTTGGCGGAGCGCGGCCGAATGATCCCTTCACCACGCACCGTTTTCTCAAAGCGCTCGAAGACAGCGGCAGCGTGGGGCCGGGCACAGGTTGGCAGCCCCAATACCTGACGGCAAGTATCGAGGGACAGATCATCGGTGTTGCCCCGCTTTATGCCAAATCCCACAGCCAAGGCGAGTATATCTTCGACCACGCATGGGCGAGTGCGTACGAGCGTGCAGGGGGGCACTACTATCCAAAGTTACAGGTCGCGGTGCCGCATACCCCTGCGACGGGGCGGCGGTTTTTAACGCGGACAGGCTTTGAGGAGGCCGGCTTTGATGCACTGGTTCAGGGTGCGGTGCAGCTGACGCAAAACAATAATTTGAGCTCGCTTAACGTGACATTCTGTACCGGCGATGAGGCGCAGAGGGCCGAGAAGCTGGGTCTGATGCCGCGCAAGAGCCAGCAATTCCATTGGCGCAACGACGGCTACGCAGATTTCGACGGGTTCCTTGACGATCTAAGTTCCCGCAAGCGTAAGAATATGCGCAAGGAACGCGCTACGGCGCAAGGGTTCGGGGGGACAATCCATACATTTACGGGCGACGAGATTACGCCCGAGCACTGGGACGCTTTCTGGGTGTTTTATCAGGATACGGGTATGCGAAAATGGGGCACACCTTATTTGACCCGCGCATTCTTTGATATCGCGCAAGAGGTCTTACGTGATGATATGGCGCTGGTTTTGGCACAGCGAAACGGCCGCTGGATTGCCGGCGCGCTAAACTTTATCGGAGCGGATGCTCTGTTTGGCCGTTATTGGGGCTGTACCGAGCACCACTCATGCCTGCATTTCGAACTGTGCTATTACCGTGCCATCGACATTGCCATCACCATGGGGTTAGGGACGGTCGAAGCTGGCGCGCAGGGCGAGCATAAGCTGGCGCGAGGGTATCTGCCCACGCCGACGTGGTCGCTCCACTGGATGCGCGATGCGGGTTTCGCCCGCGCGGTGGGTGATTATCTGGAAGCAGAGCGGGCCGCCGTGGATGAAGAAATCGAGGTGCTGACCGAATATGGCCCTTTCAAGAAGACTGAAATCGAGGAACAGGAATGACCGAGAAATTAAGCGCTGAGACACGTGGCCCGTTGCTTGACCCGCTGTTGCAAAATGGCTGGGAAATGGTGGACGGGCGGGATGCAATCGTAAAAACATTTAAATTTGACGACTTTGCCCATGCTTTTGGCTGGATGGCTTCTGCGGCTATCTGGGCGGAGAAGTGGGGGCATCACCCCGAATGGTCCAATGTGTACAACAAGGTGACAGTCACACTGACAACGCATGATGTTGACGGGCTGAGTACCTTGGATGCCAAGTTGGCGCGCAAGATGGACGGACTTTGATAAAATGGAAACGTTGAAAAATATAATGAGTGCTGAGCTTTGGCAGGGAAAAACCCTTGCTGATTTGTTAACTCTGGAGTTTTTGGCGTCTACGGCAGGCTCGGTTCTGGGGGCGTTGGCGATCCTGTTTATCGGGTGGACAGTATCCGTCTGGGTACAGGGCCGTATCGTCAAGTTAAGCAAAAAGAACAGGCATCTTGATGATATGCTGTTCGAATTTCTGGCCTCGATTGCACGCTATGTGATCATGGGGTTCACGATCCTTTTCGTGCTAAATACTTTCGGCGTCCAGACTACATCTGTGGTGGCGATTATTGGTGCGGCGGGCCTGGCGATCGGCCTTGCGCTACAGGGGACCCTGTCCAACGTGGCGGCTGGGGTAATGCTGATCCTGTTTCGCCCCATAAAAATTGGCGATTTCGTCGAAGTGGCTGACAAAATGGGCACGGTAAAGGCGATCAGCCTCAATTTTACCGAAATGGCTGATTTGAGCAATGTTCAGGTAATCGTGCCCAACGCAAAAGTGTGGGGCAATATTATCACCAATTATTCGACCAACACGACGCGCCGTGCAGAGTGGACGTTTGGTGTGGGCTATGGCGTGAACCTCAAACAGGCCGAGGAGATCATCCGCGACACGATCATGGCGGATGAGCGTTCGCACGCAGATCCTGCGCCGTTCATTCAGGTGACTAATCTAGGCGACAGTTCTGTTGATTTTCTTGTGCGGGTCTGGTGCGATGCATCTGTCTATTTTGCCTATCGCGCAGATGTCACCCGTAATGTCAAAGAGGCGATGGATGCCGGCGGGATCGATATTCCCTTCCCGACCAGAACGATGGTTCAGGCAAAAGCAGGCTAAATTAAGCTTGCAGTCACTGGTGCAGAATCAAAAAAAGGGCCGCGTATCATCGTGAAGCATTTTCAACTGTAGGACACTGCCAACAAAGGTTGCCGAATTAATTTTCGGCAACCTTTTGATTTTGAGCTGTAATTGTCGCATGGCTTCATGTGATCAGGGGGTATTGTCTGGGCGCTGAAAGCCGCGCATGAGCCCTTTTAGATTTCTTGCGGATTGGGCTTTCGTAAATGCGTCAACAAGCCAATATGGTTTCTACGTCGTGAGCGCTCTTGTCAAAACTTCGGAAAGGAAGGTGTTGGGCAAGAGTATTTAAAAACTGTCGTTAGCGCAAATATTCCCAGCCCCAGGACAGGTGGTGAACTTCAATGTGTGAGGAAACTCGGAATGCGGCATCCAGCTGCCAGTCTTATCTAATGAACAATTTGATGATGAGCTGCAAAGGGTTTTGTCTCAAAATGGCCTGCTGACAGGGCTAAGCTGCGGAAGCTGTGGGACTAACTATCTCTCAAATCCAGATGAGTTTTCCCTTAATGGCGCTAACGGCAAAAAGCCAACAGGCAACAGTAAGCAAAAGGTTACAGGTATTCGCCTGCTGCACAAACCCTGCAAGGGAAAGCAAGGCGCGACATTCACGGTCTCTCTAAACCATTAACATTCTCAAACATCTGGTTAATGACGCCAGTATCAACGGCCTGAAGCGGTTACCTTCGTCCGGAGGTCGTAAGGCCAATGTGAGGACGATATATTCTAGGATTTTTTGGTTTGAAAAAACCTTATTGGCCTATGAGAAAGCGCAACTTACGCAATGGCGCGCAAAAAATACCAGATCCCAAAAGTCGAGACACACCCGAATTGCTCACGATGATATTGTTCTCGGTGTTAACTGGGAACCATCCCGAGATCGAAGAATAACAGCCCTTAACTGCGCGGTTAGCGCAGATATTCAATCCGGCTCCGTATTTCGGATTGACGTAGATATTGATCCCACTGTTGATCCCGTTACGTTTATATCCAAGCATTACCTATCTCGAAGCGGTAACCCGCCACCGCTGCGGAAGCACTACACGCTGAAGGGAAACGCTGAATTTACGGCGCCATTGATGCACTTTCAGCGCCCCAGCGTACGATATGACGAAGCTGCACTTTTTGCATCAGCTGAGTCGCAGCTCCGGCTGTTTGCCGAGAAAATTGTAGATGCGACTTCGCGAGACCCTTCATCCCAAACTGACGAGATTGAGTGGGCTATTCACGATGCTTACGAAAGGGCGGACGAAATCGCTCTACTTGCAAATTACTATTTCAAATTCCGCGAAAGTGGCTCAACTTGCGGCGCTTTTGGAACTTGTTCCTCCGGGAAAGATAACTTTGGTGGGCGAGCAAGAGGGTGCAATGGCCCGAACTGTTCCACATGTTTTTCGAGATATGATCGAAGCGGACAAATTTGAATGGCATGTTATCCACTTTGATAACAACGCTACAAAGCCGGCACGCCAGAGCCGATTGGCGGCTTTTGACAAGGCATTTCGATCATTTCGAACCATGCATCCAGATTTGGAGATTTGGGAAGTACTTGAAATATGGACCGCGAAGAACCTGACCCCTGCAGTCACAACAGATCGATTGGGTAGAGCAATACCCTTCCCAATATCGAACTTTGCGTCCAAAGCTTTTCCCAGTCTTTCGCTCCGGAGCACAATTAGGCCTCAGGTGAAACCAACCAAACGGTGGGTTTTCCTATCCTGTCTCCGCGATATCGCACAGCATATAAAAAACTGTGCATTCAGGGGCATATAGCAGACGAAAGATTGAACGCCGGGATTTTTCGCCGGGTGATACAGGCCACGATTCAACCTGCATCAACGTTCATAACTCGTTGCGAGAACGTGTTAGCTTTTCCAAGCGTGCAGGAGGAAGAGCAAGTAGGACTGGCGACACTTTTGTAAATGGTGCGTCATACAACCCGCACTTCTTGATATTATTCATTGTATCAATCATAGTTGATATCCGCCTCAATGAGGTGTGTGCTACTTGAAGGGCGGGAAGCTGCCATTCGGAAAGTTTGCCAAAATAGCCTCGTCAAAATTACTCAAATTGGCTTACCGATTAAGCAAATCGATCACGGCATCAGCACCGGCAGGACTTGAAATTGCTAAAGCCATTGGTGCAGCGCCTCCAAAGTCTTGGCACGGTTTCTCAAAGAACCGCATCACCAACGCACCGTTGCCATGGTGAACTCTGTCTGCAACCACATATGCGCGAGCGAAATCAAAAAGTACCTGACTATTTGCGACGCTTATCGGGCGCTTTTCGCTTTTTGCCCGGCGATACGCTCTGTCTGAAATAATGTTTAGAGCAGGTTTGGACCCCAATACCTTCAGAACTTTCTCCACGGATTCTACCGGAAGACCTTTTGCAATTTCGGTGTTCAGAGAAGCTGAATCATTAATCTCTTCGGGCAGTCCCAGAAGCTCTGAAACTCGGTCAATCTCTGTCGCGCGTCTGAGTTTGCCGTTCATTATAAATCTCCCTTTTCCTGAACGGCTTTCATCTATGTGACCTAACCACAACCGGATAAGTTAATTTAGACTGGGTGCCCCTGCCACGTGGGCTGCATCCCGGCTAACCATCTGGTGATTGGCCGGAACATGAAAGTTCGAGAAGCACTGAAGCGGATTTGTGTTTTCCTTAGACGCTACTGAATATGTAGGCTGGGCTAGCATGAAGCCGTCAGATGCATGCCGTCTGGCAATAAATGCACCATTAATTCCTTGAATCTCAACAAGATCAGCCTACAGCGAGCCGCTCTGCTGACATCAGTGTTGGTCGCAGCGAATGTCGCCCTATAGACCAAAGTCGCCTTGGATGTTGAGGACCGCTAACAATTATGCGGTTGCATCCCAACTGCAATAGGGTACCCGTTGGCTTGAAAGCGACATTGTCCGTCGCAAATCGACATTCTTCTGTTTCTGTAGAATAGAATGAGCAGTTCGACTGCCAGAATGCGATTGCGATGTTGATGGGCTTTGTGCGGGTGCGCCACAAGTTTGGCTGAAACCCAGCATAATAAGAAAAATAAGGAGATACGCCCTATGAAACGCCTTATCTATGGCGCTGCATTCGCAGCACTTGCGGCCCCCACTACTGCCTTGGCACAAGAACAATGCGGCGACGTCACAATCACCCAGATGAACTGGGACTCGGCCGCGATCGTTACAGCTGTCTCCAAGTTTTTAATGGAACAGGGCTATGGCTGCGACGTGACAATTGTCCCGTCCGACACCACACCTGCGATGACGTCGCTGTCCGAGAACAACGAGCCAGACATCGTGACCGAGCTTTGGAAAAACTCGGCCGGTGATGCGTATGAAAAGCTGAAAGCGGACGGCAAAATCGAAGAGCTTGGCAGCGTGCTTGAGCCAGGCGGTGTCGAAGGCTGGTGGCTTCCGACCTATCTGGTCGAAGCGCATCCGGAACTTGCGACAATCGAAGGCGTGATGGCAAACCCCGAGCTTGTCGGTGGCATGTTCAACAACTGCCCAGATGGCTGGGGCTGCCGCATTGTGAATGACAACCTGATCCGCGCGTTCAATCTTGAAGACAGTGGCATCGAGGTCTTCAATCACGGTTCTGGCGAAACGCTGGCGACATCCATGGCAGCGGCCTACCAAAGCGAAGAGCCTTGGTTCGGTTACTATTGGGGCCCAACAACGCCACTTGGTATGTTCGACATGACAAGTGTTGATCTGGGCGGCTACGACGCAGAGGCATTTGAATCTATGCAGAATGCCGATGCGCCTAATCCCAAAGCATCATCCTTTCCGGCGGCCCCCGTGCTGACGATTGTAACCAAGGATTTCATGGCATCGCATCCTGACGTTGCCGCGCTGATGGGCAACGTGACCTTCAAGACGGACACGATGAGCCAGCTTTTGGCCTGGAAGCAAGATAACAACGCTTCGAACGAGGAAGCGGCTGTCTATTTCCTGAAGAATAATCCTGATGAGTGGAGCAACTGGATTAACGATGCGGCCACTGCAAAGCTGGCACCTCTGCTGCAATAGGAAAATCAGGGCGGCGCTTTTGGTGCGGCCCTTTGTCTGTCGGGTGAGGGCTGCACATCATTGCCAGCTTCTCAAGGCATACCAACTGACGGGGCCGGGATCAGATGATCCGGCCCTTTCGGTGATGACGCATATCAATAGGAAAAGGGCCGCGATTTAAGCCCGTGTGAGGGATGAATGGCGACGTATGATTTCGTATTCGATGGGCTTGGCCTGCGCAATTGGTGCGGTAGCAGCGGAGATGACGGCGGCGGCTTGACGTCCATGTCGCAACTGCTTGCTCAAACATCCGGTAGCGATTTTGAGGTATCAGCGTGGGAAACTCCGTTTCCGTCAATGGATGCCCTGCACGAAGCCTGCACCGCCTTTCCGCAATCGCGCGAATTGACAAGCGGGCTGGAGCAAGGGTTTCTGGCCATTAAAGACAGTCTGAAAGTGGTTGTCGATCCGCTGACACAGCCGCTGAGTTGGGCGCTGAACGAAGCACTTTGGGTGATGCAGGCGGTGCCATGGTTCATCATGATTCCTTTGCTAATGCTGATTGCCTGGGCCGTTAGTCGGCAGATGAAACTTGTTGGACTCGTCGTGATCTGCTTCGGCTTTTTGGGCTTTGTCGATTACTACAGCTATACGATGCAGACGCTTGCGATCATCTTTGTCTGCGCGGTAACCTGTGTTTTGCTGGGCGTGCCCATTGGTATTGCAATGTCTCGGAGCGACCGGGTGCAGCGCATTATGATCCCCATTCTTGACATGCTCCAGACACTCCCGCCCTTCGTCTATCTAATCCCGTTGATCTTCCTGTTCTCGGTAACCGAGCCAAAGCTATACGGGATTGCGATCATTCTTTACGCGATTGTGCCAGTGGTTCGCCTAACGGATCTGGGCATTCGTCTGGTCGACCCGGACGTGATCGAAGCGGCAGACGCCTTTGGCATGACTAAGCGGCAAAAGCTGTTCAACGTGCAGATCCCGCTTGCGCTGCCAAACATCATGGCCGGCGTGAACCAAACCATCATGATGAGCCTCGCAATGGTTGTGATCGCCTCGCTTGTGTCGGCCCCTGGTCTGGGAGTGCTGGTTCTCCGCGGAATTCGGTCGCTGGAGCTTGGCGTCGGCCTGCTTTCAGGCTTGGGTATCGTCCTTCTCGCGATCATTCTGGATCGCGTGACCAAGGCGGCACTTGCCCGCATTAATGTCAGCAAGTCGCGATAAAGGATAACGGATATGACCGATACAGAAATCAAGATCTCGATCCGCAGTCTTTACAAGATCTTTGGCGACGATCCCTTACCCGCCTTGCAACATGTCAAAGATGGGTTGAGCAAGTCGGACCTGCTGGAACTGCATGATCATGTGCTTGGCCTGAACGATATCAATGTCGATGTGCCTGCGGGGAAAACCACAGTGATCATGGGGTTGTCAGGGTCGGGTAAATCGACGCTGATCCGGCACCTGAACCGTCTGATCGAACCTACGGCGGGCGAGGTGTGGGTCAATGACGAGAACATTCTCGACTACAGTGAATCCCAGCTCCGAGAGCTGCGCAAACACATGATGTCGATGGTGTTCCAAAAGTTCGCCCTATTGCCGCACCGCACAGTGTTGCAGAATGCAGGGCTTGCCCCGTCTGTTGCGGGACAGAACGAACGGCAGTACGCGGACGAGGCCCGCAAATGGCTGGACCGCGTCGGCTTGCAAGGTCAAGGGGAGCAATATCCGCATCAGATGTCAGGCGGCATGCAGCAGCGCGTAGGGATCGCACGGGCGTTGACCAGCAACTCGGATATCATGCTGATGGACGAAGCCTTCTCAGCCCTCGATCCGCTGATCCGGACAGACATGCAGGGTCTCCTGATCGAGTTACAGGCAGAATTGCAAAAGACCATCGTGTTCATCACCCACGATCTGGACGAGGCGCTGAAACTGGCGGACCATCTGGTGATCCTCAAGGACGGCTCTGTTATCCAACAGGGTGAACCGCAGCATATCCTGCTAAACCCCGCTGCCCCCTATATCGAAGACTTCGTCAGCGACATCAACCGCGCACGAGTGCTTCGGGTCCGGTCTGTCATGACCAAGACAGCAGACTCGGCAGGTGAACGGGCGGGCGAGATAGATCACGATGATACACTGGAATCTGTGATTGCGCTGTCAGAAGGCGATACATCTCGTAGCTACCTTGTGATGAAGGACGGAAAGTCGATTGGCGTTCTGGACATGCGAAAACTGGTCCGTGCGCTGGTTCCTGTGGAACAATCCGGCGATGCGGAAAGTGCTCGCTTGGGCGGTTGATAGCTCTGCATGGTCCATGCACCTTCGAAGACTGCTTTGTCGCGTTGATTTGCTTCCCGGCTGATTTTGCACCCTGATCCAGATCAGGGCGCATCTACATTCAGGGGGATAACCTCAACGAAGTATCAGTCCACATCTCGCTGTTGCAGAGATGTTTTGAGGAGAACAGGTGTGCGCATAAAAATCAGTACTGACAACAGTATGGATGGCAGTGAAGGTCTCGCAAATGCCATCAGGGACTTGGTTCAAAACGAGTTGACGAACCTCGAAGACCATATCAGCAGTATTGAAGTTCATCTCAGTAATCCCGTTGGCGGCACTAAGGGCGAGACGGAAAAACACTGCATGCTGGAAGCGCGGCTTAAGGGCCAGAAACCTACAGTCGTGACACACACAGCATTGACAGCTGAGCAGGCAGCCAAGGGTGCGGCAAGCAAAATGAAAAGTTCGCTGGGCAGTATTCTCGGGAAACAGGGGGATGATCACCAGAGTATCCGTGGTGATCTGGAAGGTTAGAGAATTTTACCTAAAAAATAAACATTTTCAGGCCCTTAAATATTCTGATGCCCGTGCTTTGAAGCTCTAACATAACTATGAAACGGGCTCACTAAGAATTGCGTATGACACATGTATGGCCTGCGCAAAGACGATTTCTTTTTCTCAAACAGATCGGTCAATATAATGCAGATTCCAGAAGGAACGAAACCAGCACTCATGGGCGCTGTTGCAGGTGCAATTGCCATTTCAATCATCGGCTTTAATTGGGGTGGATGGGTAACAAGTGGGTCAGCTTCAGATATGTCTGAGGAAGTCTCAGTCGCTGCGGTTGCTATGGCACTCACGCCTTATTGCATCCAGAACTCACAAGACGATCCAAGGTTAATCGCTATAATGGCCGAACTTGATGAGGCCAGAAGCTATAAGCGTCGCAGCGTTATTGAAGATGCTGGGTGGGCAACGCCACTGGGTGCTGAAAATCCGGACCGAGAGCTGGCAGAAGCGTGTCTGAGTGCGCTTACTGAAGAAACTTGATCAGCATAATACTAAGCTCCTGCGGCCAAAACACGGTCGCAGCAGCGGACAAAAATGCCCAGCCATTGCTTAACCTTCGATCATCTGAATTACATGGTTGATGAAACAAGCATCAAGTTAGCCCCAAATATCTAATATTATCTCGCAGTCTATTTTTCGGCCAAGTTGCCCTTGTCCGCAGGCCGACGGTTTGCCCGCCAAGATGCTGCACGTAGCACGAATGGCCGCAATAACTGGCTGCACCGCAGCATCGGGTGTGGCGGTCTAACGGCGGCTTTGGGCCGTAAGTCGCCGGATCGCAGGGGCGTGTGGGTTTGCTGTGTAACGCGGAAATTTTCGCGCTGAACTCGCGCAACATTATGTGCTCAGAAAGCCGTCTAGGCCATCGATATCTGGTAAGGCCTCACAAAGGTACGCTTGCCCCTACACTGCCGCTATCGATGTAATGCGCGAATAAATATTGAATATATCGTTCATGCTGCCGATTTGTGAACGTTTCCCCAGCATTAGCCGTCATGCTGCCGTCAACGAAACTCTTTTTTCTCCAGTTTATATAATCTCGAAAAATTATGCCAAAATAAAGAAGGTTAGAATGCTAAATTGGCGAATTCAGCGATTGATAAATCGTAAATTTTTTTTCTGGATCATACAAACAAGGCCCCCAAATAAAAATCCGGGGGCCAATCGTGTCCTATAAGTGAGAGTGCGTCGGTATAATCGCGGCCCTCTTTAATTATATTACATATTGGCGAGGAGGCTTTCGCCACCTGAGACTTCGCAGACGCCGGGGCTTTCTTCTGCCTGCAACAGGGTTACCTTTCCATCTTCGACCAACATCGCGTAGCGCTTGGACCGTGCCACCAGACCGGCGGGTGCTGCATCAAAATCCATGCCGATCGCCTTTGTGAACTCCGAGGAGGCGTCACCCAGCATGGTAATGCCTGCGGCTGTGGCGCCTGTCGCCTCGCCCCACGCCTGCATCACAAAAGGGTCGTTGCATGAAACGCAGATAATTTCGTCCACGCCCTTGGCATCAAACTCGCCCTTGGTGCGAACGAAGCTGGGGACATGCGCGGAATGGCAGGTCGGCGTGAATGCACCCGGTACCGCGAACAGGACGACCTTGCGGCCTTTTGTCAGATCGCTCATCTTGACCGGCGCAGGGCCTTCGGTGCCCATCTTTACCAGTGTTGCTTCGGGGAGCGTATCGCCTTGGGAAATTGGCATGGGGTCACCTTTCATGTGATTGTGTTTAGCCTGAAGCAAGATATAGGGTCATCCCACAGCAGGGGCCAGTGCATCAGGGAGAATTACCATGCGCCATATCATCGTGATCGGAGCAGGGCAGGCGGGCTCGTCTTGTGTGGTGAAATTGCGCAATGACGGGTTTGACGGAAAAATTACACTGATTGGTGCCGAGGCCCATCCCCCTTACCAGCGCCCGCCTTTGTCCAAGGCATATCTGATGGGAGATATGGCGTTGGAGCGCCTTTATCTGCGACCGGAGGCATTTTATGCCGAGCAGAATATTGATTTGCGCCTTGGGGCCACAGTTGAGGCGATTGACACGACAACCCGACAGATCACGGTCGATGGCACAGTCATTGCTTATGATGATCTGGTGCTCGCAACAGGGTCAGTCCCCCACCGCCTGCCTGCCGCCATTGGGGGTGCGCTTGAGGGTGTGCATGTGGTGCGCGGTTTGTTGGACGTGGATGCCATGGCGCCGCGCTTTGTAGCGGGTGCTCGAGTGCTGATCGTCGGCGGCGGCTATATCGGGCTTGAGGCAGCTTCAGTTGCGGCAAAACTGGGTCTTGAAGTGACCCTTGTCGAGATGGCGCCGCGCATCTTGCAGCGTGTGGCCAGTCCGGAGACGTCGAATTTTTTTCGCTATTTGCATCAAAGTCATGGCGTGATGTTGCGCGAAGGTGTGGGGCTCGAGCGTTTGACAGGAGACGGCGTAGTAAGTGGCGCAGTTTTGACTGACGGGGTCACGCTCGAGGTTGATTTTGTTATTGTCGGTGTGGGTATCGCACCGTCGACCGCACTGGCAGAGGCCGCAGGTATCACTGTTGAGAATGGCATTGCAGTTGACAGTTATGGCCGTACCAGCGCTCCGCATGTTTGGGCAGCAGGGGATTGCACCTCGTTTCCCCATAATGGCGCGCGGATCCGGCTGGAGAGTGTTCCGAATGCGATCGAGCAAGCGGAAGTTGTGGCCGAAAATATTATGGGCGCCGAAAAAGAGTATTACGCAAAGCCGTGGTTTTGGTCGGACCAGTACGACGTGAAATTGCAAATTGCAGGCCTGAACACTGGTTATGACCGTGTCGTGACACGCGGTGCGGTGCCAGGGCCGGTGTCGTTCTGGTATTATCGCGGGGCGATGTTGCTTGCTGTGGATGCCGCAAATGATCCCCGTGGCTATATGATTGGCAAGCGCCTCATTGAGGCTGGCAAGTCGCCGGCACCTGAAATAGTTGCAGACCCGCAAACTGATATGAAAGCGCTGCTGACCGCATGAGGATTATTGCGGGCACATATCGTGGCACGGTTTTGGCCGAAGTAGGTGAGGGAGATACGGAGGCACATCTGCGGCCGACCTCGGACCGCGTGCGCGAAAGCCTGTTCTCGATGCTGACGCATCTTGATGTGATCCGCGGTGCGCGGGTTTTGGACCTGTTTGCGGGCACAGGCGCGCTGGCGCTTGAGGCGCTGTCACGCGGTGCGAGCAAGGCAATATTGGTCGAGAGCGGCCGTGTCGGTCAAAAGCTGATTGCCCAAAATATTGAAAAAGTCAGGGCAGGCGGCAATGCGACATTGATGCGCAATGACGCCACACAATTGGGTGCATGGATTGCGGCGCCTTTCGATCTGGTTTTTCTTGATCCGCCCTATGGAAAGGGGATGGGTCAGCAGGCCCTTCTCGCGGCGCGTGCAGGGGGATGGCTGGTAAAAGGCGCGCTGGTTGTCTGGGAAGAGAACGCGGCTATGGAGGCCCCTCGGGGGTTCACAAGAACCGATCGCCGCAAATACGGCAGCACCCATGTGACGCTTTTAAGCGTAGACTAAAGCAGCTGAACTCGCGCAGCCTTAGGCAGCCAGATGTATCGCGGTCAGTATGTCGGGTGGAATTTGCCTGCAGGGGAGAGGGTGAAAATCTCGCACCCGTCTTCGGTCACGCCAATCGAATGCTCGAATTGCGCAGACAGTGATTTATCGCGTGTTACCGCAGTCCAGTCATCGGCCAGTGTTTTTGTTTCGGCGCGACCAAGGTTCACCATCGGTTCGATGGTGAAGAACATCCCTGGCTCCAGCACAGATTTGGTACCTGCTTTGCCGTAGTGCAAAACATTTGGCGGCGCGTGGAAGACGCGACCCAAACCATGCCCGCAAAAATCCGTCACAACAGACATCCGGTGTCCTTCGACAAAGCTCTGGATGGCATGGCCGATGTCGCCGAACGTATTGCCCGGTTTAACGATTTCGATGCCCTTCATCAGTGCTTCATGGGTAATTTCGATCAAACGCTCTGGTTTGCGCGCCAGTTTTCCGGCCACATACATTCGGGAGGTATCGCCGAACCAGCCATCAACGATGACGGTTACGTCAATGTTCAGAATATCGCCATCTTTCAGCTTTTTATCGCCTGGAATGCCGTGGCAGACCACATGATTTACCGAGATACAGCTGGCATGCTGATATCCTTTGTAACCGATGGTGGCGGATTTCGCTCCTGCCGCGATAATTTTTTCCTCGATAATCCGGTCAAGCTCGGCTGTAGTCTGACCTACTGTCACATGCTCCGCAATTTCATCCAGAATTGTGGCTGCGAGAGCGCCCGCCGCACGCATACCTGCAAAATCCGCGACTTCGTGGATGCGAATGCCGTCTTTTGTTGTGCGACCTTTATGGATGTCTGTCACCAGTCTCTCCGTCAGTTATAGGGCGTTGGTTTTCGCCTGTTTAGCGTGCGGGACGCCCAAGGGCCAGAGGGGCAGAAATGCTTATTCCCTGCGGATTGATATCTGTGCCGATGCAAATGGTTTCAACGCCTGCTTTTGTAGCATCTGCATGGGCGGCAGCGTACGTGGGGTCAATGTCGGCAGCTATATCCACATGGGTGCAGTCGGTACGCTGTACCAGATATAACAGGACTGCACGATGGCCCATGCGCGCCACATTCGCGAGATCGTGCATATGCTTAGCCCCGCGGGCTGTCACAGAATCGGGGAATTCGGCCAAATTGGCGCTGCGGCACAGCGTAACCGATTTCACCTCGACATAGACATCTGGCAGGCCTTCTTCCGTCAACAGGAAGTCGACGCGGGAGTTATCGCCGTATTTCACCTCCGCGCGCACAGTCGTGTATGCGGCCAGTGTGTCAATCTCGCGGGCTTCTAGCGCGGCGCGCACTATGCGGTTGGCCAGCGATGTATCGACTCCCGTCATATGCCCGTTCTCGTGATCGACCAGTCTGAGACCGTATTTCAGCTTTTTCTTAGGATCATCGTTGGGCTCAAGCCAAACTTTGGTGCCGCTGTCTGCCAGCCCCATCATCGAACCGGGGTTGGCGCAATGGGCGACAATCTCGCTTCCGTCCTCCAGCGTGCAGTCGGCAAGGAAGCGTTTATAGCGTCGGATGAGGCGGGCAGGGACAAGATCGGATTGAAAGCGCATACCATGGGGCTATACGGTAAGCGACACAGGCTCAAGGAGAGGCAGATGAAGAATCCAACCGCAGCGATGCTGGTCATCGGAGACGAGATCCTTTCGGGACGGACGCGGGATGCAAATATGCACTACCTCGCGGGGGAGTTGACCGAGGTCGGGATCACACTGGCCGAAGTGCGCATCGTATCGGATCAGCGCGATGCGATCATTTCCGCCGTCAGAGCGCTTGCGGCGGCTTACGATACTGTGTTTACGTCAGGCGGCATCGGTCCTACCCATGACGATATTACGGCTGATTGCATGGCTGCCGCCTTTTCTCAAAGCATAGATGTGCGGAGTGATGCGCGTGCAATTCTTCAGGCGCATTATGAAAAGGCCGGCACAGATTTGAACGAGGCGCGCCTGCGCATGGCGCGTATTCCTGCAGATGCAAAGCTGATCGAAAATCCGGTTTCCGCAGCACCGGGATTTATTATTGAAAACGTGCATGTGATGGCAGGTGTGCCGAGTGTTTTTAAAGCGATGGTGGCAAGTGTACTGCCCACGCTTACGGGAGGATCACCGTTGATCAGTAAAACGCTTACCGTGCATCGCGGCGAGGGTGACATTGCCGGACCGCTGGGCGCGCTGGCAGAAGCTTACCCCGGATTGTCGATGGGCAGCTATCCGTTCCAACGGGATGGCAAATACGGCGCAAATATTGTCGTGCGCGGGCAGGACGTCGCGCTGTTGGACGAAGCGATGACAAAGCTTTCGGAAGCGTTTGCATGACGCCCGATACTGAGAAACTGATCGAGGTTTGCGAAGCCACGTGGCCGCCTGCGCGCGCTTGGAATGAAGGGCCATTGACCTTGCGCGATGGCGCGGAGGGGGGCAAGCGCGTGTCAGCCGCAACGGCGCTGGGCGCGGTGTCGGAGAATGACATAGAACAGGCCGAGGTTGCCATGCGGGCCATGGGTCAGCGCCCGCTTTTCATGATCCGAACAGGTGATGATGCGCTTGATGCGATGCTTGACCTGCGCGGATATGCACGCGTCGACGAGGTCCAGATGCTTGTAGCGCCCATTGACTTGCTCACAGATATTCCGATCCCGCGTGTCACTTGCTTTACCATTTGGGAGCCGCTGGCGATCATGAAAGAGATTTGGGCGGCAGGCGGTGTCGGCGCTCAGCGGCTGGAAGTAATGGGCCGTGCAAAACTTAAAACTGGTATTTTGGCCCGCTGGAACGAAAAGCCGGGAGGTGTCGCCTTTGCCGGAGTGCATGGTGGCGTGACGATGGTGCATGCTGTCGAGGTCTTGCCGCACCAGCGGAAGCAAGGCGTAGCGCAATGGATTATGCGTGCTGCCGCGTTCTGGGGCGCTAAACATGGTGCCAGCCATATCGCTGTTTTATGCGTGACCGAGAACAAATCCGCCACTGCACTTTATACCAAGCTGGGCTTTACCGCTGTCGGCACATATCATTACCGCCAATCCCCTGACTGAAGGAGCCTGAACATGGCTGATGACGCACCTACCGCCCTTGATCTGCCGATGGTTAATCCATTGCCGCCGGCAACCCAGAAGTATTTCGACATCTGCACCGAAAAATTGGGCATGATCCCGAATGTACTGCAGGCCTATGCATTCGATATTGAAAAGCTAAACACATTCACAGCGCTCTATAACGATCTGATGCTCGGCGACAGTAGCCTAAGCAAGCTTGAGCGCGAGATGATCGCGGTGGTCGTGTCAGCGGTGAACAAATGTTTCTATTGCCTGACTGCCCATGGCGCGGCAGTGCGAGAACTATCGGGTGATCCGATTTTGGGCGAGCAGATGGTGATGAACTACCGCGTTGCCGATCTGGATATGAAGACCCGCATGATGCTGGATTTCGCCGTCAAGCTGACGGAAGCACCTGAAATCATCGAGGAGGATGACCGCGAAGCCCTGCGCGCTGCCGGTTTTTCTGACCGTGATATCTGGGATATCGCGAGCGTGGCAGCATTCTTTAATATGACCAACCGCGTCGCCAGTGCGTCCGACATGCGCCCGAACAAAGCATATCACTCGCAAGCACGATGAGAGCATGGTTGGGTGCGCTGCTGATCAGCATCGCAGGGACCGTGCAGGCGGTTGAATTACAACTGCCCACGGGCGCGCGCCAGATGATCACCCGCGACACGGCACAAGACAGGTTCCTTGTGCCGGTTGGCCCGTTTGCGGATGATGTCCTACCCACTCAAGTGATCGAGGGAACTGTAGCGCGCAGCGCGTGGCGCATTGACGTGGCGGGCCTTACGCCGCTGCAACTGGCCGCACCACTACGCGACCAGCTTGTCGAGGCGGGATACCGCATAGTGCTGGATTGTGATGCGCAAGTTTGTGGCGGCTATGATTTCCGCTTTGCCGCGGAGGTACTACCAGCACCGAACATGTACGTGAATATCCGCAATTTCCATGTGTTGTCTGCGTTGCGCGGCCCTGGCGGTGCGGTGCAGGAGGCAGTGACGATCCTTGCCAGTGCGTCCAGTGGTGCATCGTTTATCCAGATCATTCAGGCGGGAACCGCTACTGGTGCGGTCGTGGCGGCGGGTAATGTTGCGATGCCTGCGCAGACTGAAGTGGCCGCGAGCTTGTCTCAACAATTGGTCCAGAACGGTCGTGTTGTCCTAGGCGGGCTCGAATTCGAGAGTGGAACATCCGATTTGGGTCGGGGTCCTTTTGATGTGCTTGAGGAATTAGCGGCGCAGATGACTGCGCAGCAGGATATGCGCGTCGCTTTGGTTGGGCATACTGACAATGTCGGTAGTCAGGACGTTAACGCCGCCTTGTCGGTGAGCCGTGCAGATGCAGTGCGCAGATACTTGATCGAGCGTCACGGTGTGGCCGCTGCGCGTCTAGAAGTGCAGGGGGCTGGATATATCGCGCCGCTTGCCACCAACCTGACGGCGCAGGGACGCGAGGCAAACAGGCGTGTCGAAGCGGTGATGCTGTCCAATTAAAAAAGACCCCGATACCGCCTTTGAGCGATACCGGGGCACAGTGCACCGAGGGGAGAAGGTGTTGGTAGGTCTAGCTTACCACTCGCTGGGGCCTTTTTCGGCAAACGAGTGGACCAGAAAATCGATAAAGGCGCGAACCTTGGGCTGAGTAAACCTGCCTGGCGGGTAAACCGCATAAATGCCCTGCGTCTCGACAGGCAAATCGGGAATAGCATCCTCGATCAGACCTTTTTCCATAGCATCGGAGTAAAGATAGCTGGGCAGATAAGCGATCCCGAGACCGGAGATGGCCGCGTTTAGAAGGGATTGACCATCGTTGACCGACAACCAGCCAGCCGTGCGAACCTGACGTTTTTCACCCGACGGGGCGGTCAGTTTCCAGACATTGCCACTGGACTGGTTGGAGTAATGCAATAACTTATGATCATTAAGATCATCGATTTTATCAGGCCGGCCGTATTTCTCGAAATAGGACGGCGAGGCGATCATGCGTTTGGTGGTCTCTGTCAGTTTGCGGGCTCTCAGGGTGCTGTCCTCCAGCTCTCCGATGCGTACGGCCATGTCGAACCCTTCAGAGATAAGCTCGACGTAACGGTTGTTGAGGACCATGTTGACTGTGATGTCGGGGAAATCGCCCAAAAATTCGGAGAGGACCGGAGAGAGGTGGTTGACCCCGAAATCTGTAGCGACCGAAATGCGCAGCAAACCCGAAGGGGCTGATTGCATCGATGTCACTAGAGCATCTGCTTCACCCGCATCATTCAGGACCCGCCGCGCCCGGTCGTAATAGGCAAGGCCGATTTCTGTTGGCGACACACGGCGTGTTGTCCGGTTTAAAAGACGCGCACCAAGGCGGGCCTCAAGGGAGGATACGTGCTTTGAGACAGCGGATTTCGAAATCCCCATCTTCTTGGCGGCGTCGGTAAAGCCACCCTGATCCACCACTGTGGCGAATGCTTCCATTTCCGTAAGGCGGTCCATTGCCGTCCCCTTCCATTCTTTGTTCGAGGATCAGCTATGGGGGCGGAATGGGGCGCAATCTGGGCAGGGGTGGGACAGTAGCAAGGTAATTGCACAACCGTTGCAAGGCAGGAAACAGGGGAACAGTGTGTTTCGGCGGCTACTCAGAGCCATTTCTTGCGTCGGATTACCACCAGCAACAAAAGTGCAAGGGCCGCCATGACCAGACAAAGGATGGTAAATGCCCAAGGGCTGTCGATGCCGGGCATCCCGCCCACATTTACGCCGAAGACCCCCGTAAGAAAGCTGATGGGAAGAAAAATACCCGCGCCGACCGAGAGCAGAAAACTATTGTGCGCCTGTCTGCGTGCCACATCCAGATCGTGGTCATCCTGCACAGCACTCAGGCGGTCTCGCAAGGCGTCCAGTTCCTCTACCGCCATGGTAGTCCGGTTTGCCAGCTCGCGCAGGGCCGGATGGTCCGTATCGGGGATTTTAGGTGATGTGGCGAGAGCGTTAAGAGCAGCGCGCTGTGGATCGAGGTAGCGGCGCAGGCGGATCACGCGGCGGCGCGATTGTGTCAGTTCCTTGGGGATGGGCGTGCTTTCATCTTCCAAATCAGCTTCGAAGAATTCAGTCAGCTTCGAGATGGACTTCACTTCCTCCTGCACCCGCGCTGTGAGGCGTGAAACAAGTGCGGTCACAAACCCCGAAGGTGTGGGCGGAGCCATTTGTGATACTGCGTTTTGCCGGATTTCGTCGATCGCAAAAACGCGGCGCAGGCGTACTGTCACGATGACATTGTCAGTGACCCACATCCGGATCGAGACCATTTCCTCGGCTGGTTGGCCGACATTCAGGTTTATGCCACGCAGATTGAGGATCAACCCGTCCTCGTAAACATCACACCGCGGCCGCGTTTCGGGTTGTAGCAGGGCGCCTGCAGGAATGTCAGGTAAATAGTTTTCACACCAGCTCGGGAGCTGTGGATCAGACAAATCAAAATGCCACCAGCGGTAGCGGGCCGTGCCGGTCAGGTCACGCGTGTCAGGCACTGTTGTCGTGCCGTCCTCGTTCACGTCAAATACACAAATCGGCATGGAGTGGTCCTTTTGTGGATACACGCAACACTGTTTACACCGTTTGGATCGGGTGCAAGGGGCAGGGAGCCCCCGTTGATGGTTCCAGACGGGCGCGACCTTGGATCAGGCTAACAGTCGCGCCATTTTGCTTTGATCAACTTCCAGAGCTTGGCTCTAAAGCGTGGCGGCAAGCCTTGTACCCTGATCGATGGCGCGTTTTGCGTCCAGCTCCGAGGCGACATCTGCCCCGCCGATCACATGGCAACTGCGGCCTCTTGCCTCCAGCGCATCCGCAAGCGAGCGGTCCGAGAGCTGGCCCGCGCATAAAACGACAGTATCTGCGGGGATTACCTGCGGCCTCTCGCGCCCTTCACCAAAGGAGATGTGGACACCATCATCGTCAATCCGTTCATAATTCACACCAGCGATCATTTGAACGTTTTTCATCGTCAGCGAGGCGCGGTGGATCCAACCTGTCGTTTTACCAAGGCCCTTGCCCGGTTTGGACGGTTTGCGCTGCATCATTGTGACAGCACGGGCAGGCTTGTGCGGTTGTGGTCCTTCCGGTGCAAGGCCGGAGCGGTGCTCTGAGGTATCGGCGACCCCCCATTCCCGCATCCATTCGGGCAGGTTTAGCGTAGTACTGTCGCCGTCATGTACGAGATGCTCGGATACATCAAATCCGATTCCGCCTGCGCCAATCACGGCAACATGCTGCCCGACCTTTGCGGTGCCGTTCAAGACGTCGATATAGCTAAAGACGTTGTCGCGGTTCTGGCCTTCGATTTGCGGATCGCGCGGGGTGACACCCGTAGCGATAATCACCTCGTCAAACCCGTCTAGATCGTTGGCGGAAACTTCGGTATTAAGGTGCACGGAAATACCGTAGTGTGCCACCATTGTGCGGTACCAATCGACAAATCCCCAGAACTCTTCCTTGCCGGCTACTTGCTTGGCGAGGTTGAGCTGACCTCCAATTTCGCTGGCGCGGTCGAATACGGTGACGGCATGTCCCCGTTCTGCGGCAGCTAATGCGGTGGACAGGCCCGCGGGACCAGCGCCGACGATGGCAATTTTCTTAGCGGTAGATACAGCTTCAAGTACCAATTCTGTTTCGTAGCACGCGCGTGGATTAACAAGGCAGCTGGAAATTTTGCCGCCAAATGTATGATCAAGACAGGCCTGATTGCAGCCGATGCAGGGCGCGATATGTGCAGATTTTCCTGCCGCTGCCTTGTTTACGAACTCCGCGTCGGCCAGCATAGGGCGGGCCATCGAGACCATATCTGCACATCCCGTTGACAGGACTTCTTCGGCAACTTCGGGTGTGTTGATGCGGTTGGAGGTTATGAGTGGAATGCTCACTTTCCCCATCAGCTTTTTCGTGACCCAAGCAAAGGCTGCGCGCGGCACGGAGGTGGCGATGGTGGGGATGCGCGCCTCGTGCCAGCCGATGCCGGTATTAATGATCGTTGCACCCGCCTTTTCGATCTCGACGGCGAGTTGGGCAACCTCTTCATAGGTCGAGCCGTTGGGCACCAGATCAATCATAGACAGCCGGTAGATGATAATAAAATCAGGCCCTACTGTTTCGCGCACGCGGCGGACTACCTCAACGGGCAGGCGCATGCGGTTCTCGTAGGAGCCGCCCCAGCGATCTGTCCTCTTGTTTGTGTGGGTCACCAGAAACTGGTTGAGAAAATATCCCTCGGAGCCCATCACTTCGACGCCGTCATATCCTGCTTGCTGTGCAAGGCCAGCACAGGCAGCAATGTCCGCGATCTGTTTTTCGATGCCCGCCTCGTCCAACTCGGTCGGAGGGAAAGGGGAGATAGGGGATTTTATGGCAGATGGAGCCACGCATTTGGGGCCATATGCATAGCGGCCAGCGTGCAGGATCTGCATCGCGATCTTGCCGTCTGCCGCATGTACGCGGTCAGTGACAATCTTGTGGTTCTCTACGTCCTCGTCGGTGGTCATCATCGCTGCACCCGGCAGAACAGAGCCTTCCATGTTGGGTCCGATACCACCCGTCACCATCAGGCCCACACCGCCACGTGCACGTGCGGCATAAAATTCCGCAACGCGGTTCCAGTCCTTCGTTTCTTCCAGCCCCGTGTGCATCGAGCCCATGAGGACACGGTTTTTCAAGGTTGTGAAACCCAGATCGAGAGGGCTGAGCATGTGGGGGTAGTTGGACATAGGTAAGACCCTTTGGGAGGCATAAGTTCGAACTTAGCATGGCGACCGTATCGTGCGATGTCACTAAAAACGCGGCGTAAGGCGCTGCCTGCTGTCACCTCTTTAATAGATGATGTAGTTTAACCTGCAAACAGATCAAAGAGCTGGAACCTGCTATGACCCCTGAAGAGATACAGAAACTTCCCTACCGCCCCTGTGTGGGTGTGATGGTTATCAACGCGGCAAGCGAGGTTTTCGTGGGCCAGCGTCTGGACCGGAATTATGATGCATGGCAGATGCCTCAAGGCGGCGTTGACCCGGGTGAGGACCCGCAGGAGGCGGCGCTGCGCGAGCTCGAAGAAGAAACCGGCATTACCCGTGATCTGGTGAGCGTCGAGGCGCAAACCGAGCACTGGCTGCCCTATGAGCTGCCCCATGATCTAGTCCCCAAGCTGTGGAAGGGAAAATACCGCGGACAGGAGCAGAAATGGTTTTTGTTGCGGTTTAACGGAACGGATGATCAGGTGAATATTGCGACAGCAGAGCCTGAGTTCAGTGCATGGTGCTGGCTGCCCGCGGACGAGATGCTGTCAGGCATTGTCCCGTTCAAACGCGAGGTTTACGAGCGAGTGGTGCAGGAGTTCCGGACGTTTCTTTGACATCTATGCCGGTTGAGCGGGAAGGAAACATCTCCTGTTGCTGCCGGATCGCTCGTACGCTCCGCGATGTAGCGACCTTACCGGAGTGGTGCAGGCCTGTCCGATAAAACAGACAGGCTAGTGCATCAGATAATAGAGATCCAAGGAGCGGCTGTAACGGGCAGTATGCCGGTCACCCGCGGATCATCGTCGATATCCACAGTTCGTTTGTAAGGGACAAAGCCCGAACGGATATAAAAGCCGAGAGCTGCCGCGCTATCATGGGTGCAGGTATGCACATGGAAGCGGCTGATACCTGCGTCCCAGGCGGTTTCGATCGCCCGGTTCATCAAATATCGCCCCGCACCGGCACCGATCAATTTGGCAGTGAGGCCGAAATATGCTAACTCGCAGGAGCCTGCGGTGCGGAAATCGAGCTCTAGCAATGCCTCGTCCTGGCCGTTCTTAGACAGGGTAAAGATGTGGACATCTGGATCGTCGATAATTCCGCGCAGGGCTTTATCGTCCATACCCAGACGCCCATACCAGAGCCAGTCGTGTGAACCTACGCGGGTAAAGATATCGCGATAGGTGTCGGGATCAGGATTGATCCGGCGAAAGGTGATACCCTCGGGCAAGGAAACATCCCGCGTTAGCGCACGGTTGGTCATTTCGAGATACGTGACGATTACAGCCACTTTGCCCTCCGCGACGGCATATTCTCCATTCTCCAGCATCAGACCAGACCTGCCTTGCGAAATTCTTCCATCATATCCTTCTGGGGGCGCGGACCGATGTGGCTGATCACTTCGGAGCCGCACAGATTTCCCATTCGGCCGCAAGTTTCCAGATCACGACCTGTTGCCATGCCATAGATGAAACCGGCGGCAAACTGGTCGCCTGCTCCTGTTGCGTCAACGGGCATGATGCGGGCAGAAGCAGCAATGTCCACACGCTCAGCACCACGGATCAAGGTGACGCCGTCGGCCCCCCGTGTGCAGACCATCACAGGACAAATGGCGGCAGTATTGAGCATCGCGGCCTCAAGGTCGTCGGTCTGGAACAGGGACTTTATCTCGGCTTCGTTGCCAATGACAAAATCCAGTTCATGTTCGATCATTTGCAGGAAATCGGCGCGGTGGCGCTCCACGCAGAATGGATCTGAAATGGTGATGCCAGCCATACCGCCGCCCGCTTTGGCTGCGCGTGCTGCTTCGCGGAAGGCTGTTTTACCAGCATCCTCGTCAAAGAGATACCCTTCGAGGAACATGATCTTCGCATTGCCGGCCACATCGCCGGGCACATCCGCAGATGACAGGCCTGTCGAGATGCCGAGATAGGTATTCATCGACCGCTCGCCATCCGGCGTCACGAAAATCATGCTCCGCGAGGTCGGGCGATCGTCGTCGGCCACCGGAGGGTTCACAAAGTCAATGTCGTTATTCGTCATGGCATCCGCATAAAACCTGCCCAATCCGTCATCGCGCACGCGCCCGATGAATGCTGTCTTGAGGCCCAGTGCGCCAACACCTGCGATTGTATTCGCAACAGCGCCACCGGGCGTTTGCAGCCGGTCTTTCATTTCACCATAAAGTTGCTCTGCGCGGTCTTGGGCAATCAATTGCATGATGCCTTTCTCGATCTCCATTGTGTCCAGAAACGCATCATCCGCATGGGTGATGACGTCCACAACCGCATTGCCGATACCGACGAGATCATAAGTCTTCATTCTGTTTTATCCTTGTATTGGCAAAGGTCTTTAATGATGCAGGTACGGCACTGAGGTTTTCGCGCCTTACAGTGATAGCGTCCGTGCAGGATCAGCCAGTGATGCGCATGGAGCTGAAAATCTGCAGGGATATTATCCTCTACTGCCCGCTCTACCGCCTCGACCGATTTTCCGGGTGCTATTCCGGTCCGGTTGCCGACACGGAAAATATGGGTATCGACGGCTTGTGCGGGTTGGTGCCACCACATGTTCAGCACGACATTGGCTGTTTTTCGCCCCACACCCGGCAAACCCTGCAACGCAGCGCGGGAGTTGGGGACAACACCGCCATATTCATCAACCAAAATCTGGCTAAGCTTGATAACATTTTTGGCTTTTTGGCGGAAAAGACCAATCGTTTTGATGTGCTCGATCAAGCCTTCAAGGCCGAGGTCGAGCATCTTCTGTGGTGTGTCCGCAATCGCAAAAAGCGCGCGGGTCGCTTTGTTTACGCCCACGTCCGTCGATTGCGCCGAGAGAGCTACAGCTACCACAAGCGTATAGACGTTCACATGCTCCAGCTCGCCCTTGGGCTCTGGATCGGCTTCTTGAAACCGCTCCATAATGGCGCGAATGGTGTGATAATCGAGTTGTTTTGTCTGTTTACTCATGGTGCCCAGATATGCGCAGGTTTCGGGTCGCGTGCAAGCATCGGTGCGCATATTGTGGTGCTATGACACAGATGCCCCATCCGCCCGAAGAGACAGCCGACCGCTACCACTACGGTGTGATTGCCCGTGCGATCGCTGTGATTGACAGCGCTGATGTCCCGCTGAGCCTTGAGGCGTTGTCAGCGCAAATGGGAATGAGTGCGGCGCATTTCCAAAGGCTTTTTTCGGCATGGGCCGGTGTTTCGCCCAAACGCTACCAGCAGTATCTAACGCTGGGTCATGCCAAGACCTTGCTGCGGGAGAGGTCGACCACATTGGAAGCGGCCCATTCTGCGGGGCTGTCAGGAACTGGCCGCTTGCATGATCTGTTTGTGCGGTGGGAGGCAATGAGCCCTGGCGAATATGCAGCGGGTGGTGCCGGACTAAGCATTTTCTGGGGGTGGTTCGAGAGCCCGTTTGGTGCGGTTGTCGTCATGGCCACGGAGAAGGGGGTATGTGGATTGTCGCTGGCGGCGCAAATGGGTGCCGAGGCGGCGATGGCCGATATGGTGCAGCGCTGGCCCAATGCGACGTTCACAGAAGATCCGGCGCGCCTGCGTCCTTGGGTATCCTCTGCTTTCGGGATGGCCCCTGAACAAGACCGCGCACCTCTCTACCTTATCGGGGCGCCTTTCCAGATCAAGGTCTGGGAAGCGTTGCTGAGCCTTCCCGAAGGGCACGTCACAACCTACGGTGATATAGCCGCTGCGATCGGCACGCCAAAGGCAGTGCGCGCTGTGGGTACAGCAGTCGGGAGAAACCCCATAGGATACCTTATTCCGTGCCACCGCGTGCTGCGTAAAACAGGGGCATTGGGTGGTTATCATTGGGGTCTGCCGATGAAACGCGCAATGCTCGGCTATGAAGCGGCGCGGATAGACGCGTCATAATTTGCGCGGGATGTCGCTTATTCCCCCTAAACTGTCATTTAGTCGTGAACTTTTCCGCTCTATAAAGAGTTTGTAGAAATGATGCTTCGCCCGAACGAAGCCGAAACAGTAAGGCAGTATAGTATGACTTTTATGAAATTCCCCCTTTTCGCCGCAATGGCGACTGTTGTTGCTTTGGGCGCGTGTACCAATCCTAACGGTTCGATCCTTGCCTCTTCCGAGGACCCGAACCAGCGCACCAAAAACGGCGCCTTGATCGGCGCAGGTGCGGGCGCAGTTATTGGTGCGCTGTCCAGAGGGGACGGCAACCGCGACACAGGCGCACTTCAGGGCGCGCTACTTGGTGCCGCACTCGGCGCGGGCGGCGGTGCAATCCTTGACCGTCAGGAGCGCGATTTGCGCGCCAGCCTTGGCGATAACCGCGTCACCATCACCAATACCGGTGACCGTCTGATCGTAACCCTGCCGCAGGATATTTTGTTTGCGACTGGCTCGAGCGCTGTTCGTGCCGATCTGACGGATGACCTTGGTGCCGTTGCAGGCAACCTGCGCGCATACCCTAACTCAACCATTCAGGTTATTGGTCACACCGACAGCGACGGCGAAGCCGCGTTTAACCAGCAGCTCTCCGAAAACCGTGCAAATGCTGTTGCCAACGTGCTGTTGCGTAATGGTGTCGGTGCTGCGCGGGTTCAGGCCGTTGGTCGCGGCGAAGGCCAGCCTGTGGCGAGCAACCTGAACGCTCAGGGTAAGGCACAGAACCGCCGCGTCGAGATCGTGATCCTGCCAAACGCAAGCTGATCCATCCTCGCGACAATGAATAAAGCCCCGGTGCAGATATGCGCCGGGGCTTTTGTTTTGTGCGGAGTGATCAAGGACGCGCGCAGGCACGAACACTGATTGTGCGCGGTTGCTCCCTTGAGGTTGAGAAAGAATGCCGCATTTGTAATTCCAAGAGAAATTAAATCGAGGAATTTTCACATGGCGAACATCAACCTTGTCGGCATATCGGGCTCGCTTCGCAAAGGCAGCCACAACTCCCTACTGCTGGCGGAGGCTGCACGGCTCTTCGGTAACGCAGACTACGCAGAAGCGGATATTAATCTGCCGCTCTACAATGCTGATGACGAGGAGGCGCATGGCGTACCTGCCGCAGTTGATGCGCTGGCGCGTCAGTTAGCGGATGCGGATGCTATCCTGATCTCATCGCCCGAGTATAACAAAGGACCGTCAGGCGCGCTGAAAAATGCACTGGACTGGATCAGCAGGTCAGAAACAAAACCATGGGGCGGTAAGCCGGTCGCCGTTATGTCTGCTGCAGCGGGACGCGCGGGTGGCGAGCGCGCCCAGATGATTTTGCGCGCGTTTCTTGTACCGTTCCGCCCGCGGATTTTGCAGGGGCCTGAAATTCATTTGGCTGCCAGCCATGAAGCGTTCGACGGCAATGGCCAGCTGACGGGCGATATTTATGTCAAAGAGCTGACCGAGCTGATGGAAGCCTTGCGTGCTGAAATCTCTTCCTAAATCGGCTTGCTGATCTCGATCAGGTTTCCGTCGGGGTCACGTAGGTAAAGCGATGTAATCGGTCCGGTGGCTCCAGTGCGGGGAACCGGACCGGTCTCTATAGATACATTTTCCTTCAAAAGATGAGCCTGCCAGACCTCTATTGGTGTATCGGTCAAAAAGCACAGATCGGCGGAACCTGATTGCACATGGCGCGCCTTCGGCTCGAATTCCGCACCTTGTTTATGAAGATTTATCTTCATCGTGCCAAAGTGAAATGCGTGCCTCATGCTACCATCTGCTCCTGCAAAAGGGGCATGGGTCATGCCAAGGATGCTGCAATAAAACGCGATCGAAGCATCAATATCGGCTACCGTAAGAACAAGATGATCGAGTGTTGTGAGGCGGGGCGTCACAGGTTGTCCTCGACGCGAAACCCATCAGGGATTTGATCGTTGCCGTCCAACACCAAATCGGCCATCACCTGTGCCAGTTTGGGCGCCATGCCGAACCCAATCTTGAAGCCACCATTTGCAATATAATGGTCTGTCCGTCCGGGATAGGACCCCAGCATGGGCGCACGAGAGCGCGCACGCGGGCGCACGCCGGCCCATCGGGAAACCACAGGCGCATCGCGCAAAACAGGTACAGCCTTGCGCGCCGCTGCTATCACGTCTTCAAGTTGTGTATCGGTGCTGACGGGGTCATCGTATTCCCGCTCCGAGGTTGAGCCGATGGCGACGGTACCATCAAGATGGGGGATGATATGGACCCCACCGGCAAAAAGCTGCGGCGCGCCCGCAGCATCATATCTCAACAGCGCGGCCTGACCTTTCACCCCGTTGCCCATGCTGCGGGTATGCTCAGCGCTCAATGCCTCCAATCCTGCAACACCTGTTGCCCATACGACAGCGCCCTTGTCCTTCCCCTCTGACTGCATCGAGACCCCAGATTCACCAAGAGCCGCGACAAGCGCGTTGCAGGCGCGGCGCGGATGTAAATGGGCGCTTAGTGTGTCGTGTATAAAACAACCCTCCTGACTTTCCGGCTGCCAATCGGACGGAGGTGGTGTCACTACTTCCCATATCGCATGCCCCTGCCATAACTCGCGGGCGGTGCCACTGCGCTGCAGCGCGAGTGTTCGTGCAGCAGCATCGGCAACCGGTTGTAGACGCCCTGTGCGCGCATACCCCGTCTCAACGCCACCTGCTTCGCGCACGCCACGCCAGAACGCTTCTGCCATCAACAAACTTTCCAGCTGGAATGCCTTTTTATAATTCCAGTTTTCAGGCACATGTGGAGCCAGGGCACCAACGATGCCACCACTGCTGCCCGCAGCTGGGCCGTTGGGGTCAATGATTTGCACGCTGGCACCACGCTGGACGCAAGCCCATGCAATCGAGAGACCAAAAACTCCTGCGCCGCGGATGGTGATATCGGTCATTGCCCTGCTCCTGCTTTGCGCGCAGATTGCGCGTGATTAGACAGTTACAGGGGTGCATCGTGCAGGACCAGACGGCACAGATTGAATGGCGTGATGGACGGGTGCCTGTTTCAGTACAGTTTGATGACCCCTACTTTAGTCTTGAGAACGGCATGGATGAAACGCACCATGTTTTTTTAGGCGGAAATGATCTGCCGGCGCGGTTCAGGGACGGCTTTCATATTGCCGAGCTCGGCTTTGGCACAGGCCTTAATTTTCTGGTGGCACTGCAGGCGTTTCGCGCATCGGGCTGTGGCGGCAGGCTGGTGTTCACCAGCTTTGAGGCATTCCCCATGGCGATGAGTGATCTTCATGCGGCCTTGCGTGCTTTTGACGGATTGCCCGAAGATCTTGCGCAAGCTTCAGAATTTCCTGACGTAATGGAGGGAGTTGATTTTGTTTTGCGCGTTGTAATTGGTGATGCACGGCTGACGCTACCTCTTTGGGAGGAGCGCGCGGATGCGTGGTTTCTTGATGGATTTTCCCCCGCTAAAAACCCCGAGCTGTGGTCGCCGGACCTCATGGCGCAGGTGGGCGCGCATACGGTGCAGGGTGGAAGTGCAGCAACCTATACAGCCGCCGGTTTTGTGCGCCGTGGATTGGCGGATGCAGGATTTAATGTCACCCGCGTGGCTGGCTATGGCCGTAAACGGCATATGACGCGGGCAATCCGGTCATGACGCAGAGCAATAACATCCCGCTGGGCATCGGCCTGATGATTGCCACGACATTGGTTTTTGCGGTGCAGGACGGGCTCTCGCGCCATCTGGCAGGCGAATATAATGTGCTGATGATCGTGATGATCCGATACTGGTTTTTCGCCGCTTTCGTCATCGCGATTGCAAAACGGCGCGCAGGGGGGATCCGTGCGGCAGCGAAAACCGTCCAACCGCTGATCCAGATCACGCGCGGTCTGCTACTGTGTCTGGAGATTTGTGTGATGGTTGCGGCCTTTACGATTCTGGGACTGGTAGAGAGCCATGCGGTGTTCACCTGCTATCCGCTTCTGGTCGCCGCCCTGTCCGGCCCTGTGCTGGGCGAGCATGTCGGCTGGCGGCGTTGGGCGGCGATTGGGGTGGGGTTCATCGGTGTGCTTATTATTCTGCAACCGGGTAGGGAAGTATTTGACATCCGCGCCCTGATTCCGCTGTTGGCGGCCGCGATGTTTGCGGTTTATGGCCTGCTCACGCGCTATGCCGGACGCCGCGACAGCACTGCCACCAGCTTTTTCTGGACAGGGACAGTGGGCGCCATCGCGATGACATCGCTCGGGGTGTGGTTCTGGGAACCGATGGTCGCGCGCGATTGGATCTGGATGGGGTGTCTCTGCCTTACCGGGGTTTCGGGCCACTGGCTGTTGATCCGCTGTTACGAGGTGGCCGAAGCCAGCGCTGTCCAGCCGTTTGCCTATCTCCAGCTTGTATTCGCCGCTACCATCGGCATCGCCGTTTTTGGCGAAACAGTAAGTACGAATGTCGCAATCGGCTGCGTGATTATCGTAGCCGCCGGCCTATTCACCTTTTGGCGCGAAAGACAGCAGGGTTGAGCCGATAAGCTCCTCGTAGAAGGGGATCGGCAGCGGCTCAAGCCCCAAACGCGCGCGGTATACTGGCAGCGATTCAGTCACCCGCATGATATAGTTTTGCGTTTCGCGGAAGGGGACCATCTCGACCCAGTCGACAATATAAATATCGCCGTTGCGCGGGTCGCCGTATTCTTCCATCCAACGGATCGGGCGGCTGGGGCCCGCGTTATAGGCCGCGGACATCATCACCACATTGCCGTCAAACCGGCCTGCAAGCTCGGCCAGATATTGGGTGCCCAAACGCGCGTTATAAACGGGATCGGCAGTGAGACGGTCGGTGGTGTGCTGTGGTGCAATCCCGAGCCCCTGTGCGACTTCGAGGGCAGTCGCAGGCATCAGCTGCATCAGGCCGCGTGCGCCAACCGCAGATTGCACAACGGGGTCGAATTCACTTTCGCGGCGTGCAATCGCGAGCGTCATTTCGGAGGCCATGGGTAGATCGGCTTCACCTGCAGGGTGCAGAGCATAATATGCGTTGGCAACTTCGAGCCCGCGCTGCGCGGCGCGCTTGCCAACCATTACCGCGATGTGTGGCTGGTTCACGTCAAGTGCTGCCTGACCCAGCAATTCCAGATCCGGTTCCAGCAGCTGGTCGGCGAGGTGGGTCCAGAAGCGCTCCGCCAGATCCATTTCGCCAGACGCCTGAAGCAGGAGGCCCGCCTCGAACAGCGGCGCCTTTGCCAGCGGGCTGGTGCGCCAGTCTTGTGTCGGGCGAATGCCGCGCAGTTTGTCGGGGAAGGGGATGCGCGCGCGTTCGGCGGCCAGAAGGCCATAGAAGGAAGTCTGGAAATTCGCACCTTTGCGGTAGGCCGCTGTAGCGCCCTCATTGTCACCCGCTTCCTCCAGGGCACGGCCCTGCCAATATCCCGCGCGTCCCTGACTTATTGGGGATTCGACTGCGCTGTCGTGACCGTTGAAATGTTTGAGTGCAAGTTGCGGGTCCTTGAGAAAGCGCAGGGCGATATATCCTGCCAGCCACTCCAGATCGGCAAAGTCCGATCCTTCGGTCAGGCCATGCTGTGCTGCCATGGTATAGGCGCGTTTGGGGTCACCGCTGCGCATCTCGTCACGCGCCAGCGCCCTACGGCGGTTACCCCACGCGGCAGGATTGCCCAGAAGCTCGATGCTTTTAGAGGAAGCCAGCAGCAGGTCTTTTGCATCATCTTCTCGGCCGCTTCGAATGCGCCATTCGAACCGCGCGTGGTTCACACCGCCGGAGTTCTTAAGAGACGTGGGTAGGTTTTCGTAGTCGCTCACTGCGGTGTCCAGACGGCGGTAGAACGCTATACGCGCCTCTGCTGCCTGCTCTGCGGCAGTGCTGGCAAGGCCATACATCTGGCGCGCCGCGTCATACTCCTGCTGCCAAACCATTGCATCGAGACGGCTATCGTGGTGCGGTGCTAGAAGTGTTGCGTGTGCAGCCAGAAAATCCCGCTGGGAATTCGCGTTCATCGGCATGGTTAGCCATGTTTTGACCAGCGTTGCCTGTGCTGCGCCGGTCTGCCCTTTTGCACTCAGCGAGGCAGCATAGGCAAGCACACCTTGGGGCGTTTGCGGGCCAGCATTCTCGAAAAACGCAAGGATCGCCTCATCACCTTGTTCGATCACCACGGGTTCAGAGCGGCGGCGCAGGTAGTCCTCGGCGGGCCAGTCTGGGCGTCTGTTGAGGAAATCGGTCACCTGCTCGTAGGTCCCTTCGGCTGCGCGGAGGCGGTGCCAGAGGATCACATCGCGGGCGACAGCGCCATCACGCTCAGCGATCCGTTCAGCAGCGGCCAAGTCACCGTTTCGCACGGCATCCATCGCCCATCCAAGTGGGCGCGGACGCTCTGCGCTGGCCGGTAATGCCATGGCACACAGGAGCAACAGGGCCGTTAGATGACGTGTCATGGCTTGCATTTCCTATCTCGTCCACAGTACAGCCTTTGATCATAGACGATCCGTGCGCAGGTACAATTCACCTAACTGCAGACGGGCGGTCTTCTTCCTGTCGCCGATTTGGCGGCTTCACCGGACGGCCTTTTGGTCTCCAGCACATAAAGGAGCGTGCACATGTTTTCAGGTTCTATGCCTGCCCTCGTCACGCCGTTTCGCAACGGCGAGCTGGATATTGAAACGCTGAAGAAACTGGTTGAATGGCATGTGGGCGAAGGCTCGAACGGCCTTGTCCCCGTCGGTACTACCGGCGAATCGCCGACACTTACGCACCGTGAGCACGAGATGGTTGTTGAGGAGGTTGTGAAGGCAGCAGCGGGTCGCATACCGGTTCTGGCCGGCGCGGGCAGTAACAACACGCTCGAAAGTATCCGCCTTGCGCAGCATGCGGAAAAAGTGGGCGCAGACGGCATTTTGCTGGTCACCCCGTACTACAACAAACCAACGCAGCGTGGTTTGATTGCGCATTTCACCGCCGTCCATGATTGTTGCGCGCTTCCGATCATCATCTACAATATCCCGGGCCGTTCTGTCGTGGACATGACTCCCGAAACGATGGGCCAGTTGGCCAAGCTCGACCGGATTGTCGGTGTTAAGGACGCAACTGGTGATCTGGCGCGCGTGTGCGATCAGCGGATGACCTGTGGCCCCGATTTCATCCAGTTGTCCGGCGAAGATGCTACTGCACACGGGTTCAACGCCCAAGGTGGCGTAGGGTGCATCTCTGTTACTGCCAATGTGGCGCCGAAACTGTCGGCCCAGTTGCAAGCAGCGTGTGCTGCGGGTGATTACGCCGCAGCGCTGGCGTTGCAGGACAAGCTGATGCCCTTGCACAAAGCAATCTTTACCGAACCTGGGCTTGTTGGCGTGAAATATGCGATGTCCCGCCTCGATCTGTGCTCAGAAGAGGTGCGGCTGCCCCTTGCTGGATTGAGTGATGAGACCCGCAAATTGGTTGACGAAGGCCTCAAGCACGCAGGCCTTATGTAAGATATCGGGGTGGGGTGTATCCCCACCCTACCCATTGCAGAAATTTGGTCCTAGGGTCGGGGAAACCCATACCTGTCCGGAGCCTGCACAATGAATATTCTCCCTCTCATCGCCGATAGTACAGACGAGCTGACCGCGATTTTCCGTGATCTGCATGCCCATCCTGAGATCGGCTTTACCGAGGTGAGGACAAGCGCGATCGTTGCGGACAAATTGCGCGAGTACGGCGTGGACGAGGTACACACGGGGCTGGGAAAGACTGGTGTGGTCGGCCTTATCCGTGGCAAGGGGCAGGGGAATCGCCGTATCGGACTGCGCGCGGATATGGACGCGTTGCCCATTCACGAGATTTCCGGCATCGAGTACACCTCGACCCATGACGGTGTGATGCATGCCTGCGGCCATGACGGTCATACCACGATGCTGCTTGGTGCGGCCAAGCACCTTGCGGCGACACGCGATTTTGACGGTACGGCGATCGTGGTGTTCCAGCCCGCCGAAGAAGGGCTTGGCGGCGCGCGACAGATGATTGCAGACGGTCTGTTCGAGCAGTTCCCCTGCGACGAGATTTACGGCATGCATAATTTGCCCAATGGCCAGATCGGTACGGTGGGGATCTGTAAGGGGACGGCCATGGCGGGGGCCGCGTTTTTTGACATCAAGGTGACCGGAAAAGGTAGCCACGCAGCAATGCCTGCCCACAGCAAGGATGCGTTGATTATCGCAGCGAGCATCGCAACCGAACTCCAGACAATCCTGAGCCGCAACATTTCGCCCATGGAATCATGCGTGCTGTCGGTTACGCAGTTACATGCCGGTTCGGCCTATAACGTGGTGCCGGAGGTGGCGACTCTCGCGGGCACGGTCCGTTATTTCAAAGACGAGATCTACGAACTTGCTGCGTCGCGGATGAAGGCGATTTGCGAGGGATTCGCGATTGCGCATGATGTGACGGTGACATTGGATTTGCGTAACGTGTTCGATGTTCTCGTCAATGACAGTGATTTATCGGATGCCTACATGGAGGCTGCCGCAGAAATTGTTGGTGCCGAGAATATTATCGAGCGGGCGGAGCCTGTGACGGGGTCGGAGGACTTTGCCGATATGCTCAAACTGGTCCCGGGGGCTTATTGTGTTGTCGGCCATGGAGGGACGGTATCGCTGCATAACCCGTCGTTCACCCTTGATCCTGCTATTCTGCCGATTGGTGCATCAGTAATGGCGCGTATCGTGGAGAAGCGGCTGGAGCGTTGATATCTGAGGGCTAAATATCGCAGACCATGTAGTAAATTGTCAGGCTCGGCACTGTGCACGACGGCAAGGTTTTTTCGCTGCGGAAGCCGAGGCGGCGGTAAAACGCGAGTGAAGGTTCATCAACCTGCCCGTGCAGTAGTGTCACGCCCTGACATTGCGCGGTGAATACCATATTCTGCCACAAGCGTGTTCCGACACCGCGCCCTTGATGCTCAGGCGCCACGTAAAATGCCCTGATTTCCGCCGTAGTTTTCTCTATGGCGGCTAGGGCGATGCAGCCGAGAATCTCCGCGCCGTCGCGTGCAACCCAGAACTTATGTTTCGACAGTCGCGCGGGGGTGAGTAGCAACGCCTCCGCAAGCAGTACCATTGTTGCATCGTCGTACCCTTTTGCTCGCTTTGCACGATAGGCAAGCGCCGACAGGGCCGCCGTGTCAGAAGGTACAGCCGCTTCTATTATTATTTTGCCGGAGCTCACCGCTTGCCATAATAGAGGCCGACTACATGTTCAGCCTCCGCAAAAAATAGCCAGCGGGCGGTTAGAACGCCACCAATATGTGAGACTACAGCAAAAAGTGCCATGAAATGGTTGAACGGAACCAGCAAAAAGAACACAGGCAGCACTGCCATCAGAACAATCGCGATAATCCGCAACTTGTTCGAATGCTTGCGGCCGATCACATGCACGAACTCGCGTAGCAGGTAATTGGTGCCTGTATGCGGGGGCTCGAAGGCGCGCACCCTGCCGATCTGTCCAAGGCCGGTTGCGGTTTGCATATTGGTGCCGCTGGCGGCCAATGCGGTGTCGCCGCGCAGCCACGTGGCGATCTGTATGCCCGCAGCAAGGCACAGCAGAGCAATTGCCCATATCGCCTGACCGGACAAAAGAGCCCCGCCGGCAATGCACAACGAGATGAAATTTGCAGGTGTGTATGGGCTGTGCCAGCGGGGGATGGTATTGAGCTGGCCGTAAATCATGGAGGTGGTAAAGACGGTCACCAGTGATGCAGCCGCGCCCAACAGCCCGAGGATGGTCCAGCGCTGCCCAAAGAATACAAGGCCTGCGCCGTAAATTGCCATCAGCACCAGCGCCAAGACTGCACACCACGCCTCGCGCGAAAGCCAGCTTGTGCGCCATTGGGTAAATGCTTTTAGTGCGCGCTCGGGGCGACCAAGGTGGAAGGTAGAAGAAATCAGCCCGCCTACGGCGAGGATATAGGCGATGGAGAAAAAGGCAAAAGCGCTCCATCCCGTGCCGCCCGGCATGCCAAGGCCAAGAAATACCAGTAGGCCGAATCCGAGGCCGGAGAATGTCGAGAAGAAGATGACTGAAGGTGCGGGATGCATCAGAGTTTCTCCAAAGTCTTGTCGAGCCAGCTCAGGAACCCTTTGGTTTCTGTTGCCACGGGCGCGAGAAAAGGAGCAAGCACATCAATCTGCTCGTCCTGTCGGGCCAGCTGGTCCTTGGGGCGGGGCGGCAGATATTTATTCACCGGCTTTGTGCCCTGCTCCGGCATCAGATCCATGCCACCGCGTTCTGCAACCAGCTTGCTCACGTTTGAGTCAGGATCAGCAAAATCACCAAAGTGGCGTGCATTTGACGGGCAGGTGCGTACGCAGGCAGGCTCGCGGTCAACCTCGGGGAGGTTTTTATTGTAGATGCGATCGACACAAAGGGTACATTTTTTCATCACTCCTTCCGCTTGGTCCAGCTCGCGAGCGCCATAGGGGCAGGCCCATGCGCATAGACCACAGCCGATGCAATCACTCTCATTCACCAGAACGATGCCGTCCTCGACCCGCTTGTAGCTGGCACCGGTGGGGCAGACGGTGACACATGGTGCATCCTCGCAGTGCAAGCAGGATTTCGGAAAATGGACAAGCTGTGCATCGGGCGCCGGCCCATCCCCCAGTTTAGGCGGCTGGATTTCGTAGCTGTGAACACGGTTGAGGAAGGTGCCCGATGGGTCGGCGCCGTATGGATTTTGATCCGATAGGGGTGCGCCATAGTTCTCTGTATTCCAGCCTTTGCAGGAGATCACACATGCGTGGCAGCCCACACAGGTGTCGAGATCAATAACAAGGCCGAGCTTTTTGGCGGTATGGGGGGGCAGTTGGGTCATCGGATCCGCTCCTGCGTTTCTATTTCTTCCGGGAGTTCCGGCATCGTGAGGATGCGTGAGCTTCTTTGGTCAAGCAAGGCAGAGGTCATTGGCCAACCTTCCACTTCAGCACTGACGGGCCTTTTCCAACGGGTGATTTTTGGGCTGGCACCACGGGTTGCGAGAGGGCATCGGCAGGCGCCGGGACCTTCTTAACAGCCACTTTGAGGTCAAACCATGCTGCCTGTCCGGTAATTGGGTCGGAGTTGGCCCAACGCATGCCGTCCCCTTTCGGAGGGAGTAGTTCATGAATGAGGTGATTGAGAAGAAAGCCCTTGGTGGCCTCGGAGGCATCCTCGTCCAATGCCCACGCGCCTTTGCGTTTACCGATAGCGTTCCATGTCCAGATTGTGTTTTCGTTCAGCGCGGCCATTTCCATCACGGGTACGGTAATGCTGCCATGGGGCGAGGTGATTTCGGCCCAGTCGCCATCTTGCAGACCGTGGCCGCGCATCAATTTGGTTGGCATATACATCGGGTTGCGGCCATGAAGCTGGCGCAGCCATGCATTCTGGCTTCCCCATGAGTGGTACATCGCCATCGGGCGTTGGGTTAGCGCGGTAATAGTATAGCCTTCATTGCCTTGCTGGTCTGTCTCGTACCAGATCGGCAACGGCGACATTTTCTCTTTGATGCGCGCGCGAAGATGATCTGGTGGCTGGCGTTTGCCATGACCTTCTGCCGCGAGCTGGAATTTGCGCATCGGTTCGGAATAGAGCGTAAAGAGATAGGGCTGGGGCGCGTCATAAAGACCCATCTTGACCGCCCAATCCTGATAGGCGGTGTTCCAGGGTTTATAGTAGTTTGCCCCGTCGGGGATGTGGGAGGTGAAGAAGCCGCCATTCGCGATGTAGTTGTCGAGCTGGCTCTCGTTCGGGCTGCCGCGTCCGTGTTGCAGGCCATTATCACCGGTCCGCCAACCGGCCAGCGGCCCTACACCGGGGCGGCGCTCGTGGTTGACAATATAGTCGGCGTAATCGGCGTATTTCTGGCTGCCGTCCTCGTTTGTGAACGCGGGCAAGCCCAGTTTCGCACCCAGATCACAAAGCGCGGATTGAAACCCTTTTACATTCCGGTCAGGGGCAACCACCGGCCAGCGGATGGCGTCAGCCATCGCGTCTGCCTCACAAATTGGTCGGTCGAGCAACGAGATACAATCATGCCGCTCGAGGTAGGTGGTATCGGGCAGGATCAGGTCGGAAAAGGCGACCATCTCGGAGCTGTAGGCATCGGAATAGATAATCCGCGGGATCACATATTCGCCATTCTCGTCTTTGTCCGTGAGCATCTGCATGACGCCCGTGGTGTTCATCGAAGAGTTCCACGACATGTTCGCCATATACATGAAAAGCGTGTCGATCTTGTAGGGATCACCGGCATAGGCGTTCGAGATCACCATGTGCATCAAGCCATGGGCCGACATCGGGTTTTCCCACGTAAAGGCCTTGTCAATGCGCGCGGGGCTGCCGTCTTCCTTGAGAGCCAGATCATCAGGACCGTGGACGAAGCCGAGGTGCGGACCATCGAGCGGCTTGCCCGGTGTAACCTTGCAATGTGGTTTGGGATGTGCGGTTGCGGGCTTGGGGTAGGGCGGCTTGAACCGGAAACCCCCAGGCACTTCGACAGTCCCCAGAATGATTTGCAATGTATGCAACGCGCGACAAGTCTGAAAGCCGTTTGCATGCGCCGAAATTCCGCGCATCGCATGAAAAGACACAGGGCGGCCTGTCATTGTCTTGTGATGCTCGCCACGGAAATCGGTCCACTCATGCTCCAGCTCAATCGCTTCGTCAAACGCGACGCGGGCCAGCTCTGCCGCTAATGTGCGGATGCGCTTGGCGGAGATACCGCACCGTTCGGCGACGGCTTCCGGGCTGTATTGATCGTCCAGATACATCTCGGCCATCTGGTGGAATACGGGGCGATGCGTGACGCCAGCGACACGGTGCGTTGCGGCCAGATCGGGGCGGACGCCCTTTTGATCGTAGGGTGCAGGTTTGCCGGTGGTGCGATCAATAACCAGCTCTTTGCCATTCGCATCGCGCAGTTTTAACCCAAACTCGGGCGATTTTTCATCACAGTTAATCAGGACGGCTGCGTCTGTGTATTGCGCAAGATAGTGGAGGTCGATGCGTCCTGCCTTCATCAGGCAATGGATCATCGACAGAATGAACAAGCCGTCGGTGCCAGGTGTGATGCCAACCCAGTCATCGGCAACAGCGTTATATCCTGTCCGGATCGGATTAACGCCGATGATGCGCGCGCCTCGTGCCTTGATCTTGCCGATGCCCATCTTGATTGGGTTGCTGTCATGATCCTCGGCGACCCCGAACAGCATGAACAGCTTTGTATGGTCCCAGTCGGGCTGCCCAAACTCCCAAAATGCGCCGCCCATTGTGTAGATGCCTGCGGCAGCCATGTTGACGGAGCAAAAGCCGCCGTGGGCTGCATAGTTCGGCGTGCCGAAAGACTGCGCAAACATCGAGGTAAAGCTTTGCGACTGGTCACGACCCGTAAAGAACGCCAGCTTTGAGGGATCGGTTTCGCGGATCGGTTTGAGCCAGCTTGCCGCGATTTCATAGGCTTCGTCCCAGCTGATTTCCTCGAACTCGCCTGATCCGCGCTCCCCCACCCGTTTCATCGGGGATTTGAGGCGCGACGGCGCGTTGTGCTGCATAATACCGGCAGACCCTTTGGCGCAGAGGACGCCCTTGTTAACCGGATGGTCGCGGTTACCCTCGATATAGGCAACTTTGAGATCGCCGAGCGGGTCCTTCTTCATGTGGACGTTAATGCCGCAGCGACAGGCACACATGTAACAGGTAGTTTTGCGGATTTCGTCAGAGACGTGCGGGCTAAGGTCCAGCACTGGCTGCTTGTGGGTCATTGTCTCTCCTGACGGGTCATTTCGCGGCCTGCAATGTTGTAACGGCGATCATGTTGGTCACATCAGTAGCAGTACAGCCGCGTGACAAATCATTCGCGGGTTTAGCAAGCCCTTGAAGAATGGGACCGATAGCATTGCAGCCGCCGATACGCTGCGCGATCTTATAGCCGATGTTGCCTGCGTCGAGGTTGGGGAAGATCAGAACATTGGCATGACCGGCTATGGGTGATCCCGGTGCTTTGGACGCACCCACATCCGGCACAAACGCGGCATCAAACTGTAATTCACCGTCGGCGGACAACTTGGGATGATCTGCCTGCAAAATTGCCAGTGCATCCGTCACCTTGGTCACGCGCTCATGGCGTGCGGATCCCTTGGTAGAGAAGCTCAGCAGGGCAACCTTTGGTGTGTCGCCTAGTAGCTGCACACATGACGTCGCGCAGGCTGCGGCAATCGCCGCCAGTTCGGCCGCATCAGGATCGATGACCAGCCCGCAATCGCCAAAAATCATGGCGGTGCGGCCAGAGGGGTGGTTCGCAGGCAGGGCCATCAGGAAGAAGGATGAAACAAGGGCTGCATCGGGGGCTTTGCCGATCATCATCAATGCCGCGCGCACAGTTTCTGATGTGGTTGCAACAGCCCCTCCGACGGTGCCCTCAGCATCACCGTTGCGCACCATGAGTGCGGCAAACACCAGAGGATCGTGGGCCTGAAGGGCTGCTACGTCCTCGCTCACCCCCTTGTGCTTGCGCAGATCAAGATAAAGGGCGGCGTAGCCTGCAGTGCGCGATGAAGTTTCGGGATCTTCGATATGAAGCCCAACCCTGCCCACGGCATTGGCCTTTACCAGATGTGCGGTAACTTCAGCGTAAGGACCGACAAGGGTGATCGGCCCCAAGCCCGCGTCGAGCGCTGCAAGCGCACCGGCCACAACCCTTTGGTCGTGGCCTTCGCTCAGTACGATATGGGCAGGCCGGGCGGCTGCGCGGGATTGAAGATCGCGCAGAACGCTCATGCCGGCCTACCTGTTTGATATGATGGATTGTTATGCACCTGTCTTAGACGACCTGCGGACGCATGTCAGCCGCATTGATGCCCGCAACCTGCACCGGCTTCTTCATCGCATCACGGCGGAAGGGATCGCCCAGCTCTTGGTTAATCATCGCTTCGATCAATGTGGTGATCCCGTTCTCCATCTGGTCCTTGATGGCCTGATCCAATGCCGCGGTCAGCTCGTCCATCGTGCGGGCGACCACGCCCTTGAGGCCACATGCGGTTGCGATACCGGCGTAGGATACGCCCTCGTCGAGTTCTGTCCCGACGAAATTATCGTCGAACCACAGAGTCGAGTTCCGCTTTTCCGCGCCCCACTGGTAGTTGCGGAAAACGATCTGGGTGATCGCAGGCCAGTCGCCGCGCCCGATCGCCGTCAGTTCGTTCACCGAAATCCCGAACGCGCCATCCCCTGCGAAGCCGACAACCGGGACATCACGCTTGCCGATTTTCGCGCCGATGATCGAGGGCAGGCCGTATCCGCAGGGACCAAACAGGCCCGGCGCCAGATATTTGCGGCTTTCGTTAAAGGAAGGATATGCGTTGCCGATGGCGCAATTGTTGCCGATATCCGACGAAATTATCGCCTCAACCGGCAGTGCGGCCTGAATGGCCCGCCATGCCATTCTTGGTGACATCCAGTCAGGCTTGGCTTTGCGTGCACGTACGTTCCAATCTGTGCCGGGGTCATCTTGTTCGTCTGTCATTGAGGTCAACTCTTGTGCCCATGCAGATTTAGTCTGGGCGATCAGGGCTTTGCGCTCTTCGCGGCCTGCATCGCCTGCAGTGCTGGCCAGTTTGGCGGTAATTGACGTAGCAACTTTTTGTGCGTCGCCAACAATGCCGACCGTAACCTTTTTGGTCAGACCAATCCGGTCTGGATTGATGTCGACCTGAATGATTTTTGCGGATGTTGGCCAGTAATCAATACCGTAGCCCGGCAGCGTCGAAAACGGGTTGAGGCGTGTGCCAAGGCATAAAACAACGTCGGCTTTCGCAATTAGCTCCATGCCAGCCTTTGAGCCGTTATATCCTAGCGGACCTGCGAAAAGCGGGTGGTTTCCGGGGAAGGCATCGTTGTGTTGATAGCCCACACAAACAGGTGCATCCAGCGCTTCAGCCAAAATGCGCGATGCTTCGATCCCGCCTTTTGACAACACCGCGCCAGCGCCGTTCAGGATAACAGGGAATTTCGCACCCGACAGCAGGTCGGCAGCGTTCTGCACTGCAACTTCGCCGCCCTGTGGAAGTTCGAAGTCGACAATCATAGGCAGTTCGATATCAATTACTTGGGTCCAGAAATCGCGTGGGATGTTGATCTGCGCAGGACCCGATGCGCGTTTGGCTTGCATGATTACACGGTTTAGGGTCTCGGCGATGCGGCTGGGGTCGCGGACTTCTTCCTGATATGCTACGCAATCGGCGAACAGGTTCATCTGTTCCATTTCCTGAAACCCGCCCTGTCCGATCGTCTTGTTCGCGGCCTGCGGGGTCACCAGAAGAACGGGTGTGTGGTTCCAGTATGCTGTTTTCACAGCCGTTACAAAATTGGTAATCCCCGGACCGTTTTGCGCGATCATCATCGACATCTTTCCGGTTGCGCGGGTAAATCCGTCGGCCATCATGCCGCCGGACGTTTCATGGGCGCAATCCCAAAACTTGATACCAGCATCGGGGAAAATGTCGGAAATTGGCATCATGGCAGAGCCGATAATGCCGAAAGCATTATCAATGCCATGCATCTGCAAAGTTTTTACGAAAGCTTCTTCTGTAGTCATCTTCATTGCAGGTGATCCTTTGGATTAGGTGAGCGCGAATCTTGTTACACATAAGTTAGTGTTTGCGCGGGCAAAGCGTTAGGGCCAGATACTACGCTGGAATATAACCAGCTTTTGACATAATGCTGATTTCCGATGCAAGAGCTTGCAGGCCGTCTGCGATGCGCGTTGCGGGAATGGAAGAGTAGCCAAGGCGATAGAAGTTCTGAGGCTGATCCTCGCCTCCGAAAAACGAATGCCCCGGCTCTATCAAAACCCCGCGCGCGCGCAGCTGTCTGGCGAGAATTTTGGTGTCGATCTCTTCGGGCGCGCGCATCCAGAACGAGGAGCCGCCATGCGCGCCCTGACCTGCGATCTGAAGACCGTTTTGGGCAATCGCCTCCTCCATCTTGGCGCGGCGTTCATGCAGGGCGTTCCCCATTCTGCGCACAAGCGCATCATAGTGTCCGAGTGACAAAAAGTAGGAAGCGGTGCGCTGGATATGGCCGGGGGGATGACGCAAAACCGAAGCCCGCAGCGCACGTGCCTCACGGATAAAAGGCTCTGAGCCGACAAGATATCCGAGGCGCAGGCCCGGAAAAAGTGATTTTGAAAAGCTGCCGACATAAATAACCCGCCCGTCCGTATCGAGAGATTTGAGCGCGGGGGACGGCGCGCGCAGAAACGAGGTTTCAAACTCGTAGTCATCCTCGACGATGATTGCATCAATCTCGCGGGCACGCTCCAACAGGGCGCGGCGGCGGGACATCGGCATCGTGGCGTTTGTCGGACATTGGTGGCTGGGTGTAGTGAAAATGACATCTGTATCCGGTGGGATCGCTTCGGGCGGGAGGCCGTCTCGATCAACGCGCACAGGTGTAACATGACAGCGTGACTGTATCAGAATGTCGCGTAGCGCGTGATAACAAGGATCCTCGAGAGCGGCGCGGCGGCGCTGCGTGAGTAAAACCTGAGCTGTAAGCCATAGTGCGTTTTGCGCGCCGAGGGTGATCAGGATTTGTTCGGGCGCGGCAGTTATCCCGCGGCGCGGTAGCGTGTGACGGGCGATAAATTCGATCAGTTGGGGGTCGTCCTGATCGTAGTAATCGTTGGTCATTGAGTCGAAATCGCGCTGGCCAAGTGCTTGCAGTGCACACAGCCGCCAGTTTGCGTGATCAAAGAGCGATTTGTCGGCCTGCCCGTAAACAAACGGATACCGGTATTGCGACCAGTCTTGCGGTTTTCTGGGGGTCACACCGCCGCTGAAGCGTTGACCGATGGCGCGGGTCCAGTCGACAGAATCCTGCATGTCGGGACCGGGTGTAAAGTTGGGCGGAGAGGGTGCATTCTCGGATACATAATAGCCCGAGCGCCCTCGGGAACTCAGATAATCATTCGCCAAAAGCTCGGTGTATGCGATTGTAACGGTTATGCGGCTGACGCCGAGATGCAAGGCGAGCTTTCGTGTGGAGGGTAGTTTCTCCCCGCGCTGGAATCGTCCTGATAGAATCCCCTGTGCAATCATTTGCTGGATTTGCGATTGCAGCGTTCCTTGAGCGTCTTGCTGAAGAAAAAACGTCTCTACCGGCAGTGCCATGTTTGCCCCCTACGTTTGGACTTATTTTAGAGCATAACTGGACCTACGCTAAAATGAAATGAAAACTGGCATTGGAGATATAGTACCAGACGACCGCATTTAATCAAGGCAATAATGAGACTTTTAGTTTCAAAAGTTATAGCATTTCTGCTATTTTGGCGTCGCGATTTTCAACAGCTGCCAGCCGGGTTTTTGGGCGCATGTCAGCAAGAAGAAGCTCACCGGTGATCTCGCAAAAGTGCCGGACCTTTTCTACGTCGCCGTCTTATGAATATGCATTAGAATTCGCTAAAATTTACATTGCTGAAAATGGGTTATCCTGTTGATATTCAGATATCCTATGGGGGATTAGGAAAATGGAATATTTGGTGCTTGGGTTGGCGGTCTTGCTTGGCTCGGTCTTATTTCAGGACGACGCAGAAGTTCCTGCGTCCGAAGGACCGGACGGTGAGCCGGAAATTGATCCTGAGGTGGAGAGCGGGACGGACCCTGTCGATCCGGTGGACACCGAAGAGGTTGACGACCGTGATCTCGGGGCAACTGTGACCGAAAACGCAGATGGCAGTATCGCGATTGAGTTGGGCGAGGACGAGCTCGGCAGCTTGACCGCGCTTAAATTCGAGCAGCGCTCGAACGGCGAGAATTTCGATCAGGTGTTTAGTTTGGGGATTTATCTCGTGCCTGCGGGGGCCGAAATTCCGATCGATCCTACTGGTGTGCAGCTTCCCTACGATAGCATCGAGGATATGATAAGCTCCCTTGGTCTGACGGAACTGGTGTCATTTGATTTGGGAACGTTAGGACAGGAGGGTAGTACGCAAGACACGCGGGTAGAGCCGCCGTCGATCACTTCGGACGATCCGATCGACATAATCAGAGTGCCGTTTTTCATAGGGGACGGCGGCGAATTCTTTGTCTTGTCGGAAGCCGACGAGACGCTGTCGCCATTCGAAGAGGCGGGCATTTACTCAATCGGCGTTGAACTTGTGCGCACCGATGATGATTACACTGGTACTGATGGACGGGACTTTGTCCTTGCCGAGGGTGCAGAGGATGCAGCCCCTGTACGGGTTAACGGGTTGGATGGCACTGACGTACTTATCTCCAATATTCAGGGGAGCGTGCTTGAAGGTGGTGACGGCAACGATTCACTTTACGGACCTGCCAACGGGAATACCGTACTTGGCGGGGCAGGTGACGATACATTGTTTGTCGGCGCTGGCGGCACAGCTTTTGGCGGTGCGGGGAGTGATAGCTTATCTGGTTCGACCAATGCAGGCGGTTTTGGTTATAACGAGCTATTTTTCGAGCAGGACGAAGCGCCCGAGGACCTGACCGTCAATTTGTATGGTGGTGCAGGCAATGATATCCTCACGCTGTCGGGCATGGATGTAAACGGGTTCGGCGGGTCGGGGAACGATACGCTGACTGTGGGCGATGGCGCGCGCGGGTTCGGGGGCTCGGGCAATGACTTTTTCGGTTTGGATGCTGGAGCTGTTGCAGGGGGCGATGAAGGGGATGATACCTTCCAGTATATCGCGCGCGTAGATTTCAGGAGTTCCGAAGATACTGTGGTTCTGACGGGCGGTGCGGGCGCAGACAGATATGAGTTTGCGGTGTCGAATATCTTCGAGGATCAACAGGGAGAGTTCTTGCGGATTACGGATTTCGATCCTGCTGAGGATGTGCTGGTCGTGCAGGACTGGAGTGGTAACGATTTGCGCTTTGTCGGCCTGCGTGAAGCCCCTGACGGTAGCTACACGGATGTTGTGGCGACCTATACGGCTGAAGCGGAGGGCTTGGGCAACCCGCATGTTGAGGCCACAATCAGGCTTGAAGGTGTGACAGGCTTTAGTTTGGACCAACTGGTAGCATGAAACACAAAGCTGTTTAATCTATCTGATGAGAGACTAAAAAAGGCCCCGTCTAGTGGCGGGGCCTTTCTCTATAGGTGGTACATTATGTTACGGGCAAACAGCCTTGTAGGTGGAGCCGTCAGGGCGCTGGTACGTACAGCCGCCGCCCTGAGAGTTCAGTACGGCACCAGTCGCGAGGCCAGCACCGCCGCCGATGATCGCGCCTTTGAACTTATCGTCGCTGCCAGACACAGTGGCACCCAGAGCTGCACCAGCGAGCGTTGTCGCGGCAAGATTACCTTCAGGCGTTGCACATGCGCCGAGTGCTGCGATGAGCGGGAATACGAGAGCAAATTTTTTCATTATTTCAGTCCTTTTTTGCGAATTAACGCGTGGGAAGTAGAAAAGTTCCCTTCGGGGGGAGGGTAATTCACAGGCCGGTTGTAGCCGGGTGCTGTCGGGCAACATAAAAAAGGCCCATCCCGAAGGATAGGCCCCTGTTTTAACGATCAGCGGTAGACCGCTTAGGCGAATACGCGGCCAAGTGCACCGTCCACAGCATCAATGATCTGGTTTATATCATCCTTTTTCGCGATCAACGCGGGCGAGAAGCACAATGTGTTGTTCTTTCCCGGCAGAGAGCGGTTTGTGGCGCCGATGATGACACCTTGCTGCATACAGTCGCCTACAACACTTTGAACCAGCTTTTCGGTAACTGGTTCTTTGGTGGCGCGGTCAGTGACCAGCTCCGCTCCCAGGAACAGACCCTTGGAGCGGACATCGCCGATGACTGAGAATTTATCCTTCAGTTCCAGTAACCTGTCGGTCATATAAGCGCCCATATCGAGAGTGTTTTGCAGCAGGCCTTCACGCTCGATGATGTTCATGTTCTCAATCGCGGCGGCTGGGCCGGCAGTGCAGCCACCAAAGGTGGAGATGTCGCGGAAATAGTTCATGGGATCAGTAGCGTCATCCTTGAACATATCGAACACGGCCTCTGTGGTTACAAGGCAGGCGATGGCGGCATAGCCCGAGGCCACGCCTTTTGCCATTGTCACCATGTCGGGCTTGATCCCGTAGTGCTGGTAGCCGAACCATGTGCCGGTGCGGCCAACACCGCAAACCACCTCGTCGATGTGAAGCAGAATGTCGTACTGATCGCAAATCTCGCGGATACGCTCCCAATAGCCGTCAGGCGGGGTGATGACGCCGCCGCCTGCAGTCACAGGCTCGAGGCACAGGCCGCCAACAGTTTCAGGGCCCTCCTCAAGAATGACTTTCTCGATCTGGTTGGCGGCCCAGACACCGTAACCCTCGATAGGCGCGCCGTCCTGCTCGAAGCTGCGATATTCGAGGCAGTGGGGGACGCGGACAAATCCCGGGGTAAAGGGCCCGTATTGTGCGGCACGTTCGTCCTGACCCGTGGCAGACAGGCAGGTGATGGTGGTGCCGTGGTAATCGCGGTCACGGAACAGAATCTTGTGCTTCTTCCCGCCAAAGCGTTTGACCGCAATCTGGCGAACCATTTTAAAGCCCTTCTCGTTCGCCTCTGATCCCGAGTTGCAATAATAGACGCGGCTCATGCCGGGCATCTTGTCGATCAACATCTCGGAGAACATGGCGCCGGGTATCGAGCCTGCGGAGCCTGCAAAGTAGTTCAATTTCACCAGCTGGTCGCGCACGGCGTTGGCGATTGATTCGCGACCGTAGCCAACGTTCACTGTCCAGACACCGCCCGAGACGGCATCCAGATGCTCTTTGCCCTTTTGGTCCCAGACACGCATGCCTTTGCCTTCCACGATGATGCGCGGATCAGTTGTTTCATAGGGTTTGTGCTGGCTCAGATGGTGCCAGACGTGTGCGCGGTCCGCCTCTACAATGCGGGAAATATCATTTTCGTTGAATGTACCGTCCATGGTGGCGACCTTTCGATTGAGCGCAAATATGGGAAATCAGCAGTGCGTTCCCCGAATGTAATCATGTTAGACGGGGAAATACATTCTGGAAATAGGGCCAGTGCAAGCGGAAGAATAGGGCCAGTTTTGGAGGCTTGCGGAAAACCTGCTGTTATTGGTTGATTTGAAGCGCGACGCGAGGCCGGAAGCCTCGCAATTCAGCCAAAAGTAGCATGGTGGAAATTACAAAGCGCTACATTTTTCAGCAGCGGAGCTCTTGCAGCGCAGTGCGACAAGAATGGAAATACGGTGCTGTGAGCCGCACGCCGGGCGGACCTTTCTATGACCTTTCCTCTCTGGGGGGAAGCACGCACGATGTGGAAAACTGGACTCATGGCGGGGAAGTAACTGGTGATTTCGTTTTGGAGTGCAAGCTCCAGAGTGATGCAAGTTCAGGCAAATTGCACGCAAGGTGCGCAATACCTGAGCGGGCTGTGCGAATTTCCGTTGGGCCTGTTAGGATGATTGGAAACTTCATTGACCACTGGGCTGGGACGGGAAAAACTAAAGCTGATATTGGGTCCCGTCGTCTCGATACAGGTGCAAAGTATTGCAACTGGCTGTTGCTTCACACAGGATGCAGCGTCAATTGTATAGCATGAAATACACAATCCCGAGTTCTGACAAAGGAGCCGGGCAAAAACAAAACTGGGAGAGTTTTATCATGATGAAGAAAACAGTAAGCGCGTTTGTCGCCGGCGCAGTGATGTCGATTGCATCCACCTCGGCCTTCGCAGATGGCCACGGTGAAATTACCGTTGGGTACTTCCTCGAATGGCCGATGCCTATGCTGGCGGCAAAAGCCTCTGGCGCTTATGATGAAGCGCTGGGCATGAAGGTCAACTGGGTCTCGTTCGAGACAGGTACTGCCATGTCCGCTGCGATGGCATCCGGGGATGTTCAGCTGTCCGTTTCTCAGGGCGTGCCACCCTTCGTGGTCGCAGCCTCGGGTGGGCAGGACATCCAGGTGCTCGACGTAGCGGTTTCCTACTCCGACAATGATAACTGTGTTGTCGCTGCGGGTCTGGAGATCGATAAGGATTCAGCCTCTGAGTTGGCGGGCAAGAAGGTGGCCGTGCCACTGGGCACAGCCGCGCACTACGGCTTCCTGCGCCAGATGGACCATTTCGGCATCGACGTTGGAAGTTTGTCTGTTGTGGATATGGCGCCACCGGAAGGTGCAGCGGCACTGGGACAGGGCGCAGTTGACTTCGCATGTGGCTACGGCGGTGGCTTGGGCCGCATGAAAGAGTTTGGCAACGTACTGCTAACAGGGGATGAAAAAGAAGCATTGGGCATTCTGGTGTTTGACGTCACTTCGGGTCCTGCCGGATACGTCGCCGAGAACGGCGAGACAGTTGCCAAGTTCCTGAAGGTGACAGCGGATGCCAACGCGGCATGGGCAGCAGATCCCTCCGACGAAATGCTTGAAGTGATCGCCAAGGAATCGGGCATGGATTTGGATGCGGCACGCGCGTCGATCTCCACAATGAAGTTCCCGACTGTGGAGGCGCAGCTGTCCGAGACATGGCTGGGTGGCAATGCAGCGACCTTTATGAAGGGTGTTGCTGATGTATTCGTCGAGGCAGGCTCGATTGATGCGGCGCTGGAAGATTATTCCGGTACTGTGAACACTGGCCCACTGGCATCTGCCAACGGCATGTAATTTCTGCGGGAATTATGATCGTCCGGCGCGCCCAGTGGTGCGCCGGACCTTTTTCCGACAACGAGGCGGGGCCAACCCGTCCTAGAGAGGCCGTAGGTTTCGGCCAGAAAGTAGGGACATGTCCGGACTACTGATTGATCAGTTATCGATGCGGTTCGATTTGCCGAACGGCGGGTCGGTGCAAGCGCTCAAGAACGTGTCGCTGGATCTCAAGGCTGGTGAATTGCTGAGTGTGCTGGGCCCCTCGGGCTGTGGCAAGACGACATTGCTCAATATCGTTGCAGGATTTTTGGCGCCGACCCAAGGCGAGATGACCCTGAACGGCAAGAAGATCACTGGACCCGATGCCGATCGTGGGATGGTATTCCAACAAGGTGCCTTGTTCGAGTGGATGTCCGTGCGTGATAATGTCGGATTCGGTCCCTCGATGAAAGGTATGCCAAAAAACGACAAGGCAGAGATTGTGAATCACCTGCTGGATGTTGTTGGATTGCAGGATTTTAAAGAAAAGGCGGTCTATGAGTTGTCGGGCGGTATGCAGCAGCGTGTCGCACTGGCACGCTGTTTGGCAAACGATCCTGATGTAATTTTGATGGACGAGCCGTTGGGCGCACTGGATGCGTTGACGCGCGAAAAGATGCAAAGCCTTGTGCTCAAACTTTGGAAAGAGACTGGCAAAACGATCATCCTGATCACCCACTCTGTCGAAGAAGCGCTGTTGTTGGGTGAACGTCTGATCGTGATGGCGCCGCGACCCGGACGTATCCATAAGGAGTATCGCCTGCCGTTTGCCGAACTCGGCGTGGCAGCGGACCTGCGAGAGGTGAAGAAACACCCCGATTTTGCGGTCAAGCGCGAAGAGATATTGAATATGATTTGGGACATGGAAGAAGAAATCATGGGCACAGCGGAGGCAGACGCATGACCGGCCTTATTGTATTGGGTGTCTATGTTGGCATTTTTGTTGCAGCAATGTTTGTGTTTACCCGTTTGGGCGCGGGTCTTAAGGACTATATCTCACTGAAGACGGTGACGTTCGGCGACGAAAGCGCAGTGCGGCCCAATCGTGCTGCGGGTATCATTTCGATCCTGACGCTGTTTTTACTTTGGGGGATGTTCACCGGGTCATCGTTGCTGCCCGGATTTTTGCATGCGCCTGGACCATTCGCGGGGCAGACATCGTTTGATTACACGGTTGAAGCCAACGGGCAGACCGATACTGCGACGGTTACGGTGCTGGTACATAATCGCGCTGAAAACCCCGATCCTGTCGCAGTTGAGGTCGGAAACGGTTTTGCCAAAAATGACAGCATCACGGTGGCGCAGTACCGCAGCCAACTGGTGAGTTTCGACCGCAATGATGACGTGAAAAAGACTGACGGGGCGAAAATTGTCGCAATCAATGGCCAGAAGGTCCGGCCCGGCAGTACAGTTGAGATTGAAGGCGGATCGGTCACGATTTCTGACAAGGGCACGCCGAATTTTTCGCCCGAAAACGGGTTGCAGATGGAGGCGCTTTATCTGCCTTCGCCCGAAGCAGTATTCGACCGGACACTCAAAGTGCTCGACGAGGGATTTCGCGGCACATCGCTGCTGGGGCATCTGGGCTGGTCATTGTTCCGTGTTGTCGCGGGCTTCGTTTGTGGGGCCGTCGTTGGCATTCCGCTGGGCTATGCCATGGGGCTGAGCAATTGGTTCCGTGGGTGGTTTGATCCAATTGTCGAGTTTATGCGCCCTGTGCCGCCGTTGGCGCTTATTCCGCTGGTGATTATCTGGGCGGGTATTGGCGAGACGGGCAAGATCATCCTGCTGTTCCTTGCCGCGCTCTGGATCATGGCCATCGCGGCGCGTTCGGGCGTGTCGGGCGTGAACATCGCCAAAGTACATGCCGCTTATTCGCTTGGGGCTAGTAAATGGCAGATCATGCGCCACGTGATCATTCCTAACTCGCTACCGGAGATATTCACCGGTGCGCGTGTGGCGATGGGTGTGTGTTGGGGAACTGTCGTCGCCGCTGAATTGGTAGCCGCGGAAAAAGGGGCGGGCATGATGATCATGGTTGCGTCCAAGTTCCAGAATACTGACATCGTTATTCTGGGGATTATCCTGATCGGGATTATTGGATTTGGCATTGATATGCTGATGCGTGGGGCCGAGCGGGTGTTGGTGCCGTGGAAAGGCAAAGGCTGACCCGACCTGTGGTCGAAAAACGCTCTGGAAAGCAATTTAAACCTTTGCGAGCGGAATAAGAGAGCTAGAGATATTCCGGAACAGATGCCGAAGTATTAAAACGCAAAAGGCCGGAGCGAATACTCCGGCCTTTTTATCTGTTTGGCGATGCACGCAGGGATCTGGATTTTTTGTCGCCCTTTGCCTCATTGCTGTCTAGTTTATTTTTTAGGGCCGCCCGGCTTTTTGCTTTTTCCTGGAGGGGTGAAGCGTTTTGATGCGTCTGCGGCGCGGTTATAGCCGCCTGCAGGCTTTGCATCACGGGCTGGTGCGTCATCTTTAGATGGTTTTTTCCAGACTGCTTTTGCGCCTGACTTTGCAGCGGGCTTTTCACCGGCGGGCTTGTCTTTCCAAACAGGTTTCGCCTTTGGCTTGTCGCCTGCCTTCATCGGTGTGCGCTCGGTCTTGTGAGACTTTGGCGGGCGAGTGGCGTCGCGCTTTGATTTGGCCGGTGCCGCTCCGCGTGGTTTGTCTGTACGCGGTTTGTATTCGTTGGCTGCTGACTCGTCACGCTGGGGCTTTGCCTTGTAGGCAGGCTTCGGCGCATCTGGGTCATAGGCCGGTTTGTCAGCACGTGGTGCAGGCTTGGGGCCTTTGTCATACGTAGGCTTTGGCCCGCGATCGGGGCGGTCCGGCTTGGGGCCACGATCGGGCCGATCGCCACGACCTGCAGGCTTGGGGCCAAAATCAGGCACACCGTCGAGACGGGTCAGGGTCACGCCGTCTTCGGCCTTCATATCGGGGCCAAGGGCATTCACCAGCTTTGGAACAGCGCCTTCTGCCACTTCGACGTAGGAATGGCGCGGCTGGACGCGGATGGCGCCGATGTCGTCGCGGGTCATGTCGCCCACGCGGCAAAGCATCGGCAGGATCGTGCGCGGTTCTGCCCCGTCATTGCGGCCGGTGGATACGGTAAACCAGACAGATTTTCCGAATTCTGCACGTGGTGCATTTTCTTTTCCATCGCCGGGGTTCGACAATTCTTCCGGCGCGGAGCCGCGCGAGCGGTGCAAGTTAACAAACGCGGTGGCAAGTTGGGTGGGCGTATAACGCTCTACCAACTCTGCCACGAACTCAACCGCGTCTTCTGGGGCGGGAGTAGTCCATGCATCGTCACCCAGCAGGCGCTCCTGATCGGCGGCGTTCACTTCGGCGGCGGAGGGGGGCAGGGCCCATTCGGCGTCAAGTTTGGCCCAGCCCATCAGGCGGGTCGCTTTTGAGCGCATTTTTGGCGGTACGATCAAGGCAGAGACGCCTTTGCGCCCCGCGCGGCCTGTGCGGCCAGAGCGGTGCAGCAGCGTGTCGGCGTTGGTCGGCAGATCGGCGTGGATAACCAGCTCGAGGTTCGGAAGGTCGATGCCGCGTGCAGCAACGTCGGTCGCCACACAAACGCGGGCACGGCCATCGCGCAGGGATTGCAGGGCGTTGGTACGCTCTTGCTGGGACAACTCGCCGGACAGTGCCACAACAGAGAAGTTGCGGTTTGTCAGGCGCGCCGTCAGGCGGGCCACTGCGGCGCGGGTATTGCAGAATACGATCGCGTTTTTGGCTTCATAGAACCGCAAGATGTTGAGGATCGCATTTTCTGTATCACGCGGGTTTACTGTCAGGGCGCGGTATTCGATGTCCGAGTGCTGTTTACCATCAGAAACGACTGAAACGCGCTGGGCATCACGCTGGTAGGATTTTGCCAGTTTGGCAATCGCGGCGGGTACGGTGGCCGAGAACATTAATGTGCGGCGTGTCGCGGGGGATTCGCCCAAGATAAATTCGAGGTCTTCGCGGAAGCCCAGATCAAGCATCTCGTCCGCCTCGTCCAGCACGACGGCGCGAATGTCGGTGAGGTCGATGTTATTGCGTTTGATGTGGTCACACAGGCGGCCCGGTGTGGCCACAACGATGTGCGCGCCGCGGTCAAGTGTGCGGCGCTCGGTGCGGGTGTCCATGCCACCGACACATGTCGCGACAATTGCGCCTGCTTTACTGTAAAGCCATGTGAGCTCACGACTAACTTGCATCGCCAACTCACGCGTGGGGGCAATTACAAGAGCCAGCGGCGCGCCTGCGCGGCCGAATGTCAGCTGGTCACCCAGCAATGTCGGGGCGATTGCCATACCGAAGGCTACGGTCTTGCCCGAGCCGGTCTGGGCGGAAACCAGAAGGTCGGCGCCATCGAGTTCAGGGGCGATTACGGCGTCCTGAACGGGTGTCATTGTATCATAGCCTTGAGCGGCCAGTGCGTCTGCGATCGTTTGAATCAAGGGGTGTTCCTGAGCGGATAAAGAATAAGTTTTCCTGCCCCTAATGGGTTGAGGGGCGTTTGTACATGGGGCGTTTGCGCATGCAGCATTGCGCGAGGCGCAGGGCGGGATGTGCAGACGAATAAATTGGGGGTGTCAAAATGGCAGCTTCCATATAGAACAAAAGAAGAACAAAATGGAGGGATGACGGATGAGCGATTCTTCTTTTGGGCCGGTTGTGCGGCTGGATATGCTGCGCGAAAGGGCGCAGGGGTCTGCGATGGATGTGTCGCAGGCGGTGCTCAAAGATGCACTGTCGGCGCGACCTTTCGATGCGGCGGTGACGGCGTTTGTGTTGGCATGTTTGCCACGTTCGCGCCTGCCGGTACTCTGGGTACAGGACCGTGCGTCACGATTGGAGAACGGGCGGGTGTACGGGCCCGCGCTCAAAGGTGTGCGGCTGCTGCGGGTCGAAGTGGGGCATGCGCGCGATGTGCTCTGGGCGATGGAGGAAGGGGCGAGTTGCGCGGGGCTAGCCGCCGTGGTGGGCGAGGTACATGGCGCACCGCCGGTGCTGGATTTTACCGCGACCAAGCGGTTGGCAATGCGGGCGGAGGCGACAGGTTTGCCGGTGTGGCTGATCCGGTCGGGCGCTGTCGAGGGATTGTCGGCGGCACGCGAACGATGGCGGATAAGTTCGCTGCCCTCGGAAGTGCACCCCTACAACACAGCAGCCCCCGGTGCGCCGGTATGGGAGGCGGAGCTGTTCCGGGCACGCGGGCGTGCACCGGGGATCTGGTCGGTCAGCGATGACGGGCGGGAGAGTGGTCTCCGTTTTCTTTCCCGATCTGGCGATGGACCGCTGGAGGAGGATCACAGCCGCGCAGCGCACGCTGCCGGATGAGGCGGTCCCGGTGGTTCTGGTTACAACCGGCGCACATGGTCCGGTGGTGCATGCCGTAAGTGGGGCTGGCGTGGCGCGTGGGATCATCTGTGGTGCGCGTGTGGTCGATGTGCAGGCGATCCATCCTGATCTGCATGTGGAGCAAGCAGATGTTCAAGGTGATCAGGCAATGCTCAAGCGTCTGGCAATTTGGGCGCGACGGTGGTGCCCGTGGACCGTGGCAGAGCATGACGGGATATTGATGGACGTTCGCGGGGCGGCGCATTTGTTTGGCGGTGAGGCACAGATGTTACACGATATGAACATGCGGTTTGCCATCCAAGGGCTGCGCGCACGGCTGGCGATGGCACCGACGCGCGGGGCTGCCCAAATGCTGGCGCGCTTCGGGACGCAGGGGGTGATTTGCGGTACGCAGGATGTGGGCAATGTGTTGGCCCCGCTGCCCGTAGCCGCGCTGCGGCTGCCGCCTGATACTGTGCGCCTGTTGGAACGGTTGGGACTGCGCAGCATCGGGTCACTGGCGGAGGTGCCGCGTGTTGGACTTATGCGGCGGTTTGCTGGGGTCGCAGAGGCGATCAATCCGTTGCTGCTGCTGGACCGCGCGATGGGGCGCAGTGCCGATCCGCTGGATGCGCCTGCGGAGGGCGCGCGCTGGCTGGCGCGGGTGAGGATGGCGGAGCCGGTGATTGACCCTGTGCCGTGGCTGGAGGGGCTGGCGGAGGATCTGGCGGCGCAGTTGGCGACGGGCGAACAGGGGGCCCGGCGGCTGCGGGTGACGATTTACCGTGTGGACGGGGAATGGCGGAGCCGCGATGTGGCCACGGCCCAGGCGAGCCGGGATGCGGCGCATTTTGTGAGACTTGTGGCTGGAAAGCTGGACGGGATCGACCCCGGCTTTGGTTTTGATCTGATGACGCTGGAGGCGCTGCGGGTCGAACCGCTGTCGTTGCGGCAGGATCGTTTGGATGGCGGGCGCGATGCTGGGGCGGATGTGGCCGCATTGCTGGACCGGCTCACGGCCAAGCTGGGGCCTTCGAGGGTGACATGGGATGCCTGGGTGCAAAGCCATAAACCGGAGCGGGTGGAGGCGCGGGTGCCGGTGCTGGCGGGTGTGCCTGCGGAAGGGATTGAGGTGGCGCGCGAGCGACCCCTGCGCCTATTTGATCCACCCGAGGAGGTGATGGTCCTTTATGCGGTGCCGGAGGGGCCACCAGCGCGGTTTTCATGGCGCAGGGTCACGTTCCTGATGGTGCGGTTCGAGGGGCCGGAGCGGATTGCGCCCGAGTGGTGGCGCGATCGCAGCGGCACCCGACTGAGAGATTATTACAAAGTCGAGGTTATGGACGGGCGGCGGTTCTGGCTGTTTCGAGAGGGCGTTGTGGGGGACGCGCGGGGAGGGGATCCGCGCTGGTTTGTGCAGGGGGTGTTCGGGTGACTGAATGCGCGTGCCGCGACATCCCGCCCACCCACCCGTGAAGATGAAAAGGTAAAGGCTGCCACCTATGCCACAGAAAGAAGGACATAAACGACGGTCGATCGAGGACGACGACCCGTTTCATCCCAATGATCCTGGCCCCTTTGTTGAGCTGGGCCTTTCGACATGTTTTTCATTTTTGCGCGCAGCATCTGATGCTGTCGATCTGGCAGTGACGTCAAATCTTTTGGGCTATCACAGTATTGGCGTGGCGGACCACAATACACTGGCGGGTGTTGTCCGGATGCATATGGAGGCGCGCACGGCCAAGGTGCGGCCGCTGATTGGGGCACGCTTGGTGCTTTTGTGCGGGACGGAGATGCTGGCCTATCCACGCGACCGCGAGGCCTATGCGCGGTTGTCGACTCTGCTGTCGCGGGGGAAGATGGCGGATATGGAAGGGGCGTGGCAGGCCAAAGGCGTGACGCATCTGACTCTGGAAATGGTGGCAACGCACAGCAAGGGCGTACAGTTGGTCGTGATGCCCCCTGCACAGCTGGAAGTGTTCGAGGCAGGGCTTGGGCGGTTGTGCAACGCGCTGCCGACGTTGCGTCATGTGGGCGCGGCATATCTCTACCGTGGCGATGATGTGGGGCGGATCAACAGGCTGGACAGGATTGCGCGGGCCCATGGCTTGGGCATTCTGGCGACGAACGACGTGCTTTATCACAGTCCGGCACGCCGGCCTTTGCAGGATGTGATGACCTGCATCAGACATGGTAAGACCATTGATACCGCGGGGTTCTTGCTGGAAGCGAATGCCGAGCGATATTTGAAGCCACCTGCCGAGATGTGCCGTCTGTTTGCCGCTTGGCCTCATGCAATCCGTGCCACGCGGGAAGTGGCAGACGGATGTGAATTTTCACTTGATGACCTCAAATATGAGTACCCGCACGAGATTGTGCCGCAGGGGCGCACAGCGATGGAGGAGCTGGAGCGGCTGACGTGGGAGGGCGCAGCGCGGCGCTATCCGAGCGGTGTGACCGAGAGGGTGCGGGGGATCATCGAAAAGGAGTTCGACCTCATCCGATCCAAAAAGATTGCGCGGTATTTCCTGACCATCAACGACATCGTACGGTTCGCGCGTGAGGAGGCCTGCCCTCCGATTCTGTGTCAGGGGCGCGGATCTGCCGCCAATTCGGTGGTGTGTTTCTGCTTGGAGATTACAGCGGTGGACCCTGAGGAGCATGATGTGCTGTTCGAGCGTTTCCTGAGCGAGGAGCGCGACGAGCCACCCGATATCGACGTGGATTTCGAGCACGAGCGACGTGAAGAAGTGATCCAGTATATGTATGCGAAATACGGGCGGGAACGGGCGGGGCTGTGTGCAACAGTAATCCACTATCGTCCGCGCTCTGCCATTCGCGAAGTCGGCAAGGCGATGGGGCTCAGTGAAGACGTGACCTCGAAGCTGGCAAGCACTGTCTGGGGGAGTTTCGAGGGGCAGATGGCAGACGAGCGTGTGCGTGACGCGGGGATGGATCTGAGCGATCCCTACCTGCGCCGCGTTATCGCGATTGCGCGGCAAATGACCGGAATGCCCCGACACCTAAGCCAGCATGTGGGCGGATTTATCCTGACCGAGCGACCTTTGACCGAGATGGTACCTATTGGAAATGGCGCAATGCCCGAGCGCAGTTTTATCGAATGGGACAAAGATGACATTGATGCACTGGGCATCTTCAAAGTGGATATTCTGGCGCTGGGAATGCTGACGTGCATCGCGCGTGTGTTTGATCTTATGCGCGCCCACTATGGGATCTCGCATGATCTGGCGTCTGTACCATCGGACGATGAGGATACCTATGACATGCTGTGCGCGGGGGATTCTCTGGGTGTGTTTCAGGTGGAAAGTCGCGCACAAATGGCGATGCTGCCCAAGCTGCGGCCGCGCAAGTTTTACGATCTGGTGATTGAGGTAGCGATTGTACGCCCGGGTCCGATTCAGGGCGATATGGTGCATCCCTATTTGCGCAGGCGGCAGGGGCTAGAGGGGGTCAGCTATCCCGCGCCTGGACCCGAGTATCCGCAGGACGAGTTGATGAAGATCGTCGGGCGCACTTTGGGCGTGCCGATTTTTCAGGAGCAGGCGATGAAGATTGCCATTGATGCGGCACGCTTTACGCCAAAGGAAGCCAATGAGCTGCGCAAGGCGATGGCCACTTTCCGGTCGCGTGGCACCATCGAACTGCTCCAGCAAAAGATGGTGAGCCGGATGACCGAGCGCGGCTACGACCAAGAGTTTGCGCAGCGGTGTTTCAACCAGATCAAAGGGTTCGGCGATTATGGATTTCCCGAAAGTCACGCTGCGAGCTTTGCCAAACTTGTCTATGTATCGAGCTGGATGAAATGCCATTATCCGGCAGCCTTCGCCTGCGGGCTGCTCAATTCGCAGCCAATGGGGTTCTACGCGCCTGCACAAATTGTGCGCGACGCCCGCGAGCACGGAGTAGAGGTGCGGGCGGTAGACGTGAATTATTCCGACTGGGATTGCACGCTGGAGCCAAGTGCTGCTGGCTTTGCGCTGCGACTGGGGTTGCGGCAGGTTGACGGCATGCGGATGGATGCGGCACTGCGCGTGATGGGCGCGCGCAACGAGCCGTTTGTTGACGTGGGAGATGTAAAAACGCGGGCAAAGCTGGACCGTGGGATCATCGGCAAACTGGCGGCGGCAGATGCGTTTCGCTCCTGCGGGATCGACCGTCGCGCTGCGCTTTGGCAGGCGCAGGGGCTGCGCGATGCACCGCGTCTGGCGCTTTTTGATCATGCGCAGGCGGCCGGAGAGGGGGCGGAGCCGGAGACGGTTTTACCCGCCATGGCGCAGGCGGAGCATGTGGTGGCAGATTACCAGACGCTGCGGTTATCGCTCAAGGCGCACCCCATGGGGTTTTTTCGGAGCTCGCTCCGTAAGCAAGGGTTTAGCAGCACGCATAACCTCATTCATATGGGGCATGGTGCACGGGTGTCATTGGCGGGGCTGGTGCTGGTGCGGCAAAAACCCGGCAGTGCCAAGGGCGTGTGTTTCATCACAATCGAGGATGAGGACGGGGTTGCAAACCTTGTGATATGGCCCAAGCTGTTCGAGCATTACCGCGCATTGATTATGACCGCGCGCCTGCTGGTGGTACATGGGCGCATGCAGACGGACGGACGCGTTATCCATGTAGTGGCGGAGCGGTTGGAGGACCGCACTGCGCGCCTTGATACACTGGCGAACGAACGGGTGCCTGCTATCACTGTGCGCGGGGATCATCCGACGAACCCGCTGCCCTCGCAGGTGTCGGGCGGCCGGCAGCATCCGCGTGACGTGCGTGTGATCCCCAAATCGCGTGACTTTCACTGATGTCTAGATTTTTCACCAATTTGCACGACCGAAGTGCTGGGCTAAGGTAGGGTGTTCAACATAAAGGCATCCCCATGAAGAACCCCCTTTTCGATACTCTGTTTGCGCCACATGCGGCCAAGGAAACGCCTTTTTTATATCTGCCTGACGGTGAGGTGATTACGCATGGCGCGTTTCTGGCACGTGCTGCGCAGCTTGCGCATGCATTGCGGGGATTGGGGGTGCATGCAGGCGACCGTGTCGCGGTGCAGGTCGCGAAATGCCCGGATATGCTGGCTCTTTATGCGGCTTGTGCGCAAATGGGAGCGGTGTTTTTGCCGCTCAATACGGCCTATACAGCGGCTGAGCTCAGCTATTTTGTGAAAGACAGTGGCGCGGCGCTGTTAGTGGGAGATCCGGCGCGGGATGTTGAATTGCGCGTTGTGGCGCAAGCATCCGGCGCGGCCTTTGCAACACTGGATAATCGTGGTGGCAGTCTGAGCAAAGCGGCGGACGCACAGCCGCGGTCGTTCGATACGGTAGAGCGCCACGAGGAAAATCTGGCAGCTTTTCTTTATACCTCCGGAACCACAGGACGCTCCAAAGGGGCGATGCTAACGCAGAAAAACCTGATCTCGAATGCGGTGACGCTTGCAGAGTTATGGGAGTTTACACGTGAAGATGTACTTCTGCATGCGCTGCCGATTTTCCACACGCACGGTCTGTTTGTCGCGACGAACGTCATGCTCGTGTCAGGTGGGGCAATGGTATTTTTGCCCAAGCTGGACGTAGAGCAGCTGATCGAGTGGATGCCGCGTGCGACTGCGATGATGGGGGTGCCAACATTCTATACCCGACTGCTTGACGATGCGCGGCTTGACGGTGATCTGACTGCAAACATGCGACTGTTCATCTCCGGCTCCGCGCCGCTTCTGGCCGATACGCATCTGACGTTCGAGGCGCGGACAGGGCATAAAATCCTCGAGCGTTACGGCATGACCGAGACGAATATGAATACCTCTAACCCTTATCAGGGAGAGCGGAGGGCAGGGACGGTGGGTCTGCCCCTGCCGGATGTGGCCCTGAGGATCGCGGATGCGCACGGAAACGAGTTGCCACGCGGCGAGACGGGTGTGGTGGAGGTGCGGGGACCGAACGTATTTCTGGGATACTGGAACATGCCACAGAAAACCGAAGAGGAGATGCGCCCAGATGGCTGGTTTATCACAGGGGATCTGGGTGTTCAGGACGCCGATGGCTATGTCACAATTGTGGGACGCGGTAAGGATCTGATTATTTCTGGTGGATACAATATTTATCCCAAGGAGCTGGAGGAGTTGCTGGATGCGCAGAACGGCGTGCTGGAGAGCGCGGTGATCGGTGTGCCGCACAGCGATCTGGGCGAAGTGCCGTTGGCCGTGCTGGTGGCGCGCGCTGGTGAACGGATTGATCTCGAGGTGGTGAAGACGGCGGTGGGCACTGCGCTGGCGCGGTTCAAGCAGCCGCGCGAATACCGGATCGTGGAGGCGCTTCCGCGCAATACGATGGGCAAGGTACAAAAGGCCGCTCTGCGTGCGGAGTTTGGCGTATGATTGATCTAGACAAGAAAGCGTTTTTGACAGGGCTGTTCGAGGCTGCGGTCAGTGCGGCGGATGCTTGTGAGGCGTTGCGCCCGCACATGCCAAAGCGCCCCAAGGGGCGGCTGGTAGTTGTCGGTGCAGGCAAGGGGGCGGCGCAGCTTGCGGCAGCTTTTGAGGATTTGTGGGACGGGCCGTTGGAAGGTGTTGTGGTCACGCGCTATGGCTATGCCTGCCCAACGAAACATATCCGTGTGATGGAGGCGGCGCATCCTGTGCCCGATGCAAAAGGTATGGTGGCAACTGCCGCGCTATTCGATGCAGTGGCGGGTCTGGGGCCTGATGATCTGGTGGTGGCGTTGGTGTGTGGCGGGGGATCGGCGCTATTGCCGTGTCCGCCTACGGGGCTGACGCTGGCGGACGAGCAGGCACTGAGTGAGGCATTGCTGGCCAGCGGCGTACCTATCGGTGTGATGAATGCGATCCGTAAACATGCCAGCGGAATCAAGGGGGGCAGGCTCGCGGCGGCTGCGTATCCTGCAAGAGTGATTAGTCTGGTCGTGTCAGACGTTCCTGGCGATGATCCCGCACAAGTTGCATCGGGCCCCACAGTGCCAGACAGCGTGTCGCTGGCGGAAGCGCAGGCGATGATTGCGGCACGGGAGATTGTCATACCTGAAGCTGTTTTGGCCGCATTGTCGGCTGCGCCACGGCCCGATGATCCGTTGTTTGCGCGAAACGAGGTCCGGGTTATCGCCTCGGCCCGCCTGTCGCTGGAGGCTGCGGCAGCACGGGCACAGGCTGCAGGTATTCCTGCAGTGATTCTGTCGGATGCAATCGAGGGGGAGGCAGAGGTGATCGGCCAAATGCACGCGGCGATCGCCCGCGAGGTTGCTGCACATGGCCGTCCGTTTACGGCACCCGTGGTTATTCTGTCAGGGGGCGAGACGACAGTGACCCTGCGCCATAAGGGAGGGCGGGGTGGCCGGAATACGGCGTTCCTCTTGGGTTTTGCCCAAGAGATTGACGGGATTGCAGGGATTACCGCGCTTGCCGCAGATACTGACGGGATCGACGGCTCAGAAGAAAACGCGGGGGCATTTGCAAGCGGGGGTACAGCGGCAGCTATGCGAGCGGCAGGTGTCGATCCGGCAGATGCCCTGAGGCGGCATGATGCATGGGGGGCGTTCGACGCGGTGGGCGGACTGTTTGTTACAGGACCAACGGGCACGAACGTGAATGACTTCAGGGCGATTCTTGTAGACGGGTTATATAAAGCCCGCAGAGCGAAGTATCCTCAATAGTAATAGGGAAACTTTGGTGGAGGATAACCTAACGAACCGGCGCTCTTACTTTGTAAGACGCTTGGTGGAGCATAGCGGGATCGAACCGCTGACCTCCTGCATGCCATGCAGGCGCTCTCCCAGCTGAGCTAATGCCCCAGTCACGCAAGCGTGGTCTGGTCCACCCTTATAGGGGTGTCTGGTGTGGCCCAGCGTGGGCCGATGCGCCGTGTACTAGGCACAAGCGGCGGCGGGATCAAGCGAAAAACGCAAATCCCGCCGCCACAATGTTTAGTCGTCGTCGTTCGACGCTACGTCCGCGATTTCATCAAGCGGTACAGTATCATCGTCATCCTCATCGTCGTCCAGCAGATCATCGTCCAGATCCACATCAACGTCTTCGTCATCTACCAGATCATCATCGTCTGTGGTGACCTCGGATGCTTTTGCTTTTGCTGTCGCCGCGTCTTCCGCGTCGGCGGCAATCATGCGCGATTTGGACTGGTCGACTTCGACGACTTCGCCCGTATAGGGGCTAATAATCGGATTCTTGTTCAGGTCGTAGAAACGCTTGCCCGTGGTGGGGCACAGGCGCTTGGTTCCCCATTCTTCGTTGGGCATGGATTTCCCCTTTGATACTGGTCCAGTGACGGATGATGTGACTTTAGTTTCATGGGCAATTGCCATAAGCAGGGGAGGCTGTCCAGCCCAAAGCCGTCTGACCCCCTTCTGCCCCCTCTTGAGTAACTTGCATGTCTGACCCGCATCTGCCCGGTGATCCGCCCATTCCCCTGATCTTGCGGCGCTCTGCGCAGGCAAAGCGCATATCGCTGCGCATCAGCCAGCTGGACGGGCGGGTAACGCTGACCATGCCTAAAAGGCTGGCGGAACGCGAAGCGCTGGATTTTGCCCGCAGCAAGGAGGAATGGATTCGCAAGCATCTTGAGGCACGAGGGGATGATGTGCTTGTAGGTCTTGGATCGGAGTTGCCCTTGAGCGGCAAGATGTACCGTATAAGCGCGGGCAAAGGGCGGAGGGTCCAGATAACGCCGGAGGGCATTTTTGTGCCCGGCCCGGCGGAGCGTGTAGGTGCGCGGTTGGGTGCGCATCTGCGTGAGATTGCCCGCGACCGGCTGGCCGGTGCGAGCGATGACTACGCAGCAATTCTGGGTCGGTCCTATGCTCGGCTCTCATTGCGCGATACCCGCTCACGCTGGGGGTCATGTACCTCGGACGGTGGGTTGATGTATTCATGGCGGCTGGTGATGGCGCCGCCAGAAGTGCTGGATTACGTGGCGGCGCACGAGGTCGCGCATCTGGCGCAAATGAATCACTCGCAGGCATTTTGGGATGAAGTCACGCGAATCTACGGCGATTACGCCGCTGCGCGTGGATGGCTGCGACTTCATGGCAGCACCCTGCACCGCTATAAATTTTAGGCCAGTTTTAGCGCGATTATGCCTGCGGTGACGAGGGCGATTCCTGCAAAGCGCAAGGGTGTTGCTGCGTCTCCAAACATGACAATCCCCGCGATTGCCGCTCCGATTGCGCCAATGCCGACCCAGACACCGTAAGCAGTGCCGAGGGGCAATTCCTTCATCGCGAGGCCTAGCAGCCCGAAGCTGACGAATGCAGCAATGCCTGTCAGCAAACTGGGGCCGAGAATCGTAAAGCCGTTTGATGCTTTCAGCGCACTTGCCCAAACGACCTCCAGCAGACCAGCGATGATTAGAAGGATCCACGGGTTCATTTCATTTCCTTTTTAGCGCATTGTTTTGAAACTGAATATCTTCTGTTACGGGGGCCGCGCCAAGGGCAATTCTCTTTGTGTCTTAAGAGATCTCTTGACGCTGTCCAGCGTTGTGATCACAAATCGGATATGAGTTTGATCCCCCGTCCAGTAGACCCTGCCCCGCTAGCCCATGACCGTGTGTACCGCCACTTGCGGTCGCGGATCATGCACGGAGATATTCCGCCTGGGCACGCCCTGACGCTGCGGGGGCTCGGCAAGGAATACGGCGTGTCCATGACACCTGCACGGGAATCCGTCCGGAGGCTGGTGGCTGAAGGAGCTTTGAGCATGTCGAACTCGGGGCGGATTTCTACACCCCTGCTGAGCAACGAGCGAATCGAGGAGTTGGCGGCACTGCGTGCGCTGATTGAGGTGGAGCTGGCCAGCCGGGCCCTGCCACGTGCGCATCTTGCGCTTATTGAACGGTTGCAGAACATAAATGCGAAAGTGGCCGAGGCGGTCGTGCAGCGTGATGCCGTCGGCTATATCCGTACCAATCTGGAATTTCATCGCACACTTTACCTCCGCGCCCAAGCGCCAGCGATGCTGGCAATGGCAGAGACTGTCTGGCTTCAGATGGGACCGACAATGCGCGCGCTTTATGGCCGCCTACGGCGCACTGATCCGCCGCACTTCCACAAGCTGATTATTGCGGCCTTGCGGGCGGGGGACGAGCCCGGACTTCGCCTTGCGGTGCGTTCGGATGTGACGCAGGGGTTGCGGATGCTGGCGAGTTGAACGCACCGCATTCTACACCTGCGAAACTTGAGCTTACCGGAAAACTGCAGAAAGTTGAGTCACATCAGAGGCAAGGTTTTTCCATGATTTGTGTGATGAACTCAACTTGTTGGGGTGTGTCAGGTATCTGCTGGCCGCGCATCTTGCTGGTATGCGCGATTGCTGTAGCGCCGATATATCCAAAGTGGCCGAGAATTGCACAGGTAAGCATGCCGGAGCGGCCGATGCTGGCGTAGCAATGCAAGGCAACATTTTCGCCGGCACGGATGCGGATGGCGATCTGTTCAGCGAATGCGGCGAAGGCTGCTGGCTCGGGAAGATGCATGTCGCGAATTGGATAGTTCTGGAAAGTAATGTCAAAGCTGTTGCAGATCTCGGCTTCTTTTTCGAGACCGCATCTTTTGGCCTCGTCGGGTTCTAGAAGGGAGATAAGAGTGGTTACGCCTGCGGATCTGGTAGTTTTGATATCGTCATGTAGCATCTGCGGACGCGTCACAATCGTGAGCGCGCCCGGGAGGTTTGTCGCGATGGGAAAAAGGGTAATCAGGCGGCCAACCCGCGATCACCCATGTCTAGATATTTCTCGCGGCGGTCTTTGATCAGAGCCTTTGGGCTTTTGCCCTCAAGCGATTTCAGCATTTCGGAAATAGCTTCGGAGACAGCCGCGATGGCCTTTTGAGGGTCGCGGTGCGCGCCGCCTTTCGGCTCGGGGATGATGCGGTCATTCACGCCGAGCTGCTTGAGGTCTTGGGCTGTGAGGCGCAGGGCCTCGGCTGCCTCGCGCATTTTCTCGGCATCTTTCCACAGGATCGAAGCACAGCCTTCGGGGGAGATGACGGAGTACACAGAGTGTTCGAGCATTGCGACGCGGTTGGCTGTGGCGAACGCGACAGCGCCGCCCGATCCACCTTCACCGATGATCACGCTCACTAGCGGGACACCGATTTCAAGGCATTTCTGTGTGGCGCGGGCGATCGCCTCGGATTGGCCGCGTTCTTCGGCGCCTTTGCCTGGATAGGCGCCGGGCGTATCGACGAGTGTGATGACGGGAAGGCCAAAGCGGTGGGCCATTTCCATCAGGCGCACGGCCTTGCGATAGCCCTCGGGGCGGGCCATGCCAAAGTTCCGTTCGATACGCGATTTCGTATCGTTGCCTTTTTCATGGCCAATTACCATCACCGGCTTATCGTGGAAGCGCGCAAGACCGCCCATCACGGCGTGGTCGTCGGCAAAGTTGCGGTCACCGGCCAGAGGGGTGTATTCCGTAAAAAGCGCCTCGATGTAGTCTTTGCAATGGGGGCGGTCGGGGTGGCGTGCCACCTGACACTTCCGCCACGGCGTGAGGTTTTTATAAAGATCGTCCAGCATCTTGGCCGCTTTTGCATCAAGCGCCTTTGCCTCAGCGGTCATGTCTGTTCCCGGATCGCGCCGCGCCATTGCGCGCAGCTCTTCCGCTTTTCCCTCGATCTCGGCGAGGGGTTTTTCGAAATCCATATACTGGGTCATTTGATGCGCTCCGCACTGGTGGTGAGCCTTATATGGCTGTGATCGCGAAATGATGCAACGGCACTCAAATCCCTAGCACCGGGTAGAGGGAGAGAACCAGCAGGGCGGCCATGCTCCAGTTATAGATGCGCAGGCGGTGCGGATTGGTCAGCACGCGCTGTAGCTGCTGGCCCGCAACAGTCCAAAGAGAAACCGATGGCAGGTTGGTCACGGCGAATACCAGCGCGCCAACCGCAAGCCATAGCGTGTTGGCTTCGCCTAAGTAGACGGTGATCGCGGTGAGTGCCATTGCCCATGCTTTTGGATTAACCCATTGGAACGCCGCTGCCTGAAAAAACGTCATAGGAGCGCCTGCGTTAGCCTTTTTGGTGACAGGTGCCGCATGTGCAATTTTCCACGCGAGCCATAGCATATATACCACGCTGGCTATTTTCAGCAGGGTATAGATGACCGGAAAGCGATCGAAAATCTGGATCAGGCCTGCGCCTACGGCGAAAAGCATTACCATAAAGCCGATAGAAATTCCCAGCATGTGCGGGATTGTGCGGGCAAAGCCAAAGTTAGCACCCGAGGCCATCAACATGAGGTTGTTCGGCCCCGGAGTGGAGGAGCTTACCAGTGCAAACAGAACGAGAGCGAGGAGGGCATCGGGTGTCATGACGCCTCTTTGCGCCAAAATGCCGCCGGATGATATTGGTAAATTTTGACCAAATACGTTGGAACATTCGGATAATGACGGGATGGGACTCTTGATTGACTGCTTCTCGGGGGGGAAACAGTTTGTTTACACTGAATTTCTTGCACAGTTGAAAAGTGGCTGCTCTGAATGTGACAGGAATGTGTTGTAAAGGTGTCTGAATATGGCTTTTGTTAATTTCGTACTCGTTGGCCTGTTGGGGACGATGTTGGCGATTTCGCTTTATATGGCCAAGGTCCAGATTTCATACGAGAATGAGATGCGCAGTGTGCCACATGCGTATGGTTTGAGCTGACGCCACTTTTTTGTGGCAGTCTGACTTGTGGCAATATCACGTGGGTAAAATGAAAACGGCCCGTCGATGACAGGCCGTTTCGTTTATGAATAAGTTTCTCTTAGCCTGCGATCATCTCGGACTGGCGCACGATGACTTCGGCTTGTTTGATTGAAGCGATGTCAACGAGACGCCCTTTGTAAACTGTGGCTCCTTCACCGTTTGCCTTGGCCTCCTCCATCGCGGCAAGGATCTCGCGGGCCTCAGTGACGGCTTCTTCGGAGGGAGTGAATACTTCGTTCGAGATGGCGATCTGTTTTGGATGGATCGCCCATTTTCCGACCATGCCGAGCGTGGCGGAGCGCCGGGCCTGCGCGCGACAGCCTTCATCATCGGAGAAGTCACCGAAGGGACCATCCACAGGCAGGACGCCGTGGGTACGGCAAGCGGCGACAATTGCTGTCTGCGCCCAGTGCCACGGGTCAGACCAGTGCTTTGCTCCATCGTGCAGCATGTAGTAATTTTCCTGAGTGCCGCCAATCCCGGTTGTTTGCATGCCCATAGAGGCCGCAAAATCCGCCGCGCCAAGGCTCATCGCCTCAAGGCGGGGGGAGGACGCAGCTATTTCCTCGACGTGGGCAATGCCTGCGGCGCTTTCAATGATTACCTCAAGAGCGATACGTTTTTTGCGACCCTTTGCAGCCTCAATCGCACTCACGAGCGCATCTACGGCATAGACGTCTGCAGCGCATCCCACTTTGGGAATCATGATCATGTCCAGACGCTCGGAAGCCTGCTCAAGCAGATCAACGACATCGCGGTACCAGTATGGGGTATCGAGGCTGTTAATGCGTACGGATATAGTTTTGGTGCCCCAGTCGACGGTATTGATCGCCTCGATGACATTGGCGCGGGCCATATCTTTGTCCGAAGGCGCCACGCTATCTTCGAGGTCGAGGTTGATCACATCGGCAGCGGAGGCCGCCATTTTGGCGAAGAGTTTTGTGTTCGAGCCGGGGCCGAAAAGCTGGCAGCGGTTCGGGCGGGCGACAGGAGTAGGTTGAACGCGAAAGCTCATGGGGTGTAATCCTTTTGAGACATAAAATGTCGTATCATTGCCTTGAGGGGTTATAAAATTGCGCGCTATGCCGCAAGGGACTTTTTGCACTTGCAGCAATTGCGGCAGTGCAAAAATTATGCGCGTATAGGTCCAGATGCGCTAAGATCGTGCGCCCAGTTGCGGGTTTGCCCCACTATTGCGATTGAATTGCGGGCGCTTTGCAGCAATCTGGCCCTAACGCCCATATTTTCGGAGAATCGACTATGATCCAAACACCTTACCTGCTATTTCTCGGCGATGCACCGGACCAGTTGTCCGCAAAAGTAGCGCAGGGGATCAAGGACTGGCGCCCGGAGAATGCCGTCGGCCAGTTGCGAATGGAAGGGTGTAAGGCGGATGTCGGTCTGCGGGATATGACACTTGCCCATGCAAAAGCAGCTGGAGCCAAGACGCTGGTGATCGGGGTCGCCAACCGCGGCGGATATATCTCTCAGGCGTGGAAATCCGTCCTGATTGAGGCGATGGGAATGGGGTACGACCTTGCCTCCGGTCTGCATAATCTTCTGAGTGAAGAGGAAGATCTGGTCGAAGTGGCGGCCGAAAAAGGACGTATCCTGCACGATGTGCGCATTCCGTCGGTGGAGTATCCGATAGCGAGCGGTGTGAAGCGTACTGGCAAGCGGGTGCTGGCGGTTGGTACGGATTGTTCGGTGGGCAAGATGTATACCGCACTTGCCCTCGATAGCGCGATGCGGGCGCGCGGGATGAAGAGCACTTTTCGGGCCACAGGGCAGACGGGAATACTCATCACAGGCAACGGCGTGCCGCTGGATGCTGTTGTTGCAGATTTCATGGCAGGCTCGGTTGAGTATCTGACGCCCGATAATGACCCCGATCATTGGGATGTGATCGAGGGGCAGGGCAGTTTGCACCACATTAGTTATTCCGGTGTGACGCTGGCGTTGATCCATGGAGGGCAGCCAGACGCGCTAATCATCTGCCATGAGCCGACACGCAAGCACATGCGTGGACTGCCCGATTACAAGGTGCCCACAATTGAGGCGATCCGTGACGTGTCTTTGTCGCTGGCGCGGGTGGCCAATTCCGCCTGTGAGGTGGTTGGCATTGCTGTAAATACGCAACATATGTCCGAGGACGAAGCGAAGACCTATCTGGCAAGTGTCGAGGTAGAGATGGGATTGCCGACTGTCGACCCGTTCCGCTACGGGGCGGAACGGCTCGCGGAGGCGTTGGAAAAACTTTGATCCGGCGCCCCTGTTGCAGGTGCTGGATTTGAGTTTACCGGGAAAAAGAAGAAAAAGTGTATCGGGCGTACGGTCGTGCATTGCTTTTTCGAGGAGGTTACATGCGGATTGAAGTGACGGCGGATGTTTTCCGACTGGCGCAGGTTTTTACAATTTCGCGGGGGTCACGGACCGAAGCGAAAGTGTTGACGGTGCGGATAGAAGACGGAGGCGCAACTGGCATGGGCGAGTGTGTGCCTTATGCCCGCTACGGCGAGACGCTTGAGTCGGTGACGGCGCAAATCAAGGGATTGTCAGGGCGAATAACGCGCGCGGCGCTTTACGATCTGTTGCCTGCGGGTGCTGCGCGCAATGCAGTTGATTGCGCCCTGTGGGATCTTGAGGCCAAGCAAAGCGGCCGCGCTGTGTGGGAGTTGGCGGGGCTGGCCCCTTTGAAGCCCGAAATTACCGCCTATACGCTCTCGCTCGATACGCCCGATGCGATGCGGGTGCAGGCAGCGGCACATGCGTTCCGCCCGTTGCTGAAGATCAAGTTGGGCACGCCGGACGATATGCCTCGTCTGGAGGCAGTGCGTGCGGGTGCGCCCGAAAGTACGATTATCGTCGATGCAAACGAGGGCTGGTCGGCAGAAGTATACGCCGACCTTGCGCCGCATTTGGTCCGGCTGGGTGTGGCGCTGGTGGAACAGCCGTTGCCCGCCGGTGATGATGAGGCGCTGAGGGGCATGGCGCGGCCGGTGCCTGTCTGTGCTGACGAATCTTGTCATGACCGCGCCAGCTTGCCGAACCTGAAGGGCAAATATGACGTGGTGAACATCAAGCTTGATAAAACAGGTGGATTAACCGAAGCCTTAGCGCTGCGCGCGGCGGCGCTGGCGGAGGGCTACGATGTAATGGTGGGGTGTATGGTTGGGTCGTCGCTGGCCATGGCGCCGGCAGTCTTGGTGGCGCAGGGTATGCCTTATGTCGATCTTGACGGTCCGCTTTTGTTGGCAGAAGACCGCGACGAGCCATTAAAATTTGATGCGGCGGGGGTACACCCTGCACGCGCGGCATTGTGGGGGTAAGGATATGCGGACAGTTTATGTGAACGGGCAGTATGTGCCCGAGAATGAGGCCACTGTGTCGATCTTTGATCGCGGCTTCTTGATGGCTGACGGGGTTTACGAGGTGACATCTGTGCTGGGTGGCAAGCTGATCGATTTTGAGGGTCATGCGGTACGGCTTGCACGCTCGTTGAGCGAACTGGATATGTTCAACCCGATCACCAAGGAAGATCTGCTGGAGGTCCACCGCGAGTTAGTGCGGATCAACGAGATCGACGAGGGGATGATTTATCTCCAGATTACCCGCGGCTCGGATGGTGATCGCGACTTTGTCTTTCCCGACCCTGAAACGACAAAGCCCACGATTGTCATGTTCACCCAGAACAAACCTGGTCTGGCGGACAGTCCGGCGGCGAAGCGCGGTGCAAAAGTGATCTCGATCGAGGATATCCGATGGGGGCGGCGGGATATTAAAACCGTGCAGTTACTCTATCCTTCGATGGGCAAAATGATGGCCAAGAAAGTCGGATGTGACGATGCGTGGATGGTGCAGGACGGGATGGTGACCGAGGGCACCTCCAACAACGCCTACATCGTGAAGGGTAACAAGATCATCACGCGCCAGTTGGGCACCGAGATCCTGCATGGGATCACTCGCAAGGCGGTCCTGCGCATGGCAGCCGAAGCGCAGATGGAGGTCGAGGAGCGGTCGTTCACCATTGAGGAAGCACAAAACGCGGATGAGGCCTTCACCACCTCTGCAAGTGCTTTTGTGATGCCGGTTATCGAGATAGATGGCGTTTCCCTTGGTGAGGGAGTTCCGGGCAAAGTGGCCCTGCGGCTACGTGAAATTTATATCGACGAAATGCGCAAGGTCGCTGTCTGACGAATTTCGGGGCGGCGACCGGATCGTCCGTCCCGCCTCATTGCTAAATCAACGGGCGCGTCATTGGATCGCGGTCGGTGTCGAGCTGGGCAACATTGCATAATGCTCCGTAATTCAGAATGTTGAGAACCCCGTCGCGCCACGTTGCGATGTTGTTTTCACGCAGGGTTTTAAGCGTCTTGTTTGTATGGACTAAAGAAAGCCCAAGCGAATCCGCGAGATCCTGCTGCCTGTAGGGAAGGGGGGTCTCTGTTCCTTTTACCATACCAAGCGCTGAGGCACGGTCGTTTATGCGTACGAAAGCGCGTGCAATACGCGATGCGCCGTCCAGTTGCCCGATGATCGACAGGCTTTCGCCCAGAATATGCTCTTCGACTGCTGCGATCCACGTAAGGTCAAAGGAACGTTCGGGCTGTTCGTTGAACATAGTCCAGAGCATTTTACGGTCAAAAACACAAAGCTTCATTGCGGTTGTCGCCTCGACGGAATGCTGCATCTCTTTCATGACACCGGCCTGAAGCCCGATAAAATCGCCCGGAAAAACAAAGTTTATTACCGTCCGTTCACCGGATTCAAGTGTCTTGTACCGGAGCCCCATACCTTCGAGAACTGTGTAGAGCTGCGGACTGTTAGAGCCTTCCATCATGAGCGGGGTTCCGGCCTCTACCTCAAGCTCCCCTGCCTTGAATTTTTGCATGAAACCTACTTCGCGGTCTGTCATAGGGTTGAAAATGGCAAGCGGTCTCAGGGGGCAGTTCTCGCATTTGGTGGCCATATAATTTTTTTCCATCCTATGTCGTAGTTTAATGCGCGGAGCGGAGTTATGTTCCATGTAGAATGCATGAATACTCCAATTTCCCCGAATGGGGCCAGAGCACCTTCAACCGGATCAAGCGATCCGTTGATCCCAGTTTTCCTTGTGCAGGAGAGTGATAGTTTTATTTCAGAGGACATCGTCGCCGCGCTGAGGGCGATGGGGCCTTGCCGCGTTATTGATGTCACCGATGTTGACCAGATCGCTCCGGTGCTGGCCGATGAGGATGCTGTAACAGCTGCTTTCTTGGAAATTTCTTTTGAGGAAGTCTTGGCCTGCGGTATTATGTCTGCTCTCGTGAGGTGCGGGGCACGTATCATCCTGACAACAGATTCAAGCGGGGCAAGCGATGCGCTTGCAGCGGGATGGGGCACGCTGGCCCGCCCTTTCAACGAGCCGATGATACATGAAGCGTTGTCAGCGCACTTGGTCGCTGAACATCGTCCCAAACCTCTATCCCAGTGCGCACATTGATCGGGTAACGCGCCAGACCGCCTGCTTTCTCCCCTCTCACATTGGTAATATTGCATTTCAGTTAATGCGGCATTTGCGCGTTCCGAGATCAAGAATTTGATCCGGATATTCGGGATCTCGCGGGGCTGATGCTCGGCAAAACTTCAGCTCGGACAGGCCGGATTTAGAAAACAAGGCTAGATTAAGGGCGGTTTCGGCCTCAATCTTCCTTTGCCGCCCCCATTGACGCTTGGCGCAAGGCAATAGGGGCGGATCGAGCAATGCTCGGCTGCTGTAGGGCAGCAGCGTTCACTCTTTGGTAACATTCTCGGCAAATGCGGTTTCGAAATCTGCCTTCTTCGCGCTGCTGGCATCGGTTTGATAGGTGGCCTTCCACTCCTCCATACTCATCCCGTAAAACAACTCCCGAGCTTCCATTTTGCCAATCTCGATGCCACGTTCGGCAGCGGCCTCCTGATACCACCGTGACAGGCAATTCCGGCAAAACCCCGCGAGGTTCATCATGTCGATGTTTTGGACATCTTTGCGATCTTGCATCAGATGTTGCTGCAAGCGGCGAAAGGCGGCGGCTTGTAACTCAATTTCCTGCTGGGTGTGCTCTGGCATAATGGCTCCTGTAGGTTTGATAGTGGAATTTCCGGCAAGCTACCTTTCCTTGTGGGCGGTGTCACCGCATTGTAACAGTTTTCGGGTTCAAGTCAGGCAGGGCACAAGGTATGTCGTAGGGGAAACTGCGATACGACCGTTGATGCATGAAAGCACCGGCAAATTAGGAGCGACCTGAATGAGACGCCAACGCAACGTAAAAATCGTCGCGACCCTTGGGCCAGCATCCGACACCCACGAGATGATAAAACTTTTGCACCAGACGGGTGCGGATGTGTTTCGCCTCAATATGAGCCACGGCAGTCATGACGAGATCCGCGCCAAGCACGCCATGATTCGTGCGGTGGAGGAAGAGACCGGATCGACCATAGGTATTTTGGCTGATTTGCAGGGACCCAAGCTGCGCGTGGGTGTTTTCGCGGGTGACAGCGAGGAGTTGATTGTGGGCGCGGAATTCCGCCTTGATCTCGATCCTGCCGAGGGCGATTCAAGCCGTGTCTGCCTGCCGCACCCCGAAATTTTCGCCGCACTCGAACCTGGTTCATCCCTGCTGGTAAATGACGGTAAGATCCGGCTGAAAGTTTTGCGCTGTGGTACTGATTTTGCGGACTGCGAGGTCGTTACCGGTGGAATCATCTCCAACCGCAAGGGAGTGAATGTACCTGATGTCGTGCTGCCGCTTGCAGCGCTGAGCGAGAAGGATCGCGCCGATCTGGAGTTTGTCTGCGAGCTTGGCGTTGACTGGCTCGCATTGAGCTTTGTGCAGCGGCCCGAAGATGTGCAGGAGGCGCGGATATTGGCGCGGGGGCGTGCCGCACTGTTGTCCAAGATCGAGAAGCCTTCAGCGGTGGAGCGGTTCGATGATATTCTGGCGGTGAGTGACGGAATTATGGTGGCGCGGGGTGATCTGGGCGTTGAGTTGCCGGTTTCGGCCGTGCCGCCGATACAAAAGCGCCTAGTACGCCGCTGTCGCGCTGTAGGTAAACCTGTGATTGTCGCGACCCAGATGCTGGAAAGTATGATCGAGAGTCCGATGCCCACGCGCGCTGAAGTATCCGATGTGGCAACGGCGATTTACGAAGGCGCGGATGCGATCATGCTGTCGGCAGAATCAGCAGCAGGCAGCTACCCCGTTGAGGCAGTTACCACGATGGATAATGTCGCCGTTGAGGTGGAGCGTGATCCGACCTACCGCCAGATTATCGAGGCAAGCCGAACCGCTTCGCGCTCAGGCATTGCCGATGCGATGGTGTCTGCGGCCCGCGAAATTGCCGAGACGACGGATGTAAAAGCGATCTGTTGCTTCACGCATTCAGGCACCACTGCTTTGCTCACCGCGCGTGAGCGGCCACGCGTCCCGATCATTGCCTTGACCCCGCTGCCGCGCACGGCCCGACGGCTCGCGCTCAGCTGGGGGGTAAATTGTGTCCTTACAGAAGAGCTTGATCGCTTTAAAAAGGCGGTGGTAAGCGCGGTTCGGGCAGCACGTGAAGAAGGTTTTGCTACAGCAGATGATTTCGTAGTTGTTACAGCGGGCGTGCCGTTTAACGTGCCCGGCAGTACGAATATTCTGCGCGTGGCGCCCTGCGATGAGCGTTTGATTTTCGCGTCTGATCCAGAGTAGGTTCGCGGGAACGTTAATGTAGGAGAGTATTCGTGGATTCAGATCTGGCATTGGTTATCGGTCTCGTGATTGCGGTGCTGTCTATTCCGTCTATTTTGTCTGCGCTCTCCGACAGGCGTGCACCGCGTGCCTCTGCGATTACTGTTCTGATCGCCGGAGGGCTTATCCTGTTTGCCATTCAGGGCAAGCCGGGCGGCTATCGGCTTGAGCAGCTGCCGGATGTGTTTGTGAGTGTCATCGCGCGTTTTGTTCCCTAAGCGAACTGCACGCGGGCATTATCGGCACTTGCGTTAAATCGCTGCACATCCTATAGCCCAGTTTCATCCCTGCGTTGCCGGCTCAAGTGGCATGCCGAGCAGCGCTTTAACTGTTAACTACAGGAGACAGAAATGCCCAAGATGAAGACGAAATCGAGCGCTAAAAAGCGCTTCAAGATCTCGGCGACCGGTAAGGTCATCGGTAGCCAGGCTGGCAAACAGCACGGCATGATCAAGCGGAGCAACAAGTTCCTGCGTAACGCGCGCGGCACGACAGCACTTTGTCCTGCCGATGCCAAGATCATCAAGGGCTTTATGCCCTACGACCGTTAAGGAGAGCCGGAATGTCACGTACAAAAGGTGGTACAGTTACCCACGCCCGTCACCGCAAGATCATCAAAGCGGCAAAAGGCTATTACGGTCGTCGCAAGAGTACCTTCAAGGTCGCGAGTCAGGCTGTTGATAAGGCCAACCAATACGCAACCCGTGACCGCAAGGTCCGCAAGCGGAATTTCCGCGCGCTTTGGATCCAGCGGATCAACGCTGCCGTGCGCGCGCATGATGCAGATTTGACGTATTCACGCTTCATCAACGGTCTGAATTTGGCCGGTATCGAAGTGGACCGCAAAGTTCTGGCCGATCTGGCCGTGAACGAGCCTGAATCGTTTGCTGCGATTGTAAAGCAGGCACAGGCGTCACTTGCCGCGTAAGCGCCGGTTACACTGAAAAATTATGAACGCCGCTCCGGTATCGGGGCGGCGTTCTTCGTTTTCGCAGGTAATATACTGCTGCGCTATCTTGCCCGCGATTATAGCGTCGAGCCCGTCAGGCGGCGCATCCGGTATCGCGCAGGTGCTTCCGCCGCAAAAGCTGCTAACGATGTATGCTTTGCGGCTTCCTTCAGCTTCAGGAATATCGCGCCAAAAAGGGTGACGGGCCACTGTGTACAAGGCCAATGGGTTGCGTTTGCGCGGCGTTCTGGTAGCAGGTTCGGACATATCCAAGGACGCAGGCACTATGGACGATCTCAAGCAAAAATACCTTACCCAGATTGCAAATGCCGCTGACGAGGCCGCGCTGGAAGACATCCGGCTGGGCGCTGTCGGCAAAAAGGGCGAGGTCGCGCTCAAAATGCGCGAACTGGGCAAAATGACTGCGGAGGAGCGTCAGGCAATTGGCCCCGCGCTCAACGCGCTCAAGGACGAGATTAACTCCGCCCTCGCAGCCAAAAAGATGGCGCTGGGCGATGCCGCGCTGGATGAGCGTTTGCGCAGTGAATGGCTCGACGTGACGCTGCCGTCGCGTGTGCGCCCAGCTGGGACGTTGCACCCTGTGTCCCAAGTGACCGAAGAGTTGACAGCGATTTTTGCCGAGATGGGGTTTTCCGTGGCCGAGGGGCCGCGCATTGATACCGATTGGTACAACTTCGACGCGCTCAACATTCCGGGCCACCACCCTGCACGCGCAGAGATGGACACGTTCTATATGGCGCGTGCAGAAGGCGACGACCGCCCGCCGCATGTGCTGCGCACGCATACCAGCCCCGTGCAGATCCGCACGATGGAGGCCGAAGGCGCGCCGCTGCGCATCATCTGCCCCGGTGGCGTGTACCGTGCCGACTATGACCAGACCCACACGCCGATGTTCCATCAGGTCGAGGGCTTGGCAATTGATAAAGACATCTCCATGGCGAACCTGAAATGGACGCTGGAGGAATTCTTTGCCGCGTTCTTCGAGATCGACGGCATCAAGACCCGCTTCCGTGCGTCGCACTTCCCCTTCACCGAGCCTTCGGCAGAGGTGGATATCCAATGCTCATGGGTAGACGGACAGCTGCGCATCGGTGAGGGCGACGGATGGATGGAAGTCCTCGGCTCTGGCATGGTCCACCCCAAAGTGCTGGCGGCGGGCGGGATTGATCCTGACGTCTATCAGGGCTTTGCCTTTGGCATGGGGATCGACCGGATCGCGATGCTGAAATACGGGATTCCCGATTTGCGGGCGTTCTTTGATTCAGATTTGCGTTGGCTGCGGCATTATGGGTTCGCGAGCCTGGATCAGCCGAATCTGCATGGTGGGTTGAGTAGGTGAGTGAAGAAACTAGCGAACGTGCGGTGGTACTTATTCACCATCGCGCAGCTCAACGTTACGCCCACAGACTCTTCGCTTTTAGCTCTTCCGTTTTTGCTGAAGGTTGGATCCAGCAAGCCCGCGATGACTTTAATGAGGATTTGTTTAATTTCTGTTTTCATGCTTACCGGCTGTGCGATTTATTGGGGATCAAGGATGGTCAGTTAGACATTTCGCAGGGTGGTACATTGCACTTTAAACATGAGCCTTCGTTAGTTTGGGAAACAGATTTTCGCAGATGTTTAAATACTGTTCGACACTGCAATACAATTCAGACTGGAAATGCCCGAGCGCCAGATGGGCGCAAACTGTTTAACCAAGATGAGAACCTCATGGCTGCATTCGTAGAGGTAGCGACTGATAAACATCCTCAAAAGCGGTGTATTCCAATCTTTGCGCTAAGTTATTCGTACCTTCAGCATGTAAGACCAATGGTCGCCAATTTTTTAAACCAGCAAAAGAAAACAGAACCGGTAGGCTCACCATGAAATTCACTCTCTCTTGGCTCAAAGAGCACCTCGACACCACGGCTTCGGTCGATGAGATCACCTATGCCCTGACCGATCTGGGTCTGGAAGTGGAGGGCGTTGAGGACCGTGGCGCAAAGCTGCGCGCGTTTACCTTGGGCTTTGTGAAATCCGCCGAGAAGCATCCCGATGCGGACCGCCTGCGTGTGTGTCAGGTTGAGACGGACGAGGGGCTGCAGCAGATCATCTGTGGTGCCCCCAACGCGCGCGAAGGCATCACCGTCGTGATCGCCAAGCCGGGTGTGTATGTGCCGGGGATTGATACGACGATTGGTGTGGGCAAAATCCGCGGGATCGAAAGCTTTGGCATGATGGCCTCCGAGCGGGAGCTGGAGCTGTCCGAGGAGCATGACGGGATTATCGAGCTGCCTTCGGGCAATGTCGGTGACAGCTTCACCGATTGGCTGGCCGAGAATGACCCCAGCAAGGTTGATCCGGTGATCGAGATTGCGATTACGCCGAACCGTCCCGATGCCCTTGGCGTGCGGGGGATTGCGCGGGATCTGGCGGCGCGTGGTTTGGGTAAGCTAAAGGCGCGGGACGTCAGTATGGTCGAGGGCGCGTTTGCCTGTCCGGTCAGCATAAGCATTGATGATGACACGCTGGACCAGTGTCCGGTGTTCTTTGGCCGCGTCATTCGGGGGGTCAAGAACGGGCCAAGTCCTGTGTGGCTGCAGGACAAATTGCGCGCTATTGGCCTTCGGCCGATTAGCTTTCTCGTGGATGTGACGAATTTCTACACCTATGACCGCAACCGCCCGCTGCATGTGTTTGATGCGGACAAGATCGTGGGTGGTGCTTTGCGTGTTCACCGTGCGCGGGGTGGCGAGACAATGATGGGGCTGGATGATAAAGAGTATTCATTCAGCGATGGCATGACGCTGATTTCCGACGAAAGCGGTGTGCAGAGCATTGGCGGCGTAATGGGCGGTCTGGCCACTGGCGTGACCGAAGAGACCGTGAATGTTTTCGTTGAAGCCGCATATTTTGACACAGTGCGCACGGCGTACACAGGCCGCGCGCTCAAAATCAATTCCGATGCGCGTTACCGTTTCGAGCGGGGGATTGACCCTGCGTGGACGCCTGACGGATTGGAGCATGCCACGCGGATGATTATGGAGCACGCCGGCGGTGAAGCGTCGGAAGTTGTGAGTGCAGGTAAAGTGCCCGATACTTCACGCGCCTATAAGCTCAACGCCAAGCGGGTGATATCCTTGGTGGGGATGGAGATACCGGAGGCTACGCAGCGGCAGACGCTAACAGCCCTTGGTTTCCGCCTCGAGGGGGATATGGCCCATGTACCGAGCTGGCGCCCCGATGTGCAGGGCGAGGCCGATCTGGTGGAGGAGGTGGCGCGGATCGCGTCGCTGACCAAGCTGGAGGGTCGTCCGTTGCCACGTCTGACCTCGGGCGTGCCGCGCCCCGTGATGTCCGCCTCCCAACGGCGCGAAGTCGCCGCGCGGCGCACTGCTGCGGCGCTGGGGTATAACGAGTGTGTGACCTACAGCTTTATTGACCAGCCGTCTGCTGCGCTGTTTGGTGGCGGCACAGATGCGACGCGTCTGGAGAATCCGATCAGCAACGACATGAGCCATATGCGCCCTGCGCTCTTGCCAGGTTTGCTGCAGGCCGCTGCGCGCAATCAGGCGCGTGGTTTTGCCGATATGGCATTGTTCGAGGTCGGACCTGCGTTTAGCGGTGGCGAGCCCGGCGAGCAGCACATGGAAGTGAGCGGTCTTCTGGTCGGGCGCACAGGCGCGAAAGATGTGCTGGGCGCTGCGCGGGATGTCGATGTGTTTGACGTAAAAGCGGATGTCGAGGCCATATTGGCGGCGATCGGCGCGCCCGCGAAGGTACAGATCATGCGTGATGGTGATACATGGTGGCATCCGGGGCGTCATGGCCGGATCTGTCTGGGCCCAAAAAAGATGCTGGCCGTGTTCGGGGAAGTACACCCCAAGGTGCTTGCCGCGATGGATGTGAAGGGGCCTGCGATGGCATTCACGCTTTGGCCCGCCGAAGTGCCACTGCCACGCAAAACAGGCGCGACACGGCCTGCCCTTAAGGTGAGCGATCTGCAAGCGGTCGAACGTGATTTTGCTTTTGTTGTGGATACGAATGTCGAGGCGCTGGCGCTGGTGAATGCGGCGATGGGGGCGGATAAGACGCTCATCACGGATGCGCGGGTGTTTGATGAATTCATCGGTGGCAGCCTGGGTGAGGGGAAGAAATCCCTCGCGTTGACCATAAGATTGCAGCCGCGCGAGCAGACCCTGAAGGATGCCGATATCGAAGCTGTTGGTGCAGCCGTTGTGGGTGCGGTTACAAAGGCGACAGGTGGCGTGCTGCGCCGCTGAGTGCGGATCCTGCACCTGCCAAGAGTGCAGGATCCTAATTTGTTTTGATATATGAAGAAGCGGATTGTATCGGCTGTTCAGGAGGAATTTATGATGTTGAAAGTGTATTTGTCGGGCGAGATACATACCGACTGGCGCGAGCAGATCGTGGCAGGTGCCGCAGGTCTGGACGTAATATTCTCTGGACCGGTGACCGACCATGCCGCAAGCGACGATTGCGGTGCCGAGATTTTAGGCGCGGAGGATGACAAAGTTTGGCATGACCGCAAGGGCGCACAGATCAACGCGATCAGGACGCGCAAGGGTATTGCCGACGCCGACGTTGTGGTTGTGCGGTTTGGCGACCAGTACAAGCAATGGAATGCCGCGTTCGATGCCGGCTATGCGGCAGCGCTGGGGAAGTCATTGGTTATTTTGCACGGGCCGGATCATGGGCATGCACTCAAAGAAGTCGATGCGGCAGCGCTGGCAGTGGCATCAGAGCCTGCGCAGGTCGTCGATGTGCTGCGCTATGTGCTAACTGGAAAATTACCGTAAGCTGGCGGACACTTCGACAAAAGAGAAAGTGGTTGGTGGCAATTAGATTTGTCCTGCAACCAGACCAGCGAAAGGCGCATAGTTTTTAATATCTGAGTCTTTGCATAGATAAGAGATTTGTCTCTTTTGGTTCAAATCTGAACTGTGTGACTTTACCGACGGCCAAAAAGTCGGACGTTTTCCCCTTAGAAACAAGATGTTTCTAAATCTACCCTGTGCTAGGTGATTTTCGACGGTGTAAAGGGCGGATAAGCCTGCGGCCGAAAACATTACTAGGGACAAAGAAATGATTAGAGAATTCAAAGATTTTATCGCCAAGGGCAACGTCATGGACCTTGCTGTTGGTATCATTATCGGTGCGGCATTCACCGCGATTGTGGCCTCATTGGTTGCAGATATGATCAACCCGTTGATCGGCTTGTTTATTGGCGGCATCGATTTCAGCGAGCTGTCGGTTTCCTTCGGCGAAGCAGAATTCATGTACGGCAACTTTATCATGGCAATCATCAATTTCTTGATCATTGCATTCGTGGTATTCATGCTTGTGAAGGCTGTGAACAAGGCCAAAGGCCCTGAGCCAGAAGCGGCGCCTGCGGCCCCTGCTGGTCCGACACAGGAAGAGCTGCTGGCGCAAATCCTGCTTGAGCTGAAGAAGTAACTATACGCCGGAGATCTGGCAACGAAGAGGGGGGCGCAGAAATGCAGCCCCCCTTTGTTAATTCAGGTGATAGCCTGCTCTGCAGTGATGTAGTCCATTCCCAATGCTTCGCCCACGGCGGCATAAGTGATCTGGCCTGCATGCACGTTAAGACCTGCTAACAGATGCGCATCGTCGGCGCAGGCTTGTTTCCACCCTTTGTTCGCCAGCGCCATCATAAAGGGCATCGTGGCATTGCCCAATGCGATGGTTGAGGTGCGGGCGACAGCGCCGGGCATATTGGCTACGCAATAATGCATGATGCCGTCCACCTCATAAATCGGGTCCTGATGGGTTGTCGCCTTTGATGTTTCGAAACATCCGCCCTGATCGATCGCCACGTCAACGAGCGCGGTGCCGGGCTTCAGCTCTGATAGTTGCGCGCGTGTGATCAACTGGGGCGCCGCCGCGCCGGGGATCAGGACGGCCCCGATGATCAGGTCCGCCTGACGGGCGAGTTCAATCGTATTGCCGGCGGAGGCAAAACTGGTTTTGAACACGCCAGCGAAGGCATCATCGAGGTAGCGCATACGCACCAAAGAGCGGTCGAGCACGGTTACATCTGCGCCCATGCCCGCAGCAACGCGTGCAGCATGTGTGCCTACCACACCACCACCAATGACGACAACTTTTGCCGGTGTAACACCCGGTACACCGCCCATCAGGACGCCGCGGCCGCCATTCGCTTTTTGCAGCGTCCAAGCGCCAACCTGCGGAGCAAGCTTGCCCGCGACTTCTGACATCGGGGCCAGAAGGGGAAGACCACCGTTGCGGTCGGTTACTGTTTCATAAGCGATACATGTTGCACCGGAGGCGATGAGGTCTTTTGTCTGTTCCGGATCGGGCGCAAGATGGAGATAGGTAAAGAGGACTTGCCCTTCGCGCAGCATCTTGCGCTCCACAGCTTGGGGCTCTTTTACTTTGACGATCATATCGGCGGCGGCAAAAATTTCAGCGGCCGTGGCGATGATTTCGGCACCAGCGGCGATGTAATCTGTATCCTCGAAACCGGCGCCGGTACCTGCGTTTGTCTCGATGATTACACTATGGCCAGCCTGAACCGCTTCGTAGGCGGCATTCGGTGTCATCCCGACGCGAAACTCTTGGGGTTTGATCTCTTTTGGGCAGCCAATTTTCATGAAATGTTTCCTCCTCAGGGTGTTTGAAAAACAGATACGCCTGTTCATCTGCAAACGGGTGGTTAATGCAGGGCGCTGATGATAGCGTATTTCGAAGAATCTGTGGCTAAATGCAATTTTGGCGCAAAGGTATTGCGTATATGCTCGATAGTATTGATCGAAAGCTGCTCGCTGCCTTGCAGCGGCGTGGGCGAATGTCGAATGCGGAGTTGTCCGAGCAGGTGAATCTGTCACCGTCGGCCTGCCATCGGCGGGTTCAGCGGCTGGAATCCGAAGGTTACATCCGCGAATATGTGGCACTGCTCGACGCGCGCAAAATGGGGGTTCCGACAACAGTGTTTGTCGAGATCACATTGCAGGGGCAAGCGGATGAGATTCTGGATGCCTTCGAGAAAGCTGTGGCACGGATACCGGATGTGCTTGAATGTCATCTGATGGCGGGGTCTGCGGATTATCTGCTCAAGGTGGTGGCGGAGGACACGGATGATTTTGCGCGCATCCACCGCCAGTATCTGGCGCGCTTGCCAGGTGTTGGGCAGATGCAATCGAGCTTTGCGCTCCGAACAGTATGCAAAACAACAGCCCTTCCTGTATGAAAGTCAGTCGATGTTGATCGCTAGGTTCCCGAGCCGTTCTCTCGTGCAAGTCTCGACTTTAAGTGAAATTCGAAGCAGCGCACTCTAGATCTGGAAGAAGATCTGATAAAAAAACCCCGCAGCCACAGGGGGCTACGGGGTGATTTATTCTTACGCTAAGCAACAAAGGATGGATTACATCATACCTTCGCGCTGGAGCTTTTTCCGTGCCAGTTTCCTGGAACGGCGGATCGCTTCGGCTTTCTCGCGTGCTTTTTTCTCGGAAGGTTTCTCGAAATGTTGCTTGAGCTTCATTTCACGAAACACACCCTCGCGCTGAAGTTTTTTCTTCAGGGCGCGCAGCGCTTGATCGACGTTATTATCGCGAACACTTACCTGCATGTGGTTTTCACCACCTTTCTAGTTTGAAGTTGCAAGGATTTGCAGGAAGTGGTGCTTTAGCAAACGCGTGCTATATTGTCCAGTGTATTGAACCCCAGCAGGAGTGCCGCAATGCCTACGACACGTTTAACGCCCAAAGACCATCTTTTGCAGGCGGCCCAAATGCATGTGCCCTTTGATGGATGGTCGCAGGCCACATTTGACGCGGCAATCGCGGATTCGGGCGTGGACCGGACAGTTGCACAGAGCCTGTGCCCAAGGGGTGCGGTGGATCTTGCGGTCTTGTACCATCAAAAGGGTGATAAGGCGATGCTGGCAAAGATGGCAGAGGCTGATCTGAGCACGTTGAAATACAGTGCACGTGTGGCGGCAGCGGTGCGTTTCCGCCTTGAAGCAGTGGAGGACAAGGAGATTGTGCGACGCGGCACGACCTTGTTCGCTCTGCCGATCTATGCGGGTGACGCGGCCAAGTTGATATGGGGCACGGCTGATGCGATCTGGACCGCGCTTGGCGATACATCCGAGGATGTGAACTGGTACACAAAGCGGGCAACTTTGAGCGGGGTTTATTCCGCGACTGTGCTGTATTGGTTGGGCGATACCAGTGCGGATCACGCAGATACATGGTCGTTTCTGGATCGCCGCATCGAAAATGTGATGCAGATTGAAAAGCTGAAGGCGCAGGTGAATAGTAACCCTGTGTTGAGCAAGCTTATGGCTGGGCCGAACTGGCTCCTTGGTCACGTCAAAGCGCCGCAACGGATGCCGCAATCCGGTATGCCGGGACGGTGGACACGATCCTGAACTCGAAAAACAGTCAGCAACTGACTGTAACATAGGTTACCTGAGCCGCGAAGTGACGCGCATGAATAAGGCGCATTTGACTGATGGGGCCGGATGCCGAGGCCTCAATGGTCGCGTCAGCGCGCGATGACAACGTTTCTTACTTTTCGCTGCTGCGGTGTGCTGGTAGGTGCCGGACGACATCTCTTAGCAAGGTTTTGAACATCGGACCCTCTCCCGCATTTTTGATTGAATTGGACGCTGTGGATCTGTCCGTAGACGGGCGCGATATTTTGCGCGGTATCAGTCTCGCCACCGATGCTCGTCGGCTGGGAATACTGGGGCGCAACGGATCGGGTAAGACAACGCTGGCGCGGGTTTTGGCAGGACTTCAAAAACCAACGGGCGGACGGGTGAGAATCGCCGGAATTGATGTAGTCCGTGACAGGCGCGGCGCGTTGGGCGCGGTTGGCATACTATTCCAGAACCCTGATCACCAGATTATTTTCCCCACCGTGGGAGAGGAGATCTCATTCGGACTTGCCCAGATGGGGATGATCAAATCAGAAGTGAGAAACCACGTTGCCCAGACCCTCGCGCGGTTCGGGAAATTAGCATGGCTAGAAGCGGCGATCCACCAGCTTTCACAAGGGCAGCGGCAACTGGTCTGTCTTATGGCGGTCCTTGCGATGAACCCCAAGGTGATTATTCTTGATGAGCCTTTCGCAGGGCTCGACATCCCTACAGCGATGCATCTGAGCCGTGTTCTGGCACATGCGAATTGCACGCTGGTGCATATTACGCATGATCCACGCGTGATTGCGCTTTATGATCACGCCCTCTGGATTGAGGGTGGCGCAATCGCGATGCAGGGTCCGGCGGCACAGGTGGCACAGGCATTTGAAACGGCAATGATCGAGTTGGGAGAACGGGATGATCTCACTGACCTCACCGGTTAGGACCCGTGCCCATAACTGGCCTGCGGGGGCAAAACTGTTGGCGCTATGCGGCGGGTCTGTCGCGCTTTTTGCGGCACAGTCACTTTGGGTGTTGGCCGCGGCCGCGTCTGGGGTTCTGGTTCTTTATGCCCTGCCTGGAGCAGTATTTTTTCGCCATGGTCTGCGGCGGGTATGGCCACTTTGGCCGTTTGTTGTGCTGCTCGTTGCGTGGCATTTGATAGCTGGAATCCCACGCGAAGGCGCGCTGATTACGCTTCGGATGCTGACGGCTGTGGCCCTTGCCAATCTGGTGACAATGACCACCACGCTGGCGGATATGATGGGCGTGGTACACCGGCTCTTGCAGCCGTTTGAGCGGCTTGGCGTTAATTTGCGTGCAATAGAGCTTGCGGCGGCCATGGTGATCCGCTTTACCCCCGTTCTGGCACAAAAGGGTGGTGCTTTGGCGCAGGCATGGCGCGCGCGGTCTTACCGCCGGGCAGGTTGGCGGGTAATCGTCCCGTTCATGGTGCTGGCACTGGATGACGCGGATCACGTTGCCGAAGCATTGCGTGCACGCGGTGGATTTGAAGAAGATAGGAACGGATAAAAATGGAACGGAACGTTACGCAGATAGCCTTGTTTACCGCGTTGATCGCGGCATTGGGTCTGATCCCGCAACTGACGCTGGCCTTCGGTGTGCCTATCACGGCTCAAAGCCTCGGAGTGATGCTGTGCGGCACCGTTCTGGGCGCAAAACGTGGTTTTCTGGCGGCGCTGCTGTTTGTCGGACTGGTTGCATTAGGCCTGCCGTTGCTCGCGGGTGGCCGCGGTGGATTGGGCTTGTTCACGGCCCCTACTGCGGGCTTTCTAATCGGCTTCCCTGTCGCGGCATTTGTGACAGGCTTGATGATGGAGCGGTTGCGCGGTCTGCCTGTAGGCTGGGGTGCGGGTATCGCTGCGGTTGTTGGGGGCGTGGCCGCGCTTTATGTCTTCGGGATCGGCGGCCTATCTATTGTACTGGGCAAGCCTGTGGTCGAGGCCGCCTTGCTGGTCACCGCCTTTATTCCGGGCGATTTGATCAAGGCGGTGCTGACCGGGCTGATCACTGCGGCGCTGTTCAAGGCGCGGCCTAACAGTGTACTTTCACGTAGCTAGCATCAGAGCGGTGGCAATACCGCCTGCTGCTGCAATGGCGGCAAGGCCGGTGCCGCCATTGCAGCGCAGCTGATGGTAAAGGCGAACGGCGTTGATCGTGCCGGAGGCGCCGATGGGATGGCCGCGGGCCAATGCCCCCCCGCCCATGTTGACCCGCGCCGGATCAATATCCGCACCCTGTACACAGGCGATTGCCTGAACCGCAAATGCTTCCATTATCTCGGCATGGGTGATGTCGCATGGTCTCAATCCGGTTGTTGCAAACGTAGCCTTGATTGCGGCGAGCGGGGCAATACCAGGCAAATCAGGCCTGTCGCCTTTTGTGGCGCCGCCAAGAAGGGCGATGCCCTCACTGCCGATCTGCTTCAAAACGCGTGCTGATACAACAACACAAAATGCTGCACCGTCTGCGGCAACGGCCATGTTGGCAGTGGTAATGCTGCCAGTTATAACCTTGGCCCGGGCCGCAAGGGCGGGGAGCATCTTGCGGGTGAAGGGATCGAAGTTATGGCCCTCCAACTGGACGATTTCGTCTGGTGAAGGGCGCCATGTGATGGCTTTTGCGTGGCTTTGGATTGCCCAATGGTCCTGATCTTCCCGGGAAATACCATAGGCAGTCGAGAGTGCATCGGCAGCCGCCGCCATATCAGGATCCTGCGCAGGCCAAGGAGCAAAAGGGGGCTGGTCGTAGACTTGGGGTGGGCGACCGTCCGCAAACGTGTGCAGGCGCTGAGGACGTCTGGAGTAGCTTTCAACACCGCCTGCTATAATGACATCGGCGGCACCGCTTTCTATCAACGCTTTCGCAAGCAGGAGTGCATCAAGACCGCCAGCGCATTGCCGGTCAATACTCAGACCCGCGACACGCTGGGGGAGACCGGCAGCAAGGGCAATTAGGCGGGCAGGATTGCCACCACCGCCCAGAGAGTTTGAGACGATCACCTCGTCGACTTGGGCGCCGTCCAGCCTAGTTTGGGCGAGGGCTGCCTTTAAAACAGGCGCGCCGAGGGCATGAATCGACAATGGCGCAAACGCGCCTCCGCGAGGCACGACCGCACTCCGGCATGCTGCAATTATGTGCGCGGTCACAGGATACATCCGGTCGCTGTCGCGATCTGACAGAGGTCGGGTTTCCCTGAGGGCAAAAGCGGGAATTGATCCAGAAACAGAACAGCGCGCGGCACGGTGAGAGCGTTCGCTCTACAATGCGTCAGCAATGCCTCGCCGGTGTGCAAATTTTCGGGACCTTCGATTATGACCACCATATGTCGGCCCCTTAGGGGATCTGGGCGGGCCAATACGGCGCATTGCCGGATGCCATCAAGCGCACAAAACTGTTCTTCCAGCGCTTCGGGGTAGATGGTTTGATCCGCGACCGTAAAGACGCGACCGGCGCGCCCCTGCAAAAACAGATTTCCCTGTTCATCAAGGTGGCCCAACTCACCCACGGTGAGCCAGTCGCCATCGCGGCAGGTGTGCGGGCTGCTACCAGAGAGGTAGCGTTCGAACAAATAGGGGCTGCGAATCCAGATTGTACCGGTTCCTGTTGCATCGGGGGTCCGCACCATTAGCTCGACCTCCGGATAGGCGCGGCCTACGGAGCCCTCCGGCGTATTTGGTCCGCCAAGAGTGATAAAACTGGTCTCTGCGGCGCCATAAAATACGTGCAGCGCGGCATTCGGGCATAGGGCAGCGATGTGGGCGCGGGTTGCACATGTGAGCGCGCCGCCGCCGCACAGGATCAGTCGGATACCCGTCAACGGCATATGGAGGGGCAACAGCCGGAGTTGGGCGGGAGTAGCATAGAGTATAGTGCATTCTGCCTCGGCCATGCGCCCGCATTGCCCATAGGGAGATAGGTCCGAAAGTGTGTGGACCGTCAGTCCGAGGTGGAGCCCTTCAAGAACCCCATAAAGCGCGAGGGAGTGACCGAGCGCGCCGAGCACCGCGATCCCATCGCGCGCGCTGTAGCGGAACAGGTCGGCGTTGGTGTGAAAACTCCTGATCCACGAATGCTGGCTGCGCAGGATCACTTTGGGCGGGCCAGAGGTGCCGCCCGTGAGAGTTGCAAAATGAGCATGCGGCAATGCTGGCAAATCAGGTACCGGGTTGTCGCTGACACAAAACGGGAATCCCCCCTCCAGTGCCCCCATCAGCATTGCAACAGATGTTTGAACTGGATGAGCAGGGATCAGACCGCGCGGCTCGCTCTTTTGTGCGACGGTGACGCCAGCTTGCGCGAAGGCGCGGGCATCAGGATGCCGGATAAAGGAAGGCGGGGGCATCGAAGAGTCCTTTTGACGCGTTAATTCGCAAACTAGCAAAACGTCGGAGTGCTGGCCATATGGCATGCTTATGGGGCTGTACTCCCCCTAGCGTTCACTTATGTTGGCCTCGAAATTCAACTACTGTAGGAGCGAGCAATGACCCAGATGATGCGTGCCGTCGAGATTACAAAGCCCGGTGGGCCAGAAGTTTTGCAGGTCACCCAGCGGCCTGTGCCGACCCCTGCTCAGGGCCAGGTGGTGATCAAGGTTGCCTATGCCGGTGTGAACCGTCCCGATGCGTTGCAACGTGCAGGTGCTTATGCGCCACCGCCCACCGCAAGTGATTTGCCCGGTCTGGAAGCTTCGGGAGAGGTTGTAGCGATCGGCGCCGGTGTGTCCGGCATCTCCCTTGGGGACGAGGTATGTGCGCTGCTGCCCGGTGGCGGATATGCCGAATATGTGGCCACGCCTGCGGCACATTGCTTGCCGGTGCCAAAGGGTATGGGCCTTAAGGAAGCGGCGTGCTTGCCCGAGACGTTTTTCACTGTCTGGTCCAACGTGTTTATGCGCGGCGGGTTGAAGGCAGGAGAACGTATTTTGATCCACGGTGGATCATCCGGTATCGGCACGACAGCGGTCCAGCTGGCCAACGCGTTCGGCGCGCGGGTTTTTGTAACGGCGGGCAACGCCGAGAAATGTGCAGCCTGCGTCGAGTTGGGAGCCGAAAGGGCGATCAATTACCGCGAGGAGGATTTTGTCGCAGTGATGAAGGCCGAAGGCGGCGCTGATGTCATCCTTGATATGGTAGGAGGCGAATACATCGCGCGCAATATTGATGCGCTTGATATGGAGGGGCGTCTTGTGCAGATTGCATTTCTGGGTGGTGCAAAGGCGGAGATCAACTTTGCGCCTTTGATGGCAAAGCGTTTGACGTTCACGGGCAGTACCCTGCGGCCGCAGTCGGATTTGGCGAAGGCCCGCATCGCAACCGAGTTGCGAGAGGCCGTTTGGCCACTGTTGGCGTCGGGCCGGATTTCTCCGGTGATGGATAGCGAGTTCGAGTTTGAAGATGCATCCAGTGCTCATGCGCATATGGAAGCAAGCCAACATATCGGGAAGATCGTACTGAAGGTCGCTGGCTAAGCCGAATTGGCATAGTCACACCAGATTCGATTTTTGTTTTGGGCCGGACGCAGCACACTGCGTCCGGTTTCCTATTTCAAGATCCGGGCGTTGTTGAAAAACGGATAATGTGATCAGCGTAACGGAGTGAAGATTGCGTCCTTTAGCGTGCAATCTTTGATTACATCACTGCCGCAGGGTACGGGCGTGAGGTCGCGCGACAGGCAGATACGGGCTTCCTGAATGTAGCCTTGACGGCAAGTTATTGTAATTGCGTCACGAGTGAGGGCAGGGTTTTCCTTCAGGAAAGCTTCCTCAACCACAGACGCGGGAAGTTTTACCATGCGGTCCAGCTTGCGGAAAATGACTGGGCGGTTGATCGTTGCATAAGCGCGCCGCGACAGGGCGTAGTAGTCTTGGGCATTTAGATCTGTGCAAGTGCCATGCTTTTTCCACTGGTGCCATGCGAGGCCACCGGTGCCCATAATATCTGCCATATCGGTTGTCATACCCCGCGACGGCGGGCGCTTGGCGGTCTGGCAATACGAGGGGAACCCACGGTGGAACTGGGGCCATAGGCCATGGAGAATCCAGCCGTGATCTTCCTGTGCATCGCATTGCGGTGAGTTGCGGGCATCCCCCTCGAGGGCGCACCAGTTTGCTGACCAACTCAGTGCCATCACGTAATAGTCAAAATCGCCCGCACGCTCGCCTTCGGCTCGGGCGGTCAGGGCGGTCAGGGCGAGAACGAGGGTCAGTAAAGCGCGGCGCATCTGGGGTCTTTCCTTATGGGCAATCCTTGGCTATATAAGCCACAAGTTCCCCCACATTGGAAACGGTTCCGGCCTCCGGGACAGCCTAATTCAGGCGACGGGGAAGGTGCGTTTAAAGGAGAGACACATGGGTAAACCGATTATGGCAAAAGCCACCGCAGTTTGGCTGGTGGATAATACAACGATCGGCTTCAAGCAGATCGCGGATTTTGTGGGTATGCACGAGTTGGAAGTGCAGGGCATTGCGGACGGTGATGTGGCAGCTGGCGTAAAAGGGTTTGACCCCATCACCAACAACCAGTTGACGCAGGAAGAGATCGACAAAGCGCAAAACAGCCCGATGCACAAGTTGGAGCTAAAGTTCAATGCTGCTGCTGCTGGCGAAGAAAAGCGCCGTGGCCCGCGGTATACACCGCTGTCAAAGCGCCAAGATCGGCCCGCCTCGATTTTATGGCTCGTGAAGTTTCATCCCGAGTTGTCGGATGCACAGGTGAGCAAGCTGGTCGGCACGACCAAGCCCACAATCCAGGCGATCCGTGAGCGGACACATTGGAACATCTCCAACATTCAGCCGATCGACCCTGTGGCGCTGGGCCTGTGCAAGCAGTCCGAACTGGACGCTATGGTGCAGAAGGCTGCGGCCAAAAAGGCCGCCGAAGGCGGTGTGATGACTGACGACGAGCGCCGCAAACTGGTGAGCACCGAGCAGAGCCTCGGCATGGATGCGGACGCCAAGATGCCAACTGCCATTGAGGGTTTGGAGACCTTTACCCTGGCGGGCGGCGCGGACGATGACGAAGAGGACGAGAAAAAAGACAGCGACTTTGCGGACGCAGAGAGCTTTTTCAACATCCCTGACAGCGATGACGAAGACGAAGACGACGATACAAAATAATGTCGTATGTGTCACAGTTCAGGGAACCTACCGTTACTGCGTCGCGTTAGAATCAATGAGGCGTCCGGTCGCGGGCGCCTTTTTTGGTGCAGGACCGATTAAATGACTGGCTATATTGATGGAATATTGATCGGCATTGCAGCGATCCTGTTGATCGCCACTGCGTTGCCGTTAAGCAAACTCCCCTACGGGTTTACGCGCGGGCCTGATTTTTTCAGACTTCAGATGTTTTGGGTCGGGGCGGTTGCCGCTGCTATTGCAGCCCCCTTAACCTCGTACTACTGGCTTGCGCCGCTCTTGCTGGCGATCGCGCTGGTACAGATGCTCTACGTTGTAAAGTTTACTTCGCTGTGGTGGCGCCAGTCTGTTGATGCAGACGAAGCCCTGCGAGCGGATGAGCGTGTACAGATCAGCGTGCTGGCTGCGAATGTGAAAAAGTCTAATCGGGATTTTGGTGCATTGATCGGACTAATTCAGCAGCATCAGCCAGATGTCGTTTTGGCGATCGAGGTTGATGATAACTGGATTTCGGCGCTGGAGGGCGCGCTGTCAGGCTTATACAGACATCGGATCAACGTGCCAAAGGATACGGGATACGGCATCAGTGTGATGTCGAAGCTTGCATTGTCTGAGCCGCAGGTGCGCGAAGTTGTGACCGAGGGAGTGCCGTCGATACGCACCGCTGTTCAATTGCGCAATGGTGCGCGGATACGCCTTTATGTTGTGCATCCTGAGCCGCCTGTCCTGACCCACGATACGGTAGGGCGTGATAGTGAGATTGCGCATATCGGGCTTGAGGCAGCGGATGATCCTTTGCCTGCAATCGTTTCTGGTGACCTCAACGATGTCGCCTGGTCAACAACAACGCGGCGGTTTCAAAGGATGTCAGGGCTGCTTGACCCACGGGTGGGGCGCGGCTTTTACAACACTTTCAACGCGTTTCACTGGTGGGCACGCTGGCCACTGGACCATTTGTTTCATGATCCGAAGTTCCGCTTGGTCAAGGTGGAGCGTTTGGAGAAAATCGGCTCGGACCACTTTCCGATGCTGTTCGCATTGGCATTCACTGGTATTCCGGCGGGGGAAGATACCCTTCCCGCCGAGGATATCGAGGAGACAATGGAAGCCAAGGACATGATTGCGGATGAGAAAGAGCGTATCCGCGAGCCTATCGGGACCGATTGGGAAGACTGAGCCGTACTAGATATCCTTGCGTGCGCGCATCGCCGCAGAGATTGTACCATCATCGAGATAGTCCAACTCACCACCGATAGGGACACCCTGTGCCAATGACGTCAGGCGCACCCTACCTTCAAGCTGATCCGCGATGTAATGGGCGGTGGTCTGTCCGTCTATTGTGGCATTGAGCGCTAGGATAACCTCCGAAATTTCCTCGCTTTGCACGCGGTCTATGAGGCGGGGAATGCGCAACTCCTGCGGACCAATGGCGTCGAGGGCCGATAAAGTGCCTCCAAGAACGTGATATCGCCCTTTGAACACACCCGAACGTTCCATCGCCCAAAGGTCTGCTACATCCTCGACCACACATAACTCACCGTTGGCGCGTTTGTTATTGTCACAGATATCGCAAATATCGGCTGTGCCGACATTGCCGCAATTCAGGCATTCGCGTGCTGTCGCAGCGACGGTTTGCATTACATCCGCAAGCGGCGAGAGCAGCAGCGCGCGCTTGCGAATAAGGTGCAGCACGGCTCGGCGCGCAGAGCGCGGCCCCAAGCCGGGGAGTTTTGCCATCAACTCAATTAGCGCGTCGATGTCGCGGGTGGAACTCATATAATTACACTCGCGGTATCTGTTGGATTGAAATTAATTGGAAAGACAGAACGGCCCGATCAGAACGGCAGCTTCATACCAGCGGGAAGGCCCATACCCTCGGTCAGCTTGCCCATCTCCTCGGCAGCACGTTCGGACGCTTTGCCCTGTGCGTCCTTGATCGCGGCAAGGATAAGATCCTCGACGACTTCCTTGTCATCGCCATTGAAGATCGACGGATCAATGTCGAGGCTCTTTAGCTCGCCTTTGGCAGTACAGACTGCTTTTACAAGGCCCGCACCAGATTCGCCGGTGACCATGATATTGTGCATTTCTTCCTGCATCTCGGCCATTTTGCCCTGCATTTCCTGAGCTTTTTTCATCATCCCGGCCATATCGCCGAGCCCGCCTAATCCTTTGAACATCGTGTTCTCCTGTTTTCCGGTTGGTCTTTATATGTTGCTTGTCGCGTATTGGTTCAAGGTGGCGCTAGCTATCCTCGAAGGGGTCCCATTCATCCTCAACCTCAGGAAGTGCTTCGGTCACGGCGGCTGCGGCGATGTCCTGAGGCGTACGGATTGCGGTAATTTTTGCCTGCGGAAACTGCGCAAGCACTGCCAGCATCATCGGATGGGCCGCCGCATCAGCGCGCAATGCGTTATCTTTTGCGTCGCGCAGCGAGGCGATCGTCGGGGCGCCGCCGGAATTTACCAATGTGACTGCCCAACGGCTGCCGGTCCAGAGCTGCAGTTTGTTGCCCAAACGCTGTGCAAGATCGCCGGGGGCGTTATCGGTGGGGACAAATTCGATCCTGCCTGGGCGATATGCTGCGAGTTGCAAAGAGGTTTCGACCTCGACCAACAGTTTGACGTCCCGATTGTGGCGGATGAGTTCGAGAACATGTTCGAATGTGGGGTAATGCGCAAGAGCACCGTCAGGCGCGCGGGCCAGCGCGGTGTTTTGGCCAGCGATGTTGGGTTGGCCAACCATTCTGGTCTGACTGTGGCTAATTGCTTGGGTCCCTCCGCCTTGTGGTGCCGCAGCTGTGGGGCGCGGATTGCTGCCGGTGGGTGCGGGGTTGTTTTGCAAGCTGCGCACCAACTCTTCCGGTGAGGGGAGATCGGCCACATGCGTCAGACGGATGATGGCCATTTCCGCTGCCATCATAGCATTAGGCGCGCTGGCAACTTCCTCAAGCGCCTTGAGTAACATTTGCCAAAGACGGGTCAGCACGCGGATAGGAAGGGCATCGGCCATCTGCCGGCCACGGTCACGCTCTTCGGGCGATATCGTCGGATCTTCTGCAGCGTCGGGCGTAATTTTCACCACGCTTATCCAGTGGGTGATTTCGGCCAGATCGCGCAGGACGGCCATAGGATCAGCCCCTTCGGCATATTGCGCGCCAATCTCGGTCAGCGCACCTGCTGCATCACCGCGCAAGATCATTTCCAGCAGGTCCAGCACGCGGGCACGGTCGGCAAGACCCAGCATGGCACGCACCTGAAGGGCTGTTGTCTCGCCCGCGCCATGGCTGATCGCCTGATCCAGAAGGGAGGTTGCATCGCGGGCGGACCCCTCGGCTGCGCGTGTGATCAGGGCAAGTGCGTCATCCGCAATTTCTGCACCTTCTGCGCCAGCAATCTTTTGCAACAAGGTAATCATTACTTCGGGCTCAATCCTGCGAAGATCAAAGCGCTGGCAGCGCGACAGGACGGTAACGGGAACTTTGCGTATTTCTGTCGTGGCGAAGATAAATTTGACGTGCTCCGGCGGCTCTTCAAGCGTTTTAAGCAGCGCGTTGAACGCTCCGGTCGAGAGCATGTGCACTTCGTCGATAATATAGACTTTGTAACGGGCAGAAGCCGCGCGATAGTGAACCGAATCGATGATTTCACGGATGTTTGCAACGCCCGTGTTAGAGGCAGCATCCATTTCCATCACGTCGACATGACGGCCTTCCATGATTGCAGTGCAATGCTCGCACGCGCCGCAAGGTTCGGTTGTGGGTTTGCCTGTCCCATCGGTCCCGATGCAGTTCATGCCTTTTGCAATGATGCGCGCGGTTGTAGTTTTGCCAGTCCCGCGAATACCTGTCATGATGAACGCCTGCGCGATGCGGTCCGCCTGAAACGCGTTTTTTAACGTGCGGACCATCGCCTCCTGTCCGACCAGATCGGCGAAGGTTTCCGGACGGTATTTCCGGGCAAGCACGCGGTAGGCGGCAGTGTCTGTCATCAAGTGTCCATTCCGGATTCGGGTTTGCCTAAACTAGGCTCTCGGTTGGCCATCGTAAACCGCTGTCATAGCATCCACAGGATTACTCCGACTGCAAATGATGCCCCACTAAAGACAAGCGCCAGGACCTTCATGCGGGCATTAGACTGGGCGTTGGCATGATGGTCCTCCAGCCGCTCGAGTGTTTTGGTGGCGGTATCATGGGCGGCCCAGAAAATGTAGATAGCAGCGATAACGAATATAGTAGCAACGGATTTCGCGGCCCATGTTGGGTCAAACTCGCCAAATACGGCCTTCAGGCCAATCGCTACGGCAAGCGATGCCATGCCTGTGCGCATCCAGCCTGCAAAGGTACGTTCGTTCGCCAGAATTGTTCTGTCTTCGGCCCAGTTTGTGCGGTCTTCGGCAAGATCGTTATTATGTGACATTGAGCTTAATTGGCGCAATGGTGTTAAGCTGACAAGAGTTAAAGAAAAATAAAGGATGTGGATGCCATGCGGCTCAAGGGAATCAAGCGCAGTAGCAACGTTGAGCGGCGGAGCAGCGGGCAGCGGAGTGTCGGCGGGAAAAGCAGCCTTGGCGTGGCGGGTGTTCTGGCGGTTTTGGCGATCGGGTACTTCACCGGAATAGATGTATCACCATTGTTGCAAGGTGGGAGTGTGCAACAAGAGAGCGGCAACGCTGTGCGCAGTGATGACCCATCCGTTGTCTTTAGTGAGCAGGTTCTCACGACCACCGAAGCTGTCTGGACGCAGGTTTTCCGCGACCAACTGGGGCGTGAGTACGTGCCACCAAAATTGGTGATCTTCAGCGGTGTAACACAAAGTCCGTGCGGCGGCGCCAGTGGTGCAACCGGTCCTTTTTACTGCCCTGCAGACAGTAAGGCATATCTTGATACGGATTTTTTCCGTGCACTGGATCAGCAAATGGGTGCAGGCGGTGATTTTGCGGCGGCCTATGTGATTGCGCATGAAGTCGCACATCATGTTCAGAACGAGCTGGGGATATTGCCCAAGGTTAACGCGGCACGGCAGCGGGGCACCGAGGTTGAGGCAAATGCACTTACTGTGCGGCTGGAGCTTATGGCGGACTGTTTGTCGGGGGTTTGGGCACGCAATGTTCAGGGATTGATGGAGCGCGGTGATCTGCAAGAAGCGCTGAATGCTGCGCGTAAAATCGGTGACGACCATCTTCAAAAGCAGGCAGGTCGAGTTCCACAGCCTCACACATTTACCCACGGCACATCCGATCAGCGCGCACGTTGGTTCGGTATAGGGTTCGATGGTGGTCAGGTAGGGGAGTGCGATACGTTTGCGGCGACACGGCTGTAGGAGCCTAAGTCCCCGGCCCTTCGCAAATACAGTTTCTAATTCTTCCCAGCATAATGCCCTCAACGTAATCGTAGTGGCGCAAATACGTGTGAGGGGGAGCACATGCGGCTAGTCATTAGGTGACTAGGTGAGAGATTGATAACGACCCAAGTGGGACTCGTTGTGGCTGCTGCCTTCCGGCTCTGACCAGGTTGGCGAGGCACCTGCCCGCACCAACCTCTCGACAGTTAATATAGGCAAAGAAGCAGCTGTCTGCAAGGCTAGAGCGTTATTGAAAGCAGGATAAACCCCTCTGCAGTGTCGCCAAGTCGTTTTGGTTTGAGGTGGGCGATGTCTTGAATAGACCCCAGTGCGTCTGGGTGCGTCAGAATGGTCGCCTCTCTTCCGCCCAAAGGTGCGAATCGCCAGCAGTCAGCAGAAAGCGAAGGAATGTATTCGGATAGTATTGTGTCCGGCGTATTGAGTATCTGGATAATGCTTTGATCAAGAGAGGTCGCGACACGGCAGACAATCCGTGCGCGCGGTGTCGCGGTATAACCCCCGCCGCCTGTCGCGCGAAACTGGCTGGTGGCAAGGATGAATTCCTCATCAGGGATTACAGACCTGCCGTTATATTCGAGGTGTGAGATCCGCTGCTGCGCAGGGGCTGACAGGTTGATGCGGTAAGTGAGCCCGAAGATGGTATCGAAATGAAATGCGGGAACGTCATCGTTGATGAGCATGTGCGGCGTTGTATCGGCGTGTTGCTGTGCAAAAAGGAGCGCGGAGTGTTCGAGCCAATTGCGCACATCGGTGCCGGTGATTAACACACCCACAGTCTGGTTGGTGAAGGGGTCGAGGCCGGCAATATGGCGCTGCAAAACGGGGCCTCGTGGAATGTGAATATAATTTTCAGGTCCGTCGCGACCGCCAGCGCCATGGGCGGCTGCACTGCTGAGTACGGGGAGATGTGCAAAAGCGGTATCCTTCAAGGCGGTACTCACCTGAAGTTGCTGCGCGCGTGCGATGATGTGTTGAGTGGGTGAGGGGCTGACAAGGGAAAAATAGCTATGAATGTCGATAGACGTTTTAGCAACTTGTTGGGACAGATGGCGGCGCACGGTGCTATGCGCCGATTGGGCAAAGGCGGTGACGTTGGGGCAGGATGGAACGTCTGGGCCGTTGGGGCGCAAGGTGCATTTGTGCCCACAGACGCGCCAGCCTGTTACAGCATCATAGGCGAGTGATAGATCCATCACCCCCAGATCGGATCCTGCATGTCCGGCCATCAGGGTCGGAATATCGCCAACTGTGCTGATGCGGATATCGACACCATCGCGGATGGCATAATCGTTTGACGGTAACCGGCGGTGCGTATGGCCGAGGATCATAGCGTCGATCTGGCCGGTGCGGGCGAGCGCGTGGGACGCCATTAGATCACTGTTGCTGCCGTCCGACCGCCCTACGCCCATGTGGCCCAGTACAATAACCAAATCGGCCCCTGCCGCGCGCACCGCAGCTGCTGCCGTCCGGATGGCGGTTTCAGGAACTTCGAGAGTGGTTTGTGGTCCCAAATGATGGCGTTGCCACGGCCCGCTTTGCACGGGAAGTACCGAAAGAATTCCAAGGGTGAGCGAGGCTGGGGCGTCGCTGCCGAGGTCGATGGGTAGCAGCAGACTGCTTTCCAACGGGGAAATATCAAGATTGCGCAGGTTGGAATTTATGATGGGCATGTCAAGCGCGCCCGCCACGGCCCTGAGGTAGGGTAATCCATGGTCGAGATCGTGATTTCCAAGGCCAAGCGCGTTATAGGCAAGAAAGTTGAGTGCGGCTACGATCGGGTGATCTGCGCTGACATCCTGCGTTCCCAGATAGCTGGCCAGCGGGGTGCCCTGAAACGTATCGCCATTGTCGACGAGGACGACAGGAATTCCTGCTGCTGTTGCCTCGGATCGTGCATCCGAGATCAGACTAGATAAACCCGCCAATCCCCCGCCTTGTGTCGGCTGGTCCTTGATGTAGTCATAGGCGAGCAAATGACCGTGCAAATCCGTCGTCGCCAATAGCCTGATCTGCGCACAGGTCTGCGGTGGGTTTTGTATGTTTGGATCGACCACGGCGCTCATATCTCGAATTACCATTAGAGGTTGAGCTGGTAAACGGAATTATGCTTTACCCTTTGTCGATTTTGCGGGACTAGCGTGTGTTGCACAAGCACTTGCAGGCTGTGCGGGGAAGAGGATCATAAGATGAAGAATGCAGAGCATGTGACGTTTGGTGGCTCGGGCCTTGACCGTGCAGGAGAGCTGCGCGCCGATCCGCAAGGGTTGCGCGATGCTGCGGCTGATCCTGCTGCGCGGGCGATTGTGTTCTGGCGGGGCAAGCCGCTGATTTCGGCGGAGCGGCCCGCGGGCCTGATAAGGCTTGCTTTGGATCATGCCGTGCTGGCCGATGCGGATGTTGCGCCTGTTTTGTTAGGCCGTGAAGATGGCGTGCCGGTTTTTGCCGTGGATTTGTCGGCTTGGACGCCGTCCGATCTGGACGAGAGCAGCCTTGGCGGCTTTATGGATCCTACCGAACAGCGGCATCCCGGTCTCCCCGAGTGGATGGTCTTTGCCGAGTTGCGGCGTGTAATGACATGGTTTGGCCCGCGTGACGCGGAGTTGGCGGCGGCAGGTAAGGCTGTATTTAGCTGGCATGATACGCACCGGTTTTGTGCAAAATGCGGTGCAGCGTCAGAGCCTACCAATGGCGGCTGGCAGCGGAAATGTGTTTCATGTGGCGCTTCGCATTTCCCCCGCACGGATCCTGTTGTGATCATGCTCATCACACACGGAAACTCGGTTCTGGTCGGGCGCTCCCCTGGTTGGCCGCAGGGGATGTACTCTCTGCTGGCAGGATTTGTCGAGCCGGGCGAGACCCTTGAGGCGGCGGTGCGGCGTGAGGTTTTCGAAGAAGCGGGCGTGCGCGTGGGTGAAGTCGGATATCTGGCGAGCCAGCCATGGCCTTTCCCCGCGTCATTGATGTTTGGCTGTTGGGGGCATGCGACCAGCAAAGATATTACAATCGATCCGGTCGAGATCGAGGATGCGCGCTGGATCACCCGTGAAGAGATGATGACCATAACTCAAGGGCACCACCCCGAAATTATGCCCGCACGTAAGGGAGCAATAGCGCATTTTCTCATTGATCGTTGGCTTAGTGATACGCTGGACTAGTGTTTGATCCTTTTTGTTACCATTTTGGTCAGACAGGGAGTTGACCCTTGTGGGGCTCAGTTTAACATCATTTCAGCAATCAAGAAAAAAACAGCAACGGGGTAATAATGAAATTCTCGACAAAGGAAGATATCGAAGCGCCGATTGCTGATGTGTTTGAAATGTTATGCGATTTCGAGACGTTCGAGAGGTCTGCGATGCGGCGCGGGGCAGATGTCCAGCGCACGGACACGAAATCCCAACCCGGAGTTGGCATGGGCTGGCGCGGTGCATTCAACCTGCGCGGCAAGCGTCGGCAGGTCGATATCGAGTTGATCACGTTCGACAAACCCAACGAGATGGTTTTCGAATGCCGTTCAACGGGTCTGGTGACGATGATCTCGACCGAACTGGTTGCCCTGTCCAAGAACCGTACGAGGATCATGATGTCGCTCGACATCAAACCGCTGAACCTTTCCGCGCGGTTGCTGGTTCAATCGCTTAAGCTGGCGAAAACATCACTGACCAAGAAATTCAAGCTGCGCACGGCTGAGTTCGTCAAGTCGCTGGAAGAGCGTCACCAGCGTGGGTGAAGGCATGGGGAGTTATGCCTCGATGGCCCAGCGACCTGGATGGGCGGGATAAACGCCCAGAATGTCCAGCATGTTGGTGAAATACCCAAGCTCCTCAAGAGCGCGTTTTACTGGCGCGTCATCGGGATGGCCCTCGATATCAGCGTAAAACCGCGTCGCGGTAAACGATCCGCCTACCATGTAGCTTTCCAGCTTTGTCATGTTGATGCTGTTGGTCGCAAATCCTCCCATCGCCTTGTATAGGGCAGCAGGGATGTTGCGGACCTCGAAGACAAATGTCGTCATCATCCGGGCGCCGCGCCGCGATAGGTCAATGTCGGGCGCCATCAGCAGAAAGCGGGTGGTGTTGTGCGCCATGTCCTCAATGCCGTCGGCCAGCACATCGAGGCCATGAATTTCGGCAGCGACAGCGCTGGCCAGAACCCCCTCATGTGTAGGGCCTCCCGCGGCGAGATCTTCGGCGGCACCGGCACTGTCTGCGGCTGGTTCGGACGTGATCCCGCGTGCCTCGAGATAGCTGCGCGCCTGCGGCAGCAGCACCAGATGGGCGCGCACGTGTTTTATCTGATCCAGCGGGACGCCGGGTCTTCCCATCAGAGCAATGCGCACACGTACGAATGCTTCTTCGATGATATGCATCCCGCTCTCGGGGAGCAGGCGGTGAATGTCGGCCACGCGGCCATATGTTGTATTCTCGACCGGAAGCATCGCGAGGTCGGCGCGCCCCTCGCGCACCGCGCGCAGAACACCCTCAAATGTGGTGCAAGGCACGGGTATGCCGTCGGGGCGGGCTTGCAGGCAGGCCTCATGGCTGTAGGCCCCCAATGCCCCCTGAAAAGCGATGCGCGGCTGCTGTTGTGCGGTCATCCCACGGTTCCTTTGTCAAAACATCGCTATCTGGTCGATTGGTCGCGGTAACTACACCTTGCTTGCGGGGAGGGAAAGCAATAGATAGCCCCCCAAAGAAATGAACAATTCAAAGTGATGGACGGACCCATGGATTCAACGACATTCACAAAAATCGCCGCAGGTGTACTGGGCGCATGGCTGGTGCTTTTGCTTGGCAAATGGGCCGGTGATGAAATGTATCACGCCTCCCTTCACGGTGAAGCGTCCTATGTGATCGAGGTCGCGGGCGACGAGCCTGCCGAACCGGTAGAAGAAGTTCCGTTTGAGGAGCTGTTGGCGTCCGCCTCTGTGGATGACGGCTCAAAAGTATTCCGCAAGTGTACAGCGTGCCACAAGGTAGAGCAGGGTGCCAATGCAACCGGTCCATACCTTTACGGCGTTGTTGGACGCGACATTGATGCGGCAGAAGGGTTCCAGTATTCCGGCGCACTAGAGCAGTCCGCTGACGTCTGGACACCGGAAAACCTATATGCCTTCCTGGAAAAGCCAAGTTCATGGGCGCCAGGTACGTCGATGGGTTTCGCCGGCCTGAACTCTTCGCAGGAACGTGTAGACGTGATTGCGTATCTCGACAGTCTCGACGACTAATCTGCGATCTGACGACCCGATTTGTAAAAGGTCGCCTACGGGCGACCTTTTTGTTATTTCAGAACAGATTTTCGTCACATCACAGACTTGCAACTTGTAACTTGGCGCTCACGGCCATTAGCCTACATACCAGAATAGACCCCTGATTTCTTTTGATGGAGCTTGCCCATGACGTTCACCGCCAATGTCCTGAATCGCCGAAGACCGGCATCGAAATTGTTGGCGGCATTGGCTGTGTCAGCTTGGACTGCTGTCTGGGGAGGTGCGGTAGGTGCGCAAAGCGAGAGCACACAGACCGAGAGTACTATGGTCTCCAGTCATGGTTATTCGTTTTACGGCAATCTGACCTATCCTGCGGATTATCCGCATTTTAGCTACGTGAACCCTGACGCGCCCAAGGGCGGGGAGATTTCCATTTCGACGTTGGGGACGTTTGATTCGATGAACCCTTATTCCCGCAAGGGGCGTGGCGGCGCGTTGAGCACAGTCATGTACGAGAGCCTGCTCGGAGAGGGTGTCGGCGGCGAATCTGCGCCTGCTGATGTTTATTCCGAATATTACTGCCTGCTGTGCGAGAGCCTTGAATACCCCGAGAGCAAGGATTGGGTGGTCTTCCACATGCGCCCCGAGGCCAAATTTTCCAACGGCGATCCGGTGACTGCTTATGATATCGAATTTTCGCATAATCTTTTGTTGGAGCAAGGACTTAAATCCTACGCTGATTATGTGCGCCGGCAAATCCCCAAGGTCGAGGTGATCGACGATCATACGATCAAATTTTACTTCACCGAAGGTATCTCGCGTCGCAGCCTGATCGAGCAGGTAGGCGGCGTGCCTGCTTGGTCGAAGAAGTGGTACGAGGAATCAGGTGCGCGGCTGGATGAAAGCCGGTTGAACATTTCACCCGGTTCGGGCGCGTACATGGTCGAGACTGTGGATGTGAACCGCCGCATCGTATACCAGCGGAACCCTGACTACTGGGGTAACGATCTGCCGTTTAACGTAGGGCGTAACAACTTCGACCGCATCCGTGTCGAATATTTCGGTGACGAAAACTCTGCGTTCGAGGCATTTAAATCAGGCGAGTATACCTTCCGTAACGAAGGAAACTCCAAGCAGTGGGCAACTGCATACAACTTTCCCAAGGTCGCTGATGGCTTCGTAGTAAAAGAAGAAATTCCGGACGGCTCGCCGCCTACACCAACTGGCATCGTGTTCAACCTTGGCCGGGAAGTGTTGCAGGACAAACGGGTGCGGGAGGCTGTCGCGCTCGCATTTAACTTTGAATGGACCAACGAGTCGTTGCAATATGGCCTGTTCAAACAGCGGGCGTCCTTTACGCAGGGTACGCCCCTGATGGCGATGGACGCTCCCACCGGCGCCGAGTTTGAACTCCTGCAAAGTCTTGGTGATGTGGTGCCGCCAGCTGTGTTGACCGAAGGCGTGCGCATGCCGCACATCTCTGCCGCTGATCGTCTGCTGGATCGCCGCAACGCGCGGGCCGCTTTCAAGCTCCTCGATGAGGCAGGCTGGGCTGTGGGAACTGACGGAAAGCGGCGTAATAAAGCGGATGAACCTCTCCGCCTGTCGTTCTTGCTGGATTCCTCCGGCTCTGCCACCTTGTCGGCTGTCGTGGAAAATTTCATTTCCAATCTTCAGGATTTCGGCATCGAAGCGGTGCTCGAAAAGGTAGACAGTTCCCAGTATACCTCCCGGAAGCGGGAAATGGATTATGATCTGATTTATGATCAGTACGCCGCTTTCCTTGGCACAGGTACAGGCCTAGCACAGCGGTATGGATCAGAGGCAGCGACTGAGGGGTTGTTCAATCCTGCTGCACTGGCAAGTCCGATGGTCGATGCCATCATTGACGCCTCTTTGGCCGCACAAACGCGGGAACAGGAACAGGCCGCGATGACCGCGCTGGACCGTGCTTTGCGCTATGAGTTTATTATGATCCCTGCGTGGTACAACGGCGTTCACTGGACGGCCTATTACGATCAATACGGACATCCGGCAGATCAACCTGCCTATGCACTGGGCTATCTTGATTTCTGGTGGTACGACGCGGAGAAAGCGGAAAAACTGCGCAGTGCTGGCGCGTTGAGGTAATTCATGGGCGCCTATATCCTCAGACGGCTTTTGCTGATCCCGGTTACATTATTCGGCATTATGCTGGTCAACTTCGCATTAGTGCAGTTCGTGCCTGGCGGTCCTGTCGAGCAGGCGATTGCGCGCATTCAGGGCGGTGGTGATGTGTTTGGCGGGTTTGCCAGCTCCGGCTCTGATGCGGGTACTGTCGATCTGGGTGGGTCTGATAACTACGTAGGCTCGCGGGGGTTACCGCCGGAATTCATTGCCGAGCTCGAGCGCGAATTCGGCTTTGACAAGCCGCCAGTCGAACGGTTTTTCCGGATGATCGGCAACTATATGATGTTCGATTTCGGGGAGAGTTATTTTCGTTCGATCTCGGTCATCGACCTGATCAAGGAAAAACTGCCTGTGTCGATCACGCTGGGGCTTTGGTCGACGCTGATTGCCTATCTTATATCGATTCCGCTAGGGATCAAAAAAGCGGTTCGTGACGGATCAAAATTTGATACATGGACCTCTGGCGCGATTATTGCGGCCTATGCAATTCCTGGATTTCTTTTTGCGATTCTGCTGCTGGTGCTGTTCGTGCCTGCCAACTGCTTCCGGGTTCCAGGGCTGGCGGAGGCATGGCCGGGGGGTGCGAATTTCAATCCCACCTGCTATGAGCTCTTCCCCTTGCGTGGGCTGACTTCTGATAATTTTGATCAGCTTAGCGCGTGGGGTAAGGTGAAGGATTACGTCTGGCACATTACATTGCCAGTGTTGGCTTCGACAATTTCGGCCTTTGCCACGCTGACTTTGCTTACCAAAAACAGCTTTCTTGACGAGATCAAGAAGCATTACGTGATGACCGCACGTGCCAAAGGTCTGTCAGAAAGTAAGGTGCTTTACGGTCATGTTTTCCGCAATGCCATGTTGATTGTGATTGCCGGTTTTCCGGCGGTTTTCATCGGAGTGTTCTTCGGATCGTCTCTCATTATCGAGACGATATTTTCCCTCGATGGATTAGGCCGCTTGGGCTTTGAGGCTGCAGTGGCGCGGGATTACCCTATCGTCTTCGGGACGCTATTCATTTTTGGCCTGATCGGACTGGTGGTCGGTATCATATCCGACCTTATGTACGTGTTGGTTGATCCACGCATTGATTTCGAGAAGAGGGAAGGCTGATGGCGCTCTCTCCGCTCAACCAGCGCCGGTGGCGTAATTTTACGCGCAACCGGCGCGCCTACTGGTCCATGTGGATTTTTGCAGTGGTTTTCACCTTGTCCCTGTTTGCCGAGTTTCTGGCGAATGACAAACCGATCATCGTGAACTACCGCGGCGAGATTTATATGCCGATCTTCAACTTTTACGCCGAGACGGAATTTGGCGGGGATTTTCAAACCGAGGCAGCCTACCGTGATCCTGAGGTGCGCTGTTTGATTGCAAGTGGTGGCCTTGAGGAGTGCTTTGACGACCCTGAGGGGATAGTTCAGCAGATTGATGCAGGAGCCTTTGACACCACAACCGAGGGGTTCCAGCAGGGTTGGTCGATCTGGCCGCCGATCCCATACAGCTTTGATACAGCTGTGGACCGTCCGGGTGCTGCGCCGTTGCCACCCAATGGCGAGAACCTGCTGGGCACCGACGGAACCAAGCGTGATGTACTCGCTCGGGTTATTCACGGGTTTCGCCTGAGTATCGTATTCACTCTTGTGGTGACGGGGCTCAGCACGCTCATCGGCATCGCCGCTGGCGCAGTGCAGGGCTTCTTTGGCGGATGGCTGGATCTGATATTCCAACGTATTATTGAGGTCTGGACCTCTACGCCATCACTCTATGTGATCATAATCATGTTCGCCATTTTGGGACGAAGTTTCTGGCTGTTGGTGTTTCTGCTCGTGCTTTTCAGTTGGACATCGCTGGTTGGGGTAGTGCGCGCGGAATTTCTGCGGGCGCGCAATCTTGAATACGTGCGCGCCGCGCGGGCGCTAGGTGTGGGCAACGTTACGATCATGGTCCGCCACATGCTGCCGAATGCTATGGTGGCGACGCTTACAATGTTGCCGTTCCTGATTACGGGGACAATTTCATCGCTGGCGGTGCTGGATTTTCTGGGCTTCGGCCTACCGTCTTCGGCGCCTTCGCTGGGCGAGCTTACGTTGCAAGCAAAGCAAAACCTCCAAGCGCCATGGCTTGCCTTTACCGCCTTTTTTACCTTTGCGATCATGCTGTCGCTGTTGGTGTTTATATTTGAGGGCATCCGCGACGCGTTTGATCCCAGAAAGACGTTCAACTGATGTCTCCTCTTCTGGACGTAAAAGACCTGCGCGTATCCTTCTGGCAGGATGGCAAGCTGACAGCGGCGGTCAAAGGAATTTCCTTTCACGTCGAGCGCGGCGAAACTGTGGCCCTTGTGGGAGAGAGCGGCTCTGGCAAGTCTGTGTCAGCGCTCAGCACCGTGAGCCTGTTGGGTGACACCGCCCATGTCGAGGGTTCCGTGACCTATGACGGGCAGCAGATGATCGGTGCCAGTGACGCCCTTTTGCGTAAGGTGCGGGGCAACGACATCAGCTTTATTTTTCAGGAGCCGATGACGTCGCTCAACCCGCTTCACACAATTGATAAGCAACTGGCTGAAAGCCTGACGTTGCATCAGGGGCTGACGGGTGCCGCACTTAAATCACGGATTCTCGAATTGCTTCTGAGGGTGGGCATCCACGATGCGGAGAGCCGCCTCGGTTCTTATCCGCACCAGTTGTCGGGTGGGCAACGCCAGCGCGTAATGATCGCAATGGCGCTGGCGAACAAGCCAGATGTGCTGATCGCGGACGAGCCTACGACCGCTCTGGATGTCACCATACAGGCGCAAATTCTGGATTTGCTGAAAGAGCTTAAGGATAGCGAGGGCATGGGCCTGCTGTTCATCACCCACGACCTCACGGTGGTGCGCCGCATCGCCGACCGTGTCTGTGTGATGCAACATGGCGAAATTGTGGAGCAGGGCCCAACAAAAGATATTTTTGACAATCCGCAGCACCCCTATACACAAAAGTTGCTCGCTGCCGAACCTACCGGTGCACCTGCACCTGTGCCTGAAGATGCGGAAGTGATTGTTCGGACCGAGAACCTCAAAATCTGGTTTCCGATTCAGCAGGGACTGCTGCGCCGCACCGTTGGCCACGTAAGGGCGGTCAATGATGCATCGCTGAGCGTGCGGGCAGGGGAGACGATCGGCATTGTCGGCGAAAGCGGCTCGGGGAAGACAACGCTGGCGCTGGCCATTATGCGCCTTATCGCATCGGAAGGCGCGATTACGTTCATGGGCAATGACGTGCGTAAATGGTCGACAAAGGAGCTGCGCTATCTCCGCAAAGACATGCAGATCGTATTTCAGGACCCGTTCGGCAGCCTTAGTCCGCGTATGACCTGCATGCAGATCATCGCGGAAGGGTTGAGTATCCACAAGGTTGACCCTGACCGTGACAAGCGTGAACTGGTACATGATGTCATGATCGAAGTGGGTCTCGACCCCGCGACGATGGACCGTTACCCGCATGAGTTCTCCGGCGGCCAGCGCCAGCGTATTGCCATCGCCCGCGCCATGGTCCTGCGTCCGCGCCTGCTGGTTCTGGACGAACCGACCAGTGCGCTTGATATGACTGTGCAGGTTCAGATTGTGGATCTGCTGCGCGAGCTGCAGGTCAAATACGGGCTGGCCTACCTGTTTATCAGCCACGATTTGAAAGTCGTCCGCGCCATGTCACATCGCGTGATGGTTATGAAGCGTGGCGATGTGGTAGAATATGGCGATGTAAATGCGCTGTATGACAATCCTCAGACGGAATACACGCGTGCCCTGCTACAGGCGGCAACCTGAGCGGGTGATCGGGCGATTGCGTCCGGTAGTCCGTCAAACAATCAGGTCCCGCATATCGTTGCGAACTGCCTGCGCACATTGCGCAGGGTGGACAGTTTATGAGTTGTGAGCGGGCTGGGAAGTTCAGCTTGGTCCGATCATGAAGCAGCTGACATTACGCGCTTTCAGTCTGCGACAAGCCAGATCGGCTGTTTCGCGAGACATTCCGAGGAAATTCGCATCAAAGCCCTGCGGCTTTCTCACAACCTTTCGAAGGGTGCCATCAAGCGTGGCCATCTCTGCGAGTGCAGTTTTGATGAGGATTTTCTCCGCTGCATAATGGCTTGGGTAACGTCCCACATTCACGCCCCAGTGACGGCCGCCGGAGGTTGATACGCGGGTAACGACCTCTTGTTCTGCGGTTTGCTCGGGGGGGGCTGGCTTGGCTCCGATGACGACCAGACCAGTCGGACGTAGTGCCGGACGGGCGGAGGTGTCCGCGGATGCGAGGACGATCTCACCCTCAGAGACACCGGGAACAACTTGCGCAGCGGAAGGCGTTTCCTGTGCGAGGGCCGCAACCTGGGTGGCTCCTGTAGGCTCAATCGCCTGAGCCACTGCCGCCTCGATCGCGGAGGTCAAAACATCGCTGATCGGGTCCAGGGTCCCTGCGGCAGCCACTAATACAGGTGCATCCTGACCGGGCCGTAATTTAGGCCGCGAGGAGCTGGAGACCGCGCGGATCAGTCGGATTGTTTTACCTTTTCCACCTGTTGCCGATGCGCCTTGGCTCGGCTCCTCCACGTCTGCCTGTGCAATGTAGGCAGGCGCATTCGGCTTGTTCGTCTTGACGCTGGACGGTGCGCGCTTGAAGCCGAGGTCCATCAGTTCCGCCACTTTCGCGTTGCGCGAAGCCGTTGATTGCCCCCCGAACACGGTCACAATAATGCGTTCGTTTCCGCGCTCGGCTGAGGCGGTCAGGTTGAACCCTGCGGCGCGGGTGTATCCGGTTTTAATGCCGTCCGCCCCCTTGTATTCATTCAGAAAACGCCGGTTTGTGTGGCTCACCTGCCGGATCCCCGCATCAGCGGTGATCCGGGAGAAAAGGTTGTAATATTGCGGATAATCGTAAAGCAGGTGACGCCCCAGAACGGTCATGTCCCGTGCTGTCGACAGATGGCCTTCTTCGGTCAGGCCATGCGCGTTCTTGAAGGAGGTTCGCGTCATGCCCAGTTGGGTGGCAGTGCGGTTCATTCTGCGCGCAAAATTCGCTTCGGAGCCGGAGATCGCTTCGCCGATTGCGGTGGCAGCATCGTTTGCAGATTTCACCGCCGCCGCACGGATCAGATAGCGTAGCGCGATGGTCTGGCCTGACTTGAGGCCCAACTTGCTCGGCTCCTCGGACGCCGCGTTGTTGGATATTTTCACCTGCGTATCGAGCGATAATTCACCTCTCTCGATCGCCTGAAATGCGATGTAGAGCGTCATCATTTTGGTCAGCGACGCAGGATGCAGGCGTGTTTCCGCATTACTGGAATGCAGGACCTCCCCGCTGCGTGCGTCGATCACATAAGCCGCATATGGCGCTGCTTTCGCGCTCATCGGGACGAGAACCAGCAACCAAATAGCCGCTAGTATGAATAGCCCAAAACGGGCCGGCTGCGTGCGCCTTGCCTTCATGATAACCTGCCTAATTTGCCTCTGGCCCCCGATTTTTCGGGTGGCCTTATTATTAATTAAGGCAAAACTAGCACGGAAAAATGCCTATGATAACCCTCTTATTCTCGCATTACGAACGATTTTCTGCAGTGCAGCATGCCACATATCGGTGCTGTTAGCGCCCCAACCACAACACCCTGCAATGTGTCAAGAATGTGGCAGATTTTAGACGCGCTTTGCCTCAATTCAAGCGGGTGATTCACGGTATGGTGAGGGAGGCATAGTGCTGTTCCAGAAATCCGATCTCGATACCCAGAATGCTGGGCGCCGGAACCATGTCACGCAGCGCTGTCTGAAGCGCCGCCACAAGGGCAGTCATAAAGGCATCATCGCGATGAGGTTTGTTTAACATCCGCAGGCGGAGCAGGACGTGATCATGGTGGGTAATCTCGAGCGGATGGGCACGCCCTTTGCACGCGCCCGCTTTTGCGTCATGCGCGCTGACTACCTCCTCGACTGTCCGTAAAATTTTCGCAGGGTCCAGCGCGATCTTCGCAGAATAGCTCAGGTCAGCTTGGGGCATGGTTTTCTCCTTCAGTTATGGCACAGATGAGCGGGGGCAGAGCCGCCAGATCTATAATTTTACGAAACCTATCTTGGGTCGGGGTTGGCGCATGTTCAATCGCCCATGTGATGCCATGGGGCACATGCACGCCCCATCCCCCCGCCGCAATCATCGGGACCACGTCTGATGCCATTGCATTGCCGACCATCATGCCCTGATCGGCACCGGTGCCATGGATTTCGAATATGCGGGTATAGGTGTCGGGCGTTTTGGCTGAAACAATTTCTATGCCGTCAAACAAATCCCGTAGACCCGACTGGGCCAGTTTGCGTTCCTGATCCAGCAGATCACCCTTTGTAATCATGACCAGATTATAGGAGTGGCGCAAATGCTCGATAGTATCGGCGGCATGGGGTAATAGTTCAACGGTATGGCTGAGCATATCGCGGCCTACATCAAGCAATTCGGTTATGACAGAGGCGGGAAGGCGGCCGTCGGTCACCTCGATTGCGGTTTCGATCATCGACAGGGTGAAGCCTTTGATGCCAAAGCCGTAATGCGGCAGGTTGCGCCGCTCGGCCGCCAGCAGGCGCGCCATCAGCGTCTCGCGGTCTGTATGATCGACAAGCAAAGCGGCGAAATGGTCCTGCGTCAGCGTAAAGAACCGCTCGTTGTGCCAGAGTGTGTCGTCGGCATCGAAACCAATCGTCGTGAGCGTGTTGGACATATTCCTGCATACCTCTTTTCTAAGGAGTACATCGCGTTATATAGAGCGGACACAACCCAGATGAAACTTTCCCTACCGCAGGAGCAGCAATGCACCTAGATCCGATAACAATGGCTGACAGTGACGATGGCGACGACACCGAACTGCTGACCAAAGTGAAGCCAAAGACCAAGCGGCCACCGATGTATAAGGTGATGCTGCTGAACGATGACTTCACGCCCATGGAATTCGTAGTGCATGTTTTGGAACGGTTTTTTGGCCTCAATCATGCGCAGGCCTTCGAAATAATGCTGACGGTCCACAAGAAGGGGCTGGCCGTGGTCGGTGTGTTCAGTCACGAGATCGCGGAGACGAAAGTGGCGCAAGTCATGGATTTTGCGCGCCGCCACCAGCATCCGCTGCAATGCACAATGGAAAAAGAAGAATAACTGATGCTCGATTCGCGACTGCCGCTGGCACTGAACGGTGGCGGTCTGGAATGGCCTGCCGATGGTGACATTGCCGTTTTTGCCCCCTCCATGGATGTTGATCTGGAGGGCATACCCAAAGACCGTGCCGAGATCATCCAAGATTTCTATCCTGCCTATGCCGCGTGGAGCGCGCGGGACTACAAGTCTTCAGTTTCAGCCGGAAAACGGTACGCGGCGGCAATCGTGTGCCTACCCCGTGCCAAGGTTGAAGCGCGCGCGATGATCGCACAGGCTTGCGCGCTGAGCGAGGGTGTCGTGGTGATCGACGGTCAAAAGACGGACGGCGTCGAGGGCATTCTCAAGGCAATGAAGGCGCGTGTGACCGTCCACGGCCCTGTAACAAAAGCGCATGGAAAGCTGTTCTGGATTGAATCCGCGGCTGCGGACAATTTTGCGGATTGGGCTGCCGGACCGGAGCTGACCGAGGGTGGTTTCTGGACTGCACCGGGTGTCTTTTCTGCTGACGGTGTGGATCTGGCTTCTGCCCTGCTTGCCGATGCACTGCCTGAAAAGATGGGTAAACACGTCTGTGATCTGGGTGCGGGCTGGGGTTTTCTATCCGCGCATGTCTTGCAGCGCCAAGGTGTCGAGGCGGTTCATTTGGTTGAGGCGAACCATACCGCGCTTGAGTGCGCGCGCCGCAATGTAACCGACCCGAGGGCCCAGTTTCACTGGGTCGATGGGACGACATGGGCGCCCGCGCACAAGATTGACACCATCGTTATGAACCCGCCCTTCCACGTGGGTCGCGCCGCGGAGCCACAGATTGGGCAGGCATTTGTTGCAGCGGCGGCGCGCTTGTTAACGCCGCAAGGGCACCTGTGGATGGTGGCAAACCGGCATCTGCCCTATGAGGCAGAGCTGAAAACGCGCTTCATTCAGGTTGATGAAATTGGAAGCGACGCGCGGTTCAAGCTTTTTCATGCGTCACGCCCGCTGCGCAAACGGCGCTAACAGATTTTAAGGACACAGTATGTCATTTTCCATCTCCGGCAAAACGGCGATCGTAACGGGGGCTGCCAATGGTATAGGCCTCGCGATTGCCCGTGACTTTGCCGACAAAGGCGCCAACGTAATGTGCGCGGATATGGACGAGAAGAAGCTGAAAGAAGAACTGGGCGAGACACGCGACGAGGGCAATATACGCTTTTTCGCCGGCGATCTACGCCAGCGCCTGACGATCGCCAATCTGGTGTCGGCCACAATAGACGCTTTTGAGCAGGTGGACATTCTGGTGAATGCATCGCGGCAGGTGATGCCGACCAATGCGCTTGATGTCGAAGATAACTCTGTCGATATGCTACTGGAACAAAACCTTATGACCGCCCTGCGCCTGACCCAGCAGGTAGCAAAGCGTATGATGAAACAGGGTGAGAATCAGTCAGAGGGTCAGGTTGGCTCTATTATCAATCTCAGCTCAACGGCGGCGCATCACTCGCATCCTGATTTGATGGGCTACTCCATCGCCTCCGCCGCACTGGACCAGATGACGCGCTCAATGGCACTGTCGCTTGCGCCGCACCGTATCCGTGTTAATGCAGTTGCTTTCGGGTCGGTGATGTCTGCATCCCTGAAGGCATCTGTTGCCGAAAACCGCGAGTGGCGCGATGATATTCGTAGCCATACGCCTCTGGGTCGGATCGCTTCACCCAGCGAGCTGGTGCAGGCTGTTCAATTTCTTGCCGCAGACAGCTCCAGCTTTATGACGGGCGAGGTCATGGTCATTGATGGTGGCCGCTCTCTGCTGGATGCAGTGAGTGTGCCTGCGCATTAGTCTGCATGATGTTGCTCTGTTCAGCTTGAAATAAATATGCTGTAAGAGTGTCAGATAATTCTGACAGAAAGCCATGCTATGACTGCACCATTCGAGATCGAAAAAGGCCGCGCTGCGGCGTGGTTCCGCACGTTGCGCGATGATATTGTTTCATCTTTTGAACATCTTGAAGACACCCATGCCGAAGGCCCAATGGCTGAAATGGCCGCAGGCCGTTTCGATGTGAGCGAGACAACCCGCACCTCCGATGATGGCTCTGATGCGGGTGGCGGGTTGATGAGTGTTATGCGTGGTGGCCGGTTGTTCGAAAAGGTTGGTGTAAACATTTCGACCGTTTATGGTACTTTGGGGGAGCGCGCACAAAAAGCGATGGCGGCGCGGGGTGTCCCTGGTATGGCACATGATCCACGCTTCTGGGCCTCTGGGATCTCTCTTGTGGCACATATGCAAAACCCACATGCGCCGGCTGTTCATATGAACACACGGATGTTCTGGACCCCCGGTGCGTGGTGGTTCGGCGGGGGCTCCGACCTTAACCCTTGCATTGAATATCCCGATGACACGGCGCATTTCCACGCGACGCAACAGTCACACCTCGATTCACATGGCACCGAGATTTATCCAAAACTCAAAGAATGGGCGGACGAATATTTCTATATTCCGCACCGCAACCGTGCGCGGGGTGTCGGCGGCATATTTATGGATGATCGCAACACCGGTGATTGGGAGGCTGACTTTGCCCTGACACAGGACATTGGTCGTGCTTTCCTGCCAGCTTATGTTCCTTTGGTGGAAAAGCGTAAATCCCAAGTCTGGTCAGAGGCTGATAAGGACGTGCAACTGATCCACCGCGGCCTGTATGCCGAGTACAATCTGGTCTATGACCGTGGTACAAAATTCGGTCTTGAGACCGGCCACGATGCCAATGCAGTGCTGATGAGCCTGCCGCCCCTAGCGAAGTGGGTGTAACTCGCGCCCTGTATGTTGTTTCTGGCTTGACGCTGGCGGGTGGCTATCATAGTTCACCCGCACGGCGTTATAGCTCAGTTGGTTAGAGCGATCGACTCATAATCGATAGGTCCCTGGTTCAAGTCCAGGTAACGCCACCACTTATACCTCCCATCATAACGAAAATACTGCTTTTCATGTGGATGATTGAGCGTAGGCAACATATTTTTTTGCGGTGCAAAATTATTTTGGTGAACGGATTTTCTGCACTATATTCGGGATTATGAGTAATTCCGAAGTGCCACAAAATACCGATGATCCCCGTCACGCACTGATCAGCCGTGTTGCGCGGCGCGTGCGCGAGGTCCGCAAACAAAAGGGTATGCCGCGACGTGTTGTTTCAGAACTATCGGGGGTTTCTCCGCGTTATCTGGCGCAGCTTGAGGCGGGGGAGGGGAATATATCGATCGCCCTTCTTGAAAGGGTTGCCCGCGCCCTCGGCATGCCGATGGAGGTGCTAATTGCGCGTAATATTTGCGTCGATCCGGAGGCCCAGCGCATCGCCCAACTCTTTGAAAAAGCGCCGGACGATATTCGGGCTGCGATCAAGGATTTGCTGCAGGTGGATAAATCAGCGAGCCTGCGGGCAGGGCGTATTTGTCTGATGGGATTACGCGGTGCGGGCAAAACGACTCTTGGTCGAAACGTGGCCAAAGCTTTTGACCTGCCCTTCATCGAGCTAAGCAGCATGGTCGAGGACGACACTGGTATACCGCTCGCAGAGGTGTTGTCGCTTTATGGTCCCGAAGGATTCCGCCGTCTGGAGGCAGAAGCGCTGGAGCGGGTGATCAAGAGAACAGGGCCGTTCATTTTGTCTGTATCTGGCGGTCTGGTCGAGCAAGAGGCGCCATTTGCGCGGCTTCTGTCGCGATGCTATACGATCTGGCTCCAGACCTCACCAGCAGAGCATGTGGCGCGTGTGCGGCCGCAAGGCGCGATGCAGCTGGCCGGAGATGATGAGCAGCAGGCAGTTGCGAAGATTAAATCACTGGTCGACATGCGTACCCCACTTTATGAACGGGCTCATGCACAGCTCGATACCACTCGGACATCCGCGCAGAAATCGGTCCGTGATCTGGTTTCACTTATCACGCAGATGAAGTTTCTGACACACTAGCTTCCGGCGTGCGCTAAGCATCAGGTAGGGTACTTTCATATCAATCGAGTTTTTGTCTCAAGAAAAAGGGCCGCGTAGCAATGCGGCCCCTTCTTAATTATTGTTAGAATTTAAAGTCAGCTCCATGCCATCCGTGCAGGATGGTATTCATAGCTGATGTGATGCTCTGCACCCGTCAGGCCGTCCTTGGTATGGTTATAGAGCGAGCGCCAGTATGGTTGGATTGTCACGCCTTCATCCTGAATCATTTTCTGGCCCTTCGCCATCAGTTCCCGGCGCTTTTCGACGTCCGGGGTTGCCAATGCTTGGGTCAGGATCGCGTCAAATTCTGCGTTGGACCAGCCAAACTCGTTCCATGCCTCGTTCGAGCGATATGCGAGAGCCCAGATTTGCACGCCGAGAGGACGCGGGTTCCAGTTGGTGGAAGAGAAGGAATACTTCGTCCAGTCGTTCCAGAACGTCGAGCCGGGAAGAATCGTCCGCTTCACCTTGATACCTGCATCGCGCAACTGGGCTGCGACAGCGTCAGTCGTGTCTTTGCGCCATGCATCGTCGATTGAAAACAGCTCATGTTCGAAATCGATCATTCCTGCTTCTTCCATCAGCGCCTTGGCTCCGGCGGGATCTGCAGCGCGCGGCGGCAATTCTGCATAATCGGGGTGCATCGGACCAACGTGATGGTTCTCTGCGGTCACACCCTTACCGGCATAGCCAAGCTCGAGCAGGATTGAGTTATCTACAGCCATAGAGAGTGCTTTGCGCACACGGACGTCTTCATAGGGACGCTTTCCATCAATCTCTGCCAGCTGGTTGGGGCGAATGACGATCGTGGAAGCGGTCGCAATCGAATGCTCGTTCCAGCCATCAAGGCTGGACAGAATATCGATGAAATCACCTTCCATGGAGTAGAATGCATCTACCTCTTCGGCTTCTGCGGCCGCGATCCACGCAGAAGGGTCGGTACCATAATCAATATATTCCAAACGGTCGATGTAGGGCCCGCCGTAGACTTCGGTGCCCCACCACGTGTGGTCGGGGTTTTTCACCAATACACCTTTGACGCCCACTTCGAGGGATTCGGGAAGGTAAGCACCAGTACCGATGGGGTTTTCAACCATTTCGTCGGCATTGAACGTGCTGTGCACAATCGCCGCCGGATAGTCGGCCATGCCTGCGATCAGCGTGATGTCTGCTGCGGGCAGGTTCAACTTGATGGTGTGGCTGTCGACAACTTCAACGATGCCATCGGCAAGCTTCTCGGTATCGGCGTCAATCAGGGTCGCAAAGCGGCCCGCCATCGAGTTCCCCTCGACGGACTTATCACACCAGCCTTCGATGTTGCGCACGACGTCCTCGGCGGTGAAATCATCGCCGTTGTTCCATTTAACACCCTTGCGGACGTTCAATGTGTACACGGTTGCATCATCACTGATTTCCCAGCTTTCCAGCAAGGCGGGGGTGAATGAGCCGTCATTCTCCCAGATGGCGAGATATTCTAGCCAGCCACGAGAGAAGTTGGCGATCTGGGACCAATCATACGTGCGCGGATCTTTCAGGGCGCGGACTTCCATCTGCATTCTGACGGTACCGCCGGCTTTCTTTTCGCTGTGCGCATCAGCCATCGCGGGCGCAGGCATTCCGATCATGGCATATGCGGTGGCAGTAGTTGCCCCGAATGCAGTCGCCATCGCAAAAAATTCGCGGCGGTTTACGGGATCGGCTTTTGCGTATTCGGCATGGTCTAGGATGGTCTGTGGGAGCGGTTTGCCAGTGCGTGTGGTGAATGTCATATTCTTCCTCTCTATTTTACCAGCGGCTTCAGCGTTTATTGCAGTGCCGCATATGACCCGGTCTGGCGGGCTTGGTGATCGCAGGTTTCCCCCGCTTTTGGTGCCAACACGCCCGCGAAGAGATGCGGGGCTGGCACGATAGAGGGATGATCATTGTATATGACCCGTGCGTCAACCCTAACGGGGGAATAGGATACGGCCCTGTATTCCTGAAGGAATCCCCTGAACCGGCGATGTGGGCCCCGAGGGTCGTCTGACCTGTGGCACAATCGCTCTCTCACATTGTGCGGTTTTTTACAGCGGGAATGCTATCTGTGAGGCAGCAGGGCATGATCGGTTGGTAATTCTGCACAGGCAAAATTGCGGTGATCTTGGTCAGCATCGAACTCACGCTGATCTTGGCAGGGCGCAACACGCGCATCTGGCCAGAGGTCTCTTGCTTGCCTTGATTGACGTAACGATAACTTAAAAATCAGCATCCACACCGGGGAGTTTGAGCGATTTTACCAGATCACGCAGTTCCTGACGGGCCGCTATATTCGAGATATTAAGCTGTTTGATCCCTATATCCTTCAGGTCCAGCAGGGTCAGGCCACGCGGAAAAAGCTCGCGAAAAATCACCCGCTCGTTAAAGCCGGGTGCCACCCGAAAACCGATGCGCTTGCTCAAATTTTGGATAGCGCGCTCCATTTTGTCTTTGTTGACCATCCGCTGGGCGCCCATCCGGTTGCGCACCACGATCCAGTCAATCGCGGGCAGGCCTGCCTTTGAGCGGAGCTGCCGCGCGTTCCAAACCATTTCGGAATAAACGGAGGGGCCGGTTATCTTGTCACCGCTGGCGTCGGTATGGGCCAGCAAATCAAAATCGATAAAACTGTCATTAAGAGGCGTGATCAGCGTATCGGCAAGCGAATGGGCCACTTGACTGAGGCGGGTATGTGATCCTGGACAGTCGATGAGAATAAAGTCGTTGCTTGGCTCAAGTTCGGCCACAGCGGCGGACAGTCTTTGGTCGTATACGTTTTCGCCGGGCTTCAGATCGTCTGCATCAACCTCGGGGAGATCATGGCAATGGGGGCTTGGAAGGTCGAGGCCGGAGTCCTTCAAAAAGGACTGTCGGTTTTCACAGTAGCGCCCGAACGTGCGCTGCCGCAAGTCGAGGTCAAGCGCACTCACCTTGTGGCCCATCCGTGCAAGTGCGGTTGCGACATGCATGGAGACCGTCGATTTGCCTGCGCCGCCTTTTTCGTTACCAACGACAATGATGTGCGCCATGCTGGGAGCCCTTTTTACGATGCCTGCAAATGCGCAGGAAATTGCTCTTGCGACTATATTTAGGGTTTTGCTCTTTGGAAAGCGTTGAACGCCCCACAGCGCATGCAATGGGGCGCAGAGATCACTCACACGCCAATGAATATATCGGCCAACCAGATCCATAGGGGGATTGTGAAGATCGCGACAGGTGTCCCAAGGCCGGTCGAGGTTCCGACATAGGCAGATGCGTTTGCCTCCGGCAATGCACCGCGAAGGGTGGGCGGGCCCGAGATGTCAGAGCTGGAGGCTGCCATCACCGCCAGCAGTACAACCCCGCCTGCAGAAAAACCTGTAATCTGATGTGCCACCATCCCCAGACCAAAACCAATCAAACCGTGAGCCAGCGGTGCAGTCAGGCCGTAAAGAACGTAGGCGTGCGCGACCTTCCGCAGTTCTGATAGGCGCGCCCATGCCTCCATCCCCATCACCAGCATTAGAATTGACAGCAGACCCCTGAATAGCGGCTCGTAAAAGCTGTCGTATACGCTTTCGGGCCGGCCGAGTACGCCAATCGCAATTCCAAGCAGTAGTGCCGAAATGGCCGCGCTTTGAACTGTGTCCGTAAGGATCGTGCCTACCAGTCCATGGGGGGCGGGTGCTTTGTCGCTGGGCCGGGCAAGTTTGGGCAGGCCGGACGCAAGGCCGTCCATTGTCATCGTCGCCACGCCGTTGTTCGTTACTATCGTCCCTTCCATGCGCGCTGCTGACATTTTTGCTAAAACGATTGCCGTCACGAGTGCCGCGATGTCCATAAAGGGATAGAGCGCGCCGATGAAGCCCTCATAGGCGATGCCAGCCGTGTCGAGCATGGCCATCGCTGCGGCAAGGGTCGAGGCCGAGACTGCACCGAAGAGCCCCGCTGTGGCGTAGCCGTCCACCTTCGAGACACCCTTCCACCGCGCAAGTGTATTGCTTCCGAGTAAAACAATCACGATGCCTGAAAGGGTCGCAAACAGGGCGGGAACGGCTAATGCCACCAGATCGGCCTCACGGATTGAAATACCCGCACCCAGACCGACTTTCAGCAGCAAAAGCATTACGACAAATTTATAGACTGGCTGTGGTACCTCAAGTTTGCTGCCGAGGGCTGCCAGCAACATGCCCCCCAAAAGGAAAGCCAGCGTAGGTTTTTGTAGCTGGCTAATGAGTGCTGCCACCGTGTCAAAAAGAATTTCCATGTTAAGCCCCTATTTTGTGTTTCTGCACGGTCGATATGCCGAGGCGTATCGAGGAATAAAAATATATCTTTTGGGCGTAAACGTTCTATAAAAATGAACGAACGGAGTCTTATGTGCTTAACTATCATCATCTGCGATATTTTCAGGCGGTCGCTCATGAGGGGAACCTCACGCGGGCGGCGCAGCGCCTCAACCTTTCTCAGTCGGCGCTGTCCACACAGATCAAGGCGCTGGAGGCCCGGCTGGGCCAAGACCTGTTTGACCGTGTCGGGCGGCAGTTGGTCTTGACGGAGGTGGGGCGCATCACGCTGGACCACGCCGACCGCATTTTTGCCACCGGAGCCGAACTTGAGGCGACGCTGGCGCAGACGTCGACCAACCTTCCGCCGTTCCGCATTGGCGCGCTCTCTACGCTGTCGCGGAACTTCCAGATGCAGTTTCTACGACCTGTTCTCGCGCGGGGCGGGTGCGAGGTAATCCTGCGCTCTGGCGGGGTGGAACTGCTCGACACTCTGCGCACGCTGGGCCTTGATGTTGTTCTGACGACCGAACCACCGCCAAGCGCGCAAGCAGCAAGTTTCACTACGCACCGCATCGCGGCACAAAGTGTTGGACTACACGCTGCGGCGCATCGGTTGCAGCACAAGACCCTCACAGAGCTTGTGACGCATGAGCCATTGATCCTGCCAACAGGGGCAATCCGGACACTGTTCGACGGCCTTCTTGCCCGCCTTGGCGTTACACCGAATATCGTAGCGGAAGCGGATGATATGGCGATGGTGCGCCTTCTTGCGCGCGAAGATGCAGGCGTGGCACTGGCTCCCGACGTTGTTCTGGCGGATGAGATCGCAACAGGCAAGCTTGTTACTGCCCCCTTTGATCTCGAGCTGACCGAGACATTTTATGCCATCACCGCCCCACGCAATTTTCCGCATCCGCTTTTGGCGAAGTTGTTGGGGTAGGGCATGCGTTATCCGTCGCGCCCCGGCTCGTCCGTATTGCTGGAGAATAATGCGATCTTGTTGCCCTGCGGGTCGCGCAGATAACCCACATAAAAGTGTGATCCATATGAGGGGCGAAATCCGGGTCGACCTTCGTCAGAACCACCTGCTGCAAGGGCTGCGGCGTGTAGCACCCGAACCTGGTTTTGACTGCCCGCCTCGAATGCGGTCATGGCACCGTTTCCGGCTGATGCAGCGCGCCCGTCAAAAGTTGGTTTGACATGGAAATCCGGCAGCACAGGCAACTGGCCCGATTCAATAGGCAGGGCAAAGCTCAAGCCCTCGGAAGTCTCTTTAAGCATGTAGCCAAGAGCGGGGAGGAACGCAGTATAAAATTGCTTCGCTTTCGCGATGTTATCGGCACCGACGGTTACATAAGCGATCATTCTGTGTGACCCCCTTTCTGCAAGCTTGACCCGAGATGTGCGGCCATTCAACGCAAAAGGCGCACCACCTTGCAGGGATGCGCCTTTCAATCTGTCCGCGGTGAAATGGCTTAGAAGCCAAGACCAGCGTATTTGTTCTTGAACTTGGACACGCGACCACCGGTGTCGAGCAAGCGGCCGGAGCTGCCTGTCCAAGCAGGGTGAACGGTTGGGTCGATATCAAGGGACAGCTGATCGCCCTCTTTGCCCCATGTCGATTTCATTTCCAGGATCGTACCGTCGGTCATTTTGACGTTGATCATGTGATACTCGGGATGTGTATCTGCTTTCATCTCGCTTACCCCTTCGGTGCTTTATAGTGGCTGTTTTCGATGATCCGTGCGGACTTACCGCGACGTGTGCGCAGGTAATACAGCTTGGCGCGACGCACGCGACCACGGCGAACCACGGTGATGCTGTCGATGTTGGTGGAGTGCAGCGGGAATACGCGCTCAACACCTTCGCCGAATGAGATTTTGCGGACTGTGAATGCGCCGGCGATGCCTTTGCCGTGCTTGCGGGAAATGCAAACACCTTCATAGTTCTGTACGCGGGTACGTGTGCCTTCGGTTACGCGAAAGCCTACGCGGATTGTATCACCAGCGCGGAAATCAGGGATCTCCTTGGCGAGTTCGGCGATGTGTTCCGCCTCGATTTGTGCGATCAGGTTCATCTGATGCTCCTATGATGCTCGTGGTATGCCACGAAGTTTTTACAGTGATCCCAGAGCTTCGGTCTGTTCTGTCGGGTCTGCGCACAGCCCACCGGAGGTAGCATCGTCTTTGCTTGGTCGTTGCTGGGATAGAACAGCAGTCCGGAATCGCTTTGCGGTCCAGACTTGGGTGCTATAGGCGTGATTGGCACTGCGATCAAGCACTCAGTACAGCTTCATTCCCATCAAAACGATCTCGGAGTACATGTGGTCGATCTCGGCCGGCAGCATTCGGTTGCCTTTGTAAAAGCGGGGGACTTCGATGGTTTCCACCGTGCCCGGACGGGCGCCTGTGGCAAGGCGGCTGTCAACGCTGAACACCGCGCCTGTCTGCGGTAGAACGGTATTGGCAATCGCATCGCCGTGGCGGGCCAGAAGGTCTGGCTGGCCCACATAAACAACCTCATGAGTGATATACTCATCAACCTTCTGTTTAACTGACAGGACGAGTGTGCAGAGGCCATCCGGTGTCTCGACAGTAACGTACCCAAGCCCGAGTCCCGTATGATCCTTCAATACTTGTGCATCAACTGAACGTAGGTTTGCGTCCTTCAAGGGATCGAATGTGTGTGGCAGGGCATCCAAACCGCTGTGTCGCCAGACAAAGCGCTGTGCGTCCAGCACCCTGAATCCTATGCGGTCCACCAGGGGCAGTGCAGCCTTGGCGCTCGTAAGGTTTGTCGAGGTCACCGCTGGGTCACCCATCGCGGTGTGCATCAGTGTCTCGCCCAGCCCCATCCCGCGATGGGATTTGAGCACATACCACGAGGTCAGGTTGCGATATCGCTGCGGTCCGCGGGGGGTGTGGCGCAGGCTGTCGTTCATGCCCATGACGCCAACCAATTTATCGCCGTCCCTCGCGGTTACGGCAAATTCGCCCTGCGGCCCGCCCCAGCGGTTGGCCAGCAGGCGGGTCCAGCCCTCTGCGCCCCATTTTGCACGGGGAAAGGCGGCGTGCATGAACGCCTCAACCTCGTCGCGTTGCGCGGGCGTTGCAAATGTGACCTCGACCATATCTCAGGCTTCCTTTTGCATTTGTGGCATCGTGAACCACATCCCGCGTGTGCGCGCAAACAGTGTATCGGTGAAATCCCAGATCGCTTCATGGGTTTGTAAGTGGTGCGTGACATAGCCGATGGGCCGCAGCGGATCACCGGAACGCCGCTCGCGTAGATGCTCTAGCAGCATCGCCAGCATCTTGTCCTCCCCCCTAAATACGCGGTCGTATTTCCAGCGGATGGGATCGAGGTGAGCATCGATTTGGGTCAAACCTGCGATCTGCGCATCATCGCCGCGCCCTTCATAGGCGGAAAGAAAACGGTAGCCCCAATCGGGCAACTGGCGCCGTGTCGCATCGCCGATCCTGTTCCATGGGGGGACGAATCCTCGCAAAAGCCGTGGCATATTCGCGGCCTCAAGTATGTCCCAACCACGCCTGATGTCAGCTTCCTGCAAAGGCAGCGCACGGGTGTCACCCACTTCGGAGGCAGGGGTTCCCCTTGGCTCGTGATTAATGTGTGACAGGCCATGTTGCAAAACATAGGTATGGTCCGCATCGCGCAATCGCGGGGCCAGCGCGGGGGTCAGTCCGTCAGGGATTACGGACAGATGCACAGGCACTTCGTAGCTGTCGGACAGGTGTATTAGCTGTTCCAGATCTGGTGTCACACCCTGCGCATCATCATCGCGCCACCACAGGCGCGGGGTCAAGCCACTTGCGGTCCATAACGACAGCTCGGCTTCGAGGTCGGACCAGCTACTCACTTTTGGAGGCGATGTGTGCTGCCCAAAGGTCTGGCCGCCGCTCCTGTGTTAGCCTGTGAGACATCTCGCGGCGCCATTTTTCAATTTCCGCGTGGTTGCCCGAAATCAGAACGGGAGGGATTTCACGGCCATTCCACTCGGCTGGTTTGGTATATTGTGGGTGCTCCAGCAGACCTGCGGAATGGCTTTCCTCCACGGTGCTTTGAGCATTGCCGAGCACGCCAGGCAAAAGGCGCACTGTGGCGTCGATCATGGACTGTGCAGCCAACTCGCCTCCAGTCATTACAAAATCACCTAGCGAAACCTCGGTGATGCCGTAGTGTTCGATCACCCGCTCGTCGACGCCCTCGAACCTGCCGCACAGCATCGTTACTCCGGCGCAAGTGGCCAGATCACGCGCCATCGCCTGATCAAAACGCCGCCCGCGCGGGGACATGTACAGGATAGGCCAGCGGCCCCGTGCACGTTCCTGAACTGCCTCGATCGCTGGGCCAACCACATCTGCGCGCAGGACCATCCCCGCGCCGCCCCCCGCCGGGGTATCATCGACATTGCGGTGTTTGGTCAGGCCGTATTCGCGCAAATCATGCGTCTTGAGTTGCCATTGGCCTTCTTTCAGCGCTCGTCCCGTTAGACTGGCTCCCAACACACCGGGAAATGCCTCCGGGAACAGGGTAAGGATATGGGCCTGCCATACGTCGATATAATCTGGCGTGTCCTGCATCAGCTCGCGTGGTTTGAGCGCCTGCATCACGCGCTGTTTCCCGTGGGAGCGGTTGGGCTGGGTCATGTGTCAGATCCTTTTGCCAAAAGCGCGGCTTTTGCGGCGTTGCGTGCGCCTTTGTCCTTATGCGTCCGGTTGATGTTCAACAAGGCCGCAAGGACGTTCTCATCGGGACGTATGTTCTGGGCCGGTTGCGGCAGAAGTTTAATGCGCAGCTCCGGCGGAATATCGCACAGATCAAGCAGCGGGTCAGCGGGACCCAGTGGCAGGTCTGCGCAGTCCTCCAGGGCGTAGCTGTGGACCGGGGCTGGCACGCGGCGGCGTACCTCACTTACAATCGCCGCCAGATCAGGTGCGACGGTATAGCGCGCCGCATATTGTGCAAAATCGAGTGTCATCCCGGACGATTTCACATGTTCGGCCCAAGCAGAATGTTGCCACGCATCAGGGTCGCGGATGGCAAAGCAAAAAGCTACCGGCGTGTTTGGAAATGCCGCCTGAGCCCGCTCCCAATACTGGTAGGCCAGAACAGGTGCCGCGTTATATTGTGCGAGATCGCCGCGCCCAGGCATATGGCCCGAGAGTTCTTCGGCGCTCAGCAGCAGGGCGCGGCGTGGCATGCCCGGCAGATCGGCCAGCAAGGCATCGAAACGACGCGTGACCTTGTCGAGGGCGTCATCCGTGCCGTAGGTCGAGTACCCGCGTGTGGCACTCATCAGCTCCTGCATTTGCCCTTTAAGGCGCACGGCCAGTACGGGCAAAAGAGCCTTTCGATTGGCACGCAGAAACGCCTGAACTGTGGATGTGCCTGTTTTATGAAATCCTGCGTGAATGACGATTTTGCGCGGCATCAGGTGGCCTCTTCGATCAGCTTTCGCTTGGCTTTGCGCAGGGCGACGTTCTCCAGATCGGAGCGGTTAAGGCGCAGCAACTCGGCCGACAGATGAGCGGGCAATGCGGCGTTGCGCGCGACGGCAGGTGCAAAGCCTGCGCGCCGCTCGGCTGTAATCTCCAGATGATCCAGCAGCGCCTCGATTACGCCAAGCGGGCGGCTGGCATGATCCTCTAAAGCGGCCTCCCGAACGGCATGTTCGGGCACTTCGCGGCGGATCAGATCAATGATTTTGGCATGTTCGGCTGATGTCTTTAGCCGCTTGAGGTAATCCGCCTCGTCCCAAATCATACGGGCCGTGCGCAGATGTTGTGCATAACAGCTGCGCAGCCAAGGTTCTGCGCTGCGCGTGGTAAAGAAAAACGTCAACTCGGTGTCCGGATTGGCCGCCTTGAAACCCACGGACAAGGCCCGCATCAGGTGGGGTGCCGCGCCGTAGCCATGTAGGCCGTGGCCCCCTGGCATGTGACCGCTGAGATCCTCAGAACTGATGACTATTGTCGTTGCCTGCTCGTCCTCGAGCGCCTCGGCCAGTATCGCGGCCTCGTATTTAACCAACCCCAGATCATAGTCCTCGCGCGACCGGCTGTAGGCGCGCGCGCATTCGCACAGGGCCTTCATCCCAGGGCGCAGGACCAACCGGATCTCGGGGCGCAACGCTTGACGATTGGTGCGCAGGGTTTGTTGCAGGCTGGTCGTTCCTGTTTTGTGAAATCCGGCGTGAAATATAATACGCCGCATCCTTAGTCCTGGGGTCCGGTTGCTGTCTCCGGCTTTGGCGTGGGCAAAATCCCCTCGGGTGGGTCCGCAACCATGCGGCGGGTCGCCATATCAACCGTGGGCACAGCGGACTTTGTAAAGGGAAGGAATGTGGTGGTCGAAGTGCCCGTTAATTGAAGTTCCAGCAAATCGTCCGCGCCGTGGTTCTGAACGGTCTTGACGCGGCCCAGTAGTGCGCCGCCCGTGTCATACACTTCCAGCCCGATCAGATCCGCGTGATAATACTCGTCGTCGGGCAGCGAAGGGAGCTGTTCACGGCGGGCATAGAGTTTAGTGCCGCGTAGAGCGTCCGCGTCCTCTTTGGTCGAAATTTCGGGCAGACGTGCCGCAAAGCCATTCTTGATCGGGCGCAAAATGGCCAGCATGAATTCGCGATCGCCACGCTCGTCGGTAAGCGGGCTATAGCTTTCAATATCTTCCGGTACGGCGCAAAAGCTCTTGATCCGCAACTCGCCTGTAACGCCGTAGGAGCCGGAAATCGTGCCGACGCAGATATGGGTATCGCTCATTGGAGTAACTCCGAATTGACGCAAATTGTGCCGGTCCACTGGCCTTCTCCTGCACTGCATTCGGCCCGCATCAACATCCCGTTAAGGTGAAAGCCGAGCACCGCCCCAATGCACAGGGTGGCGACAAATTTAAGTAGTCCAAACATCAGCGGTCCTCGATGTGCAGGGCGGCGGCGCGGGCCTCCCAGCCTTTTGTTTCAAGCTCTGGTGTCAAGGATACATCGCGTGGCCAGCCAAGGCAAAGGTAAGCAACAAGGGACCAGTCGGGTGGTGTATCAAGATCACGGCACAGCAGATCGGGGTCTAGCACAGAGACCCAGCCGATGCCGAGGCCCAAAGTGCGGGCGTGCAACCACATCAGCGTGACAGCGCCCACAACCGAGTAGCGGCGCATTTCCGGCATGGAAGAAGCGCCGAGGCCGGAGCCTTTTGCAGTTCCGTCATCGCAAAAAATAGCAATATGTACAGGAGCTTCACGCATGCCAGATAATTTTAGCGAAGCATAAAGCGAGGCTTTGTCGCCGTCATAGCCTTCGAGGGCCTTCGCATTAGCGGTCTGGAAGTTTTTAAGCGCTGAAGCGCGCGCAACGTCGGAGCGGACACGGATTACGCGCCACGGCTCGGAAAGACCTACAGAGGGTGCGAGAGAGAGGGTGGCGAGGCACTCCTGAACAAGTGCCTCGTCCACCGGATCGGTGCGAAACTGCCGCACATCGCGGCGCCAGCGCATCAGGTCGGTCAGCCCGGCACGGAACTCATCCGAAAACGTGTCCATGCCGGATTTCCCTAATTTACTCTGCAGCTGTCTCTTCTGCGGGCGTTTCCTCGGCTGGTGCGTTCGCGGCTTCTGCTGCGGCTGCTGCCTTGGCGGCCTTTTCCTCGACGCGGGCGGTTGCCTTCTTGCCGGGGGTGCCTTTTGTCGGGTTGTTGCGCTCTGTCTTGGGGCGAACACCTGCGGCTTCCAGCATACGCTGAACTCGCTCGGTTGGCTGTGCGCCCTGACCCAGCCAGTGCTCGATGCGCTCGACGTTCATAACAACGCGATCTTCGCTGTCTTTGGCCAGCAGGGGTGCATATGTGCCCAGCTTTTCGATATAGCGGCCATCACGTGGCATGCGGCTGTCAGCTGCAACGATACGGTAGAACGGGCGTTTCTTGGAACCACCGCGGGCGAGGCGAATTTTCATTGACATAGTATTGTTTTCCTTAGGTTTTATCTGCGTGATATTTGTGATGCTGAATGACTTCAGCGATGATGAAGTTGAGAAACTTCTTGGCGAATTCAGGATCCAGATCGGCCTGTTTCGCCAAATCTTCGAGCCGCTCGATCTGCGCCTTTTCACGCGCGGGATCTGAGGGGGGAAGGTCGTGGCTGGCTTTGAGTTTCCCCACAGCCTGCGTATGCTTAAACCTCTCGCCCAATGTATAGACGAGGATTGCATCGAGACGGTCAATGCTTGCACGGTGCTCTTTTAGAACCTGCGCAGCGAGTGTGACAGGATCGGTCATATGAACCTCCTAAAAGCGCAGATCCCGCAAAGACAGTCGTGCCGGGTATTCAGTAGCATGATCATAGGCCCAACTCATCCACTGTAGCACCCTCGAACAGGGGTTTGGTAAAGGAGCGGTCGAACCGGCGGATGCATTTTGTGCGTTTCGCGTGCTCGTATGCCCGCAGGCATTCAGGGTCGTCCCACATTCGGGTCCGGTAGTCTTCGTATTCTGCGAGGGATGCAAAGGAAAAGTGGCAATAGGCGATGTCATTGGGCCCTTCATGCGGCATGTGGTAGCCGTGATGGGTACCGCCAAGCTTTCGCACCAGCGTAAGCCAGGCCTTCGCGTAAATCTCGAACTCTGCCAGTTTGTCAGGGTCGATTTCATATCGGACAGTGCAGCTGATCATTTCTTTTTTCCGAAACCGGAAAGGCCTGAAGGCAGGCCCATGCCACCCATGCCGGGTAGTTTGCCGCCCATCTGCTTGGCTGCAGCTTCCAATGCTTTCGGGTCCATGCCTTGCGCCATTGCGGCGGGGTCCATCCCGCCCTTGCCACCCATCATCTGCTTCATCGCAGCTTTCATCATGCCGCCTTTGCCTTTGCCCATTTTCTTCATCATGTCTGACATCTGGCGCTGCATTTTCATCAGCTTGTTCACGTCAGAGACCTCCATACCTGCGCCCTTGGCGATCCGCTTTTTCCGGCTCGCCTGAAGAAGCGCGGGGTTGGCGCGCTCTTTCTTGGTCATGGAATTGATTAGTGCGATCTGCTGCTTGAGGATCTTGTCGTCCAGACCTGCATCGCTGATCTGTTTGGCCATTTTGCCCATGCCTGGCATCATGCCCATCATGCCTTGCATGCCACCCATCTTGAGCATCTGTTCGAGCTGCATTTTGAGGTCGTTCATGTTGAACATCCCCTTAGCCATGCGCTTCATCATCCGCTCGGCTTGTTCGGCTTCGATGGTCTCCTGTGCCTTTTCAACAAGGGCGACGATGTCACCCATGCCAAGGATGCGGCCTGCAACGCGCTCTGGCTCAAAGGTTTCCAGGGCGTCCATCTTCTCGCCAAGGCCGACAAATTTAATAGGCTTGCCTGTTACGGCGCGCATCGACAGGGCGGCACCGCCGCGGCCGTCACCGTCCATGCGGGTTAGGACCACGCCGGAAATTCCAATGCGCGTATTGAAGTTCTCGGCGGTCTGCACGGCGTCTTGACCGGTGAGGCCATCGACGACCAGTAGGGTTTCGCGGGGTGAGACGATATCTCGGACCTGCTCGACCTGTGCCATCAGCTCTTCGTCAATACTCAGACGACCGGCAGTGTCGAGCATGTAGACGTCATAACCACCAAGTGACGCTTGGGTCTTGGTGCGCTTGGCGATCTGGACGGGCGTTTCGCCTTTGACGATTGGCAGGGTATCAACGCCGATCTGCATGCCAAGAATCGCCAGTTGCTCCATCGCGGCGGGGCGGTTAACGTCAAGTGATGCCATCAAAACGCGCTTGCCGTCCCGATCCTTAAGGCGTTTTGCCAATTTGGCGGTGGTGGTGGTCTTGCCCGAGCCTTGCAGGCCAACCATCAGGATGGGGGCTGGCGCATTGTCGATCTTGAGCGCGCCCGGCTCACCCTCGCCCTTCAGGACGTCGATAAGCGCGTCATGCACGATCTTTACGACTTGCTGGCCCGGGGTAATGGATTTGGTGACGGCCTGACCAGTGGCTTTTTCTTGCACTGCATTTACGAAATCGCGCGCCACCGGCAGCGATACATCCGCCTCCAGCAGTGCTACGCGAACTTCGCGCAGGGCGGTTTTTACGTCCTCGTCAGACAGCGCGCCCTGTTTGGTGAGGCGGTCAAAGACGCCTGACAGGCGTTCGCTGAGGTTCTCGAACATGGACGGAAGCCCTTTCTTTCGGTTGCGGTTGGTCCTTATATCGGAACGCCCGCTAAAATGCACAAATACTCCAGTGGGCGTAATACGCTGACTGGAGGCGATCCTGAACAACAGTCAGGACCGGAAGGCTTCGCTTCCGGAGATTGCAGCTGCTTTACGTGTGTGGCGCGCTTGAGTCAACCATACAGTAGAAGAGGCTGTTGCCTCTTGTATTTTCGAACACAGACAGGAAGGTTGGGCGTTAAAGGTTCGTATATGCACAGGGCGGGCGATGGACAATTGGGACGAGATCAAAACCGCTTTTCAGGTGGCGCGCATCGGAACGGTGAGCGGGGCGGCAGAAAAGCTGGGTGTGCATCATGCGACCGTAATCCGCCACATTGATGCACTGGAGGCGCGGCTGGGCATCAAGCTGTTCCAGCGCCACGCACGGGGATACACACCGACCGAAGCCGGCGAGGACCTGCTGCGCGTGGCGCAGGCAACCGAGGACCAGTTCAGCCAGCTGGTCAGCAGGATAAAAGGGGGCGGCACAGGGGTATCGGGAGATCTGGTCGTGACGTCGCTGGTCGAGCTGGTGCCGCGTATGGCGCCGGTGCTGGTGGCGTTTCAGGAGGCTTATCCGGCAGTGATCGTGCGCTATCTTACGGGCGAGCGCTTGTTTCGGCTTGAATATGGAGAAGCACATGTTGCCATTCGGGCAGGGCGTGCGCCGGATCAGCCTGATAACGTAGTGCAGCCATTGATGGATCAGCAGATCGGGCTTTATGCAGCTCAGTCGTATGTTGCGGCGCACGGCACTCCCGGACTTACAGGGGATTTTGATAACCACCGTTTTGTGGCGCATGAGGATGTTGATAGTGGTGCGCCCTATTATAGGTGGCTGGCTGATAATGTTCCGCGCGAAAATGTCGTGTTCCGCAGCAATGACCCGAACGCATTGAAATTGGCTGTCTATGCCGGGGCAGGGATCGGGTTTCTCACGCCATCTGACGCGGCGCAGCGCGAAGATCTGGTAGAAATGGCCCCCCCGCGGCCGGAGTGGGCTTCGCAGGTGTGGCTGGTGACGCATGTCGACTTGCACCGTACACCAAAAGTGCAGGCGCTTGTGCGATTTTTGAAATCACGGATCAGGGACGTTGACACGTGACGGAGCAATGACGCCGCAGGCGCAGGGGCATCTGGCGATGTTATTATTCTCTGCCCTCGTGGCAGGCTCCTTTTCGCTTGGGGGTATGGTCGCGAACGATATTACGCCGCTGGCGCTTAATGCTGTGCGTTTTGTTATTGCAGCGATTGTTCTGGGGATTGTTGCGATGGTAACGACCGGGATTCCGCGTAGCGCTTTGGCTGCACCGTGGCGATATCTGGTGCTGGGCGGCTTGTTCATTATCTATTTTGTGCTGATGTTCGAGGGGCTCAAGACTTCGGCGCCGGTAAGCTCGGCGGCGGTTTTTACGCTTGTGCCTGCAATGGCAGGGATCTTTGGCTGGTTTTTGCTGCGCCAGCGGATGACGCCGCGCATTGCGATGGCGCTGTGCTTCGGGGGACTGGGCGCGCTGTGGGTCATTTTTCGCGCTGATCTGGCTGCTGTGCTGGCTTTCGACGTGGGGCGCGGCGAGGTGATATTTTTCTTCGGCTGCATAGCTCACGCGATATACACACCGCTGGTGCGCGTCCTGAACCGTGGAGAAAGTGCGCTTGTATTCGCCTTTGGTACGTTAGTGGCGGGGGCAATTTTGCTGATGGTGCTGGGCGCGCGGGACATTGTCGCGACAAATTGGTTGAATTTACGTCCGCTTGTTTGGTTAACCATATTATACGTAGCGATTTGTGCCAGCTCCATTACCTTCGTTCTGGTGCAATTTGCGACCATGCGCCTGCCCTCCGCAAAGGTGATGGCCTATACATATCTGGTGCCGGTATGGGTTATCTGCTGGGAGGTGGGTCTAGGCAACGGCCTTCCCCCAATTGGCATCGTTGCGGGGGTTGTCCTGACAGTGTTGGCGCTTCTGCTCCTGCTGAGGGACGAGGATGGACCGCCGGTACAAGTCAAAGCGCAATAATAATTTTAGCTTGAGGGAACCCCAGAGGGCGGTGCGACGTTGTGTCATCAAAGAAGGCAAGCTGCACAGTGTTCCTTAACGCTCAACTCCGTTTTGGTTCGTGTTTCCTGTCTGCTTAATCACAAAGGCGCATTAGCGTCATCATAAGAACTAAGGAATATAAAATGCGTGGCATCATCTATTTGGTCGGACTTGTTGTAATTGTTTTGGCGATCGTTCAGTTCGTTTTGTAAGACAATACAGCTATAAATTTTTAAGACGTAACTATTTTCATGTTACGAAAAGGGGGCCGCTGGCTCCCTTTTTGCTGTTAGGGGGGGGGCAATCACTCGGGCGGGTGGTGCTGGCCAAACTCGGATTCTAGAAACCGCTCGAACGCGTCGAGGTTGACCGGCTCGAACTGCCCAAAGCCCTGCATCCAGACCGATGCGGCACGCAGCGCGTCCGGCTCGAGCTTGCACCATTTTACACGTCCGCGTTTCTCTTGGGTTATAAGGCCTGCAGCAGTTAGAACGACAAGATGTTTTGAGATTGCTGCCAACGACATATCAAACGGCTCTGCCACATCGGTTACGGCCATATCATCCTCCAACAACATTGCGAGAATGGTGCGGCGGGTAGGATCGGCCAGTGCAGCAAACGTTGTATCGAGGGTTTGAGCCATGGCCGTTCATAGCGCGCCTCGCAGGCGCGGGGAAGGCGGCACAAGCAAAAGATCAACTAATTGGTTGAATAACAAATGCTCTCGGATTCCGCCGCAATGCCGCAAATTTACCTGTGACATTAGAGCTCGCCGATAGAAAAATATATGTAATACAATACCTTATGTAATATTCTGTTGTCGTTGACTCGGACTGCTGCCCGCAGTACCAATCCGCCAAGACATCCAAGCGGGAGCCTGCATGTGAACGACCAAGATCGAAAAGCGGAAATGGCTGCGATCAAGGCGAGGATTGCAGCGGCAAAAGGGTTGCAAGAGCCTGAAGCACGGATGGACGAGCATTATTCACAAGCGCAGATGGCGTGGCGAATGGTGATTGAGCTGGTTGCCGGTCTTGGGATCGGTTTTGGCATCGGGTACGGGCTGGATTTGTTCTTTGGAACGCTGCCCATATTTATGGTGCTGTTTGTTATGTTGGGTCTCGCGGCCGGAGTGAAAACGATGCTTCGATCCGCGCAGGAAATGCAGGACAAACGGCTGGCCGATGAGGCTGGTGTTGAATACGTCCCCAATCGGGGCAGGGCAAAACAGTCCGTTACGGACGAAAAGAGTTAAGGGGCCGACAGATGGCAACAGAAGCTAACGGCGCAGAAGAAAGCGGTCTGGTCTTTCACCCGATGGACCAGTTCATCGTATCACCTTTGGGTGGAGATGGTCCGGTGCAGTGGTTTACCTTCACCAACGCGGCGCTCTGGACCAGCCTCTCGGTTGCTGCGGTGTTTCTGCTGTTGGTTGTTGGCACATCCAAACGTTCGGTCATTCCGGGCAGGATGCAGTCGGTGGCCGAACTGGCTTATGGTTTTATCTATAAGATGGTCGAAGACATTTGTGGCAAAGAGGGCGTGAAATACTTTCCCTATGTCATGACTCTGTTCATGTTTATTGTATTTTCTAACTTCCTTGGCCTGATCCCCACAGCCTTTACGCCAACCTCACATTTCGCTGTGACTATCCCGCTGGCGCTGAGCGTGTTTCTGGGTGTGACCATCTTGGGGTTCGTAAAGAACGGCGCATCGTTTCTGGGGATGTTCTGGGTTTCTTCTGCGCCACTCGCGCTACGCCCTGCGTTGGCTATCATCGAGCTAATTTCCTACTTTGTGCGCCCAGTCAGCCACTCTGTCCGTCTTGCGGGCAGCATGATGGCGGGCCACGCGGTGATTAAGGTGTTCGCCGGCTTCGCCGCGCTGACACTGGTTTCGCCTGTTGCCATTCTTGGCATCACTGCAATGTACGGCCTCGAGGTCCTTGTGTCCTTTATTCAGGCCTACGTCTTTACGATCCTGACATGCGTGTATCTGAAAGATGCGCTGCACCCTCACCACTGAACAATCGGCGGGGCAATCCGCCTCTCTATCCACTTCCAATTTACAGGAGATTTCTCATGGAAGGTCAACTCGCACACATCGGCGCAGGTATTGCGGCACTCGGCACCGGCATCGCGGCAATTGGTGTTGGTAATGTTGCCAGCAGCTTCTTGGGCGGCGCATTGCGCAACCCCTCCGCTGCTGCATCGCAGACAGCAACGCTGTTCATCGGTATCGCGTTCGCCGAAGCTCTGGGCATTTTCTCGTTCCTCGTTGCACTGCTGTTGATGTTCGCTGTCTAAGCATCCATCGCAGAACGACTACGCATGGGGCGGTACGGTTTTCCGTCCGTCCCATGATAACGATATTCTGACAGGAGGCCGGAATGGCAACTGAAACCACTCACGGAGACGGCCTTGCCGATGCAGTTGGCGTTGCGACGCATTCTGGCGCTGGTAATGCGGGTATGCCGCAACTCGATCCTTCGACATGGGGCAACCAGATCTTCTGGCTCTTGCTCGCGTTGGTCGCGATCTACATGATCCTGTCGCGTGTGGCCCTGCCACGTATTGCTGCTGTTCTGGCCGAGCGTCAGGGCACAATTACAAATGACATCGCAGCTGCCGAGGATCTGCAAGCGAAAGCGGCAGATGCCGAAGCGGCATACGACCAGGCGTTAGTTGATGCTCGTGCCGAGGCACAACGCATTATTGCTCAGGCGAAGGCCGAAATGCAGGACGATCTGGATCAAGCCATTACGAAGGCTGACAAACAGATTGCCGCAAAGACAGCTGAATCCGAGGTCGCGATTTCGGAAATTCGTGCCGGAGCTTTGGAAAACGTAAAAGCGGTTGCCAAAGATACGGTCAAAGAAATTGTTGCAGCTATGGGCGGTACGGCAGATGCCAAGACCGTGACCGCAGCAGTAACCGCACGGATGAAAGGATAACGTCATGCGTTTAACACTCACATCCGTACTCATAGCTATGGGCGCTACACCTGCCTTCGCTGCAGAAGGTGCGTTCTTTTCGCTAGGCAATACAGACTTTGTTGTGCTGCTCGCATTTTTGTTGTTCATCGCGGTCCTTATTTATTTCAAAGTGCCGAGCCTTATGGCCGGTATGTTGGACGGCCGCGCAGACGGAATCAAGAACGAGATCGAAGAGGCTCGCAAGCTGCGAGAAGACGCACAGACGTTGCTCGCATCCTATGAGCGCAAGCAAAAAGAAGTGCAGGAACAGGCAGACCGAATTGTTGCCGCGGCAAAGCAGGAAGCTGCTGCCGCCGGCGAGCAGGCGCGCTTAGATCTGGCCCGTTCAGTCGAACGCCGTCTTGCGGCTGCCGAAGAGCAGATTGACTCTGCCCAAGCGGCTGCAATCAAGGAAGTCCGTGATCAGGCCGTTATGATCGCAATTGCTGCGTCTCGTGACATCATTGGCAAGCAGATGACGGCGGCAGATGCCAACAAACTGATCGATGACGGTATTTCGCAGGTAGACGCAAAATTGCACTGAGCGGCGTCTCGGAAGAATAAGAATAAGCCCTGATCTTATGATCGGGGCTTTTTTTATGAACTGTTCCTAAGGCAAGGGGCCCCGATTTTACACCATATATCGGAAGGCCACTTCAGTGTAACTTTCAGAATTGGTGGGGCTTCTTTGAGGATATCACCCTTTTTCAAACAACGATTTTAAAGCCCTAACTGCCTATGATACGGGTTTATCCCTTCATCTCGTGATCCAGTCGCTGTCGTGCGACATCCTCGTGCCTTTCGGCCCGTCGATGGTCCAGTAGGGCGCGTTCAACATATGCGAGGTGAGAATCTACTGCAGCACGGGCAGCAGAAGCATCGCGGAGTATGAGAGCGTCATGAATGGCGCGGTGCTGGTCAAGCAGGACCGCACGTTTGGTTTGCTGTTTGAACATAACCTGACGGTTGTAGAATACGCCACCGCGCAGAAGATCGTACATCGAACGCATCATGTGCAGCATTACAACATTATGGCTCGCCTCGATAATACTCATGTGAAACTGGGCATCCAGAACGGCCTCATCTTCGGCGCTGCGGCTGGTATGCGCCGCTTCCATCTTGGCAAAAATGGCGCTGACCACCGCAAGATCAGTGTCGGAGCCCAAGCGGGCGGCACGCTCTGCGGCCAGCCCTTCCATATCCCGCCGAAACGACAGGTAATCCATTGTTGCCTCTTCATGGCGAGCAAATAAAGCAATTAATGCTGGCGAAAATGCGGAGCCGAGAACATCCGCAACGAAAACGCCCGCGCCAGGTTTAGACGACAGAAGGCCTGCGCTTTGCAGTTGGGAAAGGGCATCACGCAAGGAGGGGCGGGAAACGCCGAGGCGCTCGGCCAGCTCCCGTTCCGAGGGAAGGCGTTTTCCCGGCTGTAAAATGCCGCGCAGGATGAGCTCTTCAACCTGCCGCACAACTGCGGAAGAGAGCTTTTCTGGAGTAACAGGACGAAATGGCATGAAATATCCTTTGAATGGCCAGACCATATGGCCCAAAAAAGGATTGGGCAAGCGCCGCCAAATTTACGAAATGTTAAGGATAGCCGCGACACTATTGTACTATGAAATATCCTTTAATTCTCTTATCGCTACTGGCGGCATGCAATACGGCGGGCCCACATTTTCGCGGTTTACCGGCCAAGACAGTGACTGTAGATGGCTCTACCTTTGATGTCCGGGTTCGCGGTGAACTGGCAGAGGCGATCCGCACAAATTCGGAATATGCTCCGCGCTTCGGACCAATCCGGGAGCGGGCGGGACGCGCAATGGAATTGGTGAGCGGCTGTGAGGTTCGCGAGGTTCGCGGGGATCAGGCGCAAGCAACCGGCATCCTGAGATGCGGGGCAGGGGGGCATCGTGTCCCGGTCGTTGTTCCGGTCGCGTTTGACTGTGTCCCGCTGCGCGGGACAGAATTGCAGCAACTTGGCGGTGTGTCGGTGGAGATTGAATGCGCGGCAGCACTTTAGGCCGGATATCCTGTGGGTAACTAGCATTCTTAATGCCGGTGTTTGTGGCAGGCGGTTGACGGGCGGCAACCAAAGTCGTCACAGTGCGGCACGACCCGGAATCACCGATGCAGGCGGTATATGCGCTTCTCTAAACTCAGGCTGACGGGCTTCAAAAGCTTTGTTGATCCTACGGACCTGATCATCGCGGATGGTTTGACGGGTGTTGTGGGGCCTAACGGCTGTGGAAAATCCAATCTGCTGGAGGCTCTGCGCTGGGTGATGGGGGAAAACCGCCCGACTGCGATGCGTGGCGGCGGAATGGAAGATGTAATTTTTGCAGGTGCGGCCACGCGGCCGGCGCGCAACTTTGCCGAAGTTTCCTTACAGATCGACAACAGCGAGCGCCTGGCACCTGCGGGTTTCAATGATAGCGACAACCTTGATATTGTGCGGCGGATCACGCGAGATGTGGGCAGTGCTTACAAGGCGGCCGGTAAGGACGTGCGTGCGCGGGATGTTCAAATGCTATTCGCGGATGCCTCTACAGGTGCGCATTCGCCCGCTTTGGTGCGGCAAGGACAGATCAGCGAGCTGATTAACGCTAAACCCAAGAACCGGCGGCGCATATTGGAGGAGGCGGCAGGGATTTCAGGGCTTTATGCGCGGCGGCATGAGGCCGAGCTGAAGCTTAATGGTGCCGAGGCAAATCTGGCACGGGTTGATGATGTCATTGATCAATTGGCGGCACAACTGGCGCAACTGGCGCGACAGGCACGACAGGCAGCGCGGTACCGCGAGATCGGAAATGAGTTACGGCGGACCGAAGGCACGTTGCTTTACCGACGCTGGCGTGAGGCGGATGATGGGCGGGCGCGCGCCGAAGATGAATTGCGCCAGCGGGTTATGGCAGCCGCGCAGGCTGAAGCTCTGGTGCGGACATCTTCGAAGGCGCGTCAGGACGCTGAACAAGCGCTTCCGAGCCTTCGGGAGGAAGATGCGATTGCGGCGGCCGTGGTGCAGCGGCTTGTGGTGCAGCGTGATACGCTCAGCGAACAAGAATCGCGCGCGACAGCCCTCATTGAAACCTTGCAAGGACGTATTGCGCAGCTTGCAAAAGATATTGAGCGCGAAGGTGGTCTTAATCGCGATGCGGTCGACACCATCGGACGGCTTGAGTGGGAGGCGCGCGAGTTGGCTCGTGCAGGCGAGGGGCACGGGGCTGCGTTGGAGGCAGCTGCGGGGACCGCCCGTGAAGCCGCAGCAGTGCTGCAAGCCCGAGAAGGAGAGCTTGGGCAGCAGACAGAGGACGTAGCACGGCTTGCGGCACGCTACGGCTCTGCCGAGCGGCTGTTGGAGGATAATCGTAAAATCCAGCAACGCTCAGAAGCAGAGGCAGTCCGCGCGCGCGAGGCCGTCGCGGCGAGCCAGGCGGTGTTGGCACGCGCCGCGAGCGAGTTTGAAGGAGCAACAACTGCGGAGGCTGATGCGCAGACTGCGGCACAACAGGCAGAGGTGGCTCTGATCAGTGCTGAAGAGGCGCGGGCGGCGACGCTGGCGCGTGAGGCGGATGCGCGGGCCGAGCGGTCGGAGGCCGAAGGCGAGATGAACGCGCTGCGCGCGGAGACGACCGCGCTGGCTAAACTGGTACAGCGTGATACGGCGGAAGGCGGCCAGATTTTGGACCGCTTGCAGGTAGAGCACGGGTTCGAAAAAGCGTTGGGAGCTGCGCTGGCTGATGATTTGCGCGCACCCGAGGTCGATGCGGACGGGCCGTCAGGATGGTCAACGCTGGCGGCGTATGCGCAGGCCCAAGCGTTGCCATCGGGTGTGACGCCTTTGACCAATCATGTGTCCTGTCCTGATGTCCTCGACCGCCGTATGGGTCAGATCGGTCTTGTCGATGCCGATGAAGGGCCCCGATTGCAGGAAGCATTGCTGCCGGGTCAGCGTCTTGTCTCGCTTGAGGGGGATTTGTGGCGCTGGGACGGCTACCGTGCCTGGGCGGAGGATGCACCATCGGCTGCGGCGCTGCGGTTGCAACAGCTCAACCGTTTGGAAGTTCTTAAACAGGCGTTAGAACAGGCAAGCCAGCGGGCCGAGGGCGCGAGGGCGGCCCATGAGAGCCTGACTGCGCAATTGGCAGCGCAGACGGATGCGGACAAACAAGCACGCGAAGCGCGACGTGATGCAGACCGGATGGTGGCGGACGCGGGCCGTGCGCTTAGCCGGGTCGAGGCGGACCGCAATCTAGCAGCGGGTCGGTTGGAGAGTTTAGGATTGGCCGTCACGCGGCATGAGGAAGAGGCGATGAGTGCGCGTGCGCGCGTGCTTGAGGCTGAGCAGGCATTAGCGGATTTGGGGGATCTGGACGAGGCGCGCGCCGGTGTGGAGGATATCCGTATGGCAGTGGAAGCCGCGCGGATCACTATGATTGCACTACGGTCCGGCCATGATGAACTGCGCCGTGAGGGGGATGCCCGACTGAAGCGGACACAGGAAGTCACCAAAGAGCTAAGCGGATGGCGCCACCGGCTTGAGACGGCCGAAGCCCGCAGTGCGGAGTTGGTTGAGCGCAAGCATGCATCCGAGACTGAGCTGAAGGCCGCGGGTGCCGCGCCAGCCGAGATCGCAGCCAAGCGCGACGATTTGAACCGCGAAATTACAAAGTCTGAAGCGCGGTGTGCAGATGCGGTAGATAAGCTTGTCACGGCGGAGGCTAACCTGCGGGAGGCGACGCTGTCTGAGCGCGAAGCAGAGCGCGCCGCATCCGAGGCGCGCGAGGCGCGAGCGAGATCCGAGGCACGTAGCGATGCGGCCCGTGAAACGGTGGCCGCAGCGGCGGAACGAATTGCCGAGGATCAGCAAGTGACACCCGCACAACTGCTGGTCCAGTTGGATGTGAACGTGGATGAAATGCCGGGCGCTGATGTGCTGGAGGCTGATGTGAACCGCCTAAAGCGACAGCGCGAGGCACTTGGCGCGGTTAACTTACGTGCTGAGGAAGATGCGAGGGATGTGCAGGTCGAGCATGATATGCTGGCGGCGGAAAAGGCCGATCTGGAAGAGGCGATCAAGACGCTCCGCGCAGGCATTGCAGGCCTGAACAAAGAAGGCCGCGAGCGTTTGCTGACTGCGTTCGAGCAGGTGAACTCAAACTTCGGTTTGCTGTTTTCGCATTTGTTCGGCGGCGGCGAGGCAAGCCTTGTGATGGTAGAAAGCGATGACCCGCTGGAGGCGGGCCTTGAGATTATGTGCCAACCGCCGGGTAAGAAACTGTCAACCCTGAGCCTGTTGAGCGGGGGCGAGCAGACGTTGACGGCAATGGCGCTGATCTTTGCGGTTTTTCTGGCCAATCCAGCGCCGATTTGTGTGTTGGACGAGGTCGACGCGCCGCTGGACGATGCCAACGTGACAAGGTTTTGTGACCTGCTGGATGAGATGTGCCGCCAGACGGACACACGATTTTTAATCATCACGCATCATGCCGTGACAATGGCGCGGATGGACCGTCTGTTTGGCGTGACCATGGCGGAGCAGGGGGTGAGCCAGCTTGTTTCGGTAGACCTCAAAAAAGCGAGCCAGATGGTCGCCTGAAGCCTGTGTCGTCTCTATTGGCAGTGCTACTGAATGGTGGTTAGGCGCTGCTGTAGAGCAGGCGGTATGCGGTCAGGATCGATAATATCGGCGACCCTGTTGATGGCAGCCTCACGCGTGGATATATGACTTCTAGCGGCTTCGCCGAGATCAGCACATCACACGACGTGCGAAGTTTAGCTGGATTTTGGAACGGGTGCCCGCTGTTCTTTGGTGCGCTGACATTGGGCTAGCGGTCTTTGCGCTCTATCGGTCCACCCTCTTTTTCCCATGCGCTAAAGCCTTCTTTGATGTGGGCGGCATCAAAACCCATATCTTGGAGCGTTGCGACGGAGATGGCGGAACGCCAGCCTGAGGCGCAGTGGAATACGAACTTTTTGTCTTGGGCAAAGACCTCTTTGAAATAAGGGCTGTCGGGGTCAACCCAAAACTCCAGCATCCCGCGCGGGCAATGGAAGCTGCCGGGAATGAAGCCTGTGCGCTCGCGCTCGCGCGGGTCGCGCAGATCGACAATTTGCACGCCTGGATCGTTTACCATTGCGATGGCGTCGGCGGTCTCGATTTCTTCGATACGGGCGCGGGCGCGCTCGACCATTTGGGCGGCGGTGATTTTCAGGCTCATCTTGAGGTTCCTTCCAGTTTTGTGAGGAGAGCTGGCGTCGGCCACGCGTCTGCAGGTATTTCCAAGCGGATCTGCTCCTTTTGTACGGCTTTTCGGGTATTGGCACCCAGTATGCCATCAATCTGGCCCACATCATATCCACGCTTTTGCAGAGCCTGTTGCAGGCGTTTCATTTGATCGGGGCCGAGCCCCTGTTCGGGTGCCCCGGCGTCATAGACCTGTGCGCCCTGAAGGCGGGTGGCAAAATAGGCAGCTGTCAGTACATAGGTAAAACTCTGGTTCCATTCAAAATAGACGTTGAAGTTAGGATAGGCGAGAAAGGCAGGACCCTTTCGCCCTTGGGGCAGGATCAATGATGCGGGAAGGTTTTCCAACCTGCCATCGCGGGCCTGAATGCCAAGTTGTGCCCATTCTGAGCCGGGTTTTGTGATCTCGAGGCCGGTCTGGGACCAGTCGAAATCATCTGGAACGGTGACCTCGTCGATCCATGGTTCATCCCTGCGCCAGCCCAGAGACTTGAGCATTGCGCCTCCGGATACCAGCGCGTCGGCTACAGAGGTTTTAAGTGTGACGCGGCCATCACCATCCCCGTCGGTACCGTTTTCGATAATGTCACGTGGCAACATTTGCACCATTCCGATTTCACCTGCCCATGCGCCAGTGGTGGTGGCGGGGTCCAGATCGCCGCGGGCAAATAGCTTCATCGCAGCAAAGATTTGCGGGCGGAAGAGATCGGGGCGGCGGCAATCATGCGCAAGGGTTACGAGCGCATCGGCGGTGTTGAAGTCACCCTGTATCGAGCCGAAATCAGTCTCGAATGCCCAAAATGCCAAAAGGACGCCACGGTCCACCCCGTATGACAATTCAATGCGGTCAAAGATGGCACGGTATTTCTGGCCGTTGTTCAGGCCGCGGTTGAGGCGATCGTTCGAAATCAGGCGGCGGGAGAAGTCGATGAAAGGACGCTGGAATACCCCTTGGGCGCGATCGGCGCGTAACACGGCGGGATCCTGACGCACGTCAGCGAGGAAGTTTGCAGCGGTAATGGTGCTGATGCCGCTTTTGGGAGCCTCTGCGACGAGCGCTGACTTGAAACTGTCGAAAGTGCCTCCGCAGGTCGCGGCGAGGGCGGAAACGGGGGCAATAGCCAAAAACGCGGCGAGTAATGGTGAGTACATCATTAAAACATATAGCTTCTGTCGTTATCCGAATAATGTGAGCAGTGTAGTCAGCCCCAGCATGATACCCCACGCCTGCCAAAGGCGCCCCAAGGCAGCGTCAATTTCGTCGGAGCCAATGGTGCGCGCGCCTGCAGCACCGACCCATGGAAACTCCTGCATAGCGCCATCATATGCGCGGGGGCCTGCCAGGGCCACACCAATGGCCCGCGCCATCGCCGCCTCTGGCCAGCCCGCATTAGGCGAGCGGTGCAAGCGCGCATCGCGGCCAATCGCACGCCACTGCCCTATAACACCAGCGGGAATAGCGATGAGCAGACAGGTCAGGCGGGCGGGGATGAGATTCATTGCATCATCCATATAGGCGGCCGCTTTGCCGAACTTCTCGTATTTAGGTGTTCTGTAGGCGATCATGCTGTCTGCCGTGTTGACAACTTTGTAGACCATCATCGCGGGCAGGCCACCCACAAGAAACCAGAAGGCCGGGGCGATCACACCGTCCGACAGGTTCTCGGCCGCACTTTCGATGGCGGAGCGGGCGATGGCGGATTGGTCCATTGCGGCGGTATCACGGCTGACAATCATAGCGACAGCGCTGCGACCATCGCCGAGAGATACGCGCAGACCGTCAGCCACTGCGGCTACATGCTGTACAAGCGAGCGCTGGGCAAGCAGGATGGCGACGATAATCACCTGTGCAACGCCCCCCAAAAAGGCGAGGGCGGTGCCAATCACATAAGCTCCAAACATCAAGACAGCGAGGGTCAACAGACCTGCGGGGATGCCAAGCCGTCCGGTATTGAGGGTGCGATCAAGCAAGCCCACGGCGCGGCCCATCACGACAGCAGGATGGGGTATTCGGTCCCAGAGCCACTTCGGCTCTCCTAAAGCTGCATCGAGAAGAAGTGCGATGGCGAGGATCAGGGCGGTACTCATGACAGGGCTGCCTCAAGGCGCGACCACTGGTCGGGAGCAGGCAGGCCAAGGCGGAGCCAGCGCGGATTGTAGGGGAAAACGCGGCTCCAGATGTGGTTGCTGGCGAGGCGGTCCTGCCATGCGGCAGCGCTGTCGACATCGAAAAGGCGGAACAGGGTTGTGCCGCCAATGGGTGTTGCGCCTGCAGACGACAGCACGGCGTCCAGCCGGACGGCATCTTCTGCCAGACGCTTGCGCGTATGATCTGCCCATGCGGGATCATTCAAGGCGCGGGCACCGATCTGCAGTGCCGGGCCCGCAACCGGCCACGGTCCAAGCATGGTTGAGAGGTCCGCAACCAGAGCGGGATCACCGATGACAAAGCCCAGACGCAGACCCGCCAGCCCCCAGAACTTCCCAAAGCTTTTGAGAATCAACGTGCCGGTATTGGTTGATTGAGAGATTAGGGAGGCCTCTGGCATCACGTCGCAGAAGCTTTCGTCGATGATGCGGAGGGGTGATGTGAGGTCGGAGGGGCCAAAGACACGACCATCGGGATTGTTGGGATGCACAACCACCTGTGCTTCCGCTCCCAGTGGATCTGTGACCACGCCCCAGCCTGCGGCGGCGAAGGCAGCGGCATGTTCGTTGTAGGTGGGCGTGGCGATATTGACCTGTCCGGCGGGGCGCAGGCGGGGAATTATCGCGATAGGGGCCGACGCGCCCGGTGTCGCGATGATCGACGCACCCTCGGGTATCTGCCAGAATTTGCGCGCCGCAGCGGTCAGGTTTGCTTGGGCAGCATGATCGGGCAGGGCGGTCCAGGCCTCGGCGTCGATCTGACCCAATGGATACGGCACAGGGTTTATTCCTGTCGATAAATCAATCCATTGGCTCCGGTTGCCGCCGAAAACACTTGCTGCGGCGTCAATGCCGCCCCCGTGATCGCGTGGTGTTTCGCCCAATTTACGTCCTCGACATTCGGTGAGTGGCTGAAACCAGCCTGTTTTCTCCGTTGGACAAAGCGGAGTTTGATGTAACAAGCAAGAGGGGGTTATGTTTCGCTGGCGAGAGTTACCGCTGTGGTGTGATTAATTATTATTCTGTTTTTGCTGATGGCCTTGGAGGGCTTTATATGACTGACGTGCTGCCCCGGAAAACGTCTGTTCTGATCGTAGAAAGCGTGCCTGAGCTTGCCAGTGTGTGGCAGAGCCATCTGGTTCGACAAGGGATGCATGTGACCAGTGTTGCGGGCCAGGAGGCAGCGATTGACTATCTGTCGCAGAATGACATCGACATCATTATTCTGGACCTTGTGATCGAAGAGGGTAGTGCCCTCGCGATTTCGGATTATGCAAATTATCGACAGCCCAATGCGCGGGTGATATTTGTGACTAACACCAGCTTTTTCTCGGACGGTTCGATTTTTGCCCATTCGGCAAATGCCCGTGCATTTGTGCAAAGCAGCACGCCACCCGAGGATCTTGCAGCTATGGTGGCGCATTACGGCGCAGAGTGTGCCGCAGGCTAGCCGCGATTGTGCGGCGCGATCCAATCGATCAGCGGATTGATTGGAATGATCCGGTTGGGGTTTATCGTTTCATGGCTGTAATGGTAGTGACGAACGATATGTTCGAAATCGACCGTTTCTGCCACGCCTTCCCACTGGTACAGCTCGCGGGTGTAGTCCCATAGGTTCGGATAATCGACGATCCGCTTGCGGTTACATTTGAAATGCTGGTGGTAGACCGGATCGAACCGCACCAGCGTAGTAAACAGGCGCCAGTCGGCCTCGGTGATCCGGTCGCCCGCGAGGTAGCGATTCGTGCTTAGGATTTCTTCCAGCCAGTCGAGTGTATCAAACAGCGGATGTACGGCGGCATCATAGGCCTCCTGAGTGGTGGCAAAGCCGGATTTATAAACTCCGTTATTGAGTGTGTCGTAGATGCGGGCGTTCAGCGTGTCGATCTGGGGGCGCAAGGCTTCGGGCCAGTAGTCGTCAGTGTTACCGGTTATGCCGTCAAAGGCGTTGCCTAACATCCGGATGATTTCGGAAGATTCATTCGAGACAATAGTGTTTTGAGCGCTGTCCCATAGAATTGGCACAGTCACGCGGCCGGTAAAGTCGGGCACCGCGCGTGTGTAGAGATCACGCGCATAGGTTAGGCCGAACTGGCGGTCACCCGTTGCACCGTCAAAACGGGTGTCAAAGGTCCAGCCTTCGCCCATCATATCGGGGTGTACAACAGAGAAATCGATGAGGTTTTGCAGGTTTTTGAGTGTGCGGAAGATAAGTGCGCGGTGGGCCCAAGGACAGGCAAGGCTAACATACAGATGATAGCGGCCCGCCTCGGCCATGAAACCTGCGGAGCCCGTGGGGCCGGCACGGCCATCTGCTGTGATCCAGTTGCGAAATCCGGCCTCCTGGCGTTTGAACGCGCCGCCGCTGTCTTTGGTATCATACCAGTTGTCGTGCCACTGGCCTTCAATCAACAATCCCACGTCCGTCTCCTTTGGGTAGCGTAATACGTTTGTAATGATCCTGTGGCAGATTGCGATTGCGGTACCTGCACAGGCTGGGTGCATCACCGCACATTGCGAAATAAAGTTACAAAAATGTATTGCTTCACGAAACATTATGCGAGACGTTTAGGCTAGGCATCAGGAGACTGAAAATGGAAGTATTTCTGCCCAAAGGATTCGACCCCGATTTGACACGGGCGTGGAAAAGCCGGCCTTCACGGGCCTCGCACCTGTGTGTTGCAACGGGCGGCGTATACTATCCGGTGCTCCGGCGCTGGGCCACTGGATTTGCCGTGGTGGCAGGGGATGTTCCGGTCCTGAGCGGAGTTGTCGATCTGTATGACGGGGCAGAGCATCTGCACCAGTGTTTGATTATGGCTGCGATCGAAGAGAATGGCGAAATCATATTTACCATAAAGCGCGGTTTGGTGTTGGACTACACGGCCGTGCCGGAGTTTGTAGCGCATGATCGCACAGGTCTATAGCGCTGATTGCTAAGCTTTAGGGGAATGAAAAGGGCGCCATGGTGGAGCGCCCTTTCGTGATCAGTTCAGTGTTCTAACGATGCTCATTGGCAATCGCGCTACTGCAAGTCTTTGAAGGCTTCGGCAAGGCGGTCGCAGGCTTCGATTACGCGCGCGCGCGGCGTTGCGATATTGAAGCGCAGAAAGCTGTCGCCGCCTGTACCGAAGGTAGGGCCGTGATTGGCAGCGATCCCTGCGCCCTGCTCTACGCGTTTTGTGAACTCCTCGCGGGTCATTCCGGTATCCGCAAAATCCACCCAGGCCAGATATGTCGCCTCCAGCGGCATGGATTTCAGGCCAGGAATCTTATTGACCGCTTCGTCAAACAGGCGGCGGTTGCCGTCAAGATAGGCGTTCAACCCGTCTACCCATGCGGCACCTTCGGGGGAATAGGCGGCCGTGGCCATGAAAAGGCCAAAGCTGTTGGGGGATAGACCAAAGGCGGCCATGCGCCCGGCAAATTTCTCGCGCAGAACAGGATCGGCAATGATCACATTCCCTGAGTGGCTGCCTGCGATGTTGAACGTCTTTGTGGTGGCGGTCATCATCACAAGGCGGTCCGCGATGCCGTCGATGTTTGCCATGACCGTGTGTTTGTGGTCAGGCATCACCAGATCGTGGTGAATCTCGTCGGAGACGAGCACCAGATCATGACGCTTTGCGAAGGCTGCGACCTGCTCAAGCTCGGCACGGCTCCAGACGGTGCCGCCGGGATTATGCGGAGAGCAAAGCATGATCATTTTTTCGCTGCCGGTCATTTGCGTATCGTATTTGTCGAAATCCATACGGTAGCGGCCGTTCTCCTGAACCATTTGACATTCCACCACAGTCCGCCCCGCCGCTTTTATCACGCGGGCAAAGGCGTGATAGACAGGGGTGAACAGGATTACCCCATCGCCCGGTGCAGTGAAGGCATCGACGCACATGGCAGTGCCGTTCACCAAACCGTGGGTGGTGAAAATATGGGCTGGATCAATTTCCCAGTCGTGGCGTTCTTTCATCCACCACTGGATGGCGGCGCGGTATTCGCTTTCATCTCCGAAGTAGCCGTAGACCCCATGATCTGCCATTGCTTTGACCGCCTGATTTACCACGGGAGCTGTTGCAAAATCCATATCTGCCACCCACATGGAAATGCCGGTCTCTGCGGGCACGCCATAGATGCTCTCCATGCCGTCCCATTTTACGCAATGTGTGCCGCGGCGTTCGATCGTGGTATCAAAACTCATGGGGTATCTCCTTTGGATTTGCGCCAAACCCTAGCCAAGCCAGACTTATGTGCAAGCCCTGCTTGCGGCAGATGGGGGCATGCCCTACATGGTTTGGCATGAAACGCCCTATTATTTATCACCCCGATCCGCGCCTCAAGAAAACCTGTGCGGCTGTTGATGATCTTAATGATGATCTGCGCAGCCTTGCCGACGATATGCTGGCGACAATGTATGATGCTCCCGGTGTGGGGCTTGCAGCACCGCAGGTCGGTGTGTTGAGCCGTCTTGTCGTGTTGGATTGCGTAAAGGAGCAGGGAGAGACGCCGCGCCCGCTTGTTATGTTCAATCCGCAGATTGTGGCCGCGTCCGAGGAGCTAAGCACCTATGAAGAAGGGTGTTTGAGCCTGCCTGAGCAGTTTGCAGATGTGACACGTCCGGCAGAGGTTGAGGTGACGTGGATTGACCGTAATGGCAAAGAGCAGCGCGAAGGGATGCGTGGTCTGTGGGCAACCTGTGTGCAACACGAGATCGACCATCTAGAGGGCAAGCTGTTTATCGATTATCTCAAGCCGCTGCGCCGACAGATGCTGACCCGCAAAATGGTTAAATTCAAGCGCGAGTTTGCACGCGGATGAGTATACTGCCTATTGTGCTGTGGCCGGATATTCGCCTGACCGAGACATGTGTACCCGTCGATGAAATCACACCAGAGATTGCGCAGCTGGCAGCGGATATGCTTGAGACAATGTATGCCGCTCCTGGGCGAGGTCTGGCGGGCCCTCAGGTGGGGGCAATGTTGCGGATCTTCGTGATGGATACGGGTTGGAAAGAGGGGAAGTCTGACCCGTTGGTTTGTATCAACCCGATGTTGATGGAAGTGGGCGAGGAACGGGCGAGTCACTCCGAAGGCTGTTTGAGTATTCCGGGAGTAAGCGCAGACATTTCACGCCCTGCACAGGTGCAGATGGTCTGGACCGGTTTGAATGGCGGGCGTTTTGTCCAGAGTTTTGCAGGATTCGACGCCGCCTGTGTGCAACACGAAATCGATCATCTCGACGGGATCGTGACATTCGATCATCTGGGCGCGGACACGCGGGCCATATTGGAAGCGGAGTATGCGGCATGACTGTGCGAAAAATTCTGACCTGGCCTGACAAGCGGCTGCGCAGTTCGACCGAAGAGGTGACAGAGATTACGGATGACGTGCGCGCCATCTGGGACGATATGATCGCCACCATGGACGCCATGCCCGGTGTGGGACTGGGGGCGCCACAGATTGGCGTGATGCTCAAGCTGGCCGTAGTCGATACATCCGAGGCCCGCAACAAGCGGATCAGGCTGGCCAATCCGGAGGTGATTGACGCCTCGGCCATCATGAATGTGCACGAGGAAGCATCGCCGTGCCTGTCAGGCGTATCGGCCAAAATTTCGCGCCCCCGTGGCGTCAAGGTGCGGTACATGGACGAGACGGGTACGTTAGTGGAGCGTGATTTCGTAGGGCTTGACGCAACATCCGTGCAGCATCAGATCGACCATCTTGCGGGTAAAATGTACTTTGACCGCCTCAGTAAAACCCGCCGTGACATGCTGATCCGCCGCGCGCGCAAGCTGAACGGATAACCGGATGCGCATTGTCTTTATGGGTACGCCGGCCTTCTCAGTAGAGGTACTGGATGCACTGGTGGATGCGGGTCACGAGATCGCTGCCGTCTATTCGCAACCGCCGCGCCCTGCGGGACGGGGCAAAAAGGAACGCCCCTCTCCCGTGGATGCACGTGCAAAGGAGTTGAAGCTAGAGGTTCGCACGCCCGTATCGTTGAAATCCACTGAGGCCCTGGCGGAATTCGAGGCGCTGGGTGCGGAGGTTGCGGTGGTGGTTGCCTATGGATTGATCCTGCCTCAGGGTGTTCTTGACGCCCCCGTACACGGCTGCCTGAACATTCACGCCAGCCTGCTGCCACGCTGGCGCGGTGCTGCGCCGATCCACCGTGCGATTATGGCGGGGGACCCGCAAACCGGTGTATGCATTATGCAAATGGAGGCGGGGCTCGATACGGGTCCTGTGTTGCTGCGCGGTTCGTTGGACATTGGGCCGGAGGAGACGACGGCGCAGTTGCATGACAGGCTTGCAGGCATGGGAGCAAAGCTGATCGTTGAAGCTTTGGCGCAGTTGGCTGAGCTGGTACCACAGGTCCAGCCGGAGGAGGGTGTCATCTATGCCGCAAAGATCGATAAGGCGGAGGCCAGAATCGACTGGTCGCGGCCTGCGGTCGAGGTGGACAGAATGATCCGTGGCATGTCTCCATTTCCGGGGGCATGGTTTGAAGTGAACGGCACGCGGGTAAAGGTACTCGGCTCTCGTTTGGTTGAGGGTGAGGGCGCTGCGGGCTTGGTGCTGGACACCTCACTTCATGTTGCTTGCGGGGATGGCGCTGTGGCGCTCACCGTCTTGCAAAAGGCAGGAAAAGGCGCGCAGGATGTTAATGTGTTTCAGCGCGGTATGCAGATTGCTGTAGGCACGGATTTGAGTGAAGGATAGCAGGCAATGTTTCCAACCATGATCGGTACCGTCGTAATCGCAGGGATCGTCGGATATCTCGCAGAGAAGACCGAATTCACGCATAACGGAATCTTGCAATCTATCATCATCTGTATCGGCGGCGCGTTTGTATTTTATTTTGTGCGCTTGATGTTTGGCTTCGGGTTCGCCTCACCGGGAGTGAATGCGATCGTATCGTCCATCGGCGCGCTGATTATTGTGCCCTTTCACTGGCGCAAATAGTTCTACGCTAGATGTGTGGTGTCAGGATTTTGGCGGGGTGCTCTTGTAAACCGGCAGGTTCCACCCAAAAAGAATGGAGCCCGCACGGAGCGTCCATGTAACGGTCGCGCCGATGATCAGGCTGTAGGGGATCTCGGGAGCATAGGCATTGAGGGCAACTGTTGTCGCGGCACCGGCAAACGCGGCGGTGACATAAAGCTCGCCTTGTTTTAGAACGACGGGCACATCGCCGACCACCACGTCGCGCATCAGACCACCCATGCAGCCGGTTACAATACTCATCAGAATAGTGACTGCTGGACCTTGATTCAGGCTGATCGCAACGGCGGCACCGGCGGCCACGGCCACAGCCAGTGCGAGGCTGTCGAGCCAGATGATAGCGCGCAGGCGGCTCTCAAGCAGGTGGGCAGTGAAAAAAGTAACGAGTGCTGCTGTGGCTGCCGCCCCCAGATAGGACGGCTCTGCGATCCAGAAGATCGGGTTGCGGTCCAGCAGCAAGTCGCGGATCGTGCCGCCTCCCACGGCTGTGAGGCAGGCGATGAATGCAAAGCCCACAAGATCGAGCTGCGCACGACTTGCCACCAGTGCACCGGTAATCGCAAAAACGATTACGGACGCGTATTCAAGAAATGTGATCAAGCTCATTTAGATTTGAACGGCGCCATGCCTGCACGGGCAAGCGCATCTGCACGCTCGTTCTGGGGGTGGCCTGCATGGCCTTTGACCCATTTCCACGTGACGCGATGGCGGGCATTCGCCGCATCGAGGCGTTGCCATAGCTCTACGTTTTTTACCGGCTGCTTGGCGGCGTTTTTCCAGCCATTTTTCTTCCAGCCGAAGATCCAGCCGGTTATTCCGTTTTTGACATAGTTGCTGTCGGTAATGACGGTGATCTCGGTGTCACGGTCAAGCGCTTCAAGGGCGTTGATCGCGGCCAAAAGCTCCATCCGGTTGTTAGTGGTATTTGCTTCGCCGCCTTTCAGCTCGCGTTCTTTTAACACTTTGTCACCGTCCATGGCCTGCATCAATGCGCCCCAGCCACCGGGGCCGGGGTTGCCCGAGCAGGCGCCGTCAGTATATGCAAAAAGTGTAGCCATATCTGGCGAGTGCTATCTAATTGGCGGGGGTGCCGTCCAGCCCCTTATCGCGTAATTGACGTTTTGCGCTGCGTTTATACCCAACGACCAATCGTAAGGCAGACCAATACTATGCCTGTCAGAAGGAAGCGCAAGCGCATCCACCACGGTGGCGCAAGTTCCAACCGATAGAAATAGAAATCCAGCAGCAGCAAGGCGGCAAAGCCTGCACCTAGATATACTAGCCTGTCTGCAGGAGACTGTCCGGCGGTGAGAAGCGCCCAGATCGCCGGCAGAACCGACAGGACATAGCCGAGGATGGCGCGAGGTCCCTGTGTCTTTGTCGCAAACCCCCAAAGGACCCCGGACATGAACGACAGAATTATAGTTCCATAGAGTACGAGAAGCGATACGCCATCAGACTGGGGTACAAAAAGAAAACCTTCGTCCGGCGCGGCGGTGAGCAAGCCATTCATTGCGCCCGTAGCGATGCAGGCACCCGCGACGAAGGGGATCAGGCCTGCAAGGCCAAGGAGCAGCGGAGCGCGGGGAATCTGGAGTATCATGCGGGCCTTTGGTGCGGGAGGATCGTGTGGAATCTAATACGACAGGCAGTTATTGTTGGAACAGGCAGTTATTGTTGGAAAACACGGTCTCCGCGTCAGACTGGTTCACGCAAAACGCGCGGGACTTTAAATTCAACGTTCTCGACGGCGGTCTGGATTAACTCTTCGGTAACATCATAGCGGGATTTGAAGGCGTCGATCACCTCGTTTATCAGCACCTCGGGCGCGGATGCCCCTGCGGTGATGCCGATGCTGGCTATCCCGTCCAATGCGCGCCAGTCGATATCATCCGCACGTTGGACCAGTTGTGCGTAGGTGCAGCCTGCGCGGCTGCCCACTTCGACCAAACGCTTGGAGTTGGAGGAGTTGGGTGCGCCTACGACAAGCATGGCGTCACATTTTGGCGCCATCGCTTTTACCGCCTCCTGACGGTTGGTGGTGGCATAACAGATGTCTTCCTTGTGAGGCCCTGCAATCGCGGGAAAGCGCGCCTGCAACGCGGCTACAATATCGGCGGTGTCGTCGATGCTGAGGGTGGTTTGGGTGACGTAGGCGAGTTTGCTCTCGTCCCGTACCACGACCCTGGCCACATCTTCGGGTACTTCGACGAGCAGAACTTCGCCCTCCGGGAGTTGGCCCATCGTGCCAATAGTTTCGGGATGGCCTTCATGTCCGATCATGATCATTTGTAGGCCCGCATCGGCATGGCGCTGTGCCTCGATGTGGACTTTGCTGACCAGCGGGCAAGTGGCATCGACATAAACCATATTGCGGGCTTGCGCCGCATTTGGCACGGACTTGGGTACGCCGTGGGCGGAGAAAATCACGGGACGGTCATCAGGGCAGTCCGACAGATCTTCGACAAATACCGCGCCTTTTTCACGCAGTCCGTCGACAACGAATTTATTGTGCACGATCTCGTGGCGGACGTAGACTGGCGCGCCCCATTTGGCGATCGCCATTTCAACAATTTTAATGGCCCGGTCCACGCCTGCGCAAAATCCGCGCGGTGCTGCAAGGTACAGGGTAAGGGGGGGCTTGCTCATGGGTGTCTCTCCGCTCTTGCAAAAAAAAGGTAAGGGCGGCGCGGGGCGAGGTCCAGCCCTTTTGCCATGTTTTGTGCGGCAAGGCGGCGCAGATTTGGCTGCACCACCCACGGCTTGACTGACGCGATGCTACTTTACGGGTGCATCGTTTGTGGTGTCACGCGAAGGGCGCCCGATCACATCACGCAGATCGTCTAGCTCGATGAAGTTGTCAGCCTGACGGCGCAGATCATCCGAAATCATCGTGGGCTGGCTGCGGATGGTCGAGACTACAGAGACACGCACGCCTTGCCTTTGCAGGCTGGCGACGAGTGGTGTGAAATCACCGTCTCCCGAGAAAATCACAATGTGGTCAACCCGTGGCGCCAGCTCCATCGCATCAACGGCAAGCTCGATGTCCATGTTGCCCTTCACCTTCCGGCGACCCATGCTGTCGGTGTATTCCTTGGCGGGCTTTGTCACCATGGTGAAGCCGTTGTAGTTCAGCCAGTCAACAAGCGGACGAATGGGGGAATATTCATCATTTTCAAGCAGCGCGGTGTAATAGAAGGCGCGCAAAAGCTTGCCGCGGCGCATGAATTCAGAGCGGAGCAGCTTGTAGTCGATGTCAAAGCCAAGGTTCTTACCGGCTGCGTAGAGATTGGAGCCGTCGATAAAAAGCGCAAGTCGTTCGTCTTTGTAAAACATGGTGTTTCCTCATCACTTCGCGCTGAACATCGCCAAAAAAGATCGTTCAAATCTGCCTCTGTGGCTCTATATAGCTACTGCACCGCCAGAGGGAAGTTGCAGCATGTCACAATTAACGGAGACGGGAAAAAGAAGCGTTTTTTCGCCTCGGACACTTTCGAAATATATTATCGCGCTCGGATCCAACCAGAGCGTCGGAAAACTTGGCCCATCTGCTGTTCTCAACGAAGCGCTGGCCTTGCTGGAAGCGCGGGGCTTTGTGATTCGCGGTTGTAGCGAGTATTATAATACACCTGCTTTTCCTGTTGGGGCTGGTCCTAATTTTGTGAACGCCGCTGCGCTGGTCGAAAGCAGCGATGATCCGCTTGCGGTGCTGGCGCATCTGCATGCTGTCGAGGCACAAATGGGGCGTAGTCGTGCGGTACGTTGGGGTGCGCGGACACTCGATCTGGATTTGGTCGCAGCGGGTGATCTGGTGCTCCCTGACGCCAAAACCCATCAATACTGGTGCGATCTGCCGCTAGAGTTGCAAAAAACGGCCATACCGACGGAGTTGATCCTGCCGCACCCGCGTTTAGCCGAGCGCGCATTCGTGTTGGTTCCATTGCTGGACGTTGCCCCACAGTGGTGCCATCCGGTCAGTGGAAAAACGGTGCGCGAGATGCATGATGCATTATCACTGGCCTCACGGTCGGAGGTTGTGCTGATATAATACCTGCTTGTAAATCAGGGTGAAGAGGCCTAGGTAGCGATCTCTAGCAGATAGTTTACTGGAGCGTCCAATGGCCCGCGTCACCGTCGAAGATTGTGTTGATAAAGTCCCGAACCGGTTTGAACTGGTCATGCTTGCGGCACACCGTGCGCGTGAGATTGCAGCCGGTTCTGCCGTAACTGTAGACCGTGACAACGATAAAAACCCTGTTGTGTCCCTGCGCGAGATCGCGGACGAGACCCAGAGTGCAGACGACCTACGTGAGCGTTTGATCGAAAGCAATCAGACCCAGATTGAAGTTGATGAGCCTGAAGAAGACGCGATGGCGATTCTTATGGGTGCCGAGCAGGACAAACCAGAAGAAGACAGCATGTCCGAAGAGATGTTGCTGCGTCAGCTGATGGCGGCGCAAGGTCAAGGCTAAGGTGTCGGACAGATCCGATACACATGAGGGCGCAGGCAGATAATGACGACGACTGCCGATGACCTTGTCACATTGGTTCGCGGGTTTAACCCCAAAACAAACGAAGTGCAGCTTCGCGCGGCCTATGCCTACGGCGAGCGCATGCACCACGGCCAGCTGCGTCACTCTGGCGAGCCCTATTTTACCCATCCTGTTGCTGTAGCCGCCATTCTGGCGGAGCAGCAGCTGGACGATGCTACAATAATCACTGCCCTGTTGCACGACACCATTGAAGATACACCGGCTTCCTACGCGGAGGTGCTCGATCTTTTCGGCAAGGATGTGGCAGAGCTGGTAGACGGTGTTACCAAGCTGACTAATCTCCAGCTGAATTCCTCACAAACCAAACAGGCCGAGAACTTCCGCAAGCTGTTTATGGCGATGTCCAAGGATCTGCGGGTAATTCTGGTCAAACTGTCTGACCGGCTGCACAATATGCGCACCATCAAGGCGATGCGCCCCGAAAAGCAGTCGCAAAAAGCCCGCGAAACCATGGACATTTTTGCGCCGCTGGCGGGTCGTATGGGCATGCAGTGGATGCGTGAAGAGCTTGAGGACCTTGCGTTTCGCGTGCTCAACCCCGAAGCGCGCTTGTCCATCATCCGCCGTTTCATCACACTACAAAACGAGACCGGCGATGTGATCTCGCGGATCACGACTGACATGCGCAAGGAGCTTGCAACCGCAGGCGTCGAAGCGGAAGTGTTTGGGCGCGCGAAAAAACCCTATTCGATCTGGCGCAAGATGGAAGAAAAAGAGCAGTCCTTCTCTCGTCTGTCGGATATTTACGGATTCCGTATCATCACAGACAGCGAAGAAGATTGCTACCTTGCGCTTGGTGCGATCCACCGTCGGTGGCGTGCGGTGCCGGGACGATTCAAGGATTACATCAGCCAGCCGAAGACCAACGGCTATCGCTCAATCCATACCACGGTTTCGGGGCGTGACGGTAAGCGTGTCGAGGTCCAAATCCGCACACGTCAAATGCACGATGTGGCCGAAACAGGCGTGGCGGCGCATTGGTCGTACCGGGATGGTGTGCGTTCTCGCAACCCGTTTGCGGTGGACCCTGCAAAGTGGATCGCCCAGCTGACCGAGCAATTCGACGGCGAGGATGACCATGAAGATTTCCTCGAGGCGGTCAAACTCGAGATGTATGCCGATAAGGTATTTTGCTTCACGCCCAAAGGCGAGGTGATCAAGCTGCCGCGCGGGGCGACGCCGATTGATTTTGCCTATGCCATTCACACGCGCATTGGCGCGGCCTGTGTCGGCGCAAAGGTGGACGGATTGCGCGTGCCGCTGTGGACGCGCGTGAAGAATGGTCAGTCTGTCGAGATTATCACAGCCGAAGGACAGACACCGCAGGTAACCTGGCTGGAAATTGCAACCACGGGCAAGGCAAAGACCGCGATCCGGCGGAGCCTGCGCGAGGTGGACCGTGCGCGGTTTGTGAAATTGGGGCGTGAACTTGCCCGCTCTGCCTTTGAGCATGTGGGAAAGCGTGCGACAGAAAAGGTATTGGCCACAGCGGCCCGTACGCTTCGGATCAAGAGCGTGGACCAGCTGCTGGAGCGTTTGGGCAGCTCGGAGGTTCTGGGCCGTGAGGTCGTGAGTGCTGTCTATCCCGAGTTGGCGCAGGTCAGTGGCGATCTTGTTGACCGCAAGCGTGCCATAATCGGCCTTGAGCCGGGCCAGTCATTTGATCGTGCGCCCTGCTGTGAGCCGCTGCCCGGGGAGCGGATTGTCGGAATAACCTTTCGAGGCAGGGGTGTTACACTGCATGCGATAGATTGTGACCGCCTGAGTGCTTATGAAAATCAGCCCGAGCGCTGGCTTGATCTACGTTGGCATGACGGAAGCCATCCAGCGGCTTATGGTGCAACGATCGAAATGACGGTTGCAAATGATCGTGGTGTTTTGGGGCGGATCTGCACGTTGATTGGTGAGGCCGGCGCAAATATTGCCGATCTGAACTTTGTGGACCGTAAGCCGGACTTTTTCAGGCTATTGGTGCATGCGGAACTTCGTGATGTGGAGCAGTTGCATTCGCTGATGCTGACACTTGAGGCCGAGAGCAACGTTGCTGCGCTGAGCCGTTACCGCGCGACGGGCGCGCAGCCCGACGAGGTGATGGCAGCGGGGAGCCCTCTGTGATTTTCAAGCGCCGCGATCCAAAGTCATTTTTGCGAGCCTCGGCGGAGCTTCTTTGGCCGCGCGGTGGCTGGACGCGTGCATTTCATTACGTCAAACACCGGGTCCGGCGCCTCCCCGATAGCCCCGAGAGGATTGCGCGGGGCATTTGGGCGGGTGTGTTTATCACCTTCACGCCTTTGTTCGGCTTCCACTTTTTGGGGGCGGTACTGATTGCCAAGCTGATGAAGGGGAACATCCTTGCCTCGCTGATGGCGACTTTTGTCGGCAATCCACTAACTTTTGTTTTTATTACGCTTGCCTCACTTAAGACCGGTCATTGGTTGTTAGGCACCGAGCTTCAGGAAGGTGAGCTGCGCGCTTTGAGCAGGAAGTTTGCTGATGCTGGTAGCGACTTGTGGCACAATGCGATCTCTATATTCACTCCTGCCCAGATGGACTGGTCAGGGCTCGCGATTTTTTCTCGCGATGTTTTCTATCCGTATTTAATGGGCGGCATTGTGTCCGGTATCTTCTTTGGCACGGTGGCCTATTATGTCTCTGTGCCGCTTCTGCATGCTTATCAAAAGCGGCGCAGGGGTTTGATCAAGCAAAAATTTGAAGCATTGAAAGCCAAGACCGCAGCGAAAGCGGAAGAGAAAAAGCTGGCAGCGCAGAAAAAAAAGGAAGAAGCAAATGGCTAAACTGGGCAAGTTGCGGTTGGGGGTAAACATCGACCACGTGGCAACGGTGCGCAATGCGCGGGGCGGCGATACGCCTGATCCATTGCGTGCGGCACGGATTGCACAAGAGGCTGGCGCGGACGGCATCACTGCGCATTTGCGCGAGGACCGCCGCCACATCTCGGACGCAGATATAGAAGGCCTGATGGAGATTCTCAATGTGCCGCTCAATTTCGAGATGGCAGCGACGGACGAGATGCAGGCAATTGCCTTGCGTCACAAACCCCACGCGGTATGCATCGTTCCAGAAAAGCGTGAAGAGCGGACGACCGAGGGCGGTCTGGAAGTGGCACGCGAGGAAAACCGCCTTGCACATTTCATAGCACCGCTACGCGAGGCGGGATGCCGCGTTTCTATCTTCATTGCCGCTGATATGCGGCAGGTCGAGGCTGCGCATCGGATTGGCGCGCAGGTTGTCGAGCTTCATTCAGGTGCGTACTGTGATGCCTACCATGAAGGTCGGTATGATGCTGCCGATGCCGAACTCGCCAAGCTGCGCGAGATGACAACATTCGGGCATTCGTTGGGCCTCGAGATGCATGTGGGTCACGGACTGACCTACGACACAGTCTCGCCAGTGGCGGCATTTCCCGAAGTGGTAGAGCTGAATATCGGGCATTTCCTGATCGGGGAGGCGATATTTCTCGGCCTTGCTCCTGCGATTGACGAAATGCGCCGTCTGATGGATGAGGCGCGGACGTAGCGCCATGATCCTAGGGATTGGCACTGACCTCGCAAACATAGAACGGATTCAGGGGACACTCGACCGTTTCGGAGACCGGTTTCGGAACCGTGTCTTTACCGAGGTCGAGCAGGCAAAAGCCGCGCGTCGACGTGATGTTGCGGGCACCTATGCCAAACGCTGGGCCGCTAAAGAGGCCTGTTCAAAGGCACTCGGCACAGGTCTTCGGATGGGCATCAGCTGGCGCGATATGGCAGTAAGCAATCTGGGGACAGGGCAGCCGGTGATGGAGGTGACGGGATGGGCAGCAGAGCGTTTGGCGCAGATGACACCCGCAGGTCACGAGGCGATTATACATGTGACGCTGACCGATGATCACCCGTGGGCACAGGCGTTTGTGGTCATCGAGGCGCGGCTGAAAATCTGACACGGGCCTGCGCACCTTGACACGGGCCGCGCCCCTGCGCATGAAGCCATGATACTGATTTAGGAGCGCCGCATGGCCAAGACGGAAACTACAGGCAACGCGATTGTCGAGACGATCAAGACCGTTGTATATGCCCTCCTGATAGCCGGTGTGTTCCGCACCCTGTTTTTCCAGCCCTTCTGGATTCCGTCAGGCTCGATGAAGCAGACACTCCTGATTGGTGATTTTCTCTTCGTCAATAAAATGGCCTACGGCTATTCCTACGCCTCATGTCCAAGTGTCATTATTCCCAGCGTAGGCTTGAACATAGATGCGCAAAAACTGTGCGGGATGTTTGACGGAGACAATACGCGCTTTTGGGGCGGTGACCCCGAGCGCGGTGATGTTGTTGTGTTCCGCCATCCTACAACGGGACGCGATTACATCAAACGCCTGATCGGTTTGCCAGGTGATAAAATTCAGGTTTCAGACGGCGTTGTGCAGATCAACGGCGAGGCTGTACCGCAGGTGGCAGATGGCGATTTTGAAGAAGTCATGGAGCTGCAAGGCCCGCAAGGCTTGCGTCCGCGCTGTGCTAACGGTGCTGTAGGCGAGGGTGGCATCTGCATCAAGGAGCGCGCCATTGAGACTCTGCCGAACGGCGCGAGTTATGCGGTGCTTAACATCGGGCCCCAAGCTTCTGACCGGACGGGCATATATACCGTGCCTGAGGGTCATTATTTTTTCATGGGTGACAACCGTGATAACTCTGCCGATAGCCGTCTGGCACAGACTGCAGGTGGTGTGGGGTTTGTCCCCTACGAGAATTTGATCGGCCGCGCTGACCGGATTGTGTTTAGCTCGGGCGGGCGCTCAATGCTGTTTTTCTGGACGTGGCGCAGTGACCGTTTTTTCAAAGGAATCAAGTGAAGCTTTCGGCAGAACTCAAAGCGTTTCAAGGGCGCCTCGGCTATAGCTTTCAAAAGCCACATCTGCTGAACGAGGCGGTGACACATGCTTCGATGTCTACGCCCAACCGCGATGATAACCAGCGGCTGGAATTTCTGGGCGACCGTGTGTTGGGGCTTGTGATGGCAGAGGCGCTCCTGAACCTCGATACGCGCGCTTCAGAAGGGCAGCTGGCACCGCGGTTCAATGCGCTGGTCCGCAAGGAAGCCTGTGCGGATGTTGCCCGCGAAATCGACATTGGCGAGGTGCTACGGTTGGGTCGGTCGGAGATGCTGTCAGGCGGGCGGCGCAAGCAGGCGCTGCTCGGTGATGCAATGGAAGCGGTGATTGCTGCTGTGTACATCGACGGCGGGTTTGATGCCGCGCGGGCGATGATCCTGCGGCTGTGGGGCACGCGGACGACATCCGTAAAGGACGATGCCCGCGATGCCAAGACCGCCCTGCAGGAATGGGCACAAGCGCGGGGCCTCGAGCCGCCAGCCTATATATTGACCAAGCGGAGCGGTCCGGACCATGCACCGATTTTCACAATCGCGGCCAAGTTGTCGACCGGAGAGACAGCAAGCGCCACAGCGGGTGCCAAGCGCACCGCAGAACAAGACGCCGCAGCATCGCTGATGGCGCAACTGGAGCAAGATAAATGAGCGATATACCGACTTCCCCGGAGCATACCGCCGGTGAGACGCAAGGCGATGCAGTCACGCTACCGACGCGCGCAGGATTTGTGGCCCTCATCGGCGAGCCTAACGCCGGCAAATCGACACTCTTGAACCGGATGGTGGGGGCGAAGGTCTCGATCGTGACGCATAAGGTGCAAACCACACGGGCGCGCATCCGCGGTGTGGCGATGGCCGGGCAGAGCCAGATTGTATTTGTGGACACGCCCGGCTTGTTCGAGCCAAAGCGCAGGCTGGACCGTGCTATGGTCGCGGCAGCCTGGGGTGGTGCTGCGGATGCGGATGTCGTCGTCCTGCTGGTCGAGGCAAACCGCGGTCTGAGCGAAGGCGTGAAACGCATTCTTGACCGCCTGAACGAGATTGGTGATGTCGCGCGGGTAGCACTGGCAATTAACAAAATTGACCGTGTTGAAGCGCCTGTTTTGCTGGGGCTGAGCCAGAAGCTCAATGACGCCTACCCCTTCATAGAGACATTTATGATTTCAGCCGAGAAGGGGCATGGCGTCGAAATGCTCAAGACATGGCTCGCTGGTGAAGTTCCGGAAAGCCCGTGGTTGTACCCTGAAGACCAGATCGCGGATCTGCCACTTCGGATGATTGCGGCCGAGATGACGCGGGAGAAGCTGACGCTGCGCTTGCATCAGGAGCTACCCTATCAGATGACGGTAGAGACTGAGAAATGGGAAGAGCGCAAAGATGGGTCGGCCCGCATTGACCAGCTGATCTATGTTGTGAGGGACGGGCATAAGGGCATCGTTTTGGGCAACAAGGGCGAGACAATCAAGGCAGTCGGCAAAGCTGCGCGTGAAGAAATGGAAGAATTTATGGGACGCAAGATCCATTTGTTCTTGCAGGTAAAAGTGCGTCCTAACTGGCTTGAAGAGTCCGAGCGCTATTCAGAAATGGGGCTGGAGTTCAAGGACGGGAACCAGTGAGAGCGGTCGGTTCGCAATGCTGCATTTCAATTGAGCCTCTTCGAAAATTAGAAAAGCTGGTAGTGCGTTGGCGCGGCTGACGGCGAGGTTCTGGGTTGACGCGTACCTCGCGCGGCTTCGGATGTTCGATATTATGGCATTCGTTGTCGCGCATGGGGATGACACCAGCGGAGCCGTGCTGGTGAAGATGTCCACGTTGGATGGGAATGCGACTTTGTTCCAGCGGTCGTTCGACTTGATGAGCGGGGAGCGAGTTTGGATGGAGTTGTCGGCCGGGCCAGAGCGGGATGTCGATGCAGCAGTCGCCCGTCAACGTGGTTTTGATCCAGATATTTGGGTGATCGAGGTCGAAGACCGTGCGGGTCGGCATCTGCTTGATCAGGAAGGTCTGACATAGTGGAATGGCGTGATCAGGGAATACTCCTCAGTTCGCGCCGCCATGGAGAAACCTCGGCGATCATCGAGGTTTTTACACCTACTCAGGGACGGCATGCAGGTGTGGTACGCGGTGGGACCAGCCGCAAGATTGCGCCGGTGCTACAGCCCGGGGCGCAATTGGATCTGGTATGGCGGGCGCGGCTCGAGGATCACATCGGTTCCTTTACCGTTGAGCCTGTGCGTAGTCGCGCAGCGGTGGCGATGGGCGACCGGTTGGCGCTTGCGGGGCTGAACGCCGTTACGGGATTGATCGGGTTTTGCGTGCCGGAGCGGGAGGTACATCTGCCGCTTTATCACCGGACGGAAGCCCTGTTGGATTTGTTGGGACAATCCGACGTTTGGCCGCTTGCCTATTTGCAGTGGGAGATAAGCCTGCTGGAAGAGTTGGGATACGGCCTTGATCTGAGCTCCTGTGCGGTGACAGGTGCGACCGATGACTTGGCTTATGTTTCGCCCAAGTCAGGGCGTGCTGTATCCCGAATAGGTGCGGGTGAGTGGGTCGATAGGTTGCTGCCGCTTCCCGATGTCCTGCGCGGCTTGGGTGGGGCGGATGATGCAGAAATTGTACAGGCATTCCGGACCACGGGGTATTTTTTGTCCGAACATTTAGCCGCCGATCTGGGAGGCAAGCCGCTGCCGCAAGCCCGTGCGCGGTTCGTAGAGGCGTTCAGTCGGTCGCTTTAAAAACCATTTCCAGCCCTTCGGTATTGGACAGGATCAGTGTATCTCCCAGCACATCGGAGAGAGTTGCTGCTTCCAATGCTTGCAGGAACGCGGTTTCTGCCTCGAAATCAGGACAGGCCATGCGCGTGCTGCCGATTGGGCCAGCGTCAAACCAAGGATAGGGGACTTTCATAGCGCCGAAATAGCGATTGCATGGCCCCTGACCTGCGATCTCGCCGGTTTTGGGAAAAGTGAGCGTTGCGGTTGCAGGGAATGGGACATCATTGAGTAGCTTGAGCGTCCAGATGCGATCGCCCGCACCGTAAGCGCGCACGGTTTCGTCACTGCGGCATGCAACAAGAACGGTGAGCAGGGTCGAAAGCAACAGCAGTTTTTTCATGTCAGGGCCAATATGGTGTCAACAAGCGCTTCAAACCCTGCGTGTGAATCTGCCGGGTGGATCTTTATTTGCGGCAGGCCGATAAGAGCGGCGAGAATTGCCTGTGAAAACGCGGGATTGCGAAGGCCAAAGGTGTCGAGCAAGTGTTGTATGTAGGCCAGCCGCTTTTCATCCACATAGGCCATGCTTTTGGCAACGGAGGGATCGGAATTGGCCCAAGCGCGCAGGGCCGTCTCGGTCTTGGAGGCTAGAATGCTTTTGCCGAAGTTGCGCAAGCGTTTGTCAGGCGCTCCGGTTTCTTCAAGGCAGGCTAAAACGTCAGCCAGCGCTGCGGCTTGCCAGTGATGCACAAGGGCGGCGTGATATGCGGGAACATCTTTGAAATGCCAGTAGAACGACCCCTTAGTTGTGGTAAGTCGACGCGCCATAGCCTCTGCTGCGAGGGCAGTGGGGCCACCATCACAAAGCGCATCATAGCCTGCGGTGATCCATATCTCGGGAGAGAGGCGGGTGCTGGTCATATCTGATCAGGTAGCGGGAGGCGGGGCGCGCTGCAAGAGTGCGCCCCGTGGTGTTTAGGCGAAGTTTAGCGCAACAGGCTTAGCCCAAGATACGGCGCGCGATGACTTGTGCCTGAATTTCGGCAGCTCCCTCGAAGATGTTGAGGATTCGGGCATCACACAGCACGCGGCTTATCTTGTATTCGAGCGCGAAGCCGTTGCCGCCATGGATTTGCAGGCCGTTGTCAGCAGCGGCCCACGCCACGCGGGCGCCAAGAAGCTTTGCCATGCCCGCTTCGACGTCGCAGCGGCGACCCTCGTCCTTCTCAAAGGCCGAGAAGTAGGTCAGTTGGCGAGCCACCATGATTTCGACGGCCATCATCGCCAGCTTGCTGGATACACGGGGGAAGTTAATCAGGGACTTCCCGAACTGCTTACGATCAATCGCGTATTGCATCGATATGTCGAGGGCGGATTGTGCGACACCGATGGCGCGGGCTGCGGTCTGGATGCGCGCGCTTTCAAACGTCTCCATCAGCTGTTTAAAGCCCTTTCCCTCTTCGCCGCCCAGAAGGTTCTCTTCCTTGACTTCAAAGCCGTCAAAGGCCAGCTCGTATTCCTTCATGCCGCGGTAGCCTAGCACTTCGATTTCGCCACCGGTCATACCATCCGTTGGGAAAGGGTTTTCCTCCGTGCCGGGGGTCTTCTCTGCGAGGAACATCGACAAACCTTTGTAGTCTGTCGTGTTGGGATCTGTGCGTGCCAGCAGGGTCATGATTTGCGTGCGTGTCGCGTGGGTGATCCACGTTTTATTGCCCGTCACCTTGTAAACGTCACCCTCTTTGACAGCGCGTGTGCGCAGGCTGCCAAGGTCTGATCCAGTGTTGGGTTCGGTAAAGACTGCCGTGGGCAGGGTTTCTGCCGACGCGAGGCGGGGCAGCCATTTTTGTTTCTGCTCCTCTGTGCCGCCAGCGATAATAAGCTCTGCAGCAATTTCTGAGCGAGTGGCGAGCGAGCCTACGCCGATGTAGCCGCGCGACAGCTCTTCGGAGACCACACACATAGAAGCCTTTGAAAGGCCGAGGCCGCCATATTCTTCGGGAATAGTGAGGCCGAACACGCCCATTTCGGCAAGTTCCCCGATGATCTCCATCGGAATAAGCTCATCCTTGAGGTGCCATTCATGGGCAAATGGCTCAACCTTTTCGACGGCATAGCGGCGGAATTGTTCACGGATCATCTCGAGCTCGTCATCAAGGCCGGATGCACCGACAGTGACGTTTGCAGACTGTTCCTGCATAAGCTCGACGAGCCTTGTTCGGGCCGCTTGCGTATTGCCATGCTGTGTCAGGGACTGGATCGCAGGGGCCATCATGCCGCGCTGGTCTTCCTGACCAAGACCGAGGTCTTGGAGGCGCACGATCTCTCCCTGGTTCATCTGGATGCCGCCATAGATCTGCCATAGGTACTCGCCAAAGGCGATCTGATGGATCAGGGCTTCGGTCTCGCCGAACTTGCCTTCGGATTTCATCCGCTCGGCCCATGACTGCATCTGGCGCAAGGACTGGGCGTAAGTGGCGAGCCACGCAAGGCCGTGCGCGGCAGTCTGGTTCTGCTCGACGAGAGCGTTGGATACGCGCCCAGCGTCAGTCACCATTGTGCGCACACTCTCGGTTGCGCGGGTCAAAATTGCCTCAACGGGGCCTACTGCTGCTGCTGTCAGCGCAAGGAGATCATCAAGGAGGACTGGGGCCTCCATATTCAGTTGTCCGTCATGTGCCATCTATCATCATCCTTTTTCTCTTAGCGCCCCGCTTAAGCTCTTTGCAGGTGCAGCGCAACAAACATACGTTTCGCTGCGGCAATATGGTCGAAAATTTCGCCGCCGAATTTCCTTACGCCCGCTAACCGGTTTGGTATGTAGGGCCATGGACACGCTTTTCCCACTTTTATCACCCTCCGAACTTGTTATTGCAGCAATGATCGCTGTGATTGCCGGATTCGTGAAGGGCGTGGTGGGATTCGCCATGCCTCTCGTCTTTGTATCAGGTTTAACGACCTTTATGTCTGCCGAACTTGCACTTGCAGGACTGATTCTTCCAACATTGATCACAAATGTGCAGCAGGCCCTTAGGCAGGGCGTGCATGCAGCGGTGCAATCAACGGTGGCATTCAAGATCTTTTTGGGTGTCGGGTGTGTGGCATTGCTGACCACCGCGCAACTGGTGCGTATATTTCCCGACCAACTTATGATGGCAGTGATCGGCGTGCCAGTTACCTTCTTTGCGGCACTTCAGTTGGCTGGTTACCAAATCATTTTGCCACGCCGAAGCACGGTGGTTGAAGTCGCCGCAGGTGCAGTTGCTGGGGGTCTTGGTGGTATATCGGGTATTTGGGGGCCGCCCACAGTCGCATACCTCACTGCCCTTAATACACCAAAGCAGGACCAGATGCGTGTTCAGGGCGTGATCTATGGTCTGGGGGCTGTTGCCCTGCTGGTGGCGCATGTAGCATCGGGCGTTTTGCGCGCTGACACGATTGCATTTTCGGTTGCGATGGTGCTCCCCGCCTTTATTGGCGTGCGGTTGGGGATGCGGGTGATGGACCGGATCGATCAGGTTATGTTCCGGCGCGCGACGCTATGTGTGCTGTTGGTGGCAGGGCTAAACCTTGTGCGGCGTGCTGCTTTCGGTTGATCAGCCCTGCTGCGCTACACGCACGCCGGAGGCATCTTCAATAAAGGTGACGATCCGGGATTTGACGGTTTCGTCCTTGATCGCATCAAGCGCGGTAACGATCGCACTTTGCGGAATACAGGGGCTGACGTCATCGTACGATCCACCATTTAGGCCCTCAAAGAAATAAGCAGGAGAGACCTCAAAGATCTGCGTAAGCTCGAACAGTCGACTGGCTGCGATACGGTTAGAGCCGATCTCATATTTCTGAATCTGCTGGAAAGAAAGCTTCAGTTTGTTTGCTACGTCAGTCTGCGAGTAGCGTCGCAGAGTGCGGATTTCTTTGAGCTTGCGCCCTACATGTACGTCAACGGGATGGGCCACTATTCGATACCTCTGGTTGTGTGCTTGGAACTCTCTGAAAATATGCCCTTTGGATCAACTGGATAGATTTAATTAAATTTGGAATATTTTTAGATCAAAGGGTGTGTATATTTCACCCGTTGATGGGTGATTTATGTTGCATTGACGGGTGATTTGCATACTTATCAGGTTCATGGGTGAAAATTTACAAATTCTGGCACATGCGCCTGTTGCACGCGAAACGCCTGCATTGTTATTCGAAATGATGCGCTCGTTCACAGCGCTGGCGCGTACACTTAACCTCAGTCAAGCTGTTGAAGAGTTAGGCAGTACACGCCAGACGGTCAAAAGACATATCGCGCAGCTGGAAGAGGCGATGGGCGGTAAGCTCTTCGAAGTAGAGCAGCGGCGCTATGTGTTGAGCGCTTTGGGGGAGCGCTCGCTCGAGTCTGCCCAGACGGTGCTCGATCAGGCCAAGATCTGGTATGACGGCGCGTTCCAGCATGTCGGCGGGATGCTCAGGTTTGCATTCGAGAGTGATACCGGCTCTCTCTATTATCAACAACAATTGCCCATCAGCTGTGTTTGGCAGGGCGAGTCCGATCTCCTACGGGCGGCGATTAAGGCGTGGAGTTTGAGTGAGGGCATGCTCGAGAGCCATCATATGTCCGACGTCAGGCCATATCTTCTGGCATACCGTGAAAACTCCGAAGGATGGATTTGCACCGAGGTTGGCGAGGAATCGTTTTACTCCAACTGGTACGGCTGGGCACAGGCGCGTAGCAGTGTCGGTCGCAACTTGGGGAGCTTTCAGGGTGGTCAAGCATTTGCATCGCTTTCTGATCGACCTTTTCGCGATGCCGCGACAACCGGTGGCGTCCGCGTCGACCAAGTAATGGTCCAGACAGCAGCTGAAGGCGAAGGTGCACCAACCGCCATCATTTTCGACCGGTTGATGATGGGAGTGCGGATGCCGGATAATTCACCGGCGGTCATTTCGGTGGTCGATCGTGCGTACGATGTGAAAATTTTAGGCGTAAGTGATGATGTTCTTACGCAACTTCCCCCTAGAGCGAAGGTCGATTTCAACCTATAGTCGGAATTGGGATTTTTTTTCCGCTTTTTCAGGTACCCTTATGGGTATCGGAAGCGAAAGGGGATTCTCGATGACATTACTTACCATGAATGCGAGCGACAGATTTGTTGCAAATAGTACGGATATTTTCCAGACACACGGCGTAAATCTGGAAGTCGGTTATGATTTTGAAGTCTACCGTACGCTTTTGGCGCAGGCGCGGCCAAATCATACTCTAGGCGCACCCTTTGATCCTGATTTGCATGAAATGACAGCTGAAAATGCATTCTGGATTGTTGGGCGGACAGAGCAGGGCCAGATTATGCACACACAGGCGCTGCGCATGCTGGATCTCGATGGGCTGAGCGTTGGCGAATATTTCACCCAGCGCTTCCGCGAGTTTCCCCCTTCTGGCGTCGACCTCGATCTGGAACGGTCACGCTTTCGGGCCGGTCCATCGGCTAAACGGATGCGTGGTACCTGTGCCTATCAAGGGGAGTACTGGATTGCGCCGGGAAACAACGGTTTGCGCGGACGTAGCCTCTCAAGTGTTCTTGGTAGGTATGCTTTTGTCCAGGCAATCCAGCACTGGGATCCCGATCACATCATGGCGTTTATGGTAAAGGCAACAGCGATGCGCGGACTGGCAGAGCAGGGGGGCTATATGCATACCCAGCCCGGCGCATTGCGCTGGTATCTGCGCGGTGACGATGTGCCGGTGGAAGGCTTCATGCTCCATATGGACCGCGATGATCTTCATTATGTGCTCAATTTGCCTGTGCAGGATTTTGTCGCTTTGGCCGCCTAGATCACTAAATTTTTAAGGGGTTTTTAACGGAAAGGGCCGCCGTAACTGGATGCGGCGGCCCTTATTCTTTATCAACTGTAAAAAGCTTAGCGGATAACCGCTGCTTTTACGTCGTCGTCGATATGGGGCATATACTGCTCGAAATTGGCGGCAAACATTGCAACCAGTTTGGCAACCTGACGGTCGTATGCCTCTGGGTTGTCCCATGTCCGGCGCGGATCAAGCAAAATATCAGCGACGCCTTCAACGGAAACCGGAACATCGAAGCCGAAGTTTTCGTCGGTGCGGAATTTACCCTCCGTGAGCGATCCATCGAGGGCGGCGGTCAGCAGTGCGCGTGTGGCGCGGATCGGCATGCGCGATCCTGTGCCATAAGCACCGCCCGTCCAGCCAGTGTTCACCAACCAGCAGGTCGCACCGTGCTGTGCAATTTTCTCGCGCAGCAGATTGCCATAGACTTCGGGACGGCGTGGCATGAACGGCGCACCAAAACAGGTAGAGAATGTGGGCTCCGGCTCGGTCACGCCGCGTTCTGTGCCTGCCACTTTGGAAGTGAAGCCCGACAGGAAGTGATACATCGCCTGCGCCGGTGTCAGGCGCGCTATCGGCGGCAGGGTGCCAAACGCATCACATGTTAGCATGATGATGTTCTTTGGGTGCCCGCCGACAGCTTTTTTGCTGGCATTCGAGATGTAGTGAAGCGGATATGCGCAGCGCATATTTGCGGTCAGGCTGTCATCGTCGAAATCGAGGTCTTTTGTCTCTTCGTCGTAGACCATATTTTCGATCACAGTGCCGAACTTCTCAGTCGTGGCGTAAATTTCAGGCTCTGCATCGGCGCTGAGATTGATGGTTTTGGCGTAACATCCGCCTTCGAAGTTAAAGGTACCCGTGTCTGACCAGCCATGCTCGTCGTCGCCGATTAGTGTGCGGGAGGGATCAGCAGAGAGGGTGGTTTTGCCGGTGCCCGAAAGGCCAAAGAAGATGGCGGTATCGACAGGGTTGCCAATGGCGTGGTTGGCCGAGCAATGCATCGGCATAACCCCCTTTTCCGGCAGCAGGTAGTTGAGCAAGGAAAATACGGATTTTTTGTTTTCGCCTGCATACTCCGTGCCGCCGATCAGGATCAGCTTGCGGTCGAAATTCATCGCGATGACGGTGTCTGTCCGGCAGTTGTGCTTTTCGGGATCCGCTTTGAAGCTGGGGCAGTTGATGACGGTGAAATCCGCCAGATAATCGTCCAGCTGATCACGGTCGGGGCGACGCATCATGTGGCGGATAAACAGACCGTGCCATGCCAGCTCGGTGACAAAGCGCACGTTAATCGCATGCTTTGGATCGGCACCGCCGACGAGATCCTGAACGAAATAGTCGCCGCCTTCCATATGCTTGAGCATGTCAGTGTAAAGCGCATCAAAGCCCGCTTCCGACATTTCGGCATTGTTTTCCCACCAGATGGTGTCTTTCACGCTCGGGCTCATCACCACGTGCTTGTCCTTGGGCGAGCGGCCCGTAAACTTGCCAGTGGTGACAAGGAAAGCGCCCCCTTTGCCCAACGCGCCTTCGTTGCGTTTGAGCGCAGTCTCGATCAAGGCAGGCTCCATCAAGTTGTAATACACATTGCCAAGCCCGGTGATCCCTTGATCGTCTAGGCTGAAGTTCGGGTTTACCCGTCCAGTTTGCATATATCTCTCCTTTGGACCTGCGCGCGATGTCGCAGTATAATGGGGAATGCCCGATAATTTGAAATGCCGGGCCAAAAAGCACACAGGCATAAGTGGAATGACGGCCTCATAGCACGATGATTTGCGCATTGAACAGTCGCGTTTGTATAGTTAGCGCCACCACGTTGCCAAATGGGCCAACCGTCGCCTGAATGGTACTCCTGCGGTGGGGCCGTCGGAGATATCTTGAGTAGGCATGAGGGCATTTTTGGAGTTGAGGCAGCAATGTGAGGCAATTTAGCCATTCCGAAACAAATTATGGCTGAAATAGGGCTCAATGACCGACTGATTCGTACTTAGGTATTGATTCGACAGCAAAAGGAGTGATCACTGTTGGAAAAAATAAAAATACATTGAGCAGCATAAGGAAACAGGCAGTGTCTAAAATTGCATTGGTGGATGACGACAGGAATATCCTGACGTCCGTCTCTATGACTCTTGAAGCCGAGGGTTTCGAGGTCGAAACATATAATGACGGTCAGGCCGCGTTGGACGCTTTCAATAAGCGGATGCCGGATATGGCGGTTCTTGATATCAAAATGCCGCGCATGGACGGGATGGACCTGCTACAGCGGTTGCGTCAGAAATCAGCCATGCCGGTCATTTTTCTTACGTCCAAGGATGATGAGATCGATGAGGTCCTCGGCCTGCGGATGGGTGCTGACGACTATGTGAAAAAGCCGTTTTCTCAGCGGCTGCTTGTGGAACGTATTCGCGCGCTGTTGCGCCGTCAGGATGCTGTGGCCACTGATGAGGTTGGCGATACCGAAGAGACCAAAGTAATCGAACGCGGCGATCTGCGGATGGACCCGTTGCGTCACGCCGTAAGCTGGAAGGGCAAGGATGTATCCCTGACCGTCACCGAGTTTTTGCTGTTGCAAGCACTCGCGCAGCGACCCGGTTTTGTGAAGTCGCGCGACCAGTTGATGGATGTCGCTTACGATGATCAGGTCTATGTCGATGACCGCACGATCGACAGTCACATCAAGCGTCTGCGCAAGAAAATGCGGACAGCGGACGATGAGTTCTCGGCGATTGAGACGCTCTACGGTATCGGTTACAGATATAACGAAGATTAATACCGAGCGATGGCGATTGTTGAGAGGAACTTTGTGCGCGACCTGATCCCCGCAAAAGGCGATGGTGATGTTGTTCTGGGTGATGATTGGGTCACGCCAGACAGTGCTGCACCCAACGAAATCAGGGCGCGCCGCGAGCGGCGGGGCCTTTTTTCATTGCGTGCGTCACCGCTCACTCGGAAGATCATCACGTTCAATCTGATTGCATTGAACGTGTTGGTTGCGGGAATTCTCTATCTCAATTCGTCACGAGAAAGTCTTGCTGTACAGCGCGCGGCCTCGCTTGTGTCCGAGGCGGAACTGATCGCCGACGTGATCGAGGCGCAACTGCCCGAAGGGCAAGCTGTCGATCTGTCTGTAGGCGAGGGTGTAGATATCGGTAAAACGCTCGCCGGTCTTGACCTGCGCAGCGGTATTCAGGTGTTTGTTTTCGATGCCGGTGGCGCGCTGATTTCTGAATTCGAGGCCGCAAGTGATGGAGTCGCGTCCGGACGTGGTGAAGGGCGGGGGCAAAATACTGTTCTGACGGACAGTTTGAGCTGGTTATGGGGGGTCGTGTCGTCACCATTGCGAACTGTTCCGGAGCCCGTTGCTATCGAGGAAAGGCTGAAGCCAGTTGTGGCTGATGCGCTGACCACCGGTGCGCAAATCAAGGAAGATCGCGATGGCGCTGGTGCGACACGGCTGGCCGTCGCCACCCCTATCGAGCAAAGCGGATTGGCCGTGGGGGTTGTCGCGATCGCCAGTGCCAGCGGCGAAATCGACCGGCTTGTGCGCGGAGAGCGCGAGCGGGTACTGCAGATGTTTATTATAGCTACGCTTGTGTCTATCGGCCTGAGCCTTGTGTTGGCCTCCACCATCGCCAACCCTCTGGCCGATCTCGCAGCTGCAGCCGAGTTGGGCCGCGACAAGGATGCGCGCAAGATGAACCCTGGCCGTATTCGTATCCCCGATCTAACGGCCCGCCCGGACGAGATCGGCCGTCTTTCTGGCGCGTTACGCGGCATGGTGTCCGCGCTCTATAACCGGATCGAGGGAAACGAACAATTTGCGGCCGATGTCGCCCACGAGATCAAGAACCCCCTTGCTTCGCTACGCTCTGCCGTTGGCACGCTGCGGATGATAAAGCGCGAGGATCAGCGGAATAAATTGCTGGATGTTATTGACCACGATGTGCGCCGTCTGGACCGGCTGGTAAGTGATATCTCCAATGCTTCGAGGCTGGACAGCGAGCTGGTCAAAGAAGAAGAAGAGCCGTTCAATCTGATGACCATGCTCGGCAATCTCGGCCAGTACCTTGGCGAAGATGCCAAAAGCAAAGGTATCGATTTTATTGTAGATTTGCCCGACACGCCGATCATCGTTCAGGGACTAGAGGCGCGGCTAGCGCAGGTGTTTGTAAATCTGATTACGAACGCGATCTCGTTCTGCGAGGACGGTGACGCGATCCGTGTATGGGCGCGTAAACGTGAAAACCGCGTGCTGATCGTGATTGAGGACACGGGCCCCGGAATTCCTGATCAAGCACTATCTAAAATCTTCAAACGCTTTTATTCCCAGCGCCCGGAAGAGCATTTTGGTAATAACTCAGGCCTTGGCCTGGCGATTTCAAAGCAGATCGTCGAAGCACATGCCGGCGTTATCTGGGCTGAAAATATCCGCCCGACCGAAGCCGATATTACCTCTGACCCACTTGGCGCGCGCTTTGTGGTGGGGCTTCCGATCTGATTGATGGTTGAAAAAATAACTACTGTGCATGCGACCTGTGTCAGCGTGGCTGGAAAAGGCGTTTTGATTACTGGTCCGTCGAACAGCGGAAAATCGGCCTTGGCACTTCAACTGATCGCGAATGGCGCAAATCTGGTTGCAGATGACCGCACGGTCGTTGTCGTACACAATGGCCGATTGCAAGCGTCTGTCCCCAACGCCATTGCCGGACTGATCGAGGCAAGGGGGGTGGGTCTTTTGTCATTGCAATACGTCGAGGCGGTTGAACTCGCTCTTGTAGTCGAGATGGGGAGCATTGAGACAGCGCGCCTGCCGCAGCCTCACACGGCAACTTTTCTGGCCATAGAGCTGCCGTGCCTGCACAAGGTTGACGCACCCTATTTTCCCGCCGCGATTTATGCCTATCTTAGCGCTATCAGGATTGAGGCACTATGAACGACACCGACCCCAGACGCCGCAGAATTGTATTTGTCACCGGCCCTTCGGGCGCTGGGCGTTCTTCGGCATTGAATGTGCTGGAGGATGCAGGCTTTGAGGTGATCGACAATCTGCCGATGCGGCTGTTGCCAGTGCTGTTTGACGAGGCGGAGCAGGCCCGCCCGCTCGCCCTCGGCATTGATGCGCGGAACCGCGACTTTTCGACCAATACAGTGATTGATCTGTTGGGGCGACTCGCAATGCGCCCTGGTGTGATCGCAGAAATGCTCTTTTTGGATTGTGGGACAGATGTTTTATTGCGCCGGTTCTCTGAGACAAGGCGTCGCCATCCTATGGCTCCTGCCGACCGGCCCGCTGAGGGTATTCAGGCAGAGCAGGACCTGTTGGCGCCGTTGCGCGCCCGCGCCGACGTTTTGATTGATACAACGGATCTGAATGTACATGAATTACGTGCGGAGGTGGAGCATTGGTTTGCGCCAGGAGGCAAACGCCACCTATCGGTAACGGTACAATCATTTTCGTATAAGCGCGGTTTGCCGCGATCTGTCGATATGGTCTATGATTGCCGCTTTCTTAAAAACCCCTACTGGGAGCCGGAGTTGCGCGCCCTCAATGGAACGGATGCCCGCGTTGCTGAGCATGTTGCGAGCGATCCCCGATATGCCGACTTCGCGCAAAAGATATTTGACCTGAGCTTGCTTATCCTGCCGGCCTGCCGTGAAGAGGGGAAAAGCCATTTTTCCATCGCGTTTGGCTGTACAGGTGGGCAACACCGCTCCGTTACCCTCGCGGAGAGTCACGCTTTGCGCCTTGCGGAAGCCGGTTGGCAAGTGTCAATAAGGCACAGAGAACTTAGCGCGCGGCAGCGAACAGGGGCGCACGACACGTGATTGGAATTGTGATTGTAGCACATGGCGGGCTGGCCAGCGAATATCTCGCAGCGATCGAGCATGTCGTGGGCTCGCAAAACGGTGTGCGTGCGATAGAGATACGTGCCGATCACGACCGCTCTGCCAAACAAGCCGAGATATGCGAAGCGGCGGACGCTGTGGACACGGGGCAGGGCGTTGTTGTTGTGACTGACCTATTCGGCGGCTCGCCCTCGAACCTGAGCTTGCGCGCTTGCCAGCCTGCTGGGCGCCGGATCGTATACGGCGCAAATTTGCCCATGCTGATTAAACTGGCCAAAAGTCGCCACAAGACCGTTCCCGAAGCGGTGCGTGCTGCCCTTGAGGCGGGCAAGAAATATATTGATGCCCAGAACATCAGTACAGAATAACAAGGCGGCCCGATGACCATTATTAAGCTCGAAATTGTAAACGAAAAGGGTCTGCATGCGCGGGCTTCGGCGAAACTGGTCGAAGTCGTCGAAGGATTCGATGCGAGCGCCGAAGTCACGAAAGATGGTATGAACGCGTCAGGCGACAGCATCATGGGGCTTTTAATGTTGGCAGCAGCCAAGGGAAGCTTTATTGAAATTGAAACGTCCGGCGCTGATGCAGATGCACTTGCCAGTGCGCTGACATCTTTGGTGGCTGACAAATTCGGCGAGGGTATGTAGTTACCTCGCGCATTCGAGGGTGTGTAAGGGTGTACAGGTGACAGAGAAAATCCAATCTATTGGGTCTCACGATCAACCTGATGCACAGGCAGAGCCGATAAACTTTGCCAAGTACGATCGCCGTAGCCTCTCCTATGCATCGACGTTTCAGAATCCATGGAAATCACGGATGATTTCAGTGATGGAGTTGTTCACGGGGAAGCTCCGGATTTTGCATATGATCCGCAAGTTCGAGAAGCGCGGTGCGCCCGGTGGTCAGGAGTTCTGGCGTGCTGCGTTGGATACGATGGGCATTGATCTGACGACTCCTCAGGAGCAGCTGGACCTTATCCCCAAAACTGGACCTGTAATTGTGGTCGCCAACCATCCGCACGGAATGGTGGACGGGATGATTTTTGCCGATCTGATCGGCCGAGTACGCCCCGATTATAGAATTCTGACCCGTTCGCTGCTGACTTCAATTGACGAGGTGGCAGGGAGCTACATGATCCCTGTGCCATTCCCGCATGACCCAGATGCGCAACGCAAAGGTGTCGAGATGCGCGCCAAGGCAATGAAACATCTCAAGGAGGGTGGCGTCGTGGCGCTGTTTCCGTCAGGCGTGGTAGCGGCCTCCGAGACGTGGTGGGGCCCTGCGATTGAGGCAGAATGGAATGTGTTTACAGCCAAGATGATCCGCCGCTCTGGCGCGCAGGTTGTGCCTATCAAATTTCCGGGCCAGAACAGCCGTGCATATCAGATTGCCAATCAACTGTCGCCGATGTTGCGGCAGGGTCTTTTGCTGCATGAAGTTGTCCATAGCTGCAACAAGCCGCAAGCGCCAATCGTCGGCGCACCCATTGCCCAATCGGAAATTGATGCCCGCGTTGATGACCCACGCGGATTTATGGAATGGCTGCGTTTACACACACTTGCCCTTGATATCTGATCCGTTATTCCAATCTGGGGTGTCTATCCCGCAATTAGCTGACTAGATCTCCTGCTGCTGCCCACCTGTCTTTAGCGGGTTGGCACAGGTACCTCACCGCGATAATCATAAAACCCGCGTTGTGTTTTGCGCCCCAACCAGCCCGCCTCGACGTATTTGGTGAGCAGGGGGCAAGGCCGATATTTTGTGTCAGCCAACCCGTCATGCAGAACATTCATAATCGCGAGGCAAGTATCCAGCCCGATAAAATCGGCCAGCTCTAATGGTCCCATCGGGTGGTTTGCGCCCAGCTTGAGCGAGCTGTCGATAGATTGGACATTTCCGACCCCTTCATAGAGCGTATATACCGCCTCGTTGATCATCGGCATCAGGATACGGTTGACGATAAATGCCGGAAAGTCCTCGGCGGAGGCAGCAGTTTTATTCAGGCGGTCTACCACTTCCTTACAGGCCGCAAACGTAGGCTCGTCTGTGGCAATCCCGCGGATTAGTTCGACAAGCTGCATTACCGGAACCGGGTTCATAAAATGAAAGCCCATGAACTTTTCGGGTCGATCCGTGCGGCTGGCTAAACGGGTGATCGAAATGGACGAGGTGTTTGAAGTAAGGATGGTTTCGGGTTTCAGATGTGGCAGCAGATCCTCGAAAATGGCTTGTTTTACGGTTTCCCGTTCTGTCGCAGCTTCGATAATCAGATCAGATGGCCCCAGATCCTTGAGTGCGGTCGTTGTTTTAATTCTGCCGAGGGCGGATTCCATATCGGCTTCGGCGATCTTGCCACGCCCAACCTGACGGGACATGTTGCCCCGCATGATCTCCATCGCAGCGGCCAGTGCGTCTTCGCTGATGTCGTTGAGCATGACATCATAGCCTGCCAAAGAAATCACATGGGCGATCCCGTTGCCCATCTGGCCCGCGCCAACGATACCGATTGTCTGGATAGCCATGGATGTTCTCCCCCCGATTGCTTTGGCGCAGCTTACGGCGGAGTGTTGCCCTGCCGCAAGGCCTGCGACCGTTGAAAAACTTTCCTAAATCCACTCTTTAAGCGAATCGTAAGAACGCGCCATCCATAGTCGCTTCGGGTGAGATAAAAGGGTGGGCATTATGACCTATGATATACTGGGGCCAGGGGCCCTGGACTATTTGCCGTGCCGGTACGGTACGTCAAAACTTACATTTCGTGGACCGTTGAGGACGCTTACGCCGCCGTACGTCGCATTTTTGGGAGGCACAGCGACTTTCGGAAAGTTTATCGAGCAGCCCTATCCCTTGCGTGTTGAGCATATGACGGGGGTGACGTCTGTAAACTTTGGGCAGGTTAACGCAGGGCTGGACGTTTTCGCCAAGGACTTAGTCGTGATTGAGGCCGCAAAGCAGGCCCATGTCATCGTGGTGGAGGTGCTGGGGGCCGCCAACATGACAAACCCCTTGTACAGTGTGCATCCGCGACGCAATGACCGGTTTTTGCGTGCAAGCGCGCCGCTGATGGCATTGTACCCTGATGTAGATTTCTCTGACTTTACGTTTACGCACCATATGCTCCGCCATTTGTGCCGAACAGATTCGGCGCGTTTTGGCAACGTGCGGCAGATTTTGCAAAAAACATGGGTTCGTCGCATGCGGCGGTTGCTGGTTCAATTGTCCAGCGAGGTAATCTTGCTACGCATAGGGGGCGAGAGCCCTTCAGCGCAGGGGCATGGACCCTTGTTAATCACCGACGATATGATTGATCGGCTGTTGCCATCGGTCAGTGCCTTTGTCGATGTACCATCGGGCCCGCAGAGGGACCCTTTCCGAAGTCAGGGCATGGTATTCGGCCTCCACGAGGAAGACGCTGCGAGAGGGGTGCCTCAGCCGCATGTGCATGCAGATGCAGCACAGGCACTGCGCCCTGTGCTGGATCGTCTGCTGTAGAAAACGCAAAAGGCCTGCCGCGCTGGCAGGCCTTTTGTTGTTGGTGCCAAAAGGCCCTGTATTCAGAGCTTTTCGATCAAATCTGGCACGGCCTCAAAGAGGTCGGCAACGAGACCGTAATCAGCCACCTGAAAAATCGGCGCTTCTTCGTCTTTATTTATCGCAACGATGATTTTGCTGTCTTTCATACCGGCGAGGTGCTGGATCGCGCCAGAAATGCCGACAGCAATATACAGATCAGGTGCTACAACTTTACCGGTCTGGCCGACCTGCCAGTCGTTTGGTGCGTAACCGGAATCTACCGCAGCGCGGGAAGCGCCAACAGCAGCACCCAACTTGTCCGCAAGGTTTTCGATCATCTTGAACTGCTCTTCAGATCCTACACCGCGACCGCCGGATACGACTATCCCAGCCGAGGTCAGCTCAGGGCGATCGCTTGCGGCGACTTTGTCTTCGACCCACTCCGACAGGCCTGGATTTGCTGCAGCGGACACAGTCTCGATTGTGGCCGAGCCACCTTCGCCAGCAGCATCGAATGTAGATGTGCGAAAAGTAATTACTTTTTTGGCATCCGAAGATTTTACGGTCTGCATTGCGTTGCCCGCGTAAATCGGACGCTCGAAAGTGTCGGCATCAATAACGGCGGTGGCATCGGAGATGATCATGACATCGAGCAGGCCGGCAACACGCGCCATTACGTTTTTCGCATCCGTAGTGGAGGGTGCAACGATATGATCGTAATCACCAGCGAGTGATACGATCAAGGCTGCTGTCGCTTCCGCCATCCGGTGACCAAGAGTTGCATCTTCGGCCACAAGAACCTTCGATACACCATCAATCTTGGCGGCGGCTTCACCTGCTGCGGCAGCGGAGCTACCACAAGCCAGTACGACCACATCACCCAACTGCTTGGCGGCAGTCACGGCTTTTGCCGTGGCGTCCATTGCCAATTCGCCATTGTTAACTTCTGCAAGGAGTAGAACAGCCATTACACGGCCCCCGCTTCTTTAAGTTTCGCTACAAGCTCGTCGACCGAGCCTACCTTGATCCCTGCAGCACGAGCGGCAGGCTCAACAGTTTTCACGATTTCCAGACGGTTTTTGACCTCTACGCCATAATCGGCCGGGGTTTTCTCGTCCAAAGGTTTCTTTTTAGCCTTCATAATGTTCGGCAGGCTCGCATAGCGCGGCTCGTTTAGGCGCAGATCAACGGTTACAACAGTCGGCATGTTGACTTTTATGGTTTGCAGGCCGCCGTCCACTTCGCGTGTTACAACTGCCTTGTCGCCTTCTACCGCGAGTTCGGATGCAAACGTTGCTTGGGACCAGCCCAGTAGCGCCGAAAGCATCTGTCCTGTAGCGTTCATATCATTGTCAATCGCCTGCTTGCCACACAGCACCAGACCTGGCTGTTCTTCGTCAACAATTCCCTTGAGAATTTTGGCAACCGTCAACGGCTCAATGTCGTGGTGCACATCTTCGGAAGCGACAACAAGAATTGCGCGGTCAGCACCCATAGCGAGGGCTGTGCGCAGGGTCTCTTGCGCTTGCTTTACGCCAATGGAGACGACGACGATTTCATCCGCTTGACCCGCTTCTTTCAGACGGATCGCCTGTTCGACGGAAATTTCATCAAACGGGTTCATGGACATTTTGACGTTGGCAAGATCGACACCGGAACCGTCCGCTTTTACACGCACTTTTACGTTATAGTCGATCACGCGTTTGACAGGTACGAGCACCTTCATGAGCGATTTCTCCCTAGTTGCGACTCAGACCCTGAGTGGGCCAGTCAATAAATATGTGTTATGTCTAGCGAAGCGAGCCAGTCTAAAACAGGGCAAAATCGCCGCATGTTTACGAGGGCACGTCACGTTACATCCTTTTTTCAATCGTCAAAGCACCATTATTGCGCGGTCGATCTAGACATTACCGGTTTGCACCCGGAACCCAAAGTACGTCATCCTTGCCACCGTTGTTGGCAACACGTGCCGCGACAAAGAACCAGTCGCTCAGACGGTTGAGGTATCGTACAGCCGCATCATTAACTGTTTCTTGAGTAGCCAGTTCAGTCGCCAAGCGCTCAGCGCGGCGGGCGACTGTGCGACAGACGTGCAGATGTGCGGCAAGCTCGGTGCCGCCGGGCAGGATGAAGCTGCGCAGCGGCTCCAGAACGCCATTCATCACATCGATTTCTGCTTCGAGGCGGTCAACCTGTGTTCCGATCATACGCAGGGGCGGGTATTCGGATTCCGCGTCTTTCTCCATGTCGGGGCGGCACAGGTCGGCACCCAGATCGAACAGGTCATTCTGAATACGTGACAATGCCTCGTCTGTCTCATCCGTCGCGTGAAGGCGGGCGACCCCGACAAAGCAGTTTAGCTCGTCGGAAGTGCCGTAAGCCTCGACGCGAACGTCATGTTTGGCCACGCGGGCACCGTTGCCCAACGCGGTGTCGCCTTTGTCGCCGGTGCGTGTGTAGATTTTGTTGAGGACGACCATGCGCTTATCCTTTGAAGAATGCGACGTAGATCACAATCAGGATCACGGCAATAAATTGTAATATAATGCGCCAGCGCATGAGTTTGTTCGAGTTTGCTTTGTTAAAGGCACCACCGCCAGCAAAGCCGCCTAGGCCAAGCACCAGTACTCCAACGACCGCCAATACGGCGATTACAACCAAAATGAAAAACGGATCGGCCACAAATTAGCTCCCTTTTAGTGCTGCTGGACGATGTAGCGGGCATGTGCGCCTCTGCAACTTTTTTTCAACGGCTCAACATACGGTCGAGCATACGGGTCGACAGGATGCGGCGCATGAAGCCGCCCAAATGCGCAGGTTTAGTGACGTAATAGCGCGGGCGCGGGCGTGGCGATTCAAGGGCGTGGATCAGCTTTTTAACCACGGCACCGGCGGGCAATTCATATTTGTCAGGGGCGTTGTCACCGTAAAGCCGCTGCGCCAACTCTGTCTCGTATTGCTCTGCGCGGGGCGAGCTTTCCCAGTCGATCCAGCGCTCGAAATGGGGAATTGAATTGGCGCGGATTTTGGACGTAATCGGACCGGGCTCTATCAGGATTGGGATAACGCCGGTCCCTTTCATTTCGAGGCGAAGTGTATCGGTTAGTCCCTCAAGTGCAAATTTGGTCGCTGTGTAAGCTCCGCGCCATGGCATTGCCACGTGGCCGAGGATCGACGAGCATTGGATGATACGCCCGTGCCCCTGCGCGCGCATCACAGGGATGATCGCCGTGGTGAGTGTGTGCCAGCCAAAGAAATTGGCCTCGAATATTTCGCGCAGGGCTTGGGTCGGAATGTCCTCCACCGCGCCGGGGGTGGCATGGGCACCGTTGTTGAATACTGCATCAAGGGTGCCACCTGTATCCTCGAGCACATCGGCGAGTGCCGTGATGATGCTGTCGGGATCAGTGTAGTCGATACGGGGGCTGTCAAAGCCTTCGTCTCTCAAACGCGCACAGTCCAACTCTTGTCTGCAGGCGGCATATACGTGCCAGCCTCGTTCACGCAGACCATATGCAGCCGCATAGCCGATGCCGGAAGAGCAGCCGGTAATCAGGATTGTACGTTTGTTCATGCGATGGGCCCCAGTGGTGTATGGGGTCTCAAATGCGCTGTTTTCTTCTAATTGGCAATTGCCCTCGGCGATATCAGCCCGAAGTGAGCAAGAAATCGGCCATCCAGCCCGCTTCGCCGCCATCAAGAGGCTGCATCCGAACCCAGCCATCGCCATTGTCTTCAAGAATGCGCACTTCGTCACCGCGGGTCAGTTTATTTACAACGCCAAAGTTTGTGGATGGGCCGCCGCGGACGTTGACGCGGTTTCCCGAAACGGTGCGCACATCACCGTCTATTACAAGATTACCCACGCCTGGCCGATTGCTGTCGTTTGTTGTTGCTATAAGGCTTGGCAAAATAATCTGTGGAGTTTCTGAACTGTCGATGATGCGGGCTGTATTGGCGGGCTCAGGCGCCGCGGTCTCATTGGCTTCGGCTACGTTTGTGAGGTTCAGAGCCACGCGCGTAACGTCGGGGGTACTGTCGATTTTTGTGATCGTATCAGTTGATCCGGCGACCGTTGTGGAGGGTCGCGTGACTGGGGCGGATTGCGCGGTTAGCAATACTTCATCAGGGGCCGCCTGTAGACGCGCGCTGGCTGGCTGAAAGTCTGATCCGCCACTCATTTGATAGAAAGCAAAGCCTAGAAAGCCAAAGGTAAGAAGAATGAAGGTTTTCATTTTGGCAGCTCCACCGGATTACAACGAAGCCCATATACGACTTCACACATGGATGTGTAGCAGTAAATGCGATTCTATTTTAGGGGAAAAATTTACCGATACGCCGCAGATATTGTCACTGGTTGGATGCTGTGGCGCTTTTGCAAAACGCAAACCAGACGCTTGTCGGCTCTCGCCTGCGCAGTTACACAGCGGCCATGTCAGAAACAAAAAATCCCGTGCCGCCTCGCTTTGAGGAAACATCCGAACCCCTTCGTGTCGCGTTGGGGGATCGCTATTTGACCTATGCGCTCAGTACGATCATGCATCGTGCGCTGCCTGATGCGCGAGACGGTTTGAAGCCTGTGCACCGCCGTATTCTCTACGCGATGAGCAGACTCAAGTTGAATTCGACAGGCGGATTCCTGAAGTCTGCCAAGATCAGCGGTGATACGATGGGTGACTTCCACCCTCACGGTGATGCCGCGATCTACGATGCGATGGCGCGTTTGGCGCAGGACTTCAACGTCCGCTATCCGCTGGTGGACGGGCAGGGGAACTTTGGCAACATCGACGGTGATAACCCAGCCGCGAGCCGCTATACCGAAGCGCGCATGACAGCAGTTGCGGAGGCCATGCTTGAGGGGTTGTCCGAAAATGTTGTAGACTTCCGCGACAACTATGATGGCCGCCTCACCGAGCCATCGGTGCTGCCTGCACAGTTTCCTAACCTGCTCGCCAATGGCTCCACCGGTATTGCTGTTGGCATGGCAACAAATATTCCGCCTCATAACATATCCGAGCTATGCGACGCTTGTATTCACCTCATAAAAACGCCTGATGCGCGTGATGACACCTTGCTCAATTTTGTTCCCGGCCCTGATTTTCCGACGGGTGGTATTATTGTCGAGCCCAAAGAGAATATCGCGCAGGCCTATAGGACCGGTAAGGGCGGCTTTCGCCTGCGGTGTCGCTGGGAGGTCGAGGATCTAGGGCGCGGGCAATGGCAGATTGTCGTGACCGAAATCCCCTATCAGGTGCAAAAGTCCAAGCTGATCGAGAAGATCGCTGAAGCCATCCAGACCAAGAAAATACCAATTCTTGCTGATGTCCGCGACGAAAGTGCCGAAGATCTGCGCATGGTGCTAGAACCACGCAGCAAAAACGTCGACCCTGAAGTGCTGATGGGGATGATGTACCGTAACTCCGATCTGGAGGTCCGCTTCTCGCTCAATATGAATGTGCTGATCGACGGAGTGACACCGAAGGTCTGCTCGATGAAGGAAGTGCTGCGCGCATTTCTGGATCACCGCCGCGATGTGCTCGAGCGCCGCTCGCGCCACAGGATGGAGAAGATCGACCACCGGTTAGAGGTTCTTGAGGGCTTTATTGTTGCGTTTCTCAATCTCGACCGCGTCATCGACATCATCCGCTATGATGATGAGCCCAAGGCCGCGCTGATGCGCGAGGATTGGAGCAAGGATCACGTCCGTGCGATGGACGAAAAGGATTATATCTCACCGCTTGCGGGCGAGGGTGAGTTATCCGAAGTCCAGGCTGAGGCGATCCTGAACATGCGGCTGCGTTCTTTGCGCCGTCTCGAAGAGCTGGAGCTTCTGCGCGAGCAGTCGGAGTTGATGGAAGAGCGGGCAGGTCTTGAGGATCTGCTAGAGAACGAACATCTGCAGTGGGACAGCATCGCCGATCAACTGCGCGAGACGAAAAAGCAGTTCGGTAAAGCCTATGCAGGGGGCGCGCGCCGCTCCACCTTTGCGGAGGCGGGCGAGATAGAGGATGTGCCGCTCGAAGCGATGATCGACCGTGAGCCGATCACGGTTGTTTGCTCCGAGATGGGCTGGATCCGCGCGATGACCGGCCACATTGATTTGACTCGCGAGTTGAAATTCAAGGATGGTGATACCTCACGGTTTGTATTCCATGCCGAAACGACGGATCGCCTGCTGGCCTTTGGCAGTAACGGGCGCTTCTATACGATTTCGGGTGCGAACCTGCCTGGCGGACGCGGAATGGGCGAGCCATTGCGATTGATCGTTGATCTGCCCAATGACGTGCAAATCGTTGATCTGTTTATTCACCGTCCTGATGGGAAGCTGCTGCTCGCCTCTTCGGCGGGGGATGGCTTTATCGTTCCCGAAGCCGAGGTGGTCGCCCAGACGCGGTCCGGCAGACAGGTGCTGAACGTGCGCGGCGACGTGCGTGCGCTGGTCTGTAAGCCGGTGAAAGGGGATTGCATCGCGACAGTGGGCGAAAACCGCAAAGTGCTGGTATTCGGAATTGAGGAATTGCCAGAGATGGCCCGCGGCAAGGGTGTGCGGCTGCAAAAGTATAAGGATGGTGGTTTGTCGGATGCGACGACGTTCGTCAGATCCGAAGGCCTGAGCTGGCTTGATCCTGCTGGGCGTACACGGACTGAAACTGCGCTGGACGAATGGGCCGGAAAACGTGCAAGTGCGGGCCGGATGGCGCCGCGTGGCTTCCCGCGTGACAACAAATTTAACTGATGTAGCACCTCCGCCGGTTCCGGAGCAGGGCATGGATGTTTGGTTTGTGGGCTCCCGGTCCGCTCTCTTCTGGCTCGCCCTGAAGTCGGGGTTCTGGACTGTTCTGACGCTTGGGTTTTACCGCTTCTGGATGAAGACGCGGTTGCGACGTTGGTATTGGTCGTCAATCCGCCCCGGTGGGCACCCGTTGGAGTATGTAGGTGATCCGTTGGAGAAACTGTTAGGCTTCTTCATCGCAGTAGTGATCCTCACCTTCTACATCGGCATTGTGAATCTGCTGCTAATGTTTGTGAGCTTTTCATTCTTTCAGAGCTCCTTCGTTGGTTACCTTGCAAGTGTGATTGGTGTGATTCCGATCTGGTTCTATGCGCAATATCGCGCGCGGCGGTATGTTTTGGCACGTACGCGCTGGCGCGGGGTGCGTTTTGGCTTGGAAAAGGGAGCATGGGGCTATGCTTGGCGCGCGCTCGCGCATTGGCTCATCACGATCTGTACGGCAGGGATTTTGTGGCCGCGAATGACATTCTGGCTGGAAAAGTATAAAACCGACCGGACTTATTTTGGCTCGACCAAGTTGGTGCAGGGGGGGCGTTGGCAGATGTTGTTTCCTGCCGCGATGCCCTTTGCGGCAAGCGTGCTTGCGCTGGGCGTGTTGGGGGTCTGGTTGGTATACATCACTCCGCTGATACATCACGATACGCAGTCGATGGGTGAGTTGATTGAAGGCCTCCGTAATTCTCTGGACGCGCCAGAGGATTTTGTCCCCGCACAATTCCACATGGGGTGGCGCCTTTATGCGTTGATACCCATCATGCTGTTGATGATCTACGGGCTCGTGCACTATCGCTTTGTCTCAAAACGCATTCTTGCAAACCACAAGCATGCGGAGGGCGTGCAAATGGCGTCAAAGCTGAACGGCATGCGTATTTCCTTAATCTACGTGCTCGGTACCACCATTGCCTACACCATCCTACTCTTCGGACTTTTGGCAATTGTCGGGGTGGCGATCGGCCTGATGGGACCCGAAGCGTTCTTCGAAGACCAGATGGGCATTGCCGACCCGATGGCGGATTTGCCGCGCTGGATGTCGCTTGCGATTGTCGCGGTTCTATATCTGTCTGTTTTCTTGTTTTGGAGCGTTCTCCACCACGCATTTGTTACCTACCCACTGATGCGGCACATGGCTGTCTCGCTCAGCCTCGTGAATATTGCCGGGCTGGCACAGGTAAGCCAGCGTGCGCGCGATGAATTTGCCGAGGCCGAAGGCTTTGCCGAAGCGCTCGATCTGGGAGCTGCCATATGAGTATGCCGCCAGACTTGCCGCATTCAGCCACCGATGGCGTCCAGTATTTCAACGGACATGGCAGCTCATATTTCGACGGTGATGCGCCGGTTGCGCGCCCTGTTACGCTGATGGTTGATCCGGCATCGCGGGTGCTGGAAATCGGACTGCCGCTCTATAACGGGGATGGCGTGCGATGGCCGCTGGATGAAATCCGCCGGCTTGAAGATACGGCGGGGCAGGAGGGCGTGATCCTGCGCTGGACCGGCGATCCGCTGGCGCGGCTACATCTCCGAGAAACTTCGATGTTAGGAGCGATGCAATATTTGACACGCAAGGCGCCGCCAAAGGGGCGCAGTCGCCTTGCCGCATGGGCACTCGCTGCGGTGGCTGCGGTGGCGCTCCAGATCGGAGTTCTTGTGCCATTGCTGGCGGACCGTCTTGCCACGTTTGTGCCTCCGGCGGGTGAGCGGGCTCTGGGAGAGGCAACATTCGGGCAGATCCGGCGTGCGCTGGCGGGCAGTGGATTGCCCCCTTTGCCGACTTGTGAAAGCGACGACGGGCTCGCCGCGCTTGAGCAGATGTTGGTGGCGCTGGGCGTCGAGAGGGATACGAAGGATGCGATCAAGGTCTTCGTCCTCGATCACGAGATGGTAAACGCGTTCGCCCTGCCCGGCGGGTATGTTGTGTTTTTCCGGGGGATGATCGACGCTGCGCAAAGCCCTAATGAAATTGCTGCGGTGTTGGCCCATGAAGTGGGGCATGTGGAAAACCGCGACCCTACGCGGCATGCCCTGCGTTCGGCAGGATCTATAGGGATACTGGGTCTTCTGTTCGGTGATTTTGCAGGTGGCGCTGCGGTTTTGTTCCTGACAGAGCAGCTGATCAGCGCAAGTTACAGTCAGGGTGCCGAAAGTGGAGCAGATGCATTTGCCTATGGCATGCTGGAAAATGCTGGTGTTTCGCCCGCCGCCCTCGGTGATATGTTTCAGCGGCTGCGCGAAGAATACGGAGATGCGGAGGGTGTCATCTCCCACTTCGTGAGCCACCCAACGTTGGGCAGTCGCATCGCCCTCGCACGTGAAGCAGCCCGTGACGATACCAAATACGGAGAAATTATAGGCCCGAAAGCGTGGCGGGCGCTCAAATCAGTTTGCGCCCCAAATCTGCTGCCGCCGCCATTGGATTGAGGGCGGTCATACTGGCGTACAGGTCATCCAGACGCCGCCTTCAGGACGCAAAGTGATCAGCATTTTTGGATCTGGTGTGCGCCCTTTTACTGCCTCAAAGCGGAACCTCGACAGTAGGGTGGAAAGGATAATCACAGCCTCTTGGATGGCAAAGGACGCGCCGATACAAACACGCGGACCATCGCCGAACGGTAGATACGCGTAACGGTCGATCGCCTTGCGATCCAAAAAACGCTTAGGTCGGAATGCGTCGGGATCCTCCCATAAATCCCGATGCCGCCCAAGGGCATACACGGGGATCATCACCGTCTCGCCTTTTTTGATTACGGTGCCACATAGGGTATCGTCAGCCTGCGCTGTACGTGACAGCAGACCGCCCGCCGGATAAAGGCGCAGCGTTTCGTCGATGATACTGCGGATGTAGGGCAAGGCAGCCAGATCACCGGCCCCCGCAATACGCCCTTGCAGCACCTGCTGTGCCTCTTCGCGTGCGTGGTTCTGTGCGCCCGTGTCGTGACCCATCAGATACAGCGCCCACGCCAGCGTTTGCGCCGTGGTTTCGTGGCCCGCTACGATAAAGGTCAACAGGTTGTCGCGCAGTTCCGACGTGGTCATGGTGCGGCCTGATTTGGGATCTTCAGCTGCAAGCAGAAGGTCCAGCAGGTCGGGCACATTTCGCGGGCCTTTGTCCCGGCGCCGCTCGATTGCTGCATCGGCAGTCACTTTTGTCTGTTCGAGAAGGTGTGTGGCGTCGGCCCGCCCTGGTCGAGGCACCCACGCAGGCGCGCCCAGCAGATCAAGGATGCTGATCCGCCCCGCCTGTGTGATGTAGCCCTCGATCGCATCATGTACGGCAGCGCGGTCCATCATGTCATCGCCGGAGAATGTAACATCAGCGATCACGTCAAAGGTCGTCGTGACCATCTCCTGCGCCAGATCAACAGCCCTTGGGCCCGCGGCTGCGATACGGGTGCAGGCCTGTTCGGCGGCCATGCTCATTACGGGGCCGAGGGCGGCAACGCTGCGGTGTGCAAAGGCGGGTGCTGTTGCGCGCCGCTGCCAACGCCAGTGCGCGCCTTCAGCAATAAACAGAGAGTCCCCGATAGCAGGCCCTAGCAACGTTTTGGTGACATTGGACTTGGGGTAGTCATCCACGGCATCCAGTAATACCCGTTTGATCGCTACGGGCTCCATGATCATGTGCCAGCGCACCATTGTGCGGCCCGAAAAGATCGGTTGTTCCAACGCCTGTGCGGGAATGGCCAACAGGATGTTTTCGCGCATGTTGGCGATGGCTTTGAAAAAACCCGGATCGAAGTCGATCAAGGGCACGCGGACAGGCAACTGGGTCATCGGCATCGCAGGATCCTTGCAAGGAATGTTGCGAAGGTAGGGCGGCGGGCGTCCTCTTCCAATGCGGAGGTGCTGTGCATTGCGCCCTCTTGAGGGTTGCGGTATCGCTGGTATTGAACTTTGACGGAGGATCGGATGGGTCGGATCAGAACGATGCGGGTAGTAGGTGCATTGATTGTGGCAGGTATTCTTGCTGCATGTAACGGGGCCTCCGATCTGGGACAGGCTGCTGTGCCGCTGGGTGATTTCAGCTTGAAGCACAATGTCGTGGTCGCACCTAAGGTGCAAAAAGTGCCGCTTTGTCGCGAACTGGAAACAGACGTGATGACCACAATGCTACAATCTGCAGTAGCCGAACGGTTTGACCGCTACACAGGTGACCGCCTTTACCATTTCGGGATTTCGATCGAGGGCTATTGTCTGGCCCCTCCGGGTGTGCCCGTGGTTGCGGCGCCAAAATCGGCCATGATCATCCGAATTACTGTCTGGGACGATGCCGCGAACAAAAAGCTGACGCCCACCGCGCATCAGATCACAGTATTTGAATCGCTTGATCAGGGGCCGCTTGTCGGATCCGGCTATACGAAGACGGCCGAGGAGCAGTTTAAAAATCTCAGTCAGAACGCGGTCAAGCAAATCGAGACATTTCTGGTGCGTAAAAACCGCGAAGAAGGCTGGTTTAACGGCAAGCCCTCGAAGGCTGCTGCTACGACGGACGCGGGTGATGACGCGCCCGAGACGCTTAATGCTGCTACCGTGGACAGTCTGGAAGAATAGGCGCGGTTATGATGGCGGCAGTTTTGAGCGAAACTGCGGGCGGGATGACAAGACCCGCTTGATTTTACCTGCCAGACCAAATATGCCGCGCGCCATATGCAATACGGGCCCGCGTTGGGTCCTTGAACTTTTGGAAGGGCGCCCACCATGGCAAAGGAAAAGTTTGAACGTAACAAACCGCACGTCAACATTGGCACGATTGGCCACGTTGACCACGGTAAGACGACACTGACAGCTGCGATCACGAAGTATTTTGGTGATTTCAAAGCCTATGACCAGATTGACGGCGCGCCCGAAGAAAAAGCACGCGGCATCACGATTTCCACAGCCCACGTCGAGTATGAGACAGAGTCGCGCCACTATGCGCACGTCGATTGCCCCGGCCACGCGGACTATGTGAAGAACATGATCACCGGTGCGGCGCAGATGGACGGCGCGATCCTTGTTGTGAACGCAGCAGACGGCCCGATGCCACAGACGCGCGAGCACATCCTGCTTGGTCGTCAGGTTGGTATTCCGTACATGGTTGTGTACATGAACAAGGTTGATCAGGTCGACGACGCCGAACTGCTCGAGCTGGTTGAAATGGAAATCCGCGAGTTGCTCTCGAAGTACGAGTACCCCGGCGACGACATCCCGATCATCCCCGGGTCCGCGCTGCATGCAATGAACGGCACCCAGCCAGAAATCGGCGAGTCGTCGATTGTTGCTCTGATGGCCGCTGTTGACGAGTACATCCCGACACCTGCACGTGCTGTTGACCAGCCGTTCTTGTTGCCGGTGGAAGACGTGTTCTCGATTTCCGGTCGTGGTACAGTTGTGACAGGCCGTATCGAGCGTGGCGTGATCAACGTTGGCGACAGCATCGAGATCGTTGGTATCCGCGACACCAAAACAACGACCTGCACAGGCGTTGAAATGTTCCGCAAGTTGCTGGATCGTGGTGAAGCTGGTGATAACGTTGGTGTTCTGCTGCGCGGTATCGACCGTGAAGGCGTTGAGCGTGGTCAGGTTCTGTGTAAGCCAAAGTCGGTTATGCCACACACCAAGTTCACTGCAGAGGCGTATATCCTCACCAAAGAGGAAGGTGGCCGTCACACGCCATTCTTTGCGAACTACCGCCCACAGTTCTACTTCCGTACGACGGATGTGACCGGTACTGTACAGCTGCCAGAAGGCACTGAAATGGTTATGCCGGGCGACAACCTTCAGTTCAACGTAGAGCTGATCGCACCGATCGCGATGGAAGATGGTCTGCGCTTTGCGATCCGCGAAGGCGGCCGCACTGTTGGCGCGGGTGTTGTGTCAAAAATCACCGAGTAAGCGAGGCGGTCGCAAGGCCATTCCGCGATCTCGTAAATGCAGAGGCCTCCCCGAATGGGGGGGCCTTTGTTTTTAAGCTTATAGTCAGTAGAGATTCTGGCCCTTACGGATAGATAGCAGATTTTTCTTTTACCGAGGGTAATTCTCGAACATTTGGCCGATATTTTTTCGCGCTCCTGATCAGGGCGTTACTGAAGCTTTTCTTGTCAGGCGGGCGGATGTGAACCAAAAGCCTGTGACTATATTAGGCGTGAATATGGTTTTAGAATGCCCCTTTTATACGGGTGTAATCCGTCACCAATTTGATCAAACAGGCAAGGCGTGCCCATTTTGCAAAGCTGCAAATGCGCGACATGCTGCCGGCGCCATCACATTGGTTTTTCTTTCCACCGGCCGTCCTCATGGCAATTCTGGGTCCTGACGGGCATCCCAGCCTTTTTGGGGTTATGCCGCCGGTGCGCCCTGACCGGCGCATGTGGGCTGGCGGCGCGTTCGAGTTTTTGATCCCGCTGCTCGTAAGCGAGCATCTGATCCGCAAGAAACGCATCGCGAATGTGATTGAAGAAAATATGTCTGACTGACGAATGGTATTCTTCACACTTAAGCACGGTGTAAGCGGCGAGGGAGTGCTCGCCCTGCGCGACATCGCGGCCGCGCGACTGCGACGTTCTCATGTCGAGGGGGCGGGGCATCCGCTATTCACCTCAGGCGCGGTTGCGTTTTCGGCGATGAATTCAACGAAACCGGAATGGTCGCTAAGCACTGTGGTGAGTGCGCATCTGATGGCAGCGCGCCTCCGCGTTCTGCGTGGTGCGCGGCAGGAGGTCCAAATAGGTCTCAAAAGACGTAGTTGCTGCTGATATGTGCCATCCTGAGTTGATCGGCGATCCTTTGGAATCTATTGCCAGAATTTCATTTGCGCGATGGAGGGCTTGTGATGTTGATCCTTATAAGAGGCTGGCAATGGGCACGCCTTGTAAAGGCGGTCTAAGGAAAATGCGGCACGAATTGCTAACGCTAGTAAGTATTGAATTAGCGATGGCGGGGGGGTGAGATCAGCCCGCAGTGTGACAAGATGAAGCTCACAAGGTCGATATTTTGCACTATCAAAGAGGACGTGCCTAGAACAAGAATTGAGCGATAGTAATCCGGCGTAGAAAATGCTCGATCAGCACTTTTGGGGGTATTTATCGTTTCCGAACTTAACAGAAAATTTTCGAGGGGTTTACGCTAACTGGCAAAGTCAGCGCCCGTGTTTGGGCTACATACAGAGCAAATTCGGGGCGATGTAGTTGGGATGACACATGTAGAGATCCCAAAGCGCTTTGGTGCAGGAATCGTGCAAAGCCCCAAATTCTCTCGAAGTCACAGCGTAGCCTAATAAAGATGGTCACCAGCAAGTCTATCGACAAACTTATGCATCAAATTCAAGCTTTGTGGTCGCTATCCCTCTTGATCCTGCGCGCAATCCGGACTACCCAGATCATCGGCATAGGGGTTTAGCTCAGTTGGTAGAGCATCGGTCTCCAAAACCGAGGGTCGTGGGTTCGAGTCCCTCAGCCCCTGCCAATTTTACCAACGTTCTTATCAGAAGTGTTTTGAGGACGTGATCGCAGGTTGAGCGATTTTAGGTTTTTTGGATCGGTTTCTTATCAAAACCATTTCTGTATACATCCGTAAATTAGAATTAGTGTAAACCGAAACTATCGGGCGCACCGTTTTTGTAGCAAGCTATTGATGCTTGGATCAATTCGGCTTGGGCAAGCGACGCTTTCGTACAATTCCCCTAACAGCATATACTGAAGAAATAGAGTGCGGCAATTGGGCCTAAACGGATAGCGAAATTCCGTCGAGATAATATTTGCACCGCGTGAACGGGTAGGCTGCACTGCTGTCCAGAAGTAGGTATGCAATTTTTGAGGGGGTGCAAGAACGCGCCTGATAATCTTGGTGTCGTTACGCACTAAAACGCAATGCAGTTGTCCGCAGACCAGATGCCCTGAGGTTTAGCTCCCTTCAATGCCTGATATCAGCACTCATGGGGCAAATTTGAAGATTTGAATAACGGAGAATTTCTGGTTTTCTTATCGTCTATCTGATCGAAATGACGGAGCAGCCATGAACAGCGAAAGATGGCTCCGAACAGGTGGTGAACAACATCCTTTGCAGTTTACGCCAGACTTACTCAGCTGAAGAGGGGATCCGCATTGTGTTGGCTGGTCTTACCTGTCGAGGAAAAAGAAAAGCCGGGACCGCGTTCATTTGCAGGCGTCCAAAAGGCTGTCTGCAGCGCCCGCAGTATCTAATATGTTCTCAAAAGCGTTGCAGAACGTTTGGAAAAGGTTGACCCATTACATTCCAGCGGAGGCACCCCCACCCAATTTTTGATCTATTTAAGTGTTTCGTACACTGGTTCTATTACTTTAAAGCCATTTGGTTGCCAGTCTTGAGAGTGCCTCAACAGCAAGCCAAAGACAAAGGGACAGGCACGAGAGCACAATCAGAGCGGCAAACATTAGCGCCGTTTGACCACGACCGTTCGACATTAGGATCAGATGCCCAAGCCCTTGTGACGATCCGACCCATTCTCCTATCAGCACGGCCAATGGCGCATAGACTATCGCAAGGCGAAGCCCTGACAGCAGCCCGGGAACCGCATAAGGCAGGCGCAGCAACAGCGTTTCGCGCCACCTATCCGCGCCAGAAAGCCGGGACAGATCTACCAGACCCGAAGGTAGGGCCATCAGCCGGTCGAACATCGCCGATGCAATCGGAAAATATGTAACAAGCGCAATAGTCACGATCTTGGAGGGCATCCCGTACCCCAACCAGAGCGTAATCACAGGCGCGAGTGCAAAGATTGGTACGGCCTGAGCGGCGACGAGCAAAGGGTGCACCAGCCACCGCGCACGTCGAGACAGCGCGAGCAAAAGCGCCGTCTCGATCCCGAGAATGATCCCGATACCAAGGCCGAGTGCGAGGTTCCCCGCAGACCAAAGTGCATTTTCGCGGATCAACGCGCCATTTTCCCAGAGGGCTTGCCCCACCAGCGCAGGGCCCGGCAAGATAAATCGCGGCACATCGGTAACTAGGATGACGGCTTGCCACAATATCACCGCGAAAATAAGCGCGCTTGCAGCACGGCTCAAGCGCCGCATCGGGGGGTCTCTCCAGCGAATAAAACGCGCATGTGATTCAAAAGCGCTGCATGCGCACCGAGCGTTTCTTTGGCGGCGGCGTTGCGCGGGATAGTGGTGGAAGGCAGGGCACAGGATGTAATACCTGCAGGTGTGATCAGCCATGCAGCATCAGCCAGACGAATGGCTTCTGCTGGATCATGCGAGATGAGAACTACAGTGCGACGAGCCAAAAGGCGCACGGCAAGATCCTGCACGCTTTGACGGGTCGTTACGTCGAGAGCCGAAAAAGGTTCATCTAGAAGAATGATATCGCGGTCCTCATAAAGAGTTCGTGCCAAGGCCACGCGCTGTCGTTGTCCGGCAGATAATTGCGCGGGTTTCCGATGCTCCAACCCTGAAAGGCCAACTTGTGCCAATAAGGTTGTCGCGCGTTCTTTCTGCGCATTCTCTCCGCGCAGGCGTGTACAAATCGTCGTGTTGTCCAGTGCGCTGGCCCAAGGCAGCAATTGGTCATCTTGCGCCATCATCGCGACACGGTGGGAGGCGATCGGCGCGCCGTCAGCTGCCGTGATCTTACCGACCAAGTTCGCCGCACAGGGCAAGCCAGCGATCAATCGCAGTAGCGATGTTTTGCCAACACCCGAAGGGCCTAACAGGACGCTCCAACATCGCGATGGCAACGTTATGTCAAAGTCCGCGATATGCTGCTTGGGGCCTGTATGCAGCCTGCCGCTGATCCGGATTGCGGGTGCGCTCATGTTCTATCCGGATGCTGTGCCATGTCCCAGAACCCGATCTCGAGCTGCGTCGCTGTGGTAAATCGCGACTGAAGGGACTTGGCACGCGGCAGATCGCGCCATTCGCCACCCAGACGCCGATGCATTGCGCCGTCCAATAGCGCGCCCACGTCGCGGCACAACGCTTGGTATTCGTCGCTGCCATAGGAAGCGCACCATGGCGCATATGGGCCAGTGGTTCCCTTAAGTCGCAGACCGATTTCGCCATATCCGAGTACACAGGGTGCGAGTGCCGCTAAAAGGTCGAGGAAATCACCGGAGTATCCGGCTTCGAGGACGTAGCGGGTATAGGCCAGGTTTCCCGCAGCCTCCGGTGTCGCCTCAAGGGTCGCGCGGTCAATGCCGTGGGCCTCACAGGTTTGAACATGGAGGGGCATCTCTATGTGGATTAGCGCATAGACTGTTGCACTGGCAGCAGCCATCTCGGCATACGTGTCCGCTTTTGCTGCAGCCAGCGCCCATGCGCGGGCAAAGTGTATCAGGAATACATAATCTTGCCGAAGATAATGGAGGTAGTTTGCTTGCGGCAGGACGCCTTCCCCCAGAGCTTTGACAAAGGCGTGACAGGTGTAATCGGTCCAAAGGTTACCTGCACCTGCTCGCCAAACAGCGAAGGTGTCCCCATAATCCGGCGCGCTCACTCTGGCACCGCAGCGGTCACATCCACAACCAGATCGCTTGCCGGTATCAAAGCATCGATACTCCCCTGATCGAGCAAGAAGGCCTCGAAACGGTTATACCGGCCATGATCAACGGCAGCGGGCCGGCTGGCAAAACGCGGCCACGTATCTGCCCATGCGCGCACATTCAATTCATTGCGCAACTCGGCACTGGTGGAAAAGAACACCTCTGCCATGCCTTGGGGATCATTCAGAATATCGGCGACGGCGCGTTCGGTCGCCTGCAAGAAGCGAGCGATCTTTTCAGGTTCAAGCGTGTCGGCGCGCGCAACATAGATCAACTCGTCATAAGACGGTACACCTTCGGCCTCGGGGTAAAAACAACGTCCCTCAATGCCTTCAAGGTCCATCTGGTTCAATTCGAAATTGCGGAATGCGCCGATAACTCCATCAACCTGACCCGACATCAATGCGGGCGAAATAGACCAACCGATGTTTATCTGCTCGACCTCCGAAGGGTCTACGCCATTATGGAGCAGCATTGCGTCCAACAGCATCTCTTGGAGGCCCGCCACGGCAAACCCTACCTTGCGACCCGCCAGATCAGCCACGGATTCCACGGGGCCATCTCCACGCACGACCAGGCATGTCATCGGTGTCTCGATCAGTGTCCCGACCCGAACCAGCCCCAGACCGTCACGAGCATTCAGGTGTAATTCGGGTTGATAGCTTACCGCAAGATCAACGCGCCCTGCTGCGGCCATACGCGGTGGATCGTTGGGATCAGCGGGCGTGATTACTTCTATCTCGAGGTTTGCTTCCGCAAAGTAGCCCTTTTCCTGCGCGATGATGATCGGCCCGTGATTTGGGTTTACGAACCAGTCGAGCATAATGGTCATCTTGTCTTGCGCAAATGCAGGCGTCGTCGTAAGGGTTAGGGTGAGGGCTGCTAGAAAATGTTTCATTGGGTACTCCAGGGATATTAAATTTCAGTCACGGCAAGAAGGGCAATATCACCCGCCCAACGTTTACGAAGATCGGCAGCGGCGTGATGCGCGCGCAGGCCTGTGCGGCAGGCCAGCACAATGCGAGTATCTGGCGTGGGTAGTTCCAGATCGTGCAGGGACCGACTGGACAGGTGCAACGCCGCAGCACTGAAGGGCAGGGCTGCTTCAGTGCGCAGATCGATCACGAAATCCTCAGGCCTGATCTGACTTTGCGCGATGAAAGGTGCAGGCGAGGCAGGCTCGGGTGCGCCATCAAATCGAAAACCGGACATCCGCCAGTTTGCAGTGTCAACGATCATCATCTGACCCAGCGGAGAAGGTGAGAATTCGAGCAAAACCGCCAGTGCCATCTGCGCCTGTGTCGCGCCGATTATGGCCACGACAGGTCCAAGGACTCCTGCTGTCTCACACGTGGCAGCACTGCTGGGCAAATCAGGAAAGACTGCCCGCAATGAGGGGGCCGGTCCGCAAAATCCCCCCACATAGCCTGACAGCCCGAGAGCCGAGGCGCTGATCAACGGCTTGCCTAACGGATGGGCTGCATCCGAGAGCGTAAAGCTCGCCGCGAAAGTATCGGCACAATCAATGATCAGATCCGCTTGAGCGACCAGAAGCGGCGCATTCTGCGGTGTGAGCCATTCACATATTGCGTGTAGTGTCACCTCGGGGTTCAGGGCCTTCATCGCTTGTGCTGCGGCATCCACTTTGGGGCGGCCGACGTCGCTCATTCGGTATAGCGGCTGGCGGTGCAGGTTTGTAATCGCCACACAATCGCCGTCGATTAGTGTGATCGTGCCGACGCCGGCGCCCACCAGATATTGCAGCACCGGCATACCCAGGCCGCCTGCTCCCGCCACCAAAACATGGGCATCCCGCAGCCGCGCCTGACCAGAGGGCCCAACTTGCGACAGCGCAATTTGGCGTGCGTAGCGATTCATCCCGCCACATCCAGCCATGCCGCTATACGGGCATCGGGATCAGCATTGAGCGTGATGTCGGTAACCGCCGCAACAGTATCTGCACCGGCGGCAAATGCACCAGCAGCACGCGCCACTGACATCCCGCCAATTGCACAAAGCGGTATATCCCCTATCAAGCCTTTCCATTCTGTCAGCCGGTCAAGTCCTTGCTCGGTCCATTTCATCTTTTTGAGGATTGTGGGATATACGGGGCCAAGAGCGATATAGTCGGGCGCCAGCGAGAGCGCACGATCCAGCTCCGCATGGTCATGGGTAGATACCCCCACTTTAAGACCTGCGCGGCGGATCGCGGCCATATCTGCAGTGTCCAGATCTTCCTGCCCTAGATGCAGCCAGTCAGCGCCCAGATCAATCGCCTGTTGCCAGTGGTCGTTGACAACCAGCGCGGCCCCGTGGCGCCGGCACAGGCTCAGCGCCTCAATGATCTGTGCGCGCAAAGTATCATCGGGCTGGTCTTTCATGCGCAATTGCACCAGCCGCACTCCGAGGGGTACGGCGCGAGCAATCCAGTCAGCACTGTCAAAAACGGGATAGAAGCGCGGTAGCGTCATAGCCATGCCTTTCCGATCAGAGGGGTCGAGGGTGCGGCCATATCGCGTTGGCCCATGGGACCGGCGGTGGCAGCCAACGCGCCCGCCTGTGCTGCCAGTCCAAAGGCGCGGGCCATCGCGACAGGATCGTCCGCTTCGGCCACTGCTGTATTGAGCAGTACTGCGTCAAATCCCAGCTCCATGGCCTGTGCCGCATGGCTGGGAAGGCCAAGACCCGCATCAATCACCATCGCGACATCGGGAAACGCAGCGCGCAGCGTGCGTAACCCATGGATATTGTTCAGCCCCATTCCCGATCCGATTGGTGCGCCCCATGGCATGAGTACGCGGCAACCTGCCTCCACCAGACGCGACGCCAGTACCTGATCCTCGGTGGTGTAGGGGAATACGTTGAAGCCGTCAGCGCAGAGCGCTTCTGCCGCCTCCACCAGCCCGAAAGGATCAGGTTGTAAGGTATCGGCGTGGCCGATAACTTCCAGTTTGATCCAGTCGGTTTGGAAATATTCCCTTGCCATCTGCGCTGTGGTGATTGCTTCGCGCGCAGAATGGCAACCTGCAGTATTGGGCAGCAGATGCACACCCAGCCCTCGTACCATGTCCCAAAAAGCCTGCCCTGCACCGCGCTCGCGGCGCAACGATACCGTGGCGACGGATGCGCCGCTGCTTATAAAGGCGGCCTCCATCACGCTGGGCGAGGGATAGCGTGCGGTGCCCAACATCATCGGGGTTTGTAGGGTGACGCCGTAAAAGTCGCGCATGTCTCAGCCCCCCTGCATTGCAGTTAAAACTTCGAGACGGTCACCGTTCGACAGCGCGGCCGTCGCGCGCATGGCGGCGGGCACAAAGCTGCCGTTCAAGGCTGTCGCCACCCGCGCTTCGCCCCAACCCAGCTCGGCAAGTGCAGTATCCAGATTATTTGACGCGATCTCGCGGACTTCACCGTTCACTTCAATCTTCATGGAATAGGTCTCCCCTTACACCAGTTAAAAGAAATTCTGCCGCCTGTTCAGCCAATGCAGGTGCCATTAAGTAGCCGTGTCGAAACAACCCGTTGAGGTGCAAAACTTGGCCGCGTCGCACGACACGTGGCACGTTGTCGGAGAAGGCCGGTCGCAGATCCGCCCCTGTTTCGACGATCGCGGCTTCGGCAAATCGTGGATCTAGGGCATAGGCTGCTGATAATAACTCCAGCGCCGATCGTGTTGTTATGGGGCCGCGTGCCTCGCTCTCGATTTGGGTGGCGCCCAGCATGAACAATCCACCGGCACGCGGAACCACATAAAGGGGATGGCGCGGATGCAGCAGGCGTACAGGGCGGTTCAGCGTAACTTCGTCCGTTTGCAGAATGATCATCTCTCCGCGCACGCCACGCAAGCCATCCAGACTCTCAGCGGCCGCCAGCCCGCGACAATCAATTATCAGTCCGGTAATGTCCCGCGGGTGCAGATCGGCAATCTCGACGCGAACGCCCGATGCTTCGAGGCTGTCGGCTAAATCAGTGAGGGCCTGTCGCGGGTCCAGATGTGCCTCGCCCTCAAAGAAAAGCCCACGTTTATGGCAGCCTTCCAGATCAGGTTCGAGAGATGCAATTGCGGCTGCGTCGCAGACCGTATGGCCGCTGGTGCGCGCGGCGAAACGGCCCAATTCGGCACGGTCCCTGTCGGGTGCAAGGACCAGTGTACCACGTTTATAAACATTTGTGACGCCCTGCCACAGTGATGCTGCTAACCGTCCGTGGCGCATTACGGGCGGCTCTGCCGTGGCTCCTTCGCATTCCGGAGCAAGCATTCCGCCCGCCCACCACGAACAGCTATGCCGCCCTGCCGCGCCGGTCCGGTCCAGCAATCTTGGGCGAATACCGCGCAAAAGGCATGACCGTGCGGCCCACAAACCTGCTACGCCAGCGCCAAGGATGGTTACATCTGTCATTGCGGGAAACCTTCACAGGTCCAAAGCGCATGGAAGTGATGGACAGGGCCATGGCCATTGCCAACGTCCAGCAGATCCGCAGCCGCAATGGCTGCCTGCAGATAGGCATGGGCCTTCCTGACGGCGTCTGGCAGGGGCATCCCGCGCGCGAGCCCTGCGGCAACCGCCGCTGACAGCGTGCAGCCCGTGCCATGTGTATTGCGTGTGGCGTGCCGTGGAGCTGACAGCCTGATCACATCATCTTTCGTAATCAACAAATCAACGCAATTTTTGCCGCTGGTATGCCCCCCCTTCATCAAAACCGCACGGGGTCCAAGGGCTAGAAGCGTACGTCCTTGTTCCAGCATTTGATACTCGTCCACCGCTTCGTCTGTTCCCAGCAGGCATGCGGCCTCCGGCAAGTTCGGGGTCAATAGTGTGGCCAAAGGCACCATGCGCGCGCGCAAGCTATCGACAGCCTCTACTGCCAAAAGGACATCACCCGACTTAGCGACCATCACAGGATCAAGGACAATCGGCACCGCGCTATTGGCAAGCCTGCCTGCCACAGCATCAATCGCGTCCGCATCGCCCAGCATGCCGATTTTTACCGCTGCTATCGCTAGATCGCCAAGGACTGCATCTATCTGGGCGCAAATCATGACAGGGGACAGCGTTTCGACGGCTGTGACCGCACGGGTATTTTGCGCAGTCACTGCCGTGATCACACTGGCGCCATAAACGCCTAAAGCGCTGAAAGTCTTGAGATCGGCCTGAATGCCCGCGCCGCCACCACTGTCGGAGCCCGCAATCGTTAGTGCCTGAGAAAACATAGCAGCCCCATTTTGCAAAAGGGCCAGCAGCATAGAAAACAGGAGGGAAATATGGCATTAATGCCAAAGCTTTACTCCGTTCCCTACGCCGGAATGACCCGGATCAGGTTCGATGGGTCAGCTTTCGCCTCTCAGCCTTGTCAGGCACCCCAACGGATGCACCACGTCTAGCGGTAAGAAAAATCCGTGTCAAATATTTTGGAATTGCATTTCTTCCGGAGTTGCACCGGCTGTAAGGTTTCGAACAGGAGCACTTTTGCCCTGTGATTATGTTTAGATCGCAGGCCAAAAGTCGGCGAATTTTCCGAAGTTTGTGGATATAGTGTAGCTGCTGAATTGGGGATGCCGATATTACAGTCTGTCAGCGAATTGTCGAGAAATGTCGGAAGGCCGGTGTTTATTTCCTTGAAGGCGGTCAGGTCAGTACCGAAATCATCCGGAATTTCGTACGTGAAAAGAGGCTTGCCCGAAGGGGCATCCGCTTCCGGTGGCGAACGTAGGATAAAAGGAGAAGCAACTGCTGCTACACCCTCCAGAAATTCCAGATCGAGCGTAAGATCGCGCAGATCCGACATCTGGGGCGCAGTGAAAGCGTGTTCGGCTTTTACCAGTATTAAGACGGTGCCGAGCGGCGGAGACTGGTCCTTTTCATACGCGCGCTGGGCATCTGAAAGGGGGCTGTCAGACAAGAACACACGGTGGATGTCATCGTCGAATGTGACGCGGGGAACGCTTGCGCCAATCAAAATGGTCAGGACCAAAATGAATGTGGCTACGATCTTGGGAAATGTCAGTGCCGCCAATCCAATCTTTTGCGCACCAAAACCGATTCCCGAAAACACTTCTACGTCGCTCTGAATGGGGCCAAAGCGTTGTGCTCGATCCGGATCCGGACCCACAACATAGCTGCATTGAGTATTGTGAATATCACCGCAACCCAGCCAAGCCCAATTACCATTGGTGCCACGATGATCTCGGCCACGACAAGCATGTAGTTGGGATGAGCAAAATACTTGAAAGGACCCCGGACAACGAGCGGTCCTTCGAGGACAATGATCCGAGTGGTCCAGCGTCTGCCCAGACTGCCCAATATCCAAAGGCGCAATACTTGCAGAACTGCAAAAGCACCGAGCCAAGTCAAGTCTACCGCCTCGTCATATCCGAAAACTACCAAACAGGTGATCCATGCAGTGTGCATCGCAACCATTACCGGATAATGTGCGGCCCCAACCTCATAAGCCCCTTTGGGCAGGAGCTTTGCGGTGTTTCGTTTTGCAATAACCAGTTCGCTAAGGCGCTGGATAATGATGAAGGCGAGAAACAGAAAGGTTGCTGTTTGCATCATGCGGCCTGCGCGCTGACCTGAAAGGGAAGGAAGGATGCAGTGAATCCTGGACCCAGAGCACATGACATCATCTGGCCCGTGTGGCCTGCTTGCAAAACGGCCTTTATCACAAACATGACGGTGGGGGCCGACATGTTTCCCGTAGTGCGCAGTGTGTCCCGCTCGGCATCGAGGGATCCATGCTCAAGGTGAAGTGCGTCTTCTATAGCGTCTACTACTTTTGCACCGCCCGGGTGACAGACGTAGCGGTCAATTTGAACATGATCGAGATCTGCTGCTTCGAGGGCGCCCTTTGTGGCTACCGCGAATTCTGCCGAAACAAACGCGGGAATAGAGCGGTCAAATACCACACCGAATCCTGCCTCGTCTACATCCCAGCCCATGATATCGAGTGTATCCGGCCAGATTTTTTGGTGACCCCGCCCCAGCGTTACAACATTCCCCGCCGCAGGCAAATCGGTACAAATACACGCGGCAGCAGATCCATCACCAAATAGAACGGTTGCGATGATATCCGCATTTTGCAGGCGGTCTGCGCGGAAGGAAAGGGAGCATGCCTCTACCACAACCAGCAAAACCTTGGACCCCGGACGCCCCGCAGCAAGTATCTGTGCTGTCGATAACCCCGATACGCCCCCTGCACAGCCAAGGCCGAAGACTGGAACCCGCATGATGTCCTCGCGAAATCCCATTTCGCCGAAAACCTGTGCCTCTAACGAAGGTGTCGCGATCCCTGTGGAGGTCACTGTAACAACGCAATCGACCTCGGCACCCGACCAGCCCGCGTCTTCGAGCGCGCGCTGTGCGGCCGCTATAAACATGCTCTTTGCGCCGCTTATGAAGGCGGTGTTGCGGTCTGACCATCCGTGTTCGGCGGAAAACCAGTCAATCGGCACAACCGAGTATCGTCTGTCGATACCCGCGGTTTCAAAGGTTTTTGAGAGTCGGTCAAATTGTGGGTACTTTTGACTGAATATGACTGCGGCGCGCTCCTTTACCTCCGACTGGGTGAGGCAATGGGGCGGGAGGGCGGTCGAAAGACCGTGTAAATAAACTGACATCAAAAAACCTTTTAATCTAAAAACCCGACGTGTCGCTTTGATGATCCAGTTGAAGATACGAGATTTAGCTAGTGCAGCACGGCCTAGGCTTATTTAACGCATGAAATGGCAATCCGTACCTCCTGGTGTTTCCGGCACAATGCGCCCGAAAGAATCGCATTGGAGGCTGCCTGAAAACAATGCCATTTTAGCGTCACATCCTCTTCATTGAAGTGCCGTAAAAGGCCCGCATACCAGCCGGTAATGATCTTCGGGCAATTGGTATGAGTAGATGACAGCAGCACCTAAAACATCACCCCAGCATAGCGAAGCAGCTGAAACAGGGCTTGATGAGCAATCATTAAGTGCGATCCGGTCGATTTTAACCGAGGAGACGCCTGTCCAAAGCCGTACACCTGTGCATGCCGCTGCCAAGGCAGGTGAGGTTCACGTCGACGAGGCACCGTTGGAGGCGAGAACTCCGACACGCGTCCGTCGAAAGGCCGACACCCTGCCCGAACTCGAGCGGCCAGATGATTCAGTTCGTATCGACCCCATCCGGAAGAAACGCTGGTTTTCCTTTCGGCGCAAGGGCGCGGCGATTGTGCGCAGCGCGCCATTAAAATCAAAACAGAGGGAATCAATGGTAAAGCCGTCCCGAACCAGCCCTCTTGTCGACCGTATCCGCGGCTATCGGCCCACAGCGGCGCATATCGCGCTGGCGGGCTTTGCCTTGTTGGTGCTTTTGCGGCCCTGGCTGATTCTTGGTCTCATGCTGGTTCTTGTATTTATAACGGTAGGCGTCTTTTTGATCGCCGGATATGATGGATTCTGGCACGGTGTGGTTAAGGCAAATCGCTGGTATGCCAGCCGCAGGCCCGCGCGTGCTGCCGTGTTGCACGCGCGTCTTGACAGATTTGCCATGCGCTGGGATGCCGTGCTCGACCGCTTCCCCGAAGGGACGGTTGATGGCTTTTATCTGCCGGACTTTGGTGACTTGGCCACAGCCGACGCGCGTCACGACGAAGCGCTAAAGCGACGTTTGGCGAGTTTGAATGAAAAAAGCGCCTAGCCTTGGTGGCATTTGAAGTCTTGAAACACGGCTCTTCTGCGGCTAAGTGCTGTTCCAGCGATAATTCAGGATGTATTCCATGGCCATGACCAATCCGCTTCAGTTCATTCAGCAAACCCGCGCAGAAGTCGCAAAGGTTGTCTGGCCAACGCGCCGCGAGGTGATGTTGACCACAGTGATGGTCTTTATTCTCGCTGCGTTGACGGCTGTGTTCTTTGCGTTGGTTGATATTGTGATCCGCGGCGGGCTCCAGTACGTGCTGACTATGTTTGGCTAATGCCGGCTACAGCTATGCGGTTGAAGGTTGTTTGACCTCAAATATCTTTTCCAACACTTGAATCCCAAGGGCGCGTGGGCTAGTCCGCAGATCTGTTCTGTGGCGCGTATGATTTGATTCGAGTTACGCATTGATATTCGTTGCAGGCGGCTGGGGCTTTTGCCCCTTAGTGTTTTTAGGAATTCGCAAGTGCTCAGCACTTAGGACAAGGACGGAAAGATCAAATGGCAAAAAGATGGTATTCGGTCAGCGTCCTGTCGAACTTCGAGAAAAAGATTGCCGAGCAGATCCGCACCACAGTTGCTGAGCAGCAGCTTGAGGACCAGATTGACGAAGTACTGGTACCAACCGAGGAAGTGATCGAGGTTCGCCGCGGCAAGAAGGTGACGACCGAGCGTCGCTTCATGCCAGGATATGTTCTTGTACACATGGAAATGTCCGACCGCGGTTATCACCTGATCAATTCCATCAATCGCGTGACCGGCTTTCTGGGCCCTCAAGGGCGCCCCATGCCGATGCGTGATGCTGAGGTAACAGCGATCCTTGGCCGTGTCCAAGAGGGTGAAGAGACACCGCGGACCCTCATCCACTTCGAGATCGGGGAGCGCGTCAAAGTTGGCGATGGCCCGTTTGAAGACTTCGACGGTATGGTTGAAGAGGTCGATGAAGAGAACCAGAAGATCAAGGTTATGGTTTCTATTTTTGGCCGCGAGACACCCGTCGAGCTGGACTTTACTCAGGTAAACAAACAAATCTGATTGGCGCGCGCTGTGCGAACGGGTGGTTCAGCGCTTTGTCGCCATTCGTCTGCAGCGCCTTTGCCCTCTGGGGCAGCTATGAGTTCTATCGGTCGTTCCCCTGTTTCGGGTTTTGGGTGCGTAGGGGTGCGGCAATGAGATTATAACTACAAGATACCGTTTGATTAGAGCGCCCAAGTGTTCTAGTGAGCAGGCTCTTGCGCCGATCAGCATTGCTGAGCGGCGAATCGTTCGTGGGAGGTAGGGGCATCGCGATGCCTTGGGCCGCACCACGCTAAATGGCGGTCACAGCGCGTTGTGACCTTGTAGGGCAGGGGAGACCTTGCCGATGACAAAGGAGAAGGCCAATGGCCAAGAAACTCGTCGGTACGATGAAGTTGCAAGTTAAAGCGGGTCAAGCAAACCCGTCCCCGCCGGTAGGTCCGGCGTTGGGTCAGCGCGGCATCAACATCATGGAATTCTGTAAAGCGTTCAACGCCAAGACAGCAGACCTGGAGCCGGGCGCACCTTGCCCAACAGTGATCAGCTACTATCAGGACAAGTCCTTCACTATGGACATCAAGACGCCACCTGCGTCGTACTTCCTGAAAAAAGCGGCAAAAGTGAAGTCTGGCGCCAAGACGCCATCGCGTGAGAACGTGGGCTCCATCACGCCAAAGCAGCTGCGCGAAATTGCAGAAGCCAAGATGGTCGATCTGTCCGCAAACGATGTGGAAGCAGCAATGAAAATCATTCTGGGCTCCGCAAAGTCCATGGGCATCGAGGTTAAGTAATATGGCAAAGCTTGGAAAACGTATCCGCGCCGCACGCGAAGCATTCGTCGGCAAAGAGAACCTCACAGTTGAAGAAGCGGTATCTCTGATCAAGGCAAACTCGAACACCAAGTTCGACGAGACGATCGAGATTGCCATGAACCTCGGGATCGACCCGCGTCACGCAGACCAGATGGTTCGCGGCGTTGTGGGCTTGCCTAATGGTACAGGTAAGGATGTTCGCGTTGCGGTATTCGCGCGCGGTCCGAAAGCTGATGAAGCGACAGCAGCGGGAGCCGATATCGTTGGCGCCGAGGACCTGATGGATATCATCATGGGCGGCAAGATCGAATTCGACCGTTGCATCGCAACACCTGACATGATGCCCGTTGTTGGTCGTCTGGGTAAAGTGTTGGGGCCTCGTAACCTGATGCCGAACCCTAAAGTCGGTACTGTGACAATGGATGTTGCTGCAGCTGTGAAAGCGGCGAAGGGCGGCGAAGTTCAGTTCAAAGCTGAAAAGGGCGGTGTCGTTCATGCAGGCGTCGGCAAAGTATCCTTTGACGAAGCAAAGCTGGTTGAGAACATCCGTGCGTTCGTAAGCGCGGTCGCAAAAGCGCGCCCAGCCGGCGCCAAAGGCTCCTATCTTCAGCAGATCTCGCTCAGCTCCTCAATGGGCCCTGGCGTTACTGTTGCAGTTGAAAAAGCCATCTCCTGATATTTCAGGGACGTTAAATCCAAGAGGGCGCTCCGGTAGGGGCGCCCTTTTTTTTGAGCTGTGGCGGGAGCCTAAGATCCGGTTTGATCGCAACAACTGTTTATCAAGATAGTCTTTGTGTCAGATGTTGATTGGCGTGTCAGGGCCCGGCTTGATCAAGAATAGCATTCTTGAAGATTTGACGCTTCACATTCCTGTCTAACCCGACTAGATCAAGCCTTGCATCATAGCGCACGATTCGTCGTGCGCTTTTTGCGCTTCGTCCGAGATGGCGGGTGGGCTGTGTTTTATGCTCATAATTCCTGCCTGAGATGGGGAAAACTCGTGACTTTTCTAGAGCATTGCTCTCGGACGGTCTTGGGAAGGACCCGTAAGGACCCGATGTCAGGCAACACTTGCCTGACGAAACGAGCCCGGAGGGTCACCCCTCCGATAACTTTGGAGAGAAACTGTGGATAGAGCACAAAAAGAACAGCTGGTCGATGAGCTCGGCCAGATCTTTGAAAGCTCTGGCGTTGTAGTGGTTAGCCACTACGTCGGTCTGACAGTTGCTGAAATGCAGGATCTACGTGCGCGGGCAACCGCTGCGGGTGGATCTGTGCGTGTTGCCAAAAACCGGCTCGCCAAGATCGCCCTTGAGGGCAAGCCATGCGCAAGCATTGCGAACCTTCTGACGGGTATGACCGTTCTGACCTACTCTGAGGATCCTGTGGCTGCGGCCAAGGTTGCTCAGGCATTCGCCAAAGATAACCCGAAGCTGGTTATCCTCGGTGGTGCAATGGGTGAGAACGCGTTGGACGTCGCCGGTGTCGAAGCCGTGTCCAAACTGCCTTCGCGCGAGGAGCTTATCTCCACAATCGCGGGCATGTTGGGCGCACCAGCATCGAACATCGCCGGGGCCATTGGCGCACCTGCAAGCAACATCGCATCCATTCTGTCAACGATCGAAGACAGAGCTGCCTAAGCGACACTATCGTCACATCGACGTAGCGGTTGAAACTGCGCGTTGGAACACACATATCGTTAACGGAAAGAGCTAAAACATGGCTGATCTGAAAAAACTGGCAGAAGACATCGTTGGTCTTACACTGCTTGAAGCACAAGAACTGAAGACAATCCTCAAAGACGAGTACGGCATCGAGCCTGCAGCCGGTGGCGCAGTCATGATGGCGGGCCCTGCGGATGCAGGCGCTGCTGCTGAGGAAAAGACTGAATTCGACGTTGTTCTGAAGAACGCCGGCGCATCCAAAATCAACGTGATCAAAGAAGTTCGCGGCATCACAGGCCTCGGCCTGAAAGAAGCCAAAGACCTCGTTGAGGCCGGTGGTAAAATCAAAGAAGGCGTTTCGAAAGCGGAAGCCGAAGAAATCATGGCAAAGCTGGTTGCAGCTGGTGCCGAGATCGAACTGGCGTAAGCCACTTCGCAGGGCTTTACGTCCTGCACACAAAAAACAGGCTGGATGGGGTGAATCTCCGTCCGGCCAAACCTGTCTTGAAAGACGCTTTTAAGCATGAGCGTCTTTCTGGAGAGGTCCAATGGTCGGAAGGAAGGCGGTGGGACGCTTTCCAGCATAGACAGGACTAAACCGCTCTGATGAGCGCACCACGTTCCCGGTGGCAGCGTTCAGGCAAGAGACACGAAAGGTGACACGACACATGGCACAATCCTTCCTTGGCCAGAAGCGTCTACGTAAATATTATGGCAAAATCCGCGAAGTGCTGGAAATGCCGAACCTGATCGAGGTTCAAAAATCTTCTTATGATCTGTTCCTGAACTCTGGCGATGCCGAGACGCCCACCGACGGTGATGGTATTCAGGGCGTTTTCCAGTCGGTTTTCCCGATCAAGGATTTCAATGAGACATCTATTCTCGAGTACGTAAAGTACGAGCTTGAGAAGCCGAAATATGACGTCGAGGAATGCCAGCAGCGCGACATGACGTATTCCGCGCCGCTTAAAGTGACGCTCCGTCTGATCGTTTTCGATATCGATGAGGATACAGGTGCAAAGTCTGTTAAAGACATCAAAGAGCAAGATGTGTTTATGGGAGATATGCCCCTTATGACGCCAAACGGTACCTTCATTGTGAACGGTACCGAGCGTGTGATCGTGTCCCAGATGCATCGCTCTCCAGGTGTGTTTTTTGACCACGACAAGGGTAAGACACATTCCTCCGGCAAGTTGCTGTTTGCCTGCCGCATCATTCCTTACCGTGGTTCATGGCTCGATTTCGAGTTCGACGCGAAGGACATTGTGTTCGCGCGCATCGACCGTCGCCGCAAGCTGCCCGTAACAACTCTGCTGTACTCGCTTGGTCTCGACCAAGAAGCGATTATGGATGCCTATTACAACACCGTTCACTATAAGCTCGAGGCTGGCAAAGGCTGGATCGCGCCGTTCTTCCCGGAACGTGTTCGCGGCACCCGCCCGACCTATGATATCATCGACGCGGCAAGCGGCGAAGTGTTGTTCGAAGCTGGCAAAAAAGTAACGCCCCGCGCCGTAAAACAACTGATTGATGAAGGCAGCGTGACCGAGCTTTTGGTTCCGTTCAGCCACATCGAAGGCAAGTTTGTTTCCAAAGATATTATCAACGAAGAAACTGGCGCGATTTACGTCGAAGCTGGCGATGAGATGACTTTGGAGTACGACAAAGACGGCACGCTCATCGGCGGTACAGCTAAAGAGCTGGTCGATGCGGGCATCACCGAGATCCCACTCTTGGACATCGACAACGTCAATGTCGGCCCCTACATGCGCAACACGATGGCCGCAGATAAGAACATGAACCGCGACACCGCGCTCATGGACATTTACCGCGTTATGCGCCCGGGTGAGCCACCCACAGTCGAGGCCGCGTCAAACCTGTTCGACACGCTGTTCTTTGACGGCGAGCGTTATGACCTGTCTGCTGTTGGCCGTGTAAAGATGAACATGCGCCTTGCACTGGACAAAGAAGACACACAGCGCACACTGGACCGCGACGATATCGTGGCATGTATCAAAGCGCTTGTAGACCTGCGCGATGGCCGCGGCGATATCGACGATATCGATCACCTCGGCAACCGTCGTGTGCGCTCTGTCGGTGAATTGATGGAGAACCAATACCGTGTTGGTTTGCTCCGCATGGAGCGCGCGATCAAGGAACGTATGTCTTCCGTCGAAATTGACACAGTCATGCCACAAGACCTGATTAACGCAAAACCTGCTGCTGCTGCGGTGCGTGAATTCTTTGGCTCCTCGCAGCTGTCGCAGTTCATGGACCAAACAAACCCGCTCTCCGAGGTTACGCACAAGCGTCGCCTTTCAGCGCTTGGACCAGGTGGTCTGACCCGTGAGCGTGCCGGTTTTGAAGTACGTGACGTTCACCCGACGCACTATGGCCGGATGTGCCCGATTGAAACGCCCGAAGGTCCAAACATTGGTCTGATCAACTCGCTGGCGACTTTCGCTCGCGTAAACAAATACGGCTTTATCGAAACACCCTACCGTAAGGTAAAAGACGGCATTGTATCGGACGAAGTCCAGTATATGTCCGCTACGGAAGAGATGCGTCACACAGTGGCGCAGGCCAACGCGAACCTCGACGAGAACATGAAGTTCGTGAACGATCTGGTTTCCACCCGTAAATCAGGTGACTACACACTGTCGCCTTCCATGAACGTAGACCTGATTGACGTTTCGCCAAAGCAGTTGGTGTCTGTTGCCGCCTCTCTCATCCCGTTCCTCGAGAATGACGATGCGAACAGAGCCTTGATGGGCTCGAACATGCAGCGTCAGGCGGTTCCCCTTCTGCAAGCCGAGGCACCACTTGTTGGTACAGGTATCGAAGAGGTTGTGGCACGCGACTCTGGTGCGGCCTATATGGCAAAGCGCGCGGGCGTGATTGACCAAGTTGACGCAACGCGTATCGTTATCCGCGCGACCGAAGACCTCGAGTTGGGCGATGCAGGCGTGGATATCTACCGCATGCGTAAGTTCCAGCGCTCCAACCAGAACACCTGCATCAATCAGCGTCCGCTGGTACAGGTAGGTGAAGTGGTAACAAAAGGTCAGGTGATCGCTGATGGTCCGTCCACTGACATGGGGGAACTCGCCCTTGGGAAGAACGTGGTCGTCGCGTTTATGCCTTGGAACGGTTATAACTATGAAGACTCCATCCTGATCTCTGAGCGTATTTCGCGCGATGACGTCTTCACCTCGATTCACATTGAGGAATTCGAAGTCGCCGCACGCGATACAAAGCTTGGACCAGAGGAAATCACACGCGATATTCCGAACGTTGGTGAAGAAGCGCTGCGGAACCTCGACGAGGCTGGCATTGTCTATATCGGCGCAGACGTAGAGCCGGGCGATATTCTTGTCGGTAAGATTACACCGAAAGGCGAAAGCCCGATGACGCCCGAGGAGAAACTCCTGCGCGCCATCTTTGGTGAGAAAGCATCCGACGTGCGCGATACATCGCTGCGTGTGAAGCCGGGTGATTTCGGTACAGTCGTCGAGGTACGTGTGTTCAACCGCCACGGTGTGGAAAAAGACGAACGTGCCCTGCAAATCGAGCGTGAAGAGGTCGAGCGTCTGGCCCGTGACCGCGACGACGAGCTGGCGATCCTTGATCGCAACATCTTTGCCCGTCTACGTGAGATGATCCTTGGCAAAACCGCTGTCAAAGGCCCTAAGGGTGTGAAGCCCGGAAGCCAGATCACGGAAGAGACCCTCGACGAGGTGCTCACACGTGGTCAGTGGTGGCAGTTGGCACTTGAGGACGAAGACGACGCGAAAATCGTGGAAGCCCTGAACGAGCAGTACGAGATCCAGAAACGGACCTTGGATGCCCGCTTTGAGGACAAAGTCGAGAAAGTACGCCGTGGCGACGATCTGCCCCCCGGTGTGATGAAGATGGTTAAAGTCTTCGTCGCTGTGAAGCGTAAGCTTCAACCAGGTGATAAAATGGCCGGTCGTCACGGGAACAAGGGTGTTATTTCCAAAGTGGTCCCAATGGAAGACATGCCGTTCCTCGCAGATGGTACGCCAGTTGATTTCTGTCTGAACCCGTTGGGTGTGCCGTCGCGTATGAACGTCGGTCAGATCCTTGAGACGCACATGGGCTGGGCCGCACGCGGTCTGGGCATTAACATCGACGAGGCGCTGCAAGAATATAAGCGTTCCGGCGATATGACCCCTGTGCGTGAAGCGATGAAGTTGGCCTATGGTGATGATGTCTATGACGAGGGTATTGTCGGCATGGACGAGGATACGTTGTTGGAGGCGGCGGGCAACGTGACCCGCGGTGTGCCGATTGCTACGCCCGTTTTTGACGGCGCAAAGGAAGCGGACGTCAACGACAGCCTCGCACGTGCAGGTTTTGACACATCCGGCCAGTCGATCCTGTTTGACGGACGCACAGGCGAGCAGTTCAGCCGGAAGGTTACTGTTGGCGTGAAGTACCTGCTCAAGCTGCACCACCTCGTGGACGACAAAATCCACGCGCGCTCAACCGGACCATACTCGCTGGTTACCCAGCAGCCATTGGGCGGTAAAGCACAGTTCGGTGGCCAGCGCTTTGGTGAGATGGAGGTCTGGGCACTTGAGGCCTACGGCGCTGCATACACTTTGCAGGAAATGCTTACCGTGAAATCGGATGACGTTGCTGGCCGTACAAAAGTGTACGAGAGCATCGTCAAAGGCGAGGACAACTTCGAGGCAGGTATTCCTGAATCGTTCAACGTTCTGGTCAAAGAGGTCCGCGGCCTGGGTCTCAACATGGAACTCCTGGATGCGGAGGACGAAGAGTAACAAACAAAGTCTTTTCGAGACTTCGAGCCCAAACTCTCCACGAGAGTTTGGGTGCCGTTACTCTCCCCCGCTTTCGAGAATAAATCTAAGGACATCCAATGAACCAAGAACTTACAAACAACCCGTTTAATCCGGTTGCCCCCACCAAGACTTTTGACGAGATCAAGGTATCTCTGGCATCGCCAGAGCGTATCCTGTCGTGGTCTTTCGGTGAGATCAAAAAGCCCGAAACCATCAACTACCGTACGTTCAAACCAGAGCGTGACGGTCTGTTCTGCGCACGTATCTTTGGGCCGATCAAAGATTATGAATGTCTTTGCGGCAAATACAAGCGTATGAAATATCGCGGCGTTGTCTGCGAAAAGTGCGGTGTGGAAGTCACGCTGCAAAAGGTGCGCCGTGAGCGGATGGGCCACATCGAGCTGGCCTCGCCAGTTGCGCACATCTGGTTCCTGAAATCTCTGCCAAGCCGGATTGGCCTCATGCTCGACATGACGCTGCGCGATCTGGAGCGTGTTCTGTATTTCGAGAACTACGTCGTTATCGAGCCGGGCCTGACGGACCTCACCTATGGTCAGATGATGACCGAAGAAGAGTTCATGGACGCTCAGGACGCCTATGGCATGGATGCTTTCACCGCGAACATCGGCGCCGAAGCAATCCGCGAAATGCTGGCAGCGATTGACCTCGAAGCAGAAGCCGACCAACTGCGCGAAGAGCTCAAAGAAGCCACCGGTGAGTTGAAGCCAAAGAAGATCATCAAGCGCCTCAAGGTGGTTGAGTCCTTCCTCGAATCCGGCAACCGCCCTGAGTGGATGGTTCTGACAGTGATCCCCGTGATCCCGCCAGAGCTGCGTCCACTGGTGCCGCTGGATGGTGGCCGTTTTGCGACCTCCGACCTTAACGATCTGTACCGTCGTGTGATCAACCGTAACAACCGTCTCAAGCGATTGATTGAACTGCGTGCGCCCGATATCATCGTACGTAACGAAAAGCGGATGTTGCAGGAATCTGTTGACGCGCTCTTTGACAACGGCCGTCGTGGCCGCGTGATTACAGGCGCTAACAAGCGTCCGTTGAAATCGCTTTCCGACATGTTGAAGGGTAAGCAAGGTCGCTTCCGTCAGAACCTTTTGGGTAAGCGCGTCGACTTCTCCGGCCGTTCCGTGATTGTGACGGGTCCAGAGCTCAAGCTGCACCAGTGTGGTCTGCCGAAAAAGATGGCTTTGGAACTTTTCAAACCGTTTATTTACTCGCGTCTTGAAGCCAAAGGTCTGTCCTCGACAGTCAAGCAAGCCAAGAAGCTCGTTGAAAAAGAACGTCCCGAAGTTTGGGACATCCTCGACGAAGTTATCCGCGAGCACCCAGTCATGCTGAACCGTGCGCCTACGTTGCACCGTCTTGGCATTCAGGCGTTCGAGCCGGTTCTAATCGAAGGTAAAGCCATCCAGCTGCACCCGCTGGTTTGTTCCGCGTTCAACGCCGACTTTGACGGTGACCAAATGGCGGTTCACGTGCCCCTCTCGCTGGAAGCCCAGCTGGAAGCACGTGTTCTGATGATGTCCACCAACAACGTTCTTTCGCCTGCAAACGGCGCACCGATTATCGTTCCGTCACAGGATATGATCTTGGGTCTTTACTATGTTACCCTCGAACGTGAAGGCATGGTCGGTCAGGGCAAAGTGTTTGGAACCGTTGACGAAGTTCAGCATGCTTTGGACGCTGGCGAGGTGCATCTGCACGCCAAAATCAAATCGCGGATCAAACAGATCGATGCCGAAGGCAACGAGATCGACGTGCGTTTCGATACAACACCTGGTCGTGTACTGCTTGGCGCGCTTTTGCCACTGAATGCCAAAGCACCCTTCGACCTCGTCAACCGTCTGTTGCGCAAGAAAGAAGTACAGCAGGTTATCGATACTGTTTACCGCTATTGTGGCCAAAAGGAATCCGTCATCTTCTGTGATCAGATCATGACCATGGGTTTCCGTCAGGCTTTCAAGGCCGGTATTTCGTTTGGTAAAGACGATATGTTGATCCCGGACAGCAAATGGCCGCTAGTTGAAGAAACCCGCGATCAGGTCAAGGATTTCGAGCAGCAGTACATGGATGGCCTGATCACTCAGGGTGAAAAGTACAACAAAGTTGTCGATGCATGGTCAAAGTGTAACGACAAAGTCACCGACGCGATGATGGGTGCGATTTCCGACACCACTTACGCCGAGAACGGTTCCGAGAATGAGCCGAACTCTGTGTATATGATGGCGCACTCCGGTGCGCGTGGTTCTGTAACTCAGATGAAGCAGTTGGGCGGTATGCGCGGCCTGATGGCCAAGCCGAATGGCGACATCATCGAGACACCGATCATCTCGAACTTTAAAGAAGGTCTGACCGTTCTGGAGTACTTCAACTCTACACACGGTGCTCGTAAGGGTCTGTCGGATACAGCTTTGAAGACTGCGAACTCCGGTTACCTCACACGCCGTCTGGTTGATGTGGCACAGGATTGTATTGTGCGTATGCACGATTGCGGTACTGACGTTGCGATCACTGCGACAGCAGCCGTCAATGACGGCGAAGTCGTATCCTCACTGGCCGAGCGTTTGTTGGGTCGTGTGGTTGCTGAAGACTTGATGCGTCCCGGTACAGATGAAGTATTGGTCGCAAACGGTTCGATGATCGATGAACGTCTTGCCGACATTCTCGACGAAGCAGGCGTTGCGTCTGCGCGGATCCGTTCTCCGCTCACTTGTGAAGCGGAAGAGGGTGTTTGCGCGATGTGCTACGGTCGTGACCTTGCACGCGGTACGCTGGTTAACCAAGGTGAGGCCGTTGGCATCATCGCGGCACAGTCCATCGGTGAGCCGGGTACACAGCTGACGATGCGGACGTTCCACATCGGCGGTGTTGCGCAAGGTGGCCAGCAGTCCTTCCAGGAAGCTTCCCAATCCGGTAAAATCCACTTCGAGAATAGCAACACGCTGCAAAACTCGTCGGATGAGACCATGGTTATGGGCCGGAATATGAAGCTGTTGATCATCGATGAGAACGGTGATGAACGCGCAAGCCACAAGGTAGGGTACGGTACCAAGCTGTTTGTCAAAGAGGGCGCCACCGTTGCCCGCGGCGACAAATTGTATGAGTGGGATCCCTATACCCTGCCGATGATTGCTGAAGCTTCGGGTACGATCAAACATGTCGATCTCATCTCGGGTATCTCTGTCAAAGACGAGACAGATGATGCAACCGGTATGACACAGAAGATCGTTATTGACTGGCGTTCAGCTGCGAAAGGAAACGAGCTTAAGCCCGAGATCATTTTGCAGGACAAAGACGGCGAACCGCTGCGTAACTCTGCGGGTAATCCGATCACCTATCCGATGTCCGTGGACGCTGTTATGTCCGTGGAAGATGGCACCGAGGTGGAAGCAGGCGACGTTATTGCACGTATTCCGCGCGAAGGTTCCAAGACCAAGGACATCACCGGTGGTCTTCCACGTGTGGCCGAACTTTTTGAGGCACGCCGCCCCAAGGATCACGCCATTATCGCTGAAATCGACGGCTATGTGCGCTACGGCAAAGACTATAAGAACAAGCGCCGCATCGCGATCGAGAGCTCGGAAGACCCCGACTTCAAAGTCGAATACATGGTGCCAAAAGGTAAGCACATTCCCGTAGCCGAAGGTGACTTCGTGCAGAAGGGCGATTACATCATGGACGGCAACCCTGCGCCGCATGACATTCTTGCCATTATGGGTGTGGAAGCGCTTGCTGACTACATGATCGACGAAGTGCAGGACGTTTATCGCCTGCAGGGTGTGAAGATCAACGACAAGCACATCGAGGTAATCGTGCGTCAGATGCTGCAGAAGTGGGAGATCCAGGAGAGCGGAGACACCACGCTGCTGAAGGGCGAACATGTGGACAAGCAAGAGTTCGATCAGGCCAACGAGAAGGCTCTGTCGAAGGGCGGCCGTCCCGCAAAAGGCGAACCGATCCTTCTGGGTATCACCAAGGCGTCGCTGCAAACCCGCAGCTTCATCTCGGCAGCGTCTTTCCAGGAAACCACGCGTGTACTTACCGAAGCATCGGTACAGGGCAAGCGCGACAAATTGGTCGGTCTGAAAGAGAACGTCATCGTGGGCCGATTGATTCCTGCGGGTACTGGCGGAGCAACGCAGCAGATGCGCCGCGTGGCATCTGACCGCGATAATGTCGTCGTAGAAGCACGCCGTATCGAAGCGGAAAAAGCAGCCGCGCTTGCAGCGCCTGTTGCACCTGCCGAAGACATTGTCGGAGGGGATGTATTCAATCAGGCACCAAGCTTTGACGAAGACAGCCGCGATTGATACCGCTTTAAGCTTTTAAAACAGCAAGAACCCCCGCAGCCATCCGGTTGCGGGGGTTTTTCTTTGCCTAATATTTATTTGCCTTGAATGGGTTTAGGGTGCATTGCCCTCCATGAAGCAAACGCTCAATATCAGAGCGGAGCTTAGGATATTTCAATGACCCCAAACACGACCGGTGCCCTTCTAATGATGGGTTCGATGATTGCCTTCGTGATGAACGATACAGTGCTCAAGCTTACGGGCGGCGGCATCCCATTGTTCCAGCTTATCTTTTTACGGGGAGTATTGGCCACGCTACTCATTTTCATCCTCGCACGAAGTCTCGGCACTTTAAAATACCAGGTGTCTCGTGAGGATAAACTCCTGATCGGCCTGCGTGGACTAGCCGAGATCATTACGGCCTACTTCTTTCTCAGTGCCCTATTCAACATGCCAATCGGGAACCTCAATGCGATTATGCAGGTGGTCCCGCTTACCGTTACGCTCGGCTCCGCGCTGATTTACCGAGAGGCTGTGGGTTGGCGGCGGATGCTGGCGATTGCGATTGGTCTGTGTGGGGTGATGATGATCATCCGGCCCGGTGTGGAGGGGTTCAACGTTTGGTCGCTTTACGCGCTGGCGTCGGTAATGGGCGTGACGGTGCGCGATTTGATCACGCGGCGTCTGTCGGCGCAGGTACCAGGCATGGCTGTCACGCTTGGCACAACAGTAGCCGTAATGTTGGCAGCGGGCCTTGCATCGCTTACGCAACAATGGGCGCCTGTGTCCGGCACGGTCGGCCTCGGCATCAGCGGCTCGGCCGTTTTTGTGCTGGTCGGATATTTCTTTAGCATTCAGGCGATGCGCACAGGCGATGTCTCGTTTATCGCCCCCTTCCGCTATACCGGATTGGTGGTGGCGATGGGGGTCGGGTATGTGATTTTTGATGAAGTGCCGCGCGCGCTTACGCTGTTGGGGGCTGCAATCGTTGTCGCGACTGGTGTGTTTACCTTCTACCGCGAGCGAAAACTTTCAAGGGCTTAAAACGCGCTCATAGGTGGTCATCATGGATCCCTTAGGTACACGCAGTATGGGCTACTGATTACTTCCAAGGGATTGTAATCGGCTAGGTCTTCATCAACGTCAGAGGGCTGTCGTAGAAATCATTTTTGCCGCGTAACATCCTATCCTTAGCGTAGCAGTAAGCGTGGGCGTGATGTCAGGTTCCACCGAAGATCTGCCGGATTTTTTCGACATCAATGGCAAAACGTTTCCTGAAAGCCTCTGACTGCTCGCGGTTAAACGGCTTTAAGTGAACAGGTTTCACCGGCTTCTGACGGCTGTCGTTTGACGCGTTGTGCCCACGCACAAACATCCGCGGCTCATCGAAGCTGACAGCGGGCATGAAACGGTCTATTTTATTGTGTGCGAAATTCATTATTGTCAGGTGACAATCACCCTTCACCCACATCCCAAGGGCGGCCACGTCAAAAGGTCGGAATATCTCGGTCGCGGCAATGCCCTCTGAGCTATATTCTGCGATATATCCCTTGTTCCAGTCAAACGCGACACTCTTGTGTTGTTGGAGTAGGGCATCGCAATCCTTGGCGGCTTTTCGCAAGCGCTCGACAAAATCAATCGCTACCGCATCGTCGTCGTCAAAGCGGAACTGCAGGCACGGCTGTGAGAAATCGCGTCGCGCCGCATTGAGAATTTTCTTCATCACTTCCCGCTGGGGGCGCGGGGGCTCGGCGTGGATGCGTGCCTGCGGCATGTCCGAAATAATCGCGTCGAGCCGGTCCCGATGATGCGCTGGCATCTGGTCACCCACCACAATGATAAGCTCGAAATCAGGGTCGGTCTGGGCGCGGAGGGAGGGGAGGGCAACAGCCTCGAACAGATGAAACCGTTCGTCAATACGTGCTTCATCATAGAGATAGTCAATCCGCTCCTCCATAGTTTCATGCTCGACCTGAAAGCCGCCAATGGCCGGATAGGAAAACCGGCAGAGGCCGATAACTTGGAGTGTCACAGATCACCTCACGCACGTTTGGCAGACTATGTGGGAGGGGCAGGGGTTTTGGCAAGAGGGCGCACCTGTTGACAGCCACGGCGACTCTGCGTATACGCCCGTTATCACGCGTGAGGGGTCGCCCTTTCGCCGCATATCATACCGCATGTGGTCACGATCCAGGCCGCCTTAACTGGCCCGATCCTCTGTTAGCATAGCCGCCTCGCTTACCTCGGTACGGAAGCGTAGCGGCCATATTGCATTGGACCTACTGCTCTAGCCGCGCTGCATGGACGTATGCAGCACACTATTCACCGCAGAAGGGTTTGCCCTTTTGCAAAAAAGACAGCAACACGGGGATAAAACCGGAATGCCAACGATTCAGCAGCTGATCCGCAAACCGCGCCAGCCAAAACGCAAGTACTCGAAATCCATGCACCTGCAGGAATGCCCGCAGAAGCGTGGCGTTTGTACGCGCGTTTACACAACCACACCAAAGAAACCAAACTCCGCGATGCGTAAAGTTGCCAAGGTTCGCCTGACCAACGGTTTCGAAGTGATCTCCTACATTCCCGGCGAGAGCCACAACCTTCAGGAGCACTCCGTGGTTCTGATCCGCGGCGGTCGTGTAAAAGACCTTCCCGGTGTGCGCTACCACATCCTGCGCGGTGTTCTCGATACGCAAGGCGTCAAAGATCGTAAGCAGCGCCGCTCCAAGTATGGTGCGAAGCGTCCGAAGTAAGATCGCCTTTGGCCCTGTGTTTGACGCAGGGCCGTTACAAACAGACACTATGCACGCATCTGCGATGCACCCCGCCAAGAGGAAGACAACAAGATGTCACGCCGCCACGCCGCTGAAAAACGCGAAGTACTGCCAGACGCCAAATACGGCGATCTGATCCTGACAAAATTCATGAATAACCTGATGATCGACGGCAAAAAGTCGGTTGCAGAGCGTATCGTTTACAACGCCTTCGACCGCGTTGAATCCAAGATCAAGCGCGCCCCAGTGGAAGTGTTCCACGAAGCGCTCGAGAACATCCAGCCCAGCGTCGAAGTTCGTTCGCGCCGCGTTGGTGGTGCCACGTATCAGGTGCCCGTTGAGGTTCGCCCGGAGCGCCGTCAGGCGCTGGCGATCCGCTGGTTGATCAAAGCTGCACGTTCGCGCAACGAGAACACCATGGAAGAGCGCCTTGCAGGCGAGCTTATGGACGCTGTCCAGTCCCGTGGTACAGCCGTTAAAAAGCGTGAAGACACGCATAAAATGGCTGATGCAAACAAGGCATTCAGCCACTACCGCTGGTAACCGATTAAGATCGGGGCCGCGATACGCGCGGCCCCTGACACTTTTCAAAGCAAAACCTCTGAGGACGCTTTACAAATGGCACGCGACTATCCCCTCGAACTGTATCGCAACTTTGGTATCATCGCGCACATTGATGCGGGTAAAACCACCTGTTCCGAGCGCATCCTGTTCTATACAGGCAAATCCCACAACATTGGCGAAGTGCACGACGGCGCCGCGACGATGGACTGGATGGAACAGGAGCAGGAACGGGGTATTACAATTACTTCCGCTGCGACGACCACATTCTGGGAGCGCACTGAGACTGGCACCGAGCCAGACAGCCCGAAGCACCGGATGAATATCATCGACACACCCGGACACGTTGACTTCACGATCGAAGTTGAGCGTTCTTTGGCCGTTCTCGATGGGGCGGTGACCGTTCTTGACGCAAACGCCGGTGTTGAGCCGCAGACAGAGACTGTCTGGCGTCAGGCCGACCGTTATAAAGTCCCGCGCATCGTATTTGTTAACAAGATGGATAAGATTGGCGCCGACTTCTACAACTGCGTTAAGATGATTCAGGACCGTACAGGCGCCACGCCTGCACCTATTCAAATCCCGATCGGTTCCGAGACCGAGCTGGAAGGCATGGTTGACCTTGTCACCATGGAAGAATGGGTTTGGGAAGGTGAAGATCTTGGCGCAAGCTGGATCAAAAAGCCGATCCGCGACAGCCTGAAAGAGAAAGCTGACTTCTGGCGTGCCCACTTGATCGAAAATGCGGTCGAGATGGATGACGAGGCCATGGAGAACTATCTGATGGACGGCGCCGAGCCTGATGTCGCTACTCTTCGCAAGTTGATCCGTAAGGGTACACTCGCAATCAAGTTCATTCCGGTTTTGTGTGGCTCCGCGTTCAAAAACAAAGGTGTTCAGCCTTTGCTTAACGCCGTTATCGACTATCTGCCCAGCCCACTGGATGTTGTCGACTACATGGGCTTCAAGCCGGGCGATGAAGAAGAAACACGTAACATCCCGCGCCGTGCGGATGATGCGATGGCCTTCTCCGGTCTTGCGTTCAAAATCATGAACGACCCATTTGTAGGCTCGCTTACGTTTACACGCATCTACTCGGGTAAACTCGACAAGGGTGATACGCTTTTGAACTCTACCAAGGGTAAAAAAGAGCGTGTTGGCCGTATGATGATGATGCACGCCATTGAACGTGAAGAAATCACGGAAGCATGGGCAGGCGATATCATTGCGCTTGCAGGTCTCAAGGATACGACGACGGGTGACACGCTTTGTTCAGTTGCAGACCCTGTGGTTCTCGAAACAATGACGTTCCCACAACCGGTTATCGAAATCGCGGTTGAGCCGAAAACAAAGGCTGACCAAGAGAAAATGTCGATGGGTCTTGCCCGTCTTGCCGCCGAGGATCCATCCTTCCGCGTAGAGACAGATATTGAATCCGGCCAGACTATCATGAAGGGTATGGGCGAATTGCACCTTGATATCCTAGTGGACCGTTTGAAGCGTGAATTCAAAGTCGAAGCCAACATCGGTGCGCCTCAGGTTGCATACCGCGAGACGATCTCGCGCGAGGCAGAAATCACCTACACTCACAAGAAACAGTCCGGCGGTTCCGGTCAGTTCGCAGAAGTGAAGATGATCCTGATGCCGACCGAGCCTGGCGAAGGTTACTCTTTCGAGAGCCGCGTTGTTGGTGGTTCTGTACCGAAGGAATACATCCCAGGCGTTGAGAAAGGCATCAAGTCCGTGCTGGACTCAGGCCCGCTTGCAGGCTTCCCTGTCATCGACTTCAAGGTTGCCTTGATCGACGGTAAGTTCCACGATGTGGACTCCAGCGTTTTGGCGTTCGAGATTGCTGCCCGCATGGGTATGCGCGAAGGTATGAAAAAGGCGGGCGCAAAGATGCTCGAGCCGATCATGAAAGTCGAAGTTATCACACCGGAAGAGTACACCGGCGGTATCATCGGGGATCTGACATCGCGTCGCGGTCAGGTTCAGGGGCAGGACACTCGCGGTAACGCGATTGCAATCGATTGCTTCGTACCGCTTGCGAACATGTTCGGATACATCAACACGTTGCGTTCGATGTCTTCGGGTCGTGCGAACTTCACCATGCAGTTCGACCACTACGAGGCCGTACCACAGAACATCTCTGACGAGATCCAAGCTAAATTTGCATAATCCGATCGGTGCGCGGGCTACTCGCGCACCGATCCAACCCACATTGAACATTAAGGAGCCACCACCATGGCAAAGGAAAAGTTTGAACGTAACAAACCGCACGTCAACATTGGCACGATTGGCCACGTTGACCACGGTAAGACGACACTGACAGCTGCGATCACGAAGTATTTTGGTGATTTCAAAGCCTATGACCAGATTGACGGCGCGCCCGAAGAAAAAGCACGCGGCATCACGATTTCCACAGCCCACGTCGAGTATGAGACAGAGTCGCGCCACTATGCGCACGTCGATTGCCCCGGCCACGCGGACTATGTGAAGAACATGATCACCGGTGCGGCGCAGATGGACGGCGCGATCCTTGTTGTGAACGCAGCAGACGGCCCGATGCCACAGACGCGCGAGCACATCCTGCTTGGTCGTCAGGTTGGTATTCCGTACATGGTTGTGTACATGAACAAGGTTGATCAGGTCGACGACGCCGAACTGCTCGAGCTGGTTGAAATGGAAATCCGCGAGTTGCTCTCGAAGTACGAGTACCCCGGCGACGACATCCCGATCATCCCCGGGTCCGCGCTGCATGCAATGAACGGCACCCAGCCAGAAATCGGCGAGTCGTCGATTGTTGCTCTGATGGCCGCTGTTGACGAGTACATCCCGACACCTGCACGTGCTGTTGACCAGCCGTTCTTGTTGCCGGTGGAAGACGTGTTCTCGATTTCCGGTCGTGGTACAGTTGTGACAGGCCGTATCGAGCGTGGCGTGATCAACGTTGGCGACAGCATCGAGATCGTTGGTATCCGCGACACCAAAACAACGACCTGCACAGGCGTTGAAATGTTCCGCAAGTTGCTGGATCGTGGTGAAGCTGGTGATAACGTTGGTGTTCTGCTGCGCGGTATCGACCGTGAAGGCGTTGAGCGTGGTCAGGTTCTGTGTAAGCCAAAGTCGGTTATGCCACACACCAAGTTCACTGCAGAGGCGTATATCCTCACCAAAGAGGAAGGTGGCCGTCACACGCCATTCTTTGCGAACTACCGCCCACAGTTCTACTTCCGTACGACGGATGTGACCGGTACTGTACAGCTGCCAGAAGGCACTGAAATGGTTATGCCGGGCGACAACCTTCAGTTCAACGTAGAGCTGATCGCACCGATCGCGATGGAAGATGGTCTGCGCTTTGCGATCCGCGAAGGCGGCCGCACTGTTGGCGCGGGTGTTGTGTCAAAAATCACCGAGTAAGCGAGGCGGTCGCAAGGCCATTCCGCGATCTCGTAAATGCAGAGGCCTCCCCGAATGGGGGGGCCTTTGTTATGAGTGAATATGAATTTTGCTGCCGTCTTCTGTGAATGCTTTCGGACATGTGCATACCGATTACAGGGGAAGTGCCTATGGATCTGCGTGCCGGGATTGGATAGCCTCGTCGGAGGAATACTGTTAAATTCACTTGGCTATCATTGATTGAATTATGGCTGCTTCTCCTGATTATTAGCGGGAAATTTCATCCTGATCAGACAATCTGGTCCAGAGCATGAATGAACAGCCTTTAAATATTAAACATCTGTGAAGTTAATTTTGGTATTCTTCTCCTTGCTCGGTAGCTATGGGATGATCCTCAAGTGCGATTTCAGTAGGCACATTACGGGCCGAGTTCAAACGCGCGGAAGTTTGAACTCGGCCGCGGAATTAGTAAGAACTAGTATACTAGGGTTCGCCATAATGCTGAAAAGTCTGTTTTCGTTCGCTTTAGAAGCGATATCCATTTTTATTCAGTGTTCCAGATTCTTGGTGGCTAATCATTCATCCGGGTTGCCGCTGCCGACGGCTGAACGGTATCAGGCTCTCGATTATGAAAATGATGTTCCGCTGGTGGTAAAAGAAAAGGCCGCTCTCGAAAGAGCGGCCTCATTCCGGACGGTCAAATTTAACAGTCGTTAGCGCGTGGCGATCATCGTTTCTGCTTCTGCGAAGGACAGCAAACGTTTGCTATCTTCGTCCCACAGGTGCAATCGCGCGTTTACGATGCTTTCGCGGATTGTCATACGATTGATCTTCGCTAGGCCCTCATGGTCTTTGAGTACCTGGGGTAAGCGGTAGAACGGGATCCGACTGTAAAGATGATGAACATGGTGGATGCCGATATTCGCCGTGAGCCATTGCAGAACGGAGGGCATAACATAGTGCGAGCTACCCATCAGGGCCGCGTCGTGCATGTCCCAATCTTCTTCCTCTTCCCAATGCGTTGTTTCGAACTGATGCTGGACATAGAACAGCCAGACGCCAGCGGTCGCGGCCAGAAGTGTGGACGGTACAAAGATTAGAAGAATTGGCATTAGTCCGCCAAAGTACCATATTAATGTGAGCGCGCCGATAATAGCGAAGTTTGTGCCCATTGCGCTTACCCAATAACGCGCCTTCGCCATAAGGCCAAAGGGCAGTCTATTTTCGAGGAAAAACAAGTATCCTGGTCCGAGGCCGAAAAGTACGATTGGATGGCGGTACATCCGGTAGCGAAAACGGCGATATCGCGACAATTTTTCGTATTCTGCGACTGTGAGGGTATCCACGTCACCAATGCCGCGCCGTGTCAGATTTCCCGACGAGCTGTGGTGTATCGCATGGGCGCGCCGCCAAACGTCATAGGGTGTGAGAGTCAACACGCCAATGGCACGGCCTACCCAATCGCTGAGTGTACGGTTCTTGAAGAACGATGCATGTCCGCAATCGTGCTGGATCGCAAAGAGCCGGAGAATAAAGGCAGCGTTGCACAAGGAAATTGCCAATGTCAGCCACGCGCTGATCGAGAGGGACCACCACGCCAGCGCCCAAAGCGTGATAAATGGCCCGAGTGTTAGGCCGAGTTCGTAAAAACTACGTGATGTGCTGGGTTCGCGATAGTTGGATAGCACCTTTATCCAGTCGCGCGCGCGCGCCGGAACTGATGTCTTATCTGTAACGGGGTCAAAATTGCCTGAAAACTGGTTCATATGCCTGCTTCTTATAACTAATAGACGCCTTGATAAACCAAAGCACACATTGAACAACAGATAATGCCTCCGCGCCCCTTAAGATTTTATTCTCATCAGCGAAAAGCACCTACTATTAGACGAATTTTGCTTATTTTCTAAGGGATCGGGGTCATTCTCTCTGGGTTTGTGAGCTTTGCAGCGGCCTGCGTCATATTAACACCCCGCGCTGTGCTGGGTCTGTGAAATGCAAGAACCAGTAAACTGCGGCGCGTGAGCAGTGGGAGCTCATCTCATAATGCGAATATGATGCAGTCATACTTGAGATCGATGAATTGCCGATACGCCCTTGCCACAAGTAGCGACTCCCCCTATACGCCAGCAGATTGACGGGGTGTGCCATTAGCGCGCCCCTCCTTCGTTAGACTACAGCGCGATGAGGCCTCATGATGAGCATGCGTCCTCCTCTCCGTTTCCATCCCGAAGATAAGGGATTTGTATTATGGCTGCCAGCCAGAACATCCGCATCCGCCTCAAGGCGTTTGACTATCGGGTGCTTGATGCCTCCACACAGGAAATCGTCAACACCGCAAAGCGCACAGGCGCTTCCGTTCGCGGCCCCATTCCGCTGCCGAACAAAATCGAGAAATTCACTGTTTTGCGTGGTCCCCACGTTGACAAAAAATCCCGTGACCAGTTCGAAATCCGCACGCACAAGCGTTTGCTGGATATCGTTGATCCGACCCCCCAGACCGTTGACGCGCTGATGAAGCTCGACCTCGCCGCTGGTGTGGACGTCGAGATCAAGCTGCAGTCATAAGCGTAGGAGGGTAATATTATGTTGCGCTCAGGCGTTATTGCAAAAAAGATGGGCATGACCCGTCTGTTCATGGAAGACGGCCGCCAGATTCCGGTTACTGTTCTTCAACTCGATAACCTACAGGTTGTTGCACAGCGTACTCTCGAAAAGGACGGCTACCTTGCTGTTCAGCTCGGTGCGGGTACAGCAAAGGTAAAGCGCACGTCACAAGCGATGCGCGGCCACTTTGCAGCAGCAAAGGTTGAACCAAAGCGCAAGGTTGCCGAATTCCGCATCGACGCAGAAGCAATGCTTCCTGTTGGTGAGGAGATCATTGCCGATCACTACTTTGCAGGTCAGTATGTTGACGTGGCGGGTACATCCATCGGTAAGGGTTTTCAGGGTGCGATGAAGCGCCACAACTTTGGTGGTCTGCGGGCGTCGCACGGTGTTTCCGTGTCTCACCGTTCACATGGCTCCACGGGTCAGTGTCAGGATCCGGGCAAAGTTTTCAAAGGCAAGAAAATGGCCGGTCACATGGGTTCCGCCCGCGTGACAACTCAGAACCTCGAAGTTGTTAAAACTGACAGCGCGCGTGGTCTGATTATGGTCAAAGGCGCTGTACCTGGCTCCAAAGGTGGTTGGGTGACAGTTAAGGATGCGGTTAAAAAGCCGTTCCCTGACAGCGCAATTGTTCCTGGTGCGCTAGCCTCCGCCGCACGTGAAGCTGCCAAGGCAGCCGAAGAAGCAGCAGCCGCAGCAGCAGCCGAAGCAGAAGCAGAAGCAAAGCGTCTTGCCGAGGAAGCCGCAGCAGCGGAAGCCGAAGCGCTGAAAGCAGCTGAAGCCGATATTGCGTCGGACAAAGCAGAAGCAGGCGATCAGAGCGAAACGCTCGATGAAACCAAGAAAGAAGGTGACGCATGAAACTAGATGTCATCAATCTCGACGGCGGCAACGCAGGATCGATCGACTTGGACGAGGCCCTGTTCGGCCTTGAGCCACGCGCCGATATCTTGCACCGCGTCGTGCGCTGGCAGCGTAATAACGCGCAGGCCGGTACGCACAAGGTCAAGACCCGTCGCGAAGTCAGCTACTCCACCAAGAAGATCTACCGCCAAAAAGGCACCGGTGGCGCACGCCACGGCGCACGCTCGGCACCGATCTTTCGCGGGGGCGGTATCTACAAGGGTCCAACCCCTCGTAGCCATGGTCACGAGTTGACAAAGAAGTTCCGCAAGCTGGGTCTGCGTCATGCGCTGTCGGCGAAAATGAAGGCCGGCGCACTGGTCATCATCGACGATGCGATGTCGAACGGCAAAACAGCCGCACTGGCCAAGCAGGTGAAATCCCTAGGCTGGAAGCGGGCATTGATCATTGACGGCGCAACCGTGAATGAGAACTTCTTGCAAGCCGCGCGCAACATTGAAGGTCTGGATATCCTGCCAACAATGGGCGCAAACGTATACGACATCCTGAAGCGTGATACACTTGTCATCACAAAAGCAGGACTCGAAGCACTGGAGGCCCGTTTGAAATGAGCGCGAAGCCAGAACATTACGATATCATCCGCAAGCCGTTGATCACGGAAAAAGCTACAATGGCTTCAGAAGCCAACGCAGTTGTTTTCGAGGTTGCTATCGCCGCGAACAAGCCAATGATCAAGGAAGCTGTTGAAGCTCTCTTTGGTGTAAAAGTGAAGGCCGTGAATACGTCCATCACCAAAGGCAAGGTCAAGCGCTTCCGCGGTCAGCTCGGTACACGTCGCGACGTTAAGAAAGCCTATGTGACGCTCGAAGAGGGTAACACCATCGACGTCTCTACCGGTCTCTGAAGCGGTCACGACATGATTTGAGAAGGGCCCTCGCAGACTGCGGGGGCCCTTTTTCGTTGAAAGAATGACATTGGCGCCAATTCGACCGAATATGAAGCGTTCGCGAAATTGCTTGCTATTGAAGTGATAATAGCGCATTAGGAGCGTGCGACGTTACTATATCTATCGGAATTACTGCTCCTTACGGCTCAGTCTGACGATCTTTTACCTGACTTAGCCGACCTGCCGCATTCTGTGGGCAGTTAAAATAAGGAATACTCTAATGGCCACTGGTACAGTAAAATGGTTCAACACAACTAAAGGCTTCGGCTTTATCGCTCCCGATGGCGGCAGCAAAGATGTGTTTGTACACATCTCCGCCGTTGAGCAGGCAGGCCTCACAGGGCTGTCCGATGATCAGAAAGTTACTTTCGATATCGAAGCCGGCCGCGACGGTCGTGAATCAGCAACAAACATCTCGCTGGCATAAGCTGGGCTGCCCTTTCGAGGGCTGATGTTTGAAAGAATTTGAAGGGCGTGGCTTTAATGGCCGCGCCCTTCGCGCTTTCTAAACGGCTTTTTGCACAATTAGTTTGAGGTCTGGTTTGGTGCGATCGGGAACCAACCACCGCCAAGTTTGTTTGTCCCAGTACGTGAACAAGAAGAGATGAGTCCCAATGGCGTTCGCCGAATTCCTTCGTAAACACGTAGTGCCGAGGCGTTCCGACATTCTGTCCGACATCAACCCGGACGACTTCGCATGGGCAATGCCAATCATGCGGGCTGGGTACGGCGGACGCGGCATTGTTTATTTGGTGGTCGCCGGCGTATCGCTTTGGTCGGTATGGCATGGGGGCGAAGCCGAGGGTGCGGAATCAGCAATGCGGTCAATGGATGGATTGATCGGCATGTTTATTGTGTCGATCATTGCTGCTGGAATGTTTGCATATGCGATCTGGCGGTGCATCGACAGTTTTTGGGATCTGGAGGCATTTGGAACATCCGCGAGGGGAATCTTTGCGCGGACAGCGATGGTTATAACCGGATTGCTGCACAGTGTTATTGGTGTTCTGGCGGTTGCCGCGCTTGGGTATCGGAACTCCGGCGATGGTGGCCGGAGTCTTCTCGCTGCCGTGATGCAGACGCCTCTGGGGCCATGGATCATCGGTTCTGCGGGGGTGGCGACCGTGGGTGCAGGTTTATATTATATCAACAAAGGCTTTTCGCAAAGTTATCGTGACGACTTGCAGGCAAATCACTTCACGCTCCACTGGAACCCGCTGCTTCGTGCAGGCCTTTGTGCACAAGGCATCAGCATTTTGATCGTAGGCGCCCTGATTGTTTATGCTGCTGCTACGGTCGATGCCTCCAAGGCGGGCGGTCTGGGCTCAGCCTTTGACTGGTTGCACGATCAAAGCTTTGGTACCCCCCTCGTGATTGTGTTGTGTCTGGGATTACTTTGCTTTTCGCTGTTTTGTTTTGTCAACGCGGCCTTCAGGATTATCCCGAAGGCCAGCGACAAATCGGTGAAGAACCTCGCCTCGCAGATTTCCATGTGAGCAGTTTGATGGCGTTTTGCCCCTGACTAATTGTTGCTGCCGAGGCAGATGGGCAGAATGATGCGAAATTCCCACTGCTGCCTTGACCCCCTGCGTCAACCAACCTAAAGAACCCTATCGGCACAGCCCCAGATTCGTCTGGGGCTTCGTCTTTGTGCAAGGCTCAAATCCTGCACACTACTCTGGGACCTTCGGGGCCCTCTAACCACAGCGGACCTACGGGGCCGCAGACAAGCAAAACGGAAGACAGAGAACATGGCACTCAAGTCGTACAAACCGACGACGCCAGGCCAGCGTGGGCTGGTACTGATCGACCGTTCGGAGCTTTGGAAAGGTCGCCCTGTAAAGGCCCTCACTGAGGGACTTCACAAGCATGGCGGACGGAACAACACCGGACGGATCACAATGCGTCGCAAGGGTGGTGGTGCAAAGCGCCTCTACCGCATAGTCGATTTCAAGCGTAACAAATTGGACGTCACCGCGACGATCATGCGCATTGAATATGACCCGAACCGGACCGCGTTTATCGCGCTCGTAAAATATGATGACGGCGAGCAGGCCTATATCCTTGCTCCCCAGCGTCTTGCTATTGGCGATCAGGTCGTCTCCTCCAAAAAAGCAGACATCAAGCCAGGTAACGCAATGCCGTTCTCAGGCATGCCTATCGGTACAATCATCCACAACATCGAGATGAAGCCAGGCAAAGGCGGTCAGATCGCTCGTGCCGCCGGTACGTACGCTCAGTTCGTTGGTCGTGATGGTGGCTACGCACAGATCCGCTTGTCTTCGGGCGAACTGCGTCTGGTGCGTCAGGAGTGCATGGCGACTGTTGGTGCCGTGTCTAACCCCGACAACTCGAACCAGAACTACGGTAAAGCGGGCCGCATGCGTCACAAGGGCATCCGCCCATCTGTGCGCGGTGTCGTTATGAACCCGATCGACCACCCGCATGGTGGTGGTGAAGGCCGGACATCTGGTGGTCGTCACCCGGTTACCCCATGGGGCAAGCCGACTAAAGGTGCCAAGACTCGTAACAAGAAAAAAGCGTCAAGTGCTCTGATCATCAGATCGCGCCACGCCAAGAAGAAGGGGCGCTAAGAATGTCTCGTTCAGTATGGAAAGGTCCTTTTGTTGACTCTTATGTCCTCAAAAAGGCCGAAGCCTCCCGCGAGAGCGGTCGCAGCGAAGTGATCAAGATCTGGTCGCGCCGCTCTACCATCTTGCCCCAGTTTGTTGGCTTGACGTTTGGCGTCTACAACGGTCACAAGCATATCCCTGTAAACGTCACTGAAGACATGATCGGTCAGAAGTTTGGTGAGTATTCACCAACGCGGACCTATTATGGTCACGCAGCCGACAAAAAAGCGAAGCGGAAATAAGCCATGAGCAAGGATAAAAATCCCCGCCGCGTGGCAGACAATGAAGCACGTGCAAAACTGCGCATGTTGAAAACGTCGCCGCAGAAACTCAACCTTGTTGCCGCAATGATCCGTGGTAAGAAAGTGGACAAGGCCCTCACGGACCTCACTTTCTCCAAAAAGCGTATCGCAATCGACGTGAAGAAATGCCTTCAGTCCGCGATCGCCAACGGCGAGAATAACCATAACCTCGACGTGGACGAACTTGTTGTGGCCGAGGCTTATGTCGGCAAGAACATGACACTCAAGCGGGGCCGTCCCCGCGCGCGTGGTCGTTTCGGCAAGATCATGAAGCCGTTTGCGGAAATCACCATCGTCGTCCGGCAAGTTGAGGAGCAGGCATAATGGGTAATAAAGTCAATCCAATCGGCATGCGCCTTCAGGTTAACCGTACATGGGATAGCCGCTGGTATGCCGACACCAAGGATTTCGGGAATCTTCTTCTGGAAGACCTCGCAATCCGCAAGTTCATCAAAAAAGAATGCCATCAGGCGGGTATCTCCCGTGTGATCATCGAGCGTCCGCACAAGAAGTGCCGTGTGACAATTCACACAGCACGTCCAGGTGTCATCATCGGCAAGAAAGGTGCAGACATCGAAGGTCTGCGCAAAAAGCTGTCCCAGTTCACAGCCTCCGAGCTGCACCTCAATATCGTTGAAGTGCGCAAGCCCGAGCTGGACGCAGCCCTTGTTGGTGAGAGCATTGCACAGCAGCTTGAGCGTCGGGTGTCTTTCCGCCGCGCAATGAAGCGTGCGGTACAAAACGCCATGCGTATGGGTGCACTTGGCATCCGTGTGAACCTTGCGGGTCGCCTCGGCGGTGCCGAGATCGCGCGGACCGAATGGTATCGTGAAGGTCGCGTACCGCTCCACACACTGCGTGCGGACATCGATTATGCCCACGTTGAGGCCATGACTGCCTACGGCATCATCGGTATCAAGACGTGGATCTTCAAGGGCGAGATCATGGAACATGACCCCGCTGCCCGTGACCGCAAGGCACAAGAAATGCAAGACGGCCCAGCACCCCGCGGTGCCGGCGGTCGGCGTTAAGGAGTAGATAGATGCTACAGCCAAAACGTACGAAATTCCGTAAGCAGTTCAAAGGCTCCATCAAGGGCCTTGCGAAGGGCGGGTCTGACCTGAACTTCGGCACCTACGGTCTCAAAGCAATCGAACCTGAGCGCGTTACCGCGCGCCAGATCGAAGCAGCACGCCGTGCCATGACGCGCCATATGAAGCGTCAAGGCCGTGTTTGGATCCGCATTTTCCCGGATGTGCCGGTAACCTCCAAGCCCGTTGAAGTACGGATGGGTAAAGGTAAAGGTTCCGTGGATTTCTGGGCATGCAAAGTAAAGCCTGGACGCGTGATGTTTGAAATCGATGGTGTAGGCGATGACGTAGCGCGCGAAGCACTTCGTCTGGCCGCAATGAAGCTGCCGATCAAAACCCGCGTAGTTGTACGCGAAGACTGGTAAAAGACGAAGGCGCGTAAGCGTTCTCTGTCCAGCCGGAGGCAGTGTATTCTCTTTAGAATGCTTGTACCGGCACCGCTCAAAAAGAGCCCCCGCTGTGATAAACAGCGGGGGCTTTTTACATTCGGAAGGTTGAAATTTAGCCGATTCTCACAGCCTGCTCCTGTCTGGACAAGTGTTTCCATACGACTGCAATCAGGAGTGTCATGCCAACATGACCGACAAATGACGACTGTGTGTACGTCCCGAAATCCATCATGAAGTTTCGGCCCATAAGCGGCGCAAGTATTCCTTGAGCGATAAACCAGAGCGCCAGCCCCGTCAGAATGCCAGCAAGCTCATAGCCGACCTTTGTGATCTGCTTCATGAGGAACACAGCCGCAGCGAAACCAAGACTGCCGATTAGAAAGTGGATGGCGAAAGCAGCAGCATATGGGAGCGGCATTCCCGTTGCGGCTTTCGTGAGGCCGATTACCAAATTTGCGGGTTCAAGTTTCACTCCAAAAAGAACAGGTGACGCCAGCCATGCATATGCTTCAAAGGTAATTTCTCCGACAAGGCCCGCGAGGACGATATTCTTTGAGTTAGTGAGGGTGAGTGCGTTCATGGGGTTGAGGCTCGCTTTGTATCTGAGGATCTTTTTGGGTTGAGTTCAATGTGTGAACTCTAGGTGTGACAATGGCGGCTACCAGTCCAGCCCAACCGGCCCAGGCGCGCAAACATGTTACTGGCCGTGATGAGATTTGCGCGAAAACACTGTAGGGAGCTGACCATTCCCATTCCAGGCACAAAGGTCTAATACAGACTCGAATACACGGCATAGCAAAAGGAACCGCGTCTATGAAACAAGTTCCCAAACCCACCACAGACGAAGACCTCATCAAGGAGTTCCTCAACAAGGGGGGCTCCATCAAGAAGGGAAAAACAAAACCAATGCCTGCCGATCTTGGGCTGTCCAACAACCAGTGGGGGAACAAGATGACCAAGGAAGAAAAGGCACTGGTGAAAGAGCAAGAAGAGGCGCGCAAGAAATATCCCAAGCCCTAAGGGGCATGAGGCATGGTCAAGCTAACAAAAGTATCGCACCTGCGATCCGGATTGATGGATGCCTAGGCCCAAGCGTAGTTGAACGAAACCGAGATGCGGTCTTCCTCGGACATGTTCATTGGCACCTCATGGCGGATGAAGCTCTCCCACAGCAGCACATCACCAACTGCGGGAGCGACATAGGCAAAGGTGCGCAACTCTTCGCGCGCATCTTTGCGGCGGGCAGGGGCCGCCATCATCATTGGCAAACGCGGGTCCTCGAATTTGATCGCACTCGCGCCTTCGGGCATCGCGACATAGGTTGTGCCACTAATCACGGAATGCGGATGGATATGGCCCGAATGGGTGCCACCCTCAGGCAGAATGTTGATCCAGATGTCCTCCAGCTTCAACTCACGCCCGTCGAGATTAAACTCCAGATCCTCCGCAAACGCCGCGACATGGGCGTCAATCGCCTTGATCACATCCGCAAAGATCGGAAAGCGCCAGCCGAGATCGGTGAGGGATGCGTATGAGGTATAACCCGGATAGCCGTTTTCCTCACACCATGCTTGCCCTGCCTCGTCATCCTCGGCGATGGAGTAGCATGATGCCTCTAGCTCGGCAGCATCAATAGGCCCAAGCGGCGCTTGGTACAGGCGGGTCACGAAGAGGGATTTGATATGTGTCATGTGGCCGCTTATAGCGCCGCCAAATGACGTTGACGAGGGGCGCTGTTATGCGGCTGCGGTGGCGGGCGGTTGGCCGACAAAGGCTATTTCATCCAATGTGATCGGCCCCGTTGTCAGGATTGTCAGAGAGAACCCTCGTTGCAACATGCCTTCGGGAAGGTCGCTCTCGAAAATATCGAATCGCAAGGTATATTCGGTCTCGGAGACCTCGACGAGTTCGACGGTGTATGTGTTGTCCTCCTCGCTCGCGATTGCGCTCACTTCGACAAGTAGTTGGTCCTCTTCGGGATCAAAGTCCGCGATCTCGATTCCGGAGCCGGCGTTTCCTGCGCCGTTTGTCTCGATCCATTCGGCATCGTCGTTGATGCTAAGGTCAAGTATGAAGGTGTCACTGCCCACCCCACCGTGTACCAAAAGCCCTTCGTTCACGCCAAATGGGCTTCCCATCCCGCTCGAGATCGTGATCGCATCATCGCCTGCGCCGCCGTCTGCAAAACCACTTCCGTTTCATAGGTTCTGATGTGTCACGTTAATGACGTCATCGCCGTCCTCGCCATAAAAGTGATTGTCCTGTGATCCGCTCAGCGTATCGTTTCCATCGCCGCCAAAGGCTGCGCCCTCCAGTTGACCGTCGAGCACCAGAACATCGTCGCCCGCATCGCCCTGCAGCACGGACCCGTGGTTACCGATGAGCGTATCGCTACCCTCTCCTCCGAATGCCGTGCTTGTGTTTGTCGAGTAGCCAACCATATCGATCTGATCGTCACCGTTTTGACCATAGATCTCGGCAAACCCTGCAGGCTCTCGGCCCGCTTCACGATAATTAGGGTCATAGGTGATGTGATCATCGCCTTCTCCCCCGAGAACTGTAAAAATGTCATTCGCGTTAAAGGAGCTTTGGTCGAATGTATCATCGCCATCCGTCCCAATGAGTGTGGTTTGGCCGTTATCGGCAAACCCCTCACTCGGGTCAGGGGGTGTTTCGCCGCCGGTTTTCGGTTCGTCGGCCCCATTATCTCCTTCCAAACCAAAGAGAAGGCCGAGACCCAGAAGGCCCATGAGAATTCCGACTTCAATCATCACAACCCCATGCAAAGTAATTTTCTATCAAAAGCAACATTTGTAGCTGATATTGTCAAAAAATTGAAGCAGCAACTGAGAAGAAGGTACTTTATTTTGGCATATAGTGTGAGTCACTATTCCCAATGTCGCGGCAATGTGGGTGCTCAACTTGTGCGAAATGTAACGGACTACGGGAGGCTGCGTAATCCTGCGGGAATGTTCTGCACCCAATTCAACTTGTCAGTTCCTCGAGAATTTCCTGCTATGCGGTAGTTTCGCTAAAGTGCGGGACGGGTTGGCAATATTCCCGCCGTGCTTCGATTGGAGTTCCTGTGGTGCGCATCTATGTGAGTACTTTGGCCAGCATATCCCTAAACGCATGTGAACCGTTGATATTCGAGGCTGCTCCATTTGCGCAGGCAACAGCCACATGCGCGTCCTTGTTCGCTAAGCTGCCACAGCGCCGCGGATACTATGCAAACTGATATTGCAAAAAATTTGAGGAATGAGGTTGGCCCAACCTATGCCGGATTGCCCCGTGAAACCGTGCCGGGACTTAAATTGTTATGCAAAAAGACCATCTTGTATTCTCTGGTGTTACGGTCGTCCGCGCACAGCAATCCATATTCGAGGATGATGATGTAGGCCTGCTCGACGCTTGCTCTCAATAAGTCCCAGTGCGATAAGAGTGAAAACCATAAGTTTTCCGTTCCGTATCAGCACTAGGGCTTGCGCCGCAGGGCGATAGGGGCTATCCGGCAGCTTCATCATGAACTCCACCAGAATCATGGTCACCCTCCGGGGGCCTACTGGTGATGTTGAAAGGAAATGGCATGATCGCCAAAGAACTGCACGACAAGACACCGGACCAGCTCCGCGATGAACTTGTGAACCTGAAAAAAGAAGCGTTCAACCTGCGTTTCCAGCAAGCCACCGGCCAGCTGGAAAATGCATCGCGTTTGCGTACCGTCAAGCGTGACGTCGCCCGCGTGAAAACAGTATTGAACATGAAAGCTGCAGCCGCAGCTACAGACGCGTAAGAGGAGCCTGAGCACATGCCAAAGCGTATCCTGACAGGCACCGTAACCTCGGACGCCAACGAACAGACAGTAACCGTATCCGTAGAGCGTCGCTTTACCCACCCGGTTCTCAAGAAGACAATTCGTAAGTCCAAAAAATACCGGGCGCACGATGAAAACAATACATTCAAAGTGGGCGAGCAAGTTCGCATCATTGAATGTGCACCACGTTCCAAAACCAAGCGTTGGGAAGTGATCATCGCGGAAGCATGATCGTTCATGCGGCCACCCTTTAGGGCGGTCGCGTTATCCATTCCGGATAGCAATATAATCGAAACCCTAGGGATCAGGCACGCATCGCCCCCTACAGGTCGGGAGAAACCAAATGATCCAGATGCAGACCAACCTGGATGTAGCTGACAACAGCGGCGCTCGCCGTGTTCAGTGCATCAAGGTCCTGGGTGGTTCCAAGCGTAAATACGCATCCGTAGGCGACATCATCGTTGTCTCGGTAAAGGAAGCCATTCCACGCGGCCGTGTAAAGAAGGGTGACGTCCGTAAGGCCGTCGTCGTTCGCACCGCAAAAGAAGTTCGTCGTGACGATGGCACAGCCATCCGTTTTGACCGCAACGCTGCTGTTATCCTGAATAACAACAACGAGCCTGTTGGTACTCGTATCTTCGGACCAGTTGTTCGTGAGCTGCGCGCCAAAAACTTCATGAAAATCATCTCGCTCGCTCCGGAGGTGCTATAAACATGGCTGCTAAGCTTAAAAAGGGTGACACTGTCATCGTTCTGACAGGCAAGGATAAGGGCAAAGAGGGCAAAATCGCCTCCGTTGATCCAAAGTCAAACAAAGCCGTCGTAGAGGGCATCAACGTTTACGTTCGTGCCACACGTCAGACCCAAGAATCACAGGGCGGTCGCATTCCCAAGTCGATGCCGATGGACCTGAGCAACCTCGCGATCAAGGATGCCAACGGCAAGCCTTCTCGCGTAGGCTTCAAAATGGACGGCGATACCAAGGTTCGCTTTGCCAAGACAACAGGGGACGTAATCTGATGCTCGATACCGCAGCCTATACACCCCGCCTCAAAGCCGATTTCAAAGACCGCATTCGCGCGGCGATGAAAGAAGAGTTCGGCTATACCAATGACATGCAGATCCCGCGTTTGGACAAGATCGTCCTGAACATCGGTTGTGGCGCAGAAGCTGTCCGTGACAGCAAAAAAGCCAAATCCGCTCAGGAAGACCTGACACTGATCGCTGGTCAGAAGGCACTGACGACCATCGCCAAGAAATCCATCGCGGGTTTCCGGGTACGGGAAGAAATGCCTCTGGGTGCGAAGGTTACTCTTCGCGGTGACCGCATGTACGAATTCCTTGATCGTCTGATCACGGTTGCAATGCCACGTATTCGCGACTTCCGCGGTGTAAATGGCAAATCTTTTGATGGTAACGGCAATTATGCTATGGGCCTGAAAGAGCACCTCGTGTTTCCCGAAATCAATTTTGATAAAATTGATGAAAACTGGGGCATGGACATCGTAATCGCTACTACAGCGAAAACCGACGCTGAAGCGAAGGCAATGTTGAAGCTTTTCAACATGCCCTTCAATTCCTAAGCGCGGAGAGGAAATTAGATATGGCTAAGAAATCCATGATCGCTCGCGAGAAGAAGCGCGAAGCATTGGTCAAAAAATACGCCACTAAGCGTGCGGCGCTGAAAACGATTATCAGCGACGAGACAAAGCCGATGGAAGAGCGTTTTCGCGCAACCCTCGACTTGGCAAAGCTGCCGCGCAACTCTTCGGCTGTGCGTTTGCACAACCGTTGCCAGCTGACCGGCCGTCCACACGCCTATTACCGTAAATTGAAAATCTCGCGCATCGCGCTGCGGGATCTTGGCTCAGCAGGCCAGATCCCCGGCATGGTCAAGTCGAGCTGGTAAGGAGCATATTAGATGACCGATCCTATCGCAGATATGCTGACACGCATCCGCAACAGTCAACTTCGCGGCAAGTCCACCGTCATGACCCCAGCTTCCAAGCTGCGTGCATGGGTGTTGGACGTGCTCGCCGATGAAGGCTACATTCGGGGCTATGAACTGATGACGGGGGCCGACGGCCACCCCGCAATCGAGATCAGCCTCAAGTATTACGAAGGCGAACCTGTTATTCGCGAGCTGAAACGGATTTCAAAACCCGGACGCCGCGTTTACATGGGCTCACAAGACCTTCCCTCCGTCCGTCAGGGCCTGGGTGTGTCGATTGTCTCCACCCCCCGGGGTGTGATGTCGGACGCGTCAGCACGCGCAGCCAACGTTGGCGGCGAAGTGCTTTGCACCGTATTCTAAGGAGAAATTGATGTCTCGTATTGGTAAGAAGCCCGTCGATCTGCCTAGCGGTGTTACCGCAAGCGTCAGCGGCCAGACAATCGAAGTGAAAGGCCCCAAAGGGGTCCGCATCTTCAAAGCAACTGATGATGTAACCATGACTGTAGAAGAGAATGCGGTAACGGTAACACCTCGCGGTAAGTCCAAGCGCGCGCGCCAGCAGTGGGGTATGTCCCGCACGATGGTTCGTAACCTTGTGACCGGCGTGACCGACGGTTTCAAGAAAGAGCTTGAGATCCAAGGTGTTGGTTACCGTGCTGCCATGAATGGTAACACATTGAAACTGAACCTCGGCCTGTCCCACGACGTTGATTACACACCGCCAGAAGGCGTGACTGTAACAGCTCCAAAGCAGACCGAAATCATTGTGGAAGGCATTGACGAACAGCTTGTTGGTCAGGTCGCTGCGAACATCCGCGCATGGCGCAAGCCCGAGCCCTATAAGGGCAAAGGCATCCGCTATAAGGGTGAGTTCGTCTTCCGCAAAGAAGGCAAGAAGAAGTAAGGAACGCAACAGATGGCAAACAGCAAAAGACAACTGTTCATCAAACGCCGCTTGCGCGTTCGGAACAAACTTCGTCGCACGAACCGCGGGCGCATGCGCCTGTCCGTGCATCGCTCCAACAAGAATATCAGCGTTCAGCTGATCGATGATGTGAATGGCGTAACAGTCGCCTCCGCCTCGTCGCTTGAAAAGGTTCTTGGCGTGGTCGGCAAAAACAACATCGAAGCGGCGACAAAAGTCGGCGTAGCGATCGCAGAGCGTGCGAAAGCTGCTGGTGTTGAAGCTGCCTATTTCGATCGTGGCGGCTTCCTGTTTCACGGCAAAGTGAAGGCCTTGGCCGACGCAGCCCGTGAAGGTGGTTTGAAGATCTAAGTCATTGGCGGGGCTTCGGTTCCGCCAATATCCATTTGAAGAGGATTTCGATCCTCTCGATGACCCGGGAGCATGCCTCACCAAGGGTTGTGAAAACAGGGCAATCGCCCGCAAGTTAAGGAGGCCAGCATGGCCAGAGATGAAAACCGGGGTGGTAACAACAACCGCCGCAACCAGCGTGAAGAAGCGCCAGAATTTGCTGACCGTCTGGTCGCGATCAATCGCGTATCCAAAACTGTAAAAGGCGGTAAGCGCTTTGGTTTTGCTGCTCTTGTGGTTGTTGGCGATCAGAAGGGCCGTGTGGGCTTTGGTAAAGGTAAAGCGAAGGAGGTCCCTGAGGCCATCCGCAAAGCCACCGAGCAGGCAAAGCGTCAGATGATCCGCGTCCAGCTGCGTGAAGGCCGTACGCTGCACCACGACATGCAGGGCCGTCACGGTGCTGGTAAAGTTGTGATGCGTACAGCCCCAGAGGGTACTGGCATCATTGCCGGTGGTCCAATGCGTGCCGTATTCGAGATGCTTGGGATCAAAGACGTTGTGTCTAAATCCATTGGCTCGCAGAACCCGTACAACATGATCCGCGCCACCATGGACGGATTGAAAAAAGAACAGTCTCCACGTTCTGTCGCGCAGCGCCGCGGTAAGAAAGTGGCTGACATCCTGCCAAAGCGTGACGATGCAACTGACTCGTCCACACAAGTGGCTGAGGAGGCATAAGCATGGCTAAGACTATTGTAATCAAGCAGGTTGGCTCGCCGATCCGTCGCCCAGCAGACCAACGTGCAACGCTGATCGGCCTGGGACTTAACAAGATGCACCGTGTACGCGAGCTGGAAGATACACCTTCCGTACGCGGCATGATCCGCAAGATCAGCCACATGGTCGAAATTATTGAAGAAAAAGGCTAAGCCTTTTGGCTGCCTCTTTTGTATGATATTTGAATGCCCCGTATTTATGTGCGGGGCATTTTGTTTGTGAAGTGCTCTTTGGGGTTAGGAATGCGCGCGTGAGATTTGCGCTCTGTTTAACCTCTCTGTGTTAGAGCGATAACCAGTTTTTTTATGAGCCATTTGCATGCCCGATCATTCCGCTCGAATTGACGTAATCGACGGCGCCAAGGGAATAGGCATCAGTCTTGTCGTTTTTGGCCATGCCTGGCGTGGCGCGGAGCTGACAGGGATCATTCCCCAACAGTCAGCCACTTTTGCTGGGGATGCCAATCTGTTTAGAGCTGTGGACGCTCTCATTTATTCATTTCACATGCCTCTGTTTTTCTTTTTATCCGGTCTACTATTTCTTGAAACCTTGCGGAAGCAGGGGACTGTTCCACTTGTCCGCGGGCGGATTACAAGATTGCTGTGGCCGATGGCGCTTTGGACATGGCTCTTTTTTGGGCTCAAGCTACTGGCCGGCGATCGTGCGAACGGCCCTGTGAGTATTACGGATTTTCCGCTTATTCCTCTGCCTCCTTTCGAACATTTGTGGTTTCTTTGGGCTTTGTTTTTGATTCAGTTGTTACTGATCGTTGTGCACCGCGTCGGTTTGCGTGAGGTGCCAGCGCAAGCGGTGCGCTGGATCGCAGCAGTCTGGGTTGTGGCGCTCTTGGTGGTGAGTCCACTCTTCTCAGTCCCGTCGCTTATTTGGGGGCCCATGCTCGCCCATGTGCCATACTTCCTTGCAGGAATCGCTGCAGGGGCGTTCTTGCGGTGGCAGCCTGGTTCGATCATTTGCCTATTCGCGCTCGGAATGTTTCTCGTTTTGCTCTGGCTGGTCCAGGGCAATCAAGTATCAGCTATACACTCGCTAGCGCTTGTCCTGTCTGTCTGGGTCTGCTTTCTTGGAGGACTTAAGGCGGGACCCCTTCTACGGGTTCTGGTTGTGCTGGGTCAGGGGTCTATGGCAATCTACTTAATGCATACGATTTTCTCAGCCGCGCTTAGGATTGCGATGCGCGAGGTTGGGTTCGATGGTTTTGTATCGGTCGTGGCTGCGACAACTCTTGTGGGTCTGCTTCTTCCGCTTGTGGTGCTGGCCGTAGCACGCAGATTACGCGTTATAAAGGTGCTTGGCCTGTGAATTTCAGCTACTTGCCTCATGTTGCTCCTTCCCCTATACGCCCGTGGTGGACATAATTTTGCCCACGAGAATCGTAACGCCGCGTCTACCCGCTCCCGTCGCTGGGGGGTATTTCCGGCAAAAGGAGAAGCGACATGAAACTCAATGAACTTTCAGACAACCCAGGCGCAACGAAACCACGCAAACGCGTTGGCCGTGGTCCTGGTTCCGGCACCGGTAAAATGGGTGGCCGTGGTATCAAAGGTCAAAAATCCCGTTCAGGTGTTGCGATCAAAGGATACGAAGGCGGCCAGATGCCCCTCTACCAACGTCTGCCAAAGCGTGGCTTTACCAAGCCGAACCGCAAATCTTACTCCGCTATTAACCTGGGCCTGATCCAGAAATTTGTCGACGCTGGCAAGCTGGACATCAAATCAGTCATCAACGAGGATGCATTGGTTGCTTCCGGTGTTGTACGTCGCAAGCGCGACGGTATCCGCATCCTTGCAAAGGGTGATGTAACGTCGAAGATTAACCTCGATGTTACAGGTGCATCCAAAACCGCAATCGAAGCTGTTGAAAAGGCGGGCGGAAGCCTGACCATCAAGGCAGTGGCAGCAGCGGCAGAAGCCTCCGAGTAATCCTTCGGACTTGTGAGCGGCGCTTAAGCCGCTTACATATACCTTCTAGTTTTCCCTAACGCCGCCCGCCGGAAAACGGTTTGGGCGGCGTTTTGTTTAAGAAAAGAGAGCCCTCACATGGTATCTGCCGTCGAGAATATGGCCGCCAATTCAAGTTGGTCCGCCTTTGGTAAGGCGACCGACTTGCGCCACCGCATCTTGTTCACGCTTGGTCTGCTGATCGTTTACCGTTTGGGAACATTTATCCCTGTACCCGGTATCGACGGTGGTGCGCTGCGCGATTTTATGGAGCAGGCAGGGCAGGGCATCGGCGGCATGGTTTCGATGTTTACAGGCGGCGCCCTTGGTCGCATGGGTATTTTTGCTTTGGGCATTATGCCTTATATCTCTGCCTCGATTATCGTTCAGCTTCTCACCTCCATGGTGCCGTCGTTGGAGCAGCTCAAGAAAGAGGGCGAACAAGGCCGTAAAAAGATCAATCAGTATACCCGCTGGGGTACTGTTGCACTTGCGACGGTCCAGTCCTACGGCCTTGCTGTGAGCCTGGAGGCAGGCGATATCGCTGCTGATCCGGGTATGTATTTCCGCATTGCGTGTATGATCACACTTGTTGGTGGTACGATGTTCCTGATGTGGCTGGGCGAGCAGATCACCGCGCGCGGTATCGGCAATGGCATATCCCTCATTATCTTTGTTGGTATCATCGCCGAGGTTCCCGCCGCTATTGCACAGTTCTTTGCTTCCGGTCGCTCCGGCGCAATTTCTCCTGCTGTGATCGTGGCGGTTCTGGTCATGGTTATTGCTACGATCATGTTTGTTGTGTTCATGGAACGCGCTCTGCGCAAGATCCACATCCAGTACCCGCGGCGTCAGGTCGGCATGAAGGTCTATGATGGTGGGTCCAGCCACTTACCTATCAAAGTGAACCCTGCCGGTGTTATTCCTGCAATCTTCGCTAGTTCGCTGTTGTTGCTTCCAGTTACGATCAGCACGTTCTCTGGTAATTCGACAAACCCTATCATGTCTTGGCTGCTCGCAAACTTTGGGCCCGGACAGCCGCTGTATCTGTTGTTCTTCATTGCGATGATTGTTTTCTTCGCCTACTTTTATACCTTCAATGTGGCATTCAAGCCCGACGAAGTCGCAGACAACCTGAAAAATCAGAACGGTTTTGTGCCTGGTATTCGCCCCGGGAAGAAGACGGCAGAATATCTTGAGTATGTCGTAAATCGAATTCTTATCCTTGGCTCCGCCTATCTTGCGGCTGTCTGTATCCTGCCCGAGATTTTACGCGGTCAGTTCGCCATTCCGTTTTACTTTGGCGGTACGTCAGTGTTGATTGTGGTATCCGTCACAATGGATACCATCCAGCAAGTTCAAAGCCATCTGCTGGCACATCAATATGAAGGCCTGTTGGAGAAGTCACAGCTGCGTGGCAAATCCGGCAAAGGACGCAAAAAACGGAGCCCTGCACGCAAATGAACATTATCCTTCTCGGACCACCAGGTGCTGGTAAAGGCACTCAGGCACGCCACCTCGTTGAGACACGCAACATGGTTCAGCTGAGTACTGGCGATATGCTGCGCGAAGCAAAAGACAGCGGCAGCGAGATGGGTAAGATCGTGGCCGATGTCATGGCTCGCGGTGCACTTGTAACGGACGAAATCGTGATAGGCCTGATCCGCGAGAAGCTGGCAGACAAAGCAAGTCACGGTGGTTTTATTTTCGACGGCTTTCCTCGCACTCTTGCGCAGGCTGATGCCTTGGGTGAGTTGATCGCTGCAGAGGGCCAGTCCCTTGATGCCGTCATCGAAATGCGGGTTGATGACGAGGCACTTGTGGATCGGATAACGGCACGCTCCACCTGCGCAGGCTGCGGTGAAGTCTATAACGACAATACCAAGCCAGTGCCCTCCGATGGTGTTTGTACATCGTGCGGAAAAAAGACCGAATTCAAGCGCCGCGCTGACGACAACGCAGAAAGCCTGAAAACACGGCTGATGGCATATTATAAGCAAACCTCGCCGCTGATCGGCTATTACTACGCCAAGGAAATGCTCAGTAACGTCGATGGTCTGGGCGAGATTGAGGAAGTGCAAAACAGCATAGCGGCAGTTCTGGACGCTTGATCGTTTATCCGTTTACTGAATTGGGAAGCGGGTTGGGATTTTTAAAAGGTCCCGGCCCGCTTTTTTTCTGCAAGGTTTACTGACGATATCGTGGTCCACGTGTCAGAGCATCGCGTGTCTATGCTTTCATCAGCGCAATAATTTCGGCAAGAGCCAAGCTCCGCTCCACGATATCCCCGCTGAACGAGACCTCAGGTGTTTCATCATTGCGTAGCGTGTGTCCCTTGAGCTTGAGGTAGTCGGCCAAAGGATGATTTTGGTGCTGCTTTAAGCAGCGTGGCATTGCTTTGAAGCTGTTGGTTTAATTCAGTGGAAAGCCTTTGTCCTATAGATTTCTTGCTACGACGCGAAAGCGTTGTTCATCTGAATGATCCCGTCACGGACCATATTGAGGTCTGTGGTGGCGAGTTGGTAAAAGCCTCCTGCGATCATACCGCCCTTGGGCTTGATCTGGGTTAATCCATCCCGCGGGTTTCGTTCTTTGTGTCCCATGTGGTCAGGATTACCGATACACTGGTTCTACATATGGGGTTGTTCCAACTCGGCAAGTAACTGGAACGCTTGTGGGGTGAAGGCTGACATGATATTTCCTGACTGCTGGCATTTGGAACGATCGGCAACAGCTAGCGCAGAAACCGAATAATCAACCAGCATTTTGTTGCCTGGGTTGACGCCCCTAGTAAAAGCTCATAATCACCAAATTCTCGACAGAGAATCAAATCGCGTGGCTGCTTCGGCTTGTTACGCAAGATCACCTGATCAGCTGTAGCCCGCAGGCCAAATCGCCTCCGGCTTGTGTTGTGAAAAAAGGGTCCGGAATGACGGACCCGCAACAAAAAAGGAATTGCACACGTGGCACGTATTGCCGGCGTAAACATCCCGACTGCAAAGCGGGTTCCAATCGCCCTCACCTATATCACTGGCATCGGCAACACCTCCGCAGAAAAAATCTGCGAAGCTGTTGGCATTGAAATGACGCGCCGTATTAACGAGCTGTCAGATGCTGAAATCCTCAAAATCCGCGAGCACATCGACGAAAACTACACCGTCGAAGGTGACCTGCGCCGTGACACACAGATGAACATCAAGCGTTTGATGGATCTGGGTTGCTACCGTGGCCTGCGCCATCGTCGTAACTTGCCTGTGCGTGGCCAGCGTACGCACACCAACGCTCGTACGCGCAAAGGCCCTGCAAAGGCCATTGCCGGTAAGAAGAAATAAGGGAGGGCTCAGCTAATGGCACGCGAAGCAAAACGCACCAAGAAGAAGGTCTCCAAAAACATCGCAGCTGGTGTTGCGCATGTGAACTCTTCTTTCAACAACACAAAAATCCTGATCTCCGACGTGCAGGGCAATGCGATAGCATGGTCCTCCGCTGGCACGATGGGCTTCAAAGGGTCGCGTAAGTCTACGCCCTATGCTGCTCAGATGGCTGCTGAAGATGCAGGAAAAAAAGCTCAGGACCACGGCGTGAAAACGCTTGAAGTCGAAGTGCAGGGTGCAGGCTCCGGCCGTGAGAGCGCACTGCGCGCCCTTGCTGCTGCCGGTTTCAACATCACTTCGATTCGTGATGTGACGCCAATGGCTCACAACGGCTGTCGCCCGCCAAAGCGCCGCCGCGTCTAAGCGACGATCATTCTACCCGGGGTTCGCATCAGTTTGGTGCGGACCCTATACGATTTCTGAAACCTCGGGAGTTTGCTCCGGACGGACATACGGATGCGAACAAGAATGGAGGGACTAATGATCCACAAAAATTGGGCCGAATTGATCAAGCCAACACAGCTTGACGTAAAACCCGGCAACGATCCTGCACGTCAGGCTACTGTGATTGCAGAACCGCTCGAGCGTGGCTTTGGCCTCACAATGGGCAACGCATTGCGTCGTGTTTTGATGAGCTCGCTTCAGGGCGCTGCCATTACTTCCGTACAAATCGACAACGTTTTGCATGAGTTCTCATCAGTTGCTGGCGTGCGTGAAGATGTCACCGACATCATTCTTAACCTCAAAGGTGTTTCCATTCGCATGGAAGTCGAAGGGCCAAAGCGGCTTTCGATCTCCGCGAAAGGCCCTGGTGTTGTGACCGCTGGTGATATCACCGAATCTGCCGGTATCGAGATCCTGAACCGCGACCATGTAATTTGCCACCTCGACGACGGTGCCGACATCTACATGGAGCTGATGGTAAACACCGGTAAGGGTTATGTTTCTGCCGACAAGAACAAGCCTGAAGACGCGCCCATCGGTCTTATTCCGATCGATGCGATCTACTCGCCGGTCAAAAAAGTTAGCTATGATGTTCAGCCGACCCGCGAGGGACAAGTGCTGGATTATGACAAGCTGACGATGAAAGTTGAAACCGATGGTTCGCTGACGCCGGACGATGCTGTGGCATTTGCTGCGCGTATTTTGCAAGACCAGCTCGGCATCTTCGTCAACTTCGACGAGCCTGAGTCCGCTTCCCGTCAGGACGACGATGATGGGCTCGAGTTCAACCCGCTTCTGCTTAAGAAAGTGGACGAGCTTGAACTGTCCGTACGCTCCGCTAACTGCCTTAAGAACGACAATATCGTGTATATTGGCGATCTGATCCAAAAAACAGAAGCTGAAATGCTGCGCACACCTAACTTTGGCCGCAAGTCCCTGAACGAGATCAAGGAAGTGTTGTCTGGCATGGGTCTGCACCTCGGCATGGATGTTGAGGATTGGCCGCCGGACAATATTGAAGATCTGGCCAAAAAGTTCGAAGATAACTTTTAAGCCTATGAGGGGCGGGGCTTGATCCTCGCCTTTCGACAGACTGGGTCAAACGACCCCAAGGAGAGTTGGCGCTACGCACGCCAGCCAGACAAAGTAAAACCGCCCGTAGAGGGCACATCACTTGGAGAAAAACTATGCGTCACGCACGTGGATACCGCCGTCTGAACCGCACACATGAGCACCGCAAGGCGCTTTGGGCCAACATGGCCGGCTCACTGATCGAGCATGAGCAGATCAAGACAACATTGCCAAAAGCCAAAGAATTGCGTCCGATTATCGAGAAGATGATCACACTCGCCAAGCGCGGTGATTTGCACGCCCGCCGCCAGGCCCGTGCGCGCCTTAAAGAAGACCAGTATGTTACAAAACTGTTCGATATCCTTGGCCCCCGCTACAAAGACCGTCAGGGTGGTTATGTGCGCGTATTGAAAGCTGGCTTCCGCTATGGTGATATGGCACCAATGGCCATTATCGAGTTTGTAGACCGTGACCGCGACGCCAAAGGCGCCGCAGACAAAGCCCGCGTTGCAGCGATGGACGCTTCCGAATAATTCGTCTTGATGAGGCGAGATAAAAGGGCCCCGCTTATTTGCGGGGCTTTTTGCGTTTCCAAGCTTAGCGGAATAATTTCGCGAGCTAAGTGAGATCGGTTGCAAGATGCATAGAGCTTGGCGCATATCTGGGATATGAAATATATTCCTCTTATTCTTGCGCTGGTTGCTGCCCCTTTATTTGCGCAGGAAGTTCCGCAGACAGCAGTGCAAATGCAGCTCAGTTTTGCTCCAGTGGTAAAGCAGGCCGCGCCAGCAGTCGTAAATATTTACGCAAAAGTCGTGCAGGAAGTGCGTCGCACGCCCCTTCAATCCGACCCGTTTTTTGAGCGATTTTTCCGCGATCCCGCCGCTGATCCTAAACCACGGGTTCAAAATTCGCTAGGATCTGGGGTAATTCTGTCCGCGGACGGGATCGTGGTGAGCAACTACCACGTAGTCGGCATGGCGACTGATATCCGTGTGGTCCTGACTGATCGACGCGAGTTCACGGCTCGGGTTTTGTTGGGAGATGAGGAGAGCGACCTCGCAATTCTTAAAATTGACACGCCCGAGCCGCTGCCGTTTTTGCCGTTGCGCGCCAGTGATGGAGTTGAAGTCGGTGAACTTGCGCTGGCTATAGGGAACCCGTTTGGTGTGGGGCAGACCGTGAGCAGCGGGATCATATCAGGCTTAGCGCGTTCGGGCGGTACGGGCGGTCGCGGTCGCGGCTATTTCATCCAGACGGATGCGCCGATCAATCCGGGCAATTCGGGGGGTGCACTGGTCGATATGGCGGGGCAGCTTATTGGAGTAAACACGTCGATTCTGACCCGCTCGGGTGGGTCCAACGGAATTGGTTTTGCCATTCCTGCCGATCTTGTTGCCGCTTTTATGGCCCAATCCGAAGCAGGCCTGACAGATTTCAGGCGGCCATGGGCTGGCATCAACGGTCAGTCGCTGGATGCGGATATGGCAGCAACTATGGGATTTGACCGCTCTGGCGGGATTATCATTTCCGGGCTTCATCCGGTGAGCCCGTTTCAAGAGGCAGGTTTAGAGGTTGGAGATGTTATCGTAAGTGTGGGGGGACAGCAGGTGAATACGCCCTCCGAGATGATCTACAGGATGAGTGTGGTAGGGCCAGGCGCGCAGGCCGAGGTTGCCTTCTACAGGCGGGGTGTCGAGCAGACGGTGCGTGTTTCCCTAATTGCTGCGCCTGAAGAGCCATCTCGCGATGCGGTGACGTTACCGCAAGCCAGCCTTCTGCCAGGGCTGACACTGGTAAGGATCAATCCTGCGGTTCTGGCGGACTTGAACCTTCCTTTGGAAATTACAGGCGTTGCGGTGATGGATGCTGGTCCTTTTGCAGGACGTACAGGTCTAAGAGCAGGTGATGTCATTATGGTGTTAAACGGAGTGCCCTTGACCCATCCTGACGAGGCGGCAGCGCTATTGGCGGGAGCTGAACGGCGGTTTGAGATGGTTGTCCAGCGCGGGGCGCAGCGTATCAAAATCCGGTTCGGGAGGTAGGCGTGGCTGATCTGTTTGGCGCATCGACCGCCACAGTCGAGAGTGGTCTTCGCCCTCTTGCGGACCGGATGCGGCCCAAGGCGCTGGCAGAGGTGATCGGTCAGTCCCAGATTTTAGGGGAAGATGCCCCTCTAACGGTGATGCTGGCCTCCGGCACGTTAGGATCACTCATCTTTTGGGGTCCGCCCGGTGTGGGTAAAACAACGATTGCTCGTCTGTTAGCGGACGAAACGGACCTACATTTTGTCCAAATCAGCGCGATATTCAGCGGTGTGCCGGAACTCCGGCGCGTGTTCGAGGCGGCAAAGATCAGGCGCCAGAACGGGCAGGGCACGCTATTGTTTGTTGATGAAATTCACCGCTTCAACAAGGCGCAGCAGGATGGGTTCCTGCCGCATATGGAGGACGGTACGATCCTTTTGGTTGGAGCGACAACAGAGAACCCCAGTTTCGAATTGAACCGTGCTGTCCTGAGCCGTTCGCAGGTTTTGGTGCTGGAACGTCTCGATCAGGATGATCTGCGCAAGCTGGTCGCGCGGGCCGAGGACGAACTGGGGGTGAGCCTGCCGCTTGATCACGGTGCGCAGCAGGCCCTGCTCGATATGGCGGATGGCGACGGGCGCGCCCTTCTCAACCTGATTGAGCAGGTCGCGGCGTGGAAGATTGATCAACCTCTTGATGCTGCTGGATTGGGTAAGCGGCTGAGCAAGCGTGCTGCTCAATACGATAAAGGCGGAGACGAGCATTATAATCTCATTTCGGCCCTGCATAAATCGGTGCGCGGCAGCGACCCTGACGCGGCGCTCTATTGGTTTGCGCGGATGCTTGAAGGTGGGGAGGATCCGCGCTTTTTGGCACGAAGAATCGTGCGGATGGCGGTGGAGGACATCGGCCTTGCTGACCCGCAAGCGCAAGCGGTGTGCTTGCAAAGCTGGGATACTTATGAACGGCTCGGGTCGCCCGAGGGCGAACTGGCATTGTCGCAGGCGGTCATTTATCTGGCACTCGCGCCAAAAAGTAATGCCAACTACATCGCCTACAAGAGTGCGCGCGCTGCGGCAAAGGTAACCGGCTCCGAGCCGCCGCCCAAGCATATCCTGAACGGGGCCACGGGAATGATGAAGGATCAAGGATACGGCAAAGGCTATGCCTATGACCACGACGCAGAGGATGGGTTTTCGGGGCAAAACTATTTCCCAGAGGGAATGGAGCGTCCCAGCCTTTACCAACCCGTCGAGCGCGGGTTCGAGCGGGATTTGAAGAAGCGGCTCGAGTATTTCTCCAAGTTGCGCGGCCAACGCAAAGGTTGACACGCAGTTGACTCTTGTACGTCGGCAGGCGATGGGAGCAACATGATCACAACTGTTTCTCTTGTCGCTCTGGGCGGTGCTATCGGTGCAGCATGTCGCTACATGGCGGGTGTTGGCGTATTGCGCCTGACGGGGCCAGCCGAGTTTCCGGTTGCGGTGCTGTCGGTCAATATCGTCGGCTCGTTTCTAATGGGGATCTTTGTCGTGGTCGCAGCGCAAAAGGGCCTGACCCATTTCGGGCCGTTTGTGATGACCGGTATCCTCGGCGGCTTCACCACTTTTTCGGCTTTCTCGCTGGAAACGGTGGCGCTGATGGAGCGGGGCCAGATCGGGGCGGCAGGGGCATATGTGTTTCTGTCTGTCGGGCTGAGTATCGGTGGACTAATGTTGGGGCTGTGGATCGCCAGAGGGGTATTGGCATGAGCCAGGTACAAATGATTACGGTTGCTGAAGGCGACGGAGACCAGCGGCTGGACCGTTGGTTCAAACGTGTTTTTCCACAGATCCCTCAGGGCCGCATCGAAAAGATGTGCCGCAAGGGCGAAATCCGTGTGAACGGCGGGCGGGTAAAAGGCTCGACCCGCGTCGAGGTTGGTCAGGAGATCCGTATTCCGCCTCTGCCCACAGGAGATGCGCCGCCGCCAACGAAGCGGACAACCGTGACCGATGCAGAGGCAAAAATGATCCGCGCCTGCGTGATCTACCGCGATGACCACGTTATCGCGCTAAACAAGCCGCCGGGATTGCCTGTGCAAGGTGGATCGGGGCAGGGAGAGCGGCATGTGGATGCGCTCGCCGAGGCGCTGATGTTCGATCTGGATGAAAAGCCGCGACTCGTGCACCGTTTGGATAAAGATACCTCCGGCGTACTGGTGCTGGCGCGCACACGTGAGGCGGCAAAAGCGCTGACAGCGAATTTCCGTCACCGTGAAACGCGCAAGGTTTACTGGGCTGTTGTCGCAGGTGCGCCGCATCCACGCGATGGCACAATCAAGTTTGGTCTGGTCAAGGCTGCGGGCCACGGTGCGCGCGGCGAGGGCGAAAAGATGTACGCCGTACACCCGCGTGATATTGACGACACCGAAGGAGCCAAGCGTGCAACCACGGACTACACCGTTTTGGAACAGGTTGGAACACGAGCGGCATGGATGGCGCTGAGCCCTGTCACAGGCCGCACACACCAGCTGCGCGTTCATATGGCCGAAATCGGACATCCGATTGTCGGCGACGGCAAGTATGGTGGCTCCGGTCAGGAAAATATGGGTGATGGTTGGGGCGCGCAACTGGGGGGGGATATCTCGAAAAAGCTCCACCTGCATGCGCGAAGTATCACAATCCAGCATCCTTCGACCAAGGCGATGCTTAATCTGGTTGCACCGTTGCCCGAACACATGCAGCGCACCTGGGATACCTTCGCATGGCAGACAAAATTTGCACCTGATGACCCGTTCGGGGAAACATGGGGATGAGCGCGACACCACTACGGTTGGTGATATTCGACGTGGACGGCACATTGGTGGACAGCCAGGCGGATATCTTGGGTGCGATGCAGCTTGCGTTCGATGGCCAAGGAATGGTGACGCCGGCACGTGATCAGGTTCTGAGTGTGGTTGGCCTTTCACTCGACGTGCTCATGCGCGAATTGGCCCCAGAAGCAGACGCCGATACGCAGGCGCGGCTGGTGCAGGGGTATAAGGATGCCTACATGGCATTGCGGGCCGATCAGGGCGCCGTGCTCTCCTCGCCTTTCTATCCGCAGGCGCGCGAGGTACTCGAACATCTGCATGCAAGGCCGGACATCGTTCTTGGGGTCGCCACCGGAAAGTCGCGGCGCGGTCTTGATAAGCTGATCGAGGCGCATGGACTGCAAGGGATGTTTGTGACCCAGCAGGTCGCAGATTTTCACCCTTCCAAACCGCATCCCGCAATGCTGTCAGCGGCGTTGGAGGAGGCGGGCGTACAGGCAAAAAACGCGGTTATGGTCGGCGATACAAGTTTTGATATGGAAATGGCACAGGCGGCGGGAATTACGGGTATCGGGGTGCGCTGGGGCTATCATCCGGCGACGCGGCTGACGGCGGCTCAGCACATGATTGACCGGTTCGATGCGCTGCCAGTGCTGCTGGACCGGATATTCAAAGGATAGACAGATGGCTGACTGGAAAGCAAAGCGGTTCTGGAAAGCTGCGTCAGTGACTGAGGCAGACGGTGGATTTGCGGTTGAACTGGACGGGCGCGGGGTCAAGACGCCTGCTAAGCAGCCCCTGAGGGTGCCAACCCGTGCTATGGCGCATGCTATTGCCATCGAATGGGATTCGCAGGTGGACATTATCAATCCTAACACAATGCCAGTCACAAAAACGGCCAATGCTGCCATTGACAAGGTCAGCGTGCAGCATGCCGAAGTAGCGGATATGCTGGCAGCATACGGTGACAGCGATTTATTGTGCTACCGTGCAGACACGCCCGAAGAGTTGGTTGCGCGGCAAAACGCGATCTGGAACCCGATGCTTGATTGGGCCGCGGAGGTTTTGGCTGTGCGGCTGGAAACGCGCACAGGTATCATGCACCAGCCTCAAGACGACGACGCAATAAAGAAGCTATACCAACGCACACATGCTCTGAATGCTTTCGAGCTGGCGGCATTCCACGATCTGGTGAGTCTTTCCGGCTCTCTTGTGCTGGGCTTCGCTGCTACGCTGGACGCAAAGCCCGCGATCGATTTGTGGACAATTTCGCGACTCGACGAGCTTTGGCAGGAAGAGCAATGGGGTGAAGACGAGGATGCAACGGCTTTAGCGGTCCTCAAAAGGGACGCATTTATCCACGCAAAGCATATGTTTGATCTCTCTCAGGCGGAATAGCCCCAAATTAGGCTTTACGCTGGGTCAGCCTATTCAACTGTATCGGTTTCAATGCTGAAACCCTTGACCTTCATGACGGAATCCGCACACACTCACCGCCACGATGTAGGGTAAACTTACAAAGTATCACCGCCGGTGTGCAACGTACCGGTTTTATCCGCCCGAAAGTGGCGGAAAATCAGGAAGAGGTTAAAATGAACAAATCAATTATTTTCGGCGCACTCACAGTCGCCGGTCTTACCGCTGGTGCTGCCGGTGCGGCAACGCTTGACGATGTGAAAGCACGCGGCAAACTGAACTGTGGTGTGACAACCGGCCTTGTGGGTTTCGCTGCGCCAAACGCAAGTGGCGAATGGGAAGGCTTTGACGTTGCAATTTGCCGTGCGGTTGCTGCTGCTGTTCTGGGCGACGCAACAGCTGTTGAGTTCGTGCCAACAACAGGTAAAACCCGCTTCACTGCTCTGTCCTCGGGCGAGATTGACGTGCTGGCGCGTAACACGACGTGGACAATGTCCCGCGATACAGATCTCAAGTTTGATTTCGTTGGCGTGAACTACTATGATGGCCAAGGTTTCCTTGTCCCCAAAGCATTGGGTGTGTCATCCGCCAAAGATCTTGATGGTGCGACCGTCTGTATCCAGACCGGTACCACAACCGAGCTGAACCTCGCCGACTTCTTCCGTGCGAACAACATCTCTTACGAGCCGGTGCCAATCGAGACAAACGCTGAAGCAATCCAGCAGTACCTCGCCGGCGCGTGTGACACTTACACAACCGACGCTTCCGGTCTGGCCGCATCGCGCGCCACATTCGAAGCGCCTGGCGATCACGTTCTGTTGCCAGAAATCATCTCCAAAGAGCCACTTGGTCCGCTCGTACGTCACGGTGACAACGAATGGGGCGATATTGTCATGTGGACAATGAACGCGCTGATCACCGCAGAAGAGCTGGGCGTCACATCGGCAAACGTGGCCGAAATGGTTGCTTCGACAACAAACCCAGAAGTAGCACGTCTGCTGGGCACCGAAGGTGACCTTGGCGCGATGATGGGTCTGGATGCAGATTGGGCCAAGCGCGCGATCGAAACTCAGGGCAACTACGGCGAAATCTTTGCCAAGAACCTTGGCGAAGAAACACCAATTGGTCTGGCGCGTGGTCTGAACGCACAGTGGACAAACGGCGGCCTGCTTTATTCGCCACCGTTCCGTTAAGTAGAACTGCCAAAGGGCGCGGAAATTACCGCGCCCTTTGCGCAAACATCAAAATACTATTACCTACACGACCAAATAAATGACCCGATACTGACGTCAAAAGACGCATGATCAAATAAATCGGGACAACGGGGATACATCAAATGTCGACACTCTCGGACCCGCCAAAGGGCTCGTTCCAGCTTTCTATGCTGTTGAACGACACGAGGTACCGGTCAATGACCTTGCAGGTCGTAGCGGCGCTTTTGCTCGCATTGGCACTGGCCTATCTTTACTCCAACCTTGCTGCGAATTTGCGGGCTGCGGGTTTGAATATTTCGTTCTCGTTTCTGGGCAGTTCTGCCGGATACGACATCAATCAAACGCTGATCCCTTATACAAGTCAGTCTTCGAACCTGAGTGCGGCGATTGTAGGTATTCTGAACACACTTCTGGTGGCTTTTATGGCCTGCCTCACCGCGACAGTCCTCGGCGTGCTCGCAGGTGTGCTTCGTTTGTCCAACAATTGGCTCGTGCGCAAGTTGATGGCAGTTTATGTAGAGATTTTCCGAAATATTCCGGTTCTGATCTGGATCATTATCATTTTCACCATCATGACCGCCGTCATGCCAAGCCCGCGTGATTTTCGCGGCGATGATGCCACATCATCAATGTTGCTGGATATGTTCGCCTTCACAAATCGGGGAGTTTATATTCCGGGTCCCTATTTTACGCGCGGCATTGGCGGCGCTGATGGGAGCATCTTTAATTGGGTGCTGATAATTGCCACGCTGGTAGGATCATTCTTTGCAACACGATTTGTAACTGCGCGTGCAAACCGGACGCAGGAAGAAACAGGCATTCGTCCCAATACGCTCTGGACTAATCTTGCCCTTTGGTTCGCGCCGATCGTCATCATGTGCCTGATTCTTGGCCTGAGCTGGCAAATGCCGGAGCTAACCGGCTTCAATTTTTCCGGTGGTATCAAGATCGGGGGTCCTTTGATCGCGCTCTGGCTTGCACTGTCGGTTTATACCGGTGCCTTTATTGCTGAAAACGTTCGCGCAGGTATTCAGGCCGTATCCAAGGGCCAGACCGAAGCTGCTGCTGCTTTAGGTATTCGCCCCAATCGGGTAATGAGCCTTGTTGTACTCCCCCAAGCGTTGCGCGTCATTATTCCGCCGCTGATCTCGCAATACCTCAATATTACCAAAAACTCGTCGCTGGCGATCGCGGTAGGCTATGCTGACGTCACGGCTACGCTGGGTGGTATCACGCTTAACCAGACGGGGCGGGCGATCGAATGCGTCCTTCTATTGATGGCTTTTTACCTCTTTATCTCGCTGTCGATCTCTGCCGTGATGAACGTTTATAATAACTCGATGAAATTGAAGGAGCGCTGAGATGTCAGATACACATGAACATTCTGTAGCCTTCGTACGTACAACTGACATCGAGCAACAGCCTGCACCATCGAGTGCAGCTGGCCCAGTCAAGTGGATGCGCGATAATTTGTTCGCCACATGGCCCAACGCATTGCTGACGGTTGCAGCGGCCTATGTGATTTTCCTGCTCCTGACGTCCACGTTGCCGTGGATACTGGGGGGGCTTTGGACCACTTCGTCGCTTTCGGAATGCCGCGAAATCTTGCAGGGAAAGTCTGCCGCGTGCTTTTCGGTTCTGACTGAACGTTGGAACCAGTTGCTATTCGGGTTCAAATACCCTTCTGAATTTTATTGGCGCCCTACTGTAGCGCTTGTGCTGATGTTCTTTGCATTGGCACCAGTGTTATTTTTTGACCTGCCACGGAAACTGCTTATTTTTACGGCCCTGTTTCCGTTCATTGCTTATTGGCTGATTTGGGGCGGGACGGTCTGGACTCCGATTTTTGCTCTGCTGGGTTTCATCGCGGGATACATCTTTTACGCTCGCTTTGTGGCTCAGAACTTTGCCTTAGGCTTCTTCGGCGGGGTTTTTGCTGCGGCGGTCGTATGGTACCTTGGGGGGCTCATTGTACCCACCATCGCACCCGATATGCCACTTTTGGGCTCTGTGCCCTCTCGTGATCTGGGCGGCTTCATGCTCAACCTCATGCTGGGTCTTACCTGTGTCTCGCTTTCAATCCCGCTTGGGATTGCGCTGGCGTTGGGTCGTCAAAGCTCAATGCCTTTGATCAAATGGATTTGTGTCGTCTTTATCGAGTTCATTCGCGGCGTGCCGCTGATTACGCTGCTGTTTGTAGCAAGCGTGATGTTGGCGTATTTCTTTCCTCCTGAAGCGACGGTCGATCTGTTCCTTCGGGTGGTTATCATGATCACGTTCTTCTCTGCCGCCTATATCGCCGAGGTGATCCGCGGCGGCCTGGCGGCCTTGCCTAAAGGGCAATATGAGGCTGCCAACAGTCTCGGCCTTGATTATGCGCAATCAATGCGCCTGATCATTCTACCGCAGGCCCTCAAGATTTCAATTCCTGGTATCGTGAACATCGCCGTTGGCCTGTTCAAGGATACAACATTGGTCTCTGTTATCTCGATGTTTGACCTCGTTGGCATGATCCGTGGCCCCATCCTCGCCTCTACTGATTGGAACGGCGTTTATTGGGAGTTGCTGGGATTTGCCGCCGTTTTGTTCTTTGTCGTGTGTTACGGCATTTCGCAATATTCGCAGTGGCTTGAACGCCGGCTTGCGACTGATCACCGCTAATCGCGCCCAAGAAGCGTAAACGATAGCGTATTAAACAAGGAGAGTTAGGCCATGGCTGAATCCGCAAAGATGCAAGTGTCCGACCAAGTCGCGATTTCGATCCAGAATATGAACAAATGGTACGGCACGTTCCACGTGCTGCGCGATATTGACCTGACGGTATACCAAGGGGAGCGTATCGTTGTATGCGGGCCCTCGGGGTCGGGAAAGTCTACCCTGATCCGGTGCATTAATGCTCTCGAAGAGCACCAGAAGGGATCGATTGAAGTTGATGGCACTTTGCTGTCCTCTGACCTCAAAAACATCGATAAGATTCGTTCTGAGGTTGGCATGTGCTTTCAGCACTTTAACCTGTTTCCGCATCTGAGCATTCTCGACAATCTCACACTTGCTCCGATCTGGGTTCGCAAAACACCCAAGAAAGAAGCTGAAGCGATTGCGATGCATTATCTCGAAAAGGTAAAAATTCCCGATCAGGCGGACAAATTTCCCGGTCAGTTGTCCGGTGGTCAGCAACAGCGCGTGGCCATCGCCCGTTCACTGTGTATGAAACCTCGGATCATGTTGTTCGACGAGCCTACATCCGCGCTTGATCCTGAGATGATCAAGGAGGTACTCGACACGATGATCGAGCTTGCCGAGGAAGGTATGACGATGATCTGTGTTACGCACGAGATGGGCTTTGCCCGTCAGGTCGCTAACCGTGTTATCTTTATGGATCATGGCCAGATTGTTGAGCAGAACGAGCCTGAAGAGTTCTTCAACAATCCGCAGAGCCCGCGTACGCAGCTGTTTCTGAGCCAGATTTTGGGTCACTAAAGTCTTTGAAATTCTAGTTTAGCAAAAGGGCGGGGGATGACCTCGCCCTTAGCGCATAATGTCCCTTGGGACCGTGAAGTGTGCGAGTGATCCGGTGTTCAAGGCTATCTCTCGCCATGTTCCGATGTCAAACTCCACAACGAGCGTCGCCCCCGTTGGGTAGGTATCAAATTCGTCATGATCCGGTTCATCGCTTGGGAGAGAAGCCGCGAGCATTGCAATGCCAGGATTATGAGCGACAATCATCATACAATCTGCCGTTTGCTGCATCACGAGCCGCAACATCACGTCTGGTTCGGCAAGATAGAGTTCACGACTGAATGCCTTCTCCGCAGAGCTTAAATTCAAAAGTGCGAGCGTTTCACGCGTGCGCGTCGCGTCGGAACATAGAACCAGATCCGGCATCAATTTATGTTCCTCCAGCCAGCGGCCCAACGCTTTTGCGCTGGCAATGCCGCGTGCATTCAGGCCACGTTCGTGGTCGGTGGTCATAGGATCCGACCAGTCCGACTTGGCGTGGCGCATGAGGATAAGGCGCTTCATCGTGTCATGTTCACATTCCGAAAAGGTCAGGCGGAGCGAATGATTGAGCCTGCACCGTGCTCTGTGAAGAGCTCCAAGAGACATGCATTTGGTGCACGACCGTCGAGAATAACGGTTGCCCGCACCCCCGCTGCCAAAGCATCGAGGGCGGTTTGCGTCTTCGGGATCATTCCGCCGGCAATCGTTCCGTCTGCTGTCATTTCCTTGATTTGAGTTGACGTAAGCTCGGTGAGAACCTCGCCCGCGGCATTTTTCACGCCTGACACATCCGTTAGCAGCAGTAGACGGTCAGCCTTGAGCGCAGCAGCGATGGCCCCGGCGGCGGTATCTCCGTTTATGTTAAACGTCTCGCCATTCATTCCCATCCCCAACGGAGCAATGACAGGAATCAGCTCTTTATCGGCCATATCAAGCAGCAATCGCGGATTAACCTTTGTGGGTTTTCCCACAAGTCCCAGAGCAGGATCTTCTGCCTCGCAGATGATGAGGCCACTGTCCTTACCCGAGACGCCAACAGCGCGACCTCCTTGCTCGGAAATCGCCTGCACAATTTTTGCATTGACCAGACCAGACAACACCATTTCGACCACTTCCATGGTGGCGGCATCTGTCACACGCTTGCCATTTACGAATTCGGATTTAATATTGAGGCGCTTGAGCATGTCATTGATCATTGGCCCGCCGCCATGCACGATCACAGGGTTTACCCCAACTTGCCGCATTAGAACGACGTCACGGGCAAACTCTACCATTGCCTCGTCGCTGCCCATGGCGTGGCCGCCCAGCTTTATTACAACAGTAGCGTCGTTATAGCGCTGCATGTAGGGCAGCGCTTGTGACAATGTAGCGGCAGTGGCGGCCCAGTCGCGGTTCATTTCTTGTTTTCTCATTCTCGTGATCCCGTTTTTATAGGGATCATAGGCGCTTATTCGAGCGTGGCAATGACAGAGCGTAGTGTTGGAATACCCCAGCCTTTTTCTGAAGAAGTCAAAATAATTTCAGGATAGGCAGCAGGATGCTTGGCAAGCGCACCACGTACTTGATGGAGGATCTTTTCGCGTTCGACTTCCTTCACTTTGTCAGCTTTTGTCAGGACAGCTTGGAACGTCACGGCTGCACTGTCTAGCAGGCTCATGATCTCATCGTCTACGGACTTTACGCCATGGCGTGCATCGATCAGGACAAAGGCACGGCGCAGGGTTTGCCGTCCTTGTAGGAACTGCTTGAGTAACCGTTGCCACTTTTCGACAATGGGGAGGGGGGCATTTGCATAACCATAGCCGGGAAGATCGACCAGATAGAAATCACCCGCAGTGAAGTAGTTTATCTCCTGTGTGCGTCCGGGCGTGTTGGAGGCGCGTGCAAGAGCCTTCATGCCCGTCAATGCATTAATGAGGGTGGATTTTCCGACATTTGAACGGCCTGCAAAACAGACCTCAAGGCGGTCGGCCTCTGGCAGGCCAGACATCGCAACGACACCTTTCACAAATTCGGTTTGACCGGCAAACAGCAGTCGTCCCCGCTCCAGTGTCTGGGCATCCGGTTCTTCTGCGAGGGGAAAAGATAATTGCATCAGACAAGCTCCGCTTTTGCGCCGAGTGAAATTTCACCAGTTTCGATGACTTCAGCATAAACGCCAAAGTCCTGATGCCCGAACACGCTCTTCAAGGTGGCTAACGTGTCCGTATCGCGCAGACCCGTCGTTGGATTGGTATTTGTCACAGTACACCGTTTTATTCGTTCACGGACGCGCAGGATGGCTTTTCCGATGCGGATATCGCGGTCCATCCAATTATGTTCTTCCCACGCGGGTAGACCGGCAAGCCAGATGTTTCCGCGCCAACGCGCCGTTTTGAGATCCACCCCCAAAGCATCCGCAACTGCTGAATGGCTCGCCATGCTCATAATTGAGATTGACGGAAAGGCGCTGTCGGTCATTCCGCGCCCTTCAGCGCTCACAATAGAATGGGGTCTGTTCCGGCCCTCGGGGCAAAGTGGAGCAATCCACGCCAGAAACTCTGCGATACCCACCGGATCATCGGGGCAAAACTGCAAATCATCAAGCGCCTGATGTCTCAAGGTAATACTGCGGCTTTCTTCGTCCAGGCTTGCCCATATTGCGGCGAGGGCGGGCACCCGCGCACCTAGCATGAAATTACCACATGGCATCCATCGGGCTGTACGCGGATCAAATTTGGTTGCGCTGTGCGTAACGGCCCAGAATCGGTCCCACGGCATCGTCTTGCCTGCTAATAGCGTGACACGCTCCAGCGCCTCACGCCCGTGGCTTTTGATCGGGTGGCGCCATAGCGCCGCGACCTCTATCACTTTTTCGGCTCTGCTTTTGACTTGCGCCCGAAGCCACCTTTGATGTTGCCGAGTAAGTCGGGCTTGTAGCCCTGACTACGCATGATCAGGTATTGCTGGGTAAAAGTGATAGTATTGTTAGCGATCCAGTATACAACAAGGCCAGAGGCGAAACCGCCCAGCATGAACATGAAAACCCATGGCATCCATGCAAAGATCATTTGCTGAGTAGGGTCAGTGGGCGCTGGATTGAGTTTTTGCTGGAGCCACATGGAAATGCCCAACAGCAACGGCAGGATGCCGATAAACACCAACGCCATGATGCTACCTGCATCCGGCACGCCCCAAGGCAAAAGGCCATAAAAGTTAAAGATTGATGTTGGATCAGGTGCGCTAAGATCCTGAAACGGGCCAAAGAACGGAGCATGACGCAACTCGATCGTAACAAAAATTACTTTGTAGAGAGAGAAAAATATCGGGATCTGCATTAGGATTGGCAAGCAGCCAGCGGCCGGATTTACCTTTTCTTTCTTGTAGAGAGCCATCATCCCCTGCTGCATTTTCTGCTTGTCGTCACCAGCCTCTTCCTTGAGCTTCTCCATTTTTGGCTGAAGCTCTTTCATCTTCGCCATAGACACGTAGGACTTGTAGGCAAGCGGGAAAAGAAGTGCCTTTATCAATAAAGTAAGCGCGACAATGGCGATGCCCATATTGCCGATGAGTAAGTTAAACTGGTGCAAGAGCCAGAAAATCGGCTTGGTCAGGAAGGCAAACCAACCCCAGTCGATTGCGTCAATAAAGTTGTAGACGCCCTGATCTTCGTAGGATTTGAGAATGTCCCATTCCTTTGCGCCTGCAAAAAACTGGGTGGTGTTCGAAATAGTCTGCCCCGGTTCAACGGTTTGGATCGGACTTAGGGCTTCCGTCTGGTAAATGTCGCGGCGTTCATCGTATTTAGCGACTGATTTGAATGCGGTGCCTTGCTGTGGAACAAGAACACTCATCCAATAGTGATCAGTAAAGCCGATCCAACCGTTTTCTGTAATCTGGCGTTCATCCGTCCGCGCACCTGCGCGCTGGTTGAATTCAAACTCCGGCATCTTGTCCCAATCGGTTTCGGAGTATTCACCGTCCGTCATGGCGACGAGGCCCTCATGAAGAATAAAGAAGTTTTTCAGATCAGTTGGTATGCCATGACGCGCGAGGATAGCGTACGGGGCCATTGTTGCCGATGCATTGCTCGTGTTTTCGACAGATTGCGTGATAGTGAACATGAACTGGTCATCAATTGCGATCTGTTTCGAGAACAAAAGGCCTGAGCCATTGTCCCAAGTGAGGGTTACTGGCGTATCCACGCCCAGTATCTCGCCACTTGTTAGTTCCCAAGGGGTATTAGGCCCTGGCACTCCTGAGGCTTCAACGCCTGTATCAGCAGCCCATCCGTGCAAAGCATACTGTGCATTAGGTTCTGTGGCCGGAAACAGGATTTCAACGATCGTTGCATTATCCTCTAGGGATGTGGTGTAGTCGTTTAGCGACAGCTTATCAATTCGACCGCCCAGAAGTGAAAGAGACCCGCTCACGCGTGGTGTTTCAATCCGCACGCGGGGCGCATTTGCCAGTGCGCTGTTAGCCGTCTCCGGCGTCGCGGTTGCTTCGGGAACAACTGCGGGTGCATCAGCAGTCGGCGTTGTAAGAGACTCTCCAACAGGTGCAGTTTGCGATGTGACTGTTCCCTCGATCTGGGTTTCAGGCTCCGGTGGCGGAAAAAGCACGAACCACACAAGGATCACGACAAAGCTTAGCGCTGTTGCAATGATGAGATTTTTGTTCTGATCGTTGTCCATTCGTCTGGCCACCTGATGTCTGAAAACTGTCCGCTGGGTACACAACGGGTTCGGTCAAAGGTCAAGCGGATTCGGGTAGTAGGGTTAGTTTGCCCCATGTATTCTTGGCTTGATGAAGCCTATTTTTGACGCGTTTGCATGATTTGGGGGACATCTCGAAGCTTTGTATTGTGCTTGGTGATCCAATCAATCGTCTGGTTAAAGGGCATAGGCCGCGCAATGCCAAATCCCTGTACATGATCACAGCCAAGTTGGGCCAATAGGACATGTTCGCCCACTGTCTCTACCCCTTCTGCCAAAGTTTCGACCTGCAATCTCTCTGCCATCGTGAGGATTGCGCTGATCATGCGCTGTTGCTCGGGATCACGGTCAGCCTTCATGACAAAACTGCGATCAATTTTGATCCGGCTGACTGAAAACCGGCGGATTGAGGAAATCGACGCGTTGCCCGTGCCGAAATCGTCAAGATCGATACGACACCCCAGCTTCCCCAATGCATTAATGTTACGAGTTATCATGTCGTTGGCATTGCTTGCGATAACGGTTTCCAAAACTTCGACGGCCAGTCTCTCCGGTGTGAGTTCAAACCGGTCGAGATCCCATTTTATCTTCTCCAACAAGCGCGGATTGCTGAGGTCCGAACTAGTGAAATTTACGCCGACTTGGGGAATAACTAATCCCTCGGCATCCCACTCCTTGAGGGCCCGAAAGCTGTGATACATCATAACTTCTGCCAAACGCTCAAGCAGGTTTGCTGCCTCGACAGCAGGAAGAAACTCAGCAGGTGAGATGACTCCTCGGACGGGATGCGTCCAGCGTGCCAGTGCCTCAAAACCTGTAATGCGTCCTGTATCGGTGCACAGTTGAGGTTGGAACCAAGGCGTAATTTCGCCGCTATCCAAGGCTGCAACCACATCCTCGTTCAGAGCGCGGCGAATTGTACGATCCTGATGCATCTGATCGGAATAGGCGCGAATGCTCGATGCACCGTTTGCTTGCGCGCTGCGCAAGGCAACGTGGGCCGCCTCAAGCCATTCACCCGAACTGTTCACGGGCGCAAGGGAATGCTGACAGAATCCTATGCAGACGTCGGTGTATATTACTGTACCGTCGATTGAATAAGGCTCCTCCGCGACAGTCTGAAGCCGCCCTGCCATTTGAATGCAAAGCTCCAACGATAATTGTCTAACCGGACTGGTGCACACCGCAAATCGTGCATCGCCGAGCTGGCCGATTGTATCACCATCGCGCATCACACCGGTTAACCGCTCCGCCATTCGCGCGATTACGGTTTCCCCTGCTTCAGTCCCGAAGCGCTCCAAGAGATCGGGAAAGCTGACAATTTCAATAATATGGATACACGAGAGTAGCCCGGTTTCGTCCGCCTCTGCCGCGATGGTGTCGCATTTCTCAACCATGGCGGCGCGCGCCAATACTCCGTTTTTGTCGAACGGATTAGTTTTGATGTTATCCGCTATCGCGCCGATGCCACCGAAAATCAGATAGGCGGCCGGAACCAATGCTGCAGCGACAAGCAATGCCCCTTCTCCCCCGAACCAAAATGCAGCAAGGGAAAAAGCAGGAACAAAAGCAAGCGCCGGAGGCCCGATGAGCAAATTCGCGATCGGCCCCTTAAGCACCAGAGATTTCGCTGTGCTGGATTTTTGACGTCTGTTCGGCACTGGTGACCCTCCGATCCAGTGCGTCCATACGCTCTGGTGTGTTCACCTTAGCGAGAATCATCCAAACCGCTGGTTAACGGATCTATGATTCATTGACCGAGATTATGTTAAATTTTCGGGATCACGCATCAAGCCCGCGAAATCAAACAAGGTTGGATCCAAAAGGTGCGAAGGCTGTGCATTCGAGAGTGCCCGGAACATGATCTGGCGACGGCCCGGGCTGTTGCGTTCCCACCCGTCAAGTATCGCCTTCACTTGTTGGCGCTGCAGGCCGTCCTGCGAGCCGCACAAATCACAGGGAATGATAGGGTAATTCATGGCAGCTGTGAAACGTTCACAATCCTCCTCTGCCACGTGTGCCAAAGGACGGTAGACAAACAAATCGCCCTCTTCGTTCAGCAGCTTCGGCGGCATTGTTGCCAAGCGTCCACCGTGGAACAGGTTCATGAAAAATGTCTCGAGCATGTCATCACGGTGATGACCCAATACCACGGCGGAGCATCCTTCCTCGCGGGCGATGCGGTAGAGATTTCCCCGCCGCAGTCGTGAGCAAAGTGCACAAAATGTCCGACCCTGCGGAATTTTATCCATAACGATTGAGTAGGTGTCTTTGTACTCTATGCGGTGCGGAACGCCCATTTTGTCCAGAAATTCGGGCAGGATAGTGGCGGGAAATCCGGGCTGACCCTGATCCAGATTGCATGCGAGCAACTCGACAGGCAGCAACCCGCGCCATTTCAATTCGTGCAGAACTGCGAGGAGTGTATAGCTGTCTTTACCACCTGACAGACACACAAGCCACTTCGTCCCGGGTTCGATCATGCCGTATTGGTCCATTGCCTCGCGGGTTTGGCGCACGATACGCTTGCGGAGCTTTTTGAACGCAATTGTACGGGGCGCGCCGTAGAAAAGCGGATGAATTTCGTCAGGGTGGTCCAGCATGTGTCGCTCCTGTAGCAATTGATTTTTTCTATATCAGGTTATCTCCTACCGAAAGGCTTTGGAGTATAACCATGCGAGTTATGATTTTTGCGGCTGCGATGATGTTGGGTGCTTGCGTTGGTAAACCTGCGCTGGAGGATGAAAAGCTCTCGTTGACCGATTTTAACCTTGAGGAGTTTTTTGATGGTCGTGTGGTCGCCAAAGGGCAGTTTCAGGATGTGTTTGGGACCGTACGGCGACGATTCGATGTGGTTGTTACCGGTAAATGGGACGGCGAGACTTTGACGCTGGTTGAGGATTTCGTCTATGCCGAAGGCACCACAGAGCAGAGGATATGGCGTTTGAAAAAGACAGGGCCGATCGTTGCAGACCAGACATGGACCGGCTCTGCCGATGGCGTTCTGGGAGTGGCGAAAGGGGAGGAGAGGGGCGATACTTTTAACTGGAAGTACAAGATCGACCTACCTGTTCCTGACGGTACATTGCGGGTTAATTTTGACGATTGGATGTGGGATATGGGCGGCGACCGTGTCCTGAACCGCGCCTACATGAAAAAGTATGGTGTCGATATTGGCGAGGTGCTGATCACCTTTGAAAAGCCATGATGGCAATCAGTCCGGGGTCCGTTTAATCTTTGTCAGGGACCGGATCATATCCGTCACCGCCAAATGGATGGCAGCGTCCGATTCGTCGCGCTGCAAGGTAGCTGCCCTTCACTGCGCCATGTTTCTCTAATGCTTCGAGAGCATAGGCAGAACAGGTAGGTTGATACCTGCAGTTGAAGCCAACCCAAGGGGAAAAAACGAGCCTGTAGGCACGCACAGGTATAGCGACCAGTTGCGCCACGAGGCTCAACTACGGCTACCATGTAAAATAGCGAGCGCTTTTTCCATGTCCGCCATGAGTTGTGCGAAGGGAAGTGAGGCTGTTGAGGTATTGCGACCGACGAGCACGTAGTCATGCCCCGACTTGCCGAGGCTTGGTAGACTTGAGCGGGCGACCTCACGCAGGCGGCGTTTCGCGCGGTTACGCGCCACGGCGTTGCCGACCTTTTTAGAGCAGGTATAGCCTATGCGTATGCCATCTGCCTCGCCCTCAGGTCTGCGCAGCGCTTGCAGGATAAACCCCGCCATGGCGACACGCTGCCCGCGTGAGGCGCGTTGAAAATCGCGCCGCTGGGTCAGGACAGTCGGTATTGGACATGACAAATCCGCCGCAGACCTTGACCCTTCGGCGTATTTGCCAATCTGGTCCGTCTCCGGCGGTGTCATAGAATAAAGCCTAAAGTGCGTATTACGCGCTCAGCTCTTTGCGGCCTTGGGCGCGTCGTGCATTGATAATCTTGCGGCCTGCTTTTGTTGCCATGCGTGCACGAAAGCCGTGGCGACGCTTGCGGACGAGGTTCGAGGGTTGAAAGGTGCGCTTCATCGCTCCGTCTCCATCTAGTATAGTTTGCGCACAGCGGATTCGCCGTTACGCGTCAATTCAGATCTGTCCCCTAAAGGCCTGCGGCGGCCAAGTCAAACCCTGCCGTGCTGCAAACGGGCTTGATCTGCAATAAATCTGCATCTGCGAGGGCAGAAATGTTTCAATCTGGCCGTTAAAGGCCCAAACGGGCCCTTCATCCTACACAGGTGATCAATCGCCCGTGAGCGGGGTGTCGCATCGGCGGCGAAAGGCGCATCTAGGTCGGAAGAGATAACAATTTCAGGCGCGGAATATGACAGACAAGACACAGGATACCGGCAAGATCGTCGGCGGAAAGCCAGCAATTGCGCGGTATGCGCCGATGGCGCTGATTGCAGTTGTCGCGATTGTAGGCGCCTTTGCATTGCGCGATTACATTAGTTTTGACGCGTTGCGCGATAATCGGGAGGCGCTGATTGCCTTCCGCGACAGTAATTTTGCTCTGACCGTTCTTGGGTTTGTATTTTGTTATGTGTTAATTGTAACATTCTCACTGCCGGGGGCGTCGATTGCGACACTCACGGGTGGCTTTTTGTTCGGCACATTTCTTGGCGCAGCCATCAACGTCAGCGCAGCGACGATCGGCGCCACATTTATTTTTCTGGCGGCACGAATGGGGCTGGGTGACAAACTCAAGGCCCGAATGGAAGCCTCTGACGGGTTGGTGGCCAAAATTAAAAAGGGGTTGGACGAAAATCAGTGGTCAATGCTGTTCTTCATTCGGCTGGTGCCCGCGGTGCCGTTCTTTGTGGCCAATCTGATACCGGCTTTTCTGGGTGTCCCGATCCAACGGTTCGTGATTTCTACATTTTTGGGCATTATCCCCGGCTCATTGGTTTATTCCTCCGTCGGAGCGGGCCTTGGTGAGGTTTTTGCCCGTGGTGAAACTCCGAACCTCGGTATTATCTTTGAGCCGCATATCCTGCTGCCAATTCTGGGGCTTTGTGCCTTGTCGCTGCTTCCCGTCGTGATCAAAGCCGTGACTGGCAAAAAAGGAAATTTTGAAATGAAACATATAAAAACCGATATTTTGGTCATTGGCGCCGGTTCAGGGGGGCTCTCTGTTGCAGCGGGGGCGGCGCAGATGGGCGCTAATGTGGTATTGCTTGAGGGGCACAAGATGGGTGGTGATTGCCTCAATTACGGCTGCGTCCCGTCCAAGGCGCTGATCGCTACTGGCAAAGCTGCTTATGCCCAGAAACACAGCGTGCAATTCGGGGTCTCAGATGCTTCGGGTACGGTGGATTACGCCGCTGCCAAGGATCATGTGCATGACGTGATCGCGACCATTGCACCTGTTGACAGTCAAGAGCGGTTCGAAGGTTTCGGGATCAATGTGATCCGCGAATTCGGTAGATTTATTTCGCCGACGGAAGTGCAGGCGGGCGATAAAATAATCAAAGCGCGACGCATTGTTATCGCCACCGGCTCGTCACCGCTGGTTCCACCGATCCCCGGTTTGGCGAATGTCCCCTATGAGACCAACGAGACGTTGTTTGATCTGCGTGAGGTGCCGGAGCATCTGTTGATCATCGGCGGCGGGCCTATCGGCATGGAGATGGCACAGGCGCATATTCGCATGGGCTGCAAAGTTACTGTTATCGAGGGGGCCAAGGCGCTGGGCAAGGATGATCCAGAACTGGCCGAAGTGGTGCTGTCCTCGCTCAGGGACGAAGGGGTCGAGATTGCCGAAGATGCGCTGGCTGCGGAAGTACGTGGAAAAGCCGGAGCGATCGAGGTCGAGACAAAAGATGGCCGTGTGTTCAGAGGCTCGCACCTGCTTATGGCAGTGGGTCGCAAGGCCAACACCGATAAGCTTGATCTTGAGGCGGGCGGGGTAAAGCCTTCGCGCAACGGAATTACTGTGGATGACAACCTGCGTACAAACAATCGCCGTGTTTATGCGATTGGTGATGTGGCGGGAGGCCTACAGTTTACCCATGTGGCAGGATACCATGCGGGGGTTATCATCCGCTCGATGCTGTTTGGCCTGCCGTCCAAAGCTAAGACGACCCATATTCCTTGGGCAACTTATACAGATCCGGAGCTCTCGCAAGTCGGGCTCACAGAGGCCGAGGCAAAGAAAAAGCATGGCTCGGCCCTTGAAGTTGTACGCTTTCACTACTCTCACAATGATCGTGCGATCGCGGAGCGCAAAACCAAAGGATTTATCAAAGTGATGGTCGTAAAAGGGCGGCCTGTGGGGGCGTCGATTGTCGGCTACCAGGCAGGGGAGTTGATCAATCTTTGGGCGCTGGCGCTGGCTAATAACATGAAAATGAGTCAGATTGCAGCCATGGTCGCGCCCTATCCGACCATTGGTGAAATCAACAAGAGGGCGGCGGGGGCATATTTTAGCCCGCGCCTGTTTGAAAGTGATCTGGTCAAGCGTGTGGTCGGCTTTGTTCAGCGGTATGTTCCATGACGGAGCGGCGCGAGTCTGTGACGATGCCCCGCCCGCCATCCCTTGGAGCGCTGGACCTCTAGCATGATCAATTCCCTCTCTGGCAGGTTGCTGATCCTGACGACAATCTTTGTGATGCTCGCAGAAATCATGATTTTTGTGCCGTCAATTGCGCGGTTTCGCGAGGATTACATGCTCGACCGGCTGGAGCGGGCGCAGATTGCCTCGCTGACTTTGTTGGCGGACGATATGATCGACCCCGAACTGGAAGCCGAGTTGCTCAGCAATGCGGAGGTGTTCAACATCGTTTTGCGCCGCGACGAAGTGCGCCAGCTTGTGTTGTCGTCACCGATGCCGCATGCGATCGCGACCACGATAGATCTGCGTGATAACTCTGCAATGACATTGATCGGCGATGCTATGCGCCGGCTGCTGAACCCCAATAACGAGGTGATTCGTGTGATCGGTGCGCCGGTGCGCGAGGCAGGGCTGCTTATCGAGGTCACGATGGACACCGCCCCGATGCGCACAGCGATGATCGACTATGGCCTACGGATTTTAATCCTCTCAGCTGTTATCTCCGTGTTCACGGCCTTGCTGCTGTTTGTTTCGCTGCGTATTTTTTTGGTAAAGCCCATCAAGCGCGTGGTCGGTCATATGCAGCGATACGCGGCGGCGCCGGAGGATGCGCGGCGGATCATCATTCCCTCTGCCGGTGTGACGGAGCTGCGCGAGGCCGAAGAGGCGCTGAAATCTCTCCAGACAGAGCTGACAAGCGCGCTCAAACAAAAGGAAAGACTGGCCCAGTTGGGATCTGCAGTGAGCAAGATTAGCCATGATCTGCGCAATATTTTGACGTCAGCCCAGCTGTTCACCGACCGGATAGAAATGTCTGAAGATCCTGTCGTCGTACGTCTGGCACCCAAGCTTGTAGGCTCTATCACGCGGGCCGTTCATTTGTGCGAATCAACACTGGCCTTTGGCAAGGCAGAGGAGCCCGGTCCGACCTTGACGCTGATGCGCTTGGCGGAAGTTGTCGATGACGTTCTGTATGCCGAACAGCTTGCCGCAGGTGATTTTGATGTCAGTTTCACCTCTACCGTGCCTTCGGCGCTTCAGATTAGGGCTGATCCCGAGCAAATGCACCGTGTCTTGGGCAACTTGGTCCGTAATGCCCGCCAGTCTATCACGGCTTCAGGTCGTGCCGGCGCGATTGTTGTGGATGCCTCCCAGACACCAGAGGCATGGTGCATATCATTATCCGATACCGGACCTGGATTGCCAAAAAAAGCACAAGATTATCTCTTTTCCGCCTTTCAGGGGTCTGTACGCAAAGGGGGCTCAGGTCTCGGGCTGGCGATTTCGGCAGAGCTGGTGCGCGGCCACGGTGGCGACATCAAATTGCTACGTACCGGCGATGGTGGCACCGAATTTCTGATCACGCTGCCAAGGGGTGACGGTACGATTTAAGAAAATATGCATTCGCGGCGATTTTGGGTCTTTAGGGGGCTTGCATTGCCAGAGCGCTGATACTAAACCGCCACTTGTGCACCCGTAGCTCAGCTGGATAGAGCACCTGACTACGAATCAGGGGGCCAGAGGTTCGAATCCTTTCGGGTGCACCATTTCACTTCAAGCCATGAGTTTGGTTGGCTTGTGACTAAAATCAGCAAAATGTTTAGTCTGACGTTCTTTTCATCTGCGATGCGCAGACGGCGGTCACCTACGTGTCTGGATGCGCCTTTGCAAAGGCGGGATGTGCTTCGCATGCTTTGGCAACCGTGACGATCCTCCTAAAGTCCTCATAATGCGCGCCCCACCGGATAGCATTATATACCTGTGGCATCAGAACGACATCGGCAAGGCTGGGCGTATCGCCACAGCAATAGGGCGACTGGCTGAATTTCCCAAGCATTTCATCGAATGCGGCCAAACGAGGGGTAATAAAGTGGCGCATCCATTCGGTGCGCGCAGGCTCCATGCCCTTGGTTGCGAATCCCGCAACGGACAAGTTGCATATAGGATGGAGGTCAACAGCGATAGCATGGGCGAGGGCACTCTGGCGCGCGCGCTCAGCAGGCTCGGACGGCAAAAGGCCGAGATTGCGGGTACAGTCCAGATAGTCGAGTATCGCCAACGATTGGGTCAGGCGATGGCCATCAATATCCAGGACAGGCACAAACCCTTGCGGATTGCGTGCAAGGTGGTCAGTGCCGAGGTGTTCTCGGGCCAAAAGGTCCACAGTTTTGATGCGGTAGTCGATACCCGCCAAATTGAGTGCGATGCGCACACGGTAACTAGCGGAAGATTTTGGATAATCCCACAGCACGATATTTGTCATTTTGCAGCCTCAAACGCAGCCGTAAGCACCGCACGGTCCCCGATATGGTTCGCAAGCACCAAGATCAGTCGCGCATTCAAAGCATCGCTTTGATCTTTGCTCAGGCCTGTGTGCGCATGTAAAAGCTCATCGTAAAATCCGTCAGGGTCGGGCAGGTTAGGCGTCAGGATGAGCATGATTCAGTCTTTTCCGATTGCTATGGTGAGTGCGGTTTGGACAGCGTTTTCGTCAAAACTGGCCCAGCGGGCAACGATATGCTGATCGGGCCGTATCAGGTAAACCCCTTGCAGTTTATCTCCCAGATACCGGGATTTGAGTGCATCAGACGCGTTATCGATCACCAGCGATTTCGCCATGATGCCATGGTGAGATACGTCTTGCGCGGTGCACTCCAGCGCCAAAAGCGTGAAGCCTCCGCCAAGATGATCCAGCAAAAAGCCGTCATTCAGCGGCGCATCGGGGCAAACCGTGCCCGGACGTGTGCCTTCGGGGCCTGACAGTGTATCCGCACCAAACAGGGAGAACCCGACATAATTGCAGGGAACTGAAAGGCGACCCGAGTTGACGAGCGGACGGGCAAAGGAATGGGAATTGGCCAGATCGAGCACCGCATTGCGAAAAATTTTAGAAACCTGCGACTTGGGCGTCATGAAATCAGTGGCGCGGGATGAGTTGAGGATGTTTTCATCTGCTCCATGCTCGCGCTCGGTCGCGTAAGAATCGAGGAGGGTGTCGTCTGCCAATCCCTTAATCACTAGATCAAGCTTCCAAGCGAGGTTATCGATATCTTGCACACCGGAGTTGGCGCCGCGTGCGCCAAACGGAGATACCTGATGGGCGCTGTCGCCTGCAAAGATCACACTACCATGGCGAAACTTGGCCATACGGCGGCATTGGAAGGTATAGATCGAAGTCCATTCCAGCTCATATTCCGGTACAGAGCCGGTCCGAGAAGAAAGCATCGCATTAACACGCGCACGGATGCGGGCGGGGTCCAGCTCCTTGTCGCGGTCAATGTCCCAGCCAAGCTGGAAGTCGATGCGCCAAATGTCGTCGGGTTGTTTGTGCAGCAGCGCGGACTGTCCTGCGTCCTTGAACGGTGGCTCGAACCAGAACCACCGCTCGGTTGGGAAATCGGCCTTCATGCGCACATCGGCGATCAGGAAATTATCCTCGAACACACGTCCATCAAAACTCAGTCCCATCATGTCGCGCAGCGGTGAGCGGGCACCGTCACAAGCGATGAGATAGTCGGCTTCAATCTGGTAGGGTCCGTCAGGTGTTTCGACGGTAAGTGTGCTATAACTCCCTTGGTCTTCCATCGCGGTGACGCAGTTGCGCCCACGTATCTCGATGGGGGCACCGGCGGTTTGAGCGTTTTTGATCGCATCCACGAGGAACTTCTCGAAATAGGGCTGTTGCAGGTTGATAAAGGCAGGATTGCGGTGACCTGCCTCTGGTTGCAGGTTAAACTCAAACACCTTGCGATCGGCATGGAACACTTTTCCGACATTCCAAACGACGCCTTTGTCAACCATCGGCTGGCTGGCACCCAGACGATTCGCAATATCCAGCGTGCGTTTTGAAAAGCAGATTGCTTTGGAGCCGAGGCCTGCGCCGTCATGATCATCCAACACTAGCGCAGGCGTGCCCTTTTGCCCCAGATCAAGGGCAAGGGCGAGGCCGATAGGGCCACCGCCGACAATGACGACGGGATGACGCATGGGCGCTGCGTCTTGGGCCGGTACGCGGGCATAGGGATAGAGCTGGAAGGCAGTTTTATAGCGTGTTGCAACCATGATCTAATCTCCGCTTCTCAAGTTAACTCGAAAGTGCCCGAAGGCTACGTGGCTGCTGCCATCCTGATGGACATGCGGTCTCGTTCCCGAAGAGGGCCAATGGCAGCCCCCAAAATCTCGTTGACCACACCGACAGTGAAAAACAAAGCGCGGGTATTAACGCCAATTTCCAAATGCTTGTCGCGCGCCGCAGGTCGTCAGCATTTTTTGCTTGAGCAAGTCTGTCAGCCCAAGACAGATGCACGAGGCGCTGTTTGCACTTTGAGTTGGCGTAGAACGACATCGCCATGAGCATCAAAATGCACAGGGAGAACCCGACACCACTCACGTTGTCGAGTGCGCAGCCTATGGTGGCGGGTGGCTCGATCATCCCTGCAAGGCGGCCCACATTTCCAAATCACGTTCGGCTGTCCAGATGCGTGGATGCGTGATGCCGCGTGCTTCGTCGTAGGCGCGGGCCACGTTGAAGGGCAGGCAATGCTCGTAGATGGCATAATCCTTGAACTTGGGATCACATTCTGCGCGCACGGCGTCCCATGCCTGCTTGAGCGTACCACCGGTGGCAGCTACGCGGGCGGCGGGAGTGTAGGTGGAGTTCACAAAATCACGGGTGCTCTCGATGGCGCGGTTTACGGCTTCTTTGCCGATCAGTGCGCCACCACGACCGGGCGCGATCGAGTTCACATCATAGGCTTTGATGGCATCAAGGGTTTTACCCCAGTCAGCAAAATGGCCATCACCGCAATAGCAGGCGGAATGGTCCTCGACGATATCGCCCGTGAACATCACGTTCTCGTCGGGAACGTGGATCACGATATCGCCTGCCGTATGCGCACGGCCAAGGTGCATCAGGTCCACGCGTCGGTTGCCCAGATGCACTGTCATACGGTCGTTGAACGTAGTGGTGGGAAAGGTCAGTCCCGGAATTGATTCGTAGCCCTCGAACAGGCGGGGAAAGCGTTGGAATTCGGAATCCCAATCCTCTTGACCGCGCTCCATGACCATACCGCGTGCGGCCTCGCCCATTATAATTTGTTGGGCGCCATAAGCCGAGGCGCCCAGAACGCGCACCGCGTGATAGTGGGTGAGAACGACATGGCTGATGGGCTTGTCGGTCACCTTACGGACTTGCTCGATCACTTTGTGCGCCAGACGTGGGGTGGCTTGCGCCTCGACGATCATCACGCTCTCGTCGCCGATGATTACACCTGAATTCGGGTCACCCTCGGCAGTAAACGCCCACAGGTCGCGCCCGATCTCATCGAATGTGATTTTCTTCTCAGTCATGTCGCCTTGGGAGGCAAATGCTTTGGCCATGGATCTGTCCTAACGTGAATTTACGGAAATTTTACGGCGGGTTTAATTGTTCCGGCGCAAGTGCCGAACCCGATAAGGTAGCCGTCGCCCTTTGCAGCACCGTGCAGAGTAAGGGTATCGCCATCCTCGATGAAACTACGGGTTTGGCCACCACCGGTATCAATCGGTTCCTTGCCACCCCATGACAGCTCCAGCAAGCTGCCACGCTGGTGCGGCTCAGCGCCCGATATGGTGCCCGACCCCAGTAGATCACCGGGTGTCATCGCACACCCCGAGCTTGCGTGATGGGCCAGTTGCTGGGGCGCGGAGTAGTACATTTCACTATAATTGGTTTCGCATATTGTAACCGCTTCGCCGCCCTCAGGGCGGAGCGTCACGCTCAGATCTATGTCATAAAGCATCGGGCCCGGCTCTTCGAGGTGAGGGAGGAGATCGAGCTCGCGGGCGGGGGTCGAAGTACGAAATGGCTCTAGCGCAGCGCGGGTTACGATCCAGGGTGAGATTGAGGTTGCAAAGGCTTTGGCCTGGAACGGCCCCAGCGGTTGATATTCCCATGCCTGAATATCACGTGCCGACCAGTCGTTGAGCAATACGTATCCGAAGATCATCTCGTCGGCCTGCGCCACGCTCACCGGATGCCCCATTTCGGAGGCAGTGCCGACGATCGCGCCTATCTCCAGCTCGATATCAAGGCGCTTGCAGGGGCCAAACACTGGCATGTCGGCGTCCGGCGCTTTGGTCTGGCCATTGGGGCGGATAATGTCGGTGCCGGAAACGATCACCGTCGAGGCGCGCCCGTTATACCCGATTGGGATGTGCAGCCAGTTAGGTGGCAGCGCGTTTTCTGCCCCGCGGAACATCGTGCCCACGTTTGTGGCGTGATGCCTGCCCGCATAAAAGTCGGTAAACTCCGCCACGACTATGGGCATTTCCATCCGCGCATCTGCCATGGGAACCAGCAGGGGGGCCACGGTGGCCTGCTCCGCCGCACCATCGGCCAGCAACTGAACCAGACGTGCGCGCAGGGCGTCCCATGCTTCGGGCCCCAATTCCATCACATCGTTCCAGTAAGGCACATCAAATACCGGATCTTCGGCCAACTCGATCAATCCGGCCTCCTCGGCGGCGGCCATATCAAAGATCATGTCTCCGATCGCCACGCCGCAGCGCGGCTCCAGCGCATTGGTGGTGAACACGCCATAGGGCAGATTGTTAAGCGGGAAGGGGGTCTTCGCGCTGTTGGCGCTTTGTACCCATGATTTCATCAATGTCATCTGTGATCCTTTGGTGGTTTGGCGCAGGCATGCCTACTTTTTGCCGGGTGTGCCGTCGAATTTCTTTTCTATGTCGCTCCAGCAGTCGATATAGTCATCCTGCAACGGCGCCTCATTGGCCGCGAACGCCGTGAGGTGTTGCGGAAAGCGTGTCTCGAACATGAAGGACATGGTGTTAGCCAGTTTTTCGGCCTTCAGGTCCGCATTGGATGCGCCCTCAAAGGCAGTTTTGTCCGGTCCGTGTGGCAGCATCATATTATGTAGAGACATGCCGCCTGGTACAAAACCCTTTGGTTTAGCGTCATAAATGCCAAAAATATTCCCCATCAACTCGGACATGACGTTCTTGTGGTACCATGGTGGGCGGAAGGTATCCTCTGCGACCATCCAGCGGTCGCGGAACAAGACGAAGTCAATGTTGGCTGTACCCTCAACGCCGGAATCAGCGGTCAGCACGGTGAAGATCGACGGATCGGGGTGGTCGAACAGAATAGCGCCTACGGGGCAATATGTACGCAAATCGTATTTGCACGGTGCATAATTCCCATGCCACGCAACAACGTCCAATGGCGAATGCCCGATTTTGGTTTCGTGGAACTGCCCTGCCCATTTGATCGTCACTGTAGAAGGTGCATCGCGGTCCTCGAACGCCGCAATCGGTGTTTTGAAGTCGCGCGGATTGGCCATACAGTTCGCGCCAATGGGGCCACGGCCGGGTAGATGGAACTTTTGACCATAGTTTTCGCATACAAAACCGCGTGCGGGCCCCTCAAGGACCTCGACACGGTAAACCAGACCACGCGGTATTATCGCAATCTCTTGGGGTTCAATGTCTATGACGCCCAATTCGGTTGCAAAACGCAGACGCCCCTCCTGCGGAACGACCAGCACTTCGGAATCTGCCGAATAGAAATATGAATCCTTCATCGATTCCGTCACCAGATAGATATGGCTCGCCATCCCGACCTGTGTGTTCACATCGCCCGCTGTTGTCATCGTGCGCATGCCTGTGAGCCATGTCTGGGGTGTATCGGAATGGGTTAGCGGATCCCAGCGGTATTGGCCCAGCGAGGTGACGTCAGGGTCCACATGCGGGGCCGATTTCCAATAGGGCAGATCGATCTTCGTGAACCGGTGGGTGTGCTTGACCGAAGGGCGGATGCGGTAGCACCAAGTGCGTTCGTTTTGATGGCTTGGGGCAGTAAACGCCGTCCCGCTGAGCTGCTCTCCATAAAGGCCATAATTGACCTTTTGGGGGGAGTTCATCCCTTGAGGAAGGGCACCCGGCAAAGCTTCGGTTTCAAAGTCATTACCGAAGCCGGGCATATAGCCATCGGTGGTGCCAACAGTCGTTGCGGCGGTTTGAAGGCCATGGGGGGACGTTACTTTGTTCATGATGATCCCTTTGTTGTCTTTTATGAAAGGGAGTATTAGTTTGATTTGTAACTAACAACAGGTAAGTTGAAAAGATGGCTGAAGTTCATTTTGATTTGGGGCAGTTCCTGCCTTACTTGCTCAATCAGGCCGCCGAAGCGTCCAGCCTTGGATTTCAGAAGTATTACCGTCAGCGCTATGGAATGCTCCGCACTGAATGGCGTGCATTGTTTCATCTGGGGCGATACGGCGCGATGACGGCAAAAGAGATCTGCGCGCGCGCAAGCCTCCATAAAACCAAGGTGAGCAGGGCGGTTGGTGCGCTGGAGCAAAAGCGCTTTCTCACCCGGGTTCCGCAGGAACATGACCGCAGGCACGAAACGCTGTCGCTCACTCGGCAAGGGGAGGCGGTCTATGCGGATTTGTGTCAGGCGGCCCGAACGTATGATGCGCAGTTGGCGGCACATTTTACCCCCGAAGAGCGTCATATCCTGCGCCAGTGTCTGGAAAAAATTGCAAAGCTATAGGCGGGCCGCACGTACCAGCGGCCCGCCCGTTGCGTTTAGTTCGACATCTTATGATCGGAGTGGTCCATCGTGCCGCGATCACCGGCTGTGCGTTCCTCGACATTGAAGACAACCGCGATTTCGCCTGCGTTCTCAAATACGAGGGTTGCGCTGATCTTCTCGCCCACCTCGAAGGGGTCTCCGTTCAGCCCCATAAACATGATGTGCAGACCGCCGGGGACCAGCGTGACAGTCTCGCCTGCGGGGATTTCGACACCCTCCTGACGGATCATCCGTGCCACACCGTTTGCGTCGGTTTCGGACTTATGCATTTCAATGCGCGGAAGGTGTGCAACGCGCACCTCTATGAGTGTATCGGAAGATGCGCCGCTGTTGGTTATGGTCATATAGCCACCGCCGACGTTAGCGGTTTTTGCAGTCTCGAAGGCCATCGGATGTCCAATGCTCAAAGAGCCGACCGTGTATTCATGGGCTTGTGCGATGCCCGTTGAGAAGAGTACCGCAAAGGCGGCTTTGATCAGAGTATTCATGATATATTTTCCTGTGGTATGTGACGCTGACAGAGGTTGGAGATGTCAGGCGCTCGGTGGTGCGCGCACAGGAGGAGAAATATAAGGCTTGGGCTGGCTTAAGACTGGCTGTGAGCATTGGTGCACAAACATTCGCACCGGAGGGGATGAGGGCATTTTGGATTGCGTGGGCAATGGCAAAAGCATCTCACCCACAATCCGGCAGCTTTCACATCCGCCCGCGAGGTGGATATCTCTATCACCGCAGAGGTCAGATGGTTCGCCACCCATCGCGAGAAACTGCGTCATCTGGGACGTCATTGGCGCCGCACCTGCGCGGTGGGCAAAGGGCAGGCTCAAAAGTGCTAGCGTCAAAAACGCAAGCAGTACATGTCGAGTACCGATATGATTTATTCGCATCATTAGCGATGCATACACCTGCATGAAAGCGGGGACCAGCGCCTGTCGCTGCGGCATTGTTACGTCCGGCCCTTGCTATCAGAGGCAAAAATACCCCGGATCATTCTAGGCATCCGGGGAATCTGCTCCTTGAGGGGGCAAGGAGCGTGAATGGCGCCTGTGCGGGCAACACAGATGCCAAACAGGATCAGGCCTCTTGCGGGGCCAGTGTGCCAATCTTGACGCTCAGCGACATTTCCTTGCCACGGCGCAGCAGTGAAACAGCGGCGGTATCTCCCGGCTTTTTGGCGGCAACAGCGCGGGTCAGATCGCCAAGAGCTTTTATCTGATTGCCTTCAAAGCTCAGGATAATATCGCCGCTCTCCAACCCTGCTGCAGCGGCGGGACTGTCCTTGGAAACCGCCTCAATCACTGCGCCCTGGCTTGCTTCATAACCCAACACTTGTGCTACCTCGTCGCTCATGGGGCGGATGCTTACACCCAGCCAACCGCGGGTCACAGTGCCATCATCGGCCAAATCGGCCACCACGGTTCTTACAACATCCGAAGGTACAGCAAAGCCTATACCAACGGACCCGCCACCGGGCGAAATAATAGCAGTATTTACCCCGATTACATCGCCATCGTTATTGAAAAGCGGCCCGCCTGAATTACCCCGATTGATCGCCGCATCCGTTTGGATAAACTCGTCATAAGGGCCTGAATTAATATCGCGTGACTTGGCCGAAATAATCCCGCTCGTAACTGTAGAGCTGAGGCCGAAGGGATTGCCCACGGCGACAACCTCATCCCCGACGCGCATTGTGTCAGAATTGCCAAAGCCCACAAATGGCAGGTCTACATCAGCCTTGATCGACAGTAGGGCGATGTCGGTAGCGGGATCACTGCCAATGACCTCCGCCATGAAGCTGCGGCCGTCGGCCAGTTTCACCTTCACTGTGCTGGCCCCGTCGACAACATGGTGATTGGTCACGATCTGGCCGTCAGCCGAGATGATAAAGCCTGATCCAAGGCCCCCACGCGGACTGCCCTCTGGCATCTCTTCTTCAAACCGCTTGCGCAGAGCCTCCGGAATATTGTCGGGCAAGGCGCGCGAGGCCTGCTCCTCACCGGTAACCTCGATGAAGACGACGGCGGGGGCGACCTGTTCCACCAAGTCACCGTAACCGCCCGCAGGCACAGCAAATGCGACAGTCGGGGCCAAAGCAGGCGTTAGCGCCAATGCAGCGGCGATGGCAATGGGGGCGGATCTGGAAAGCAAAGATGTCATGATGGTTCCTTGTGCATTGGTTTGCGATTGAGACAAAGATGGGCGCACAAGGTTACAGGGCATCCCCGCGCCGCTATACAAAACTGTAATACGCTGGTGGATGTAGAGAGACGCAGTAGGGCCTATAGTGAGGTTATGAAAATATTAGTAATAGAAGACGATGCCACTACGGGTACCTACATTGCACGTGGGCTGCGCGAGGAAGGGCACGTAGTTGATCTGTTGACGGACGGGCGTGCGGGATTGGTTGCTGCAACAGGAGGCGGCTATGACGTGTTGATCGTCGACCGGATGTTGCCGCATGTGGACGGACTGTCACTTGTGAAAACCCTGCGCGGGGCAGGGAACGCAACACCAGTCCTGTTTCTCACTGCGATGGGATCGGTCGAGGACCGCATCGGCGGGCTGAACGCGGGCGGTGACGATTATCTGGTAAAGCCTTTCGCCTTTGGCGAGTTGTCGGCGCGCGTGGCCGCCCTTGGCCGTCGTCCGCAAGCGGTCGAGCAGGAAACAGCGCTGTCTGTAGGTGATCTGACCCTTGATCTGCTGACCCGTAGAGTCACCCGCGCTGGGCAGGAGATTGATCTGTTGCCGCGCGAGTTCGCCCTGCTGGAGTTTTTGCTGCGCCGCAAGGGGCGTGTGCAGACCCGCACTATGCTTCTTGAAGGGGTATGGGATTTGTCATTTGATCCGATGACAAATGTTGTCGAAACCCACGTGAGTCGTTTAAGGGCAAAAGTTGATAAACCATTTGCGTCCGAGCTGATCAAAACAGTGCGCGGTGCAGGCTACCGGATCGACGCATGAAGCAGCTGTGGCGCTCCATGCCGCTGCGTTTGGCATTAGTGCTGGTTGTGTTGTTCGGCACCGTGAGCCTACTGAGCCTTGCGGCCAGTTATGCGGTTACCCGCGCCGCTTTCGAGCAATCGGTACGCGATGATCTGGCACAGGATATGGCGGGCTTTCGCGCTGCGCCGTCTGCCCGCGCAGTGGCAATACTGGTGCAAGCTGAATCAGCACAGACAGATCCCGGACGTCTGGTCCTGAGTTTTGTGAGCCGCGATGGCCAGATTTTCGGCAATGGTGCGGTGGCGCGGGACGACGAAGGCTTTCATATCATCTCGCTCGAGGAGGGGCGCGCGGAGCTTGCCGGCGAATACCTCGCGCTAAGTGCGCGGCTCTACGGAGGCCGTTTGACCATTGCGCGCAGCCGTGCCGAGATTGAGGCGCTACGCCCCGTTTTTTTGAATATCTTGTGGATCAGCCTGCTACCTACGGTGCTGATTGCGCTGTCAGGCGGGTTGATATTGGCGCGGCGCTCCCAGCGGCATGTGGAGGTGATCCGCGCCGCGCTGGAAAGATTGACCAGCGGCGATCTGGGTGCGCGCGTAGCGACCGGCCCGCGCTGGGCGGATGACCTTGTACGAATCGGCGCTGCCGTCAATGGCATGGCAGGCGCTCAGGAGCGCTCGGTCGCGGCATTGCGGCAGGTATCCTCCGATATCGCGCATGACCTGAAAACACCGGTACAGCGCGTTTCACTGCGCCTCGAGGCTTTGGCCGATGTGGTTCAAGAAGGCGAAGCATCCGAACTGGTGGCCCAAACGCGGACAGAGGTTGAGGGGATTTCGGCGGTATTCACCTCGTTGCTGCAATTGGCGCAGGTCGAGAATGGCACGCTCAAGGCCCGCTTCGCGCCCGTAGATCTCGCGCAGCTGTGCCGCACGATGGTCGAGGTTTATGAACCGACTGCGACGGAGCGCGGGCAATCGCTCGGGCTGGAGGCTCCGGAGCGGGTGATGGTGTCGGGTGAGCGTAATCTACTGGGCCAGATGATCGCCAACCTGTTGGAAAATGCGCTTTCGCACACCGGTGAAGGGGCAGATATTATTGTGAGTGTGCAGCAATCTACAGGGCAGATTGCGCTGGTGGTGCAGGATACCGGCCCGGGTATTCCAGCCTCCGAGCATGGGCGCGTGGTGCAGCGCCTCTACCGTCTTGACCGTAGCCGCAATACGCCCGGCAACGGGCTTGGGTTGAGCCTTGTGGACGGCGTTGCACGGTTACACGGTGCGACACTGGCGTTTGAAGATGCTTGTCCAGGATTGCGGGTGCGCGTGAGCTTCCCGACCTGAGCGATGCCGGGACATGACACACCGCATAAATCGGCCAGTGAATTTTTTTCATTAAATTGTGGCCTGTGACACTTAGGCATGTTTTAATTTAGCATGCTTATAAGGTATCGCTGCGCCGTAAGACACAAGGAAAAAGACGATGTTTGACGGGTTTTCAGCCGAGCTTCTGGCGCGGTTTCAGTTCGCATTTACTGTTTCTTTTCACATTATTTTCCCTGCTTTCTCGATCGGATTGGCCAGCTATCTTGCTGTGCTGAATGCGCTGTGGCTGAAAACTGGCAATGGCACTTACAAAATGTTGTTCTAATACTGGAAAAAGATATTTGCGGTGGCTTTTGCCATGGGGGTCGTATCTGGGATCGTCATGTCCTACCAATTTGGCACCAATTGGTCGGTTTTCTCGGACAGGGCTGGTCCAGTCGTTGGACCTTTGATGGCCTATGAGGTTTTGTCGGCGTTCTTTCTAGAGGCCGGCTTCCTCGGCATCATGTTGTTCGGACGCGAGCGGGTGGGGAATACCCTGCACATGGTCGCAACGGCAGTGGTCGCGTTTGGTACGCTGCTCTCCGCGACTTGGATTTTGTCGGTCAACAGTTGGATGCACACACCCGCAGGCTTCGCAATCAATGATGTCGGTCAGTTCGTGCCCGAGGATTGGTGGGCCATCGTTTTCAACCCGTCTTTTCCTTACCGTCTGGTACATATGGTGCTGGCGGCCTATCTCACCACGGCGCTTGTGGTGGGTGCGGTGGGCGCTTTGCATCTGCTGCGCGACCGTGCAGACGCCTATAGCCGCAAGATGTTCTCGATGGCGATGTGGATGTTGATTGTCGTTACGCCCTTGCAAATTCTCGCTGGCGATTTTCACGGTCTTAACACGCTGGAGCATCAACCCGCAAAAGTAATGGCGATGGAAGGTCACTTTGACAGTCATCCCGAGGGTGCACCGCTTATCTTGTTCGGCATCCCGAATTCTGCGGAAAAGCGGATAGATTACGCCATCGAGATTCCTAAGCTCAGCTCGCTTATTCTCAAGCATGATTTAAACGCGCCGATGGACGGTCTGGACACCATACCGGATGAGGACGAGCCGCCGGTGGGGATTGTGTTCTGGTCGTTCCGTGTGATGATTTCACTCGGGTTTGCGATGCTTGGACTGGGTATGTGGGCCGTTGTGCAGCGGGCGCGCGGAAAATTTTATGATGCACCATGGTTATATCGCGCCAGCGTCGCGATGGGACCTGCGGGTTTTGTTGCTGTGCTTGCCGGTTGGATCACCACCGAAGTCGGGCGCCAGCCCTTCACAGTCTATGGGTTGATGCGCACTTCTGATAGCCTTTCACCAATCGCAGCACCCGCTGTGGCCGCGTCGCTTCTGGCGTTTATCGTTGTGTACTTCTTCGTGTTCGGCGCAGGGACGTACTACTTGCTGAGAATGATGAACAAACCGGTCAAGGAATTGGCCGAAAAGGCGCTGCGCGACGAAGGGCCGATCCGTACTGCAGGCATTACACCTGCGCAGCAGCACATGGACCGCAAAAAGGAGACATCCAATGCTGGGGCTTGAGCTTTCATTCATCTGGGCAGGGATCATCGCCTTTGCGGTGTTGGTCTATATCATTCTTGACGGCTTTGATTTGGGTATCGGACTTCTGTTTCCGCTTACCACCGACGAGGAGGAGCGTAGCGTAATGATGAACTCTGTTTCGCCCGTGTGGGATGGTAACGAGACATGGCTGGTGCTGGGTGGCGGGGGACTGTTTGCCGTTTTCCCGCTGGCCTATTCGATTGTGATGCCGGCACTTTATATGCCGATTATTCTGATGTTGCTGGGACTGGTTTTTCGCGGGGTCGCGTTCGAATACCGCTGGCGTACTGATCGGTGGAAGCCGCTGTGGGACATGGCGTTTTTTGGCGGCTCGCTGATGGCATCATTCTGTCAAGGCATCGCCCTCGGGGCGCTGGTGCAGGGCATCGAGATCGAAAACCGTGCTTATGCAGGCGGCTGGTGGGACTGGCTCACGCCATTTTCTGTCCTGTGCGGTGTGGCCGTGGTGATCGGGTATGCAATGCTTGGCGCGACATGGCTCAACCTAAAGCTTGAGGGCCGTATCCAGCGTCATATGCGCAGTCTGGCTTGGCCGGCTGCCATCGGTACGGTGATCTGTATGGGGCTGGTCAGCCTGTGGACACCATTTCTTGATGGCGTTTACTTTGAGCGGTGGTTCGCATGGCCGACGGCTGCATTCAGTGCGATTGTGCCGGTTTTGGTAATTGCAGCGATAGCGGGGCTCTTCTTCGGCCTTCAGCGGCAACAAGAGGTCAGGCCTTTTCTCTGCGCGCAAGCGTTGTTTGTCTTGGGGTTTGTCGGTATCGGGGTGAGCTTTTATCCATACATAATTCCGCCGTCCCTGACGATTGTGGATGCTGCTGCACCTGACGAAAGCCTGCGTTTTGCGTTGGTGGGCACGGTTGTTCTGGTGCCGATGATCCTCATCTACACGGGCTATGCCTATTGGGTTTTCCGTGGAAAGATCGACCCCTCCGAAGGCTATCACTAATGCTGCGTAAGCTAGGCTGGTTCGCGCTGATCTGGATACTGAGTGTTGGCGCGCTGGGCATTGTCGCCTTTGCGATCCGGCTGGCGATTATGCCCTGAGTGGTCTTGCGTACTGGCGAAGTGCGGGTCACTCTGCCCTATGATTTGATGCCATAGGAGCTCCCCCCATGCGTGCGATGCAGCTGACAGACTACAACACCGCGCTTGAGTTGGTGGAACGCGAGATGCCCATTGCCAAGGCCGGTGAGGTCGTTGTGCAGGTGGCCACCTGTGGGCTGAATTTTGGCGATACCTTGTTGATTAATGGAAAATATCAAGAAAAGCCTGCACTTCCTTTTGTGCCTGGGATGGAGCTGGCGGGAACGATCACGCAGACCGGCGAAGGTGTAGGCGGTTTTTATGTGGGTCAGCGCATTGCGGCCTATTGCGGTGTAAACGGGCTGTCAGAGTATGCGGTATTGCGGGCGGAGGTGTGCGTCGCAATCCCTGATGCTATGCCTTTCACCGACGCGGCAGCATTTTTGATCACCTATGGGACTAGCCACATCGCGCTCGAGGATCGTGCGCAATTGCGCTCCGGCGAGCGTTTGTTGGTGTTGGGCGCGTCCGGGGGAGTCGGCCTCACGGCTGTGGAGTTGGGAAAGTTGATGGGTGCAGAAGTGATCGCCTGCGCACGCGGCGCGGACAAGCTTGCGCTATGTGCGACACTGGGGGCAGATCATCTGATCAATTCGGATACAGATGACATACGTGCAAGTGTAAAGGCGCTGGGCGGGGCCGATGTGGTCTATGATCCAATTGGGGGCATACAGTTTGAGGCGGCAATGCGCGCTTGCAACCCTGGCGCACGCCTGCTGCCACTGGGGTTTGCCAGTGGTGATGTCCCGCAGATCCCCGCGAATATTCTGCTGGTTAAAAATATGACAGTTCTGGGCTTTTACCTTGGAGGATATGCCAAGTTGCACCCCGCAGCGTTGCCGCGCAGTTTCGAGAAGCTCATGGCCTGGTATCTAGAGGGGCGTCTCAAACCTCATGTAAGTAATGTTCTACCACTGGAGCGGGCAAATGACGGACTTGATCTCTTGCGCACGCGCAAGGCTGTTGGCAAGGTTGTTGTAGATGTGGGCGCGTAGCGCCCAGACGTTAATGTCGCCTTGCCACGGGCCGCGGTGTGACCCGCTTTGATTTGACCCGCTCGCGGAAGAACACAAAAAGGCCGGAGGCGAGGATGAGGATAATGCCGGTCCAGACCTCCCATGTCGGCAGATCGCCAAAAACCCATAGTCCCCAAAAGACAGCGAGGGGCAGACCGATATATTCAAACGGTGCCACAGTTGCAGCATCCGCCAGACGGTATGCCTGACTGAGTGAGTAACCGATCAATGCGCCGTTTACCCCCATACCCAGAAATACCAATTTGTCATCGGGCGCGGGCCAGACCCAAGGGCGCAGCAAAAACTGCAGCGAGGCATTGGTTGTATTTGCGGCAAAGCGCCCATCCCCCGCCACAAGAAAGAATGTGACCGACACGACAAGGAACGTGACCTGAATATAGATCGCCAGCGTGGAGGCTGGAGCTTTCACCCCTAGTTTGCGGGTCATCAACTGATTCAAAGCGTAGGTCAGAGCGGCCAGTACCGGCAGCAAAAGCACGATCCGCGAGACATCCAAACTGTCTGAAGAGGCCCATGGACGTTGCATGATGATCACGCCGACAAACCCTACGAAAACAGCACCGAGGCGAAGCGGTCCAACTTTTTCACCCAGAAGCGGGATCGACAGCAGCGTGATAAATAGCGGCGCCACGAAAAACAGCGCCGTCGCATCGGCCAGCGGAAGCACGGCCAGCGCCAAAAAATAGGACATGTTCGCGATCACCACCAACACGCCGCGCAGGATGTGCAACACCGGCGTATCGGTGCGCAGGGCGGGCAGGCCGCCTTCAAAATGTAGAAAGACGAGGGTTACCAATAGGCCGATAACCGAGCGGAAAAAGATAATCTGATGCAGAGGATACCCGTCCGAGAGTTGCTTGATCAGCATATCGTTCAAAGAGATGCATAAGACGCCAAACAGCACAAAAGCGATTGCAGTTCCTGCGCGGTTTGAGGTTGTTGTCATTCGCGCACCTTCATCAATCCCGTTGCAGGTGTCCAGAAAAATTCATAGCGTAGTTGCTGAGCCAATCAGGAGAGCGCCATGCAAATGTCAGACACACGCCAGATCGCGGCAACGCCCGCGCAGGTTTATGCCGCCCTGCTGGATCCAGAGATGCTCAAGGCATGTGTGCCGGGTGCCACCGAGGTGTCCGGATCTCCCGAAGAGGGGTTTGTCGCGACTGTTGTGCAAAAGGTTGGACCGGTCAAAGCGACATTCACCGGCGAGGTTCAGATAACCGATATGGTGCCTGATACTTCCCTGCGTATTGATGGCGCGGGAAAGGGGGGCGCTGCGGGTTTCGCCAAAGGCGGTGCCGATGTACGGCTGCTGGAAAAAGATGGCGGCTGTGAGCTCAGCTATGATGTGGAGGCCAAGGTGGGCGGCAAGTTGGCCCAACTGGGCAGTCGGATCATCGACGGCTTTGCGAAGAAAATGGCGGACCAGTTCTTTAACAATCTGCAAACAACCCTTGAGGGTCCCGCCGAGCCGTCTGAAGAGCTGGCCGAGCCGGAGGCTAAAAAAGGCTGGTTCGGGCGCACCAAGTCGTAGTGTTGCGGCACCCTTGTTGCGCTGCGGTATTCCGGGCTAGGTAGGGGTAGCCTAACCGGAGAGTGACGATGCCTTTTATTGTTGATGTGACCGCGCTGCGGAAATCCTACGCAGGCGGATTCGAGGCGCTCAAAGGCGTCGATTTACAGATTGAAGAGGGTGAAATCCTTGCCCTGCTCGGCCCGAATGGTGCGGGCAAGACAACCTTGATTTCGACAATTTGCGGGATCACAACAGCGACATCCGGTACAGTAAAAGTGGGTGGCCACGATACGGTGACAGATTTTCGCGCCGCTCGGGCGATGATCGGACTGGTCCCGCAAGAGATCAACCTCGAGCCGTTCGAACGGGTGCAGAACACGGTCAAATTCTCGCGTGGATTATTCGGAAAACCCGCCAATCCTGCGCTTATTGAAAAGATTTTGCGCCAGCTTTCCTTGTGGGACAAGCGTGACAGCCAAATCAGGGAGCTGTCTGGCGGGATGAAGCGCCGCGTTTTAATCGCAAAAGCGCTCAGCCACGAACCGCGGGTGTTGTTTCTGGACGAGCCGACAGCGGGCGTGGACGTCGAGCTACGGCGTGACATGTGGGAGATCGTTGCAGATCTTAAGCGCGATGGCGTCACGATCATCCTTACAACCCATTATATCGAGGAAGCGGAGGCGATTGCCGACCGTGTGGGGGTCATTGCACAGGGCGAGATCCTGTTGATCGAGGACAAGGAAAAACTGATGGCACGCATGGGCAAAAAGGAGCTGGAGGTACAACTCTCCGAGCCTCTTCGCGAAATCCCGTCAAGTCTGGTGTCGGACGTGCTGCGCCTCAAAAAGGACGGCTCTGCGCTGATCTACAGTTATGATACCAGAGGCGAGCGGACGGGCATCACCAAGTTATTGGCTGACGTTGCCGCAGCGGGCCTGATCCTGCGCGATGTCGAGACCCGGCAATCAAGTCTGGAAGATATTTTTGTCGGCCTCGTTCATGAAGGAGATGCGCCATGAACTGGACCGCAGTCAAATCAATCTACGTGTTCGAAATGGCACGATTTTTTCGGACAATCGCGCAAAGCTTTATCTCGCCGGTTCTGTCGACATCACTTTATTTCGTAGTCTTTGGCGCGGCCATTGGCAGCCGTATTCAAGAGGTTGAGGGCGTATCTTACGGTGCTTTCATTGTACCGGGCCTGATCATGCTGAGTGTGATCACGCAGTCCATTTCGAATGCCAGTTTCGGTATATATTTCCCGAAATTCATAGGCACGATATTCGAGCTTTTGTCAGCGCCGGTGAATTTCCTTGAAATCGTGATGGGCTATGTAGGTGCAGCAGCGACCAAAGCGTTATTCATCGGTGTGATCATCCTTGCCACTGCATTTTTGTTCGTGGATTTCGAGATACAGCACCCCTTTGCCATGGTCGGCTTTTTGCTGCTTACCTGTGTCAGCTTTTCGCTGATGGGGTTCATTATCGGCATCTGGGCTGGTAACTTTGAGCAACTGCAACTGGTGCCATTGCTTATTGTCACGCCGCTCGTGTTCCTTGGTGGCTCTTTCTATTCGATCTCGATGTTGCCGCCTGTCTGGCAAGTGATTTCGCATTTCAACCCTGTAGTATATCTGATCTCCGGTTTCCGCTGGTCATTTTTCGGCGCGGCGGATGTGCCGATCGGGGTGAGTTTGATCGCAATCGCCGGATTTACGGCAGTGTGTTTGGCAGTGATCTGGTGGATCTTCAAAACCGGCTGGCGGATCCGGCAATAATATTGCGCGCCTCCTTGTTGCGAGGGCTGCGCGGCTCTACATGTGAAATATGAAAAAATTGCTATCCTTTATAAAAAGCGATCCGACCGTCGCAGTAATCCGGCTGTCGGGCATGATTGGCACTTCGGGGCGCGGTGCGCTCAATGACGCAAGTCTTGCGCCGGTAATCGAAAAGGCATTCTCGAAGGGTAAGCCCGTGGCGGTCGCCCTTGAGATAAACTCACCAGGGGGGAGCCCTGTGCAGTCCTCTTTGATCGGGGCGCGCATCCGGCGGTTGGCGGAGCAGAAAAAAGTACCTGTGATTGCATTTGTCGAGGATGTGGCGGCTTCTGGTGGCTACTGGCTCGCGGCGGCAGCGGATGAGATTTATGCCGATACATCGTCTGTTGTGGGCTCCATCGGCGTCATCTCGGCGGGGTTCGGCTTGCACGAGCTATTGGAGAAAAACGGTGTTCAGCGACGCGTGTATACTGCCGGTAACTCAAAATCCATGCTCGACCCGTTTCAGCCCGAAAAACCTGAAGATATTGCACGGCTCAAGGAGTTATTGGAGGATATTCACATTAACTTCAAAGAGCATGTGACGGAACGGCGTGCAGGTAAACTTACGCAGGATCGTGACTTGTTTACCGGTGAGATATGGCTTGGCCGCAAGGCAATCGAAGTTGGATTGATTGATGGCATCGGCCATCTCAAACCCCACCTGCAGGAACGGTTTGGCGAGAAGGTCAAGTTGCGCCGCTACGGTGTCAAAAAAGGCATTCTGAGCCGCTTTGGCGCGCAGGTCGTCGGGGACGCGCTACATGGCATTGAAGAACGTGCCCAATATGCACGGTTCGGCCTGTAGTATGGTTCTTAAAATTGTTGCTCTTTTTTTGGTGTTTATTGGCGTGCTCGGATGGTTTGGCAAAATGCACTGGATCGGTGGTAAGACTCTGAGCCAGCGCAAATGTAAGGGATGTGGACGATACCGCATCGGCAAAGGGCCCTGTGCCTGCGGAGGAAAGCAGGGATGATGACTGCGTGGTTATTGTCGGGGCTGGGTCTTGTGATTTTGTTGCTTGCGGGTGATGCGCTGGTCAAAGGAGCAGTGAACCTGAGCCTACGGGTCGGTATTCCAGCGCTCATTGTAAGTTTGACAATCGTCGCATTCGGGACCTCCGCGCCGGAGCTTTTAATTTCGGTAAAGGCCGTCCTTGATGACGTTCCCGGAATTGCGATGGGCAATGTCGTCGGCTCAAATACTGCTAATATCCTACTGGTGCTCGGCATTCCCGCCCTTCTGGCCACGATGCACACCTCCGAATGCAATACCCGCAAATCTTTTAACCATATGATCGCCGCGACGCTGTTGTTTATCGCGTTAGCATATCGTGGCGTGTTTGACTGGATTGCCTCGATTGCGCTGTTGGTGGCCCTTGCGGCGATGTTGTTTGATGCCGCGCGGGACGCACGTGCGCACCGGCATTCGGACATGGCGGAGGCCACGGATGACGCTGAGGACCTTGAGGGGTTTGATCCGGATATGCCGGCTTGGAAGATCGGGATGTATCTGGTCCTCGGGCTGGTTGGACTGCCCCTGGGGGCAACGCTACTGGTAGATAATGCCACGATTATTGCCAAGGTTTTCGGAGTTAGCGATACGGTAATCGGTCTCACGTTGGTCGCAATCGGCACGTCCCTGCCAGAGCTTGCGACGACGGTTGTTGCCGCGCTGCGACGTCAGGCTGATGTGGCGTTGGGAAATGTTATCGGCTCTAACATGTTTAATCTATTGGCCATTATCGGCATTGCCGGGTTGGTCGGGCCAATCGAGGTGGATCCGGAGTTCCTGCGCTTTGATCTGTGGGTCATGTTAGGTGCATCGCTCTTGCTCGTTCCTTTTGTTTATCTTGGCCAAAACATCAATCGCCTGTGGGGAATTGCGCTCACGGCACTATATGCCGCCTATCTCTTTGTGGTTTTGGCAGGTTAAGGACGGCAATATGAAACGAGCATTAGTAACAGGCGCAGGGCAGCGACTGGGTCGTGCGATGGCGTTGTATCTGGCAGAGCGCGGATTTGACGTTGTGGTGCATTATGCATCATCGCGCGAGGGTGCTGATGAGGTTGTCGCGCAGATAAATGCAATGGGGCGCGTTGCGGTTGCCCTACAGGCCGATCTTCTCGAACTTGATGCAATGGAGGCGTTGCTGCCGCGTGCTGTCGATGCGCTTGGCGGCCCGATCACCTGTTTGGTCAACAATGCCTCGATCTTCGAATATGACACAATCACCAGCGCCACCCGCGACAGCTGGGAAAGGCATATCAATTCAAATCTGCGTGCCCCTTTCGTTCTGAGTCAGGCGATGGCGCTGCAGGAGTTGGAGTCATTGCCCGACGCGATGGGGGAGCCCTTGGCACAAGGTCTCATCATCAACATGCTGGACCAACGTGTCCGCAAGCTTACTCCTGAATTCATGACGTATACTCTGGCAAAGGCTGCTCTGTGGTCATTGACCCAAACCACTGCACAGGCCCTCGCGCCGCAGATCCGTGTGAACGCGATCGGGCCGGGCCCCACACTGCAAGGCAGCCGGCAGTCGACAGCCCATTTTGAGGGGCAGCGCGCCGCCACAGTTCTAGAGCGCGGAGCAAACCCCGATGACATCACAGCAGCGCTTGGCTACTTTCTGGACGCATCTGCAGTGACAGGGCAAATGCTCTGTGTGGATGGGGGCCAGCATCTGGGCTGGCAGACGCCGGACGTGATGGGGGTCGAATAGTCGCTATCTGAGGCAAAGTTTTGCACGTTGTACGCTCTGGCACTGCTTTTGGTCGGCAATTCACCTAGGATGGCTATATAATTAGTGCTTCAATATAAAAAAGTAAATTAAAACAATATGTTGAGAATGTGCCTAAAAATTAGCCAATTCAGAGAAGTCCCTAGGAAGTAACGAAAAATCTTAGATTTCGGAAAGTTATCGACAGAGTTATCCACAGGAAACGTGGACATGTTAACGGTTGCCGAAGCTGCTAAAACGTGACCGGAAAGAGAGAATCGTGCGCTTATGTCTGACGGGGGAAATATCCAATTGACTGGATATGAGGTAATCCACGGATATCTCAAAACACTGGATGGATCGCCGGGCGTTTACCGGATGCTGGACAGTGAAAGCCGCGTTCTTTACGTGGGCAAAGCGCGCAACTTGCGAGCGAGGGTCAGCAATTATTCTCGCCCTGGAAGTCACAGCCCTCGCATAGCGCGTATGATCGACAACACAGCGTCGATGATGTTTCTTACCACCAAAACCGAAACCGAGGCGCTGCTGCTCGAGCAGAACCTGATCAAGCAGCTCAAGCCCAAGTTCAATGTTCTGCTGCGCGACGATAAAAGTTTTCCAAATATTCTTGTGACCCGTGATCATGATTACCCCCAGATCAAAAAGCATCGTGGCGCAAAGAAAGAGAAGGGCGCATATTACGGCCCCTTCGCGAGCGCGGGCGCCGTGAACCGGACCCTCAACCAGCTTCAACGTGTTTTTCTGCTGCGCGACTGCACAAATGCGCAATTCGAGAGCCGCACGCGCCCCTGCCTGCAATTTCAGATCAAGCGGTGCTCGGCCCCGTGTGTGGGTAAAATCAGTGCCGAGGAGTATCGGCAGACGGTGGATGATGCCCAAAAGTTCTTGTCAGGAAAGAGTACTGGCATTCAGACACGTCTGGCCGCTGAAATGGCTGCCGCTTCGGAGGAAATGGAATTCGAGCGTGCCGCAGCATTACGTGACCGGATCAAGGCGCTGACACAAGTTCAGACGACCCAAGGAATAAACCCCAAAGGCGTTACCGAAGCGGACATTATCGGCCTGCACATGTCGGATGGTCAGGCCTGTGTTCAAGTGTTTTTCATTCGCTCGGGACAGAATTGGGGCAACCATGACTATTACCCGCGGATAGGCGATGATGTGGAAGCCGCAGAGGTGCTCGAAGCCTTTATCGGCCAGTTCTATGATCAACGCGATCCGCCACCGCAGTTGATCCTCAGCCACGAAATTGAAAATCCAGATTTGATGGCAGATGCGCTTGCCACCAAGATCAACCGCAAGGTCGAGTTGCTGGTGCCACAGCGGGGCGAGAAGGCGGAACTGGTAGATGGCGCGCTGCGCAACGCCCGCGAAAGTCTGGCGCGCAAGATGGCGGAAAGTGCCACCCAGACAAAGCTTCTCAAGGGATTGACCGATGCGTTCGACTTACCGCGTGTCCCCGATCGGATCGAGGTGTATGACAACTCCCACATTCAGGGGGCTTTCGCAGTGGGGGCGATGGTCGTTGCAGGGCAGGAGGGTATGCTTAAGAGCCAATACCGCAATTTCAATATTCGCGGGGATGATCTCACCCCCGGTGATGATTTTGGCATGATGAAAGAGGTGCTAACCCGTCGTTTCAAGCGCCTGATCAAGGAGGATCCGGAGCGTAAAGAAGGGCACTGGCCCGACCTCCTGCTCATTGATGGTGGCGCAGGTCAGGTCAGCGCCGTACGGGATATTATGCGAGAATATGGGGTCGAGGATATTCCGATGATCGGTGTGGCCAAGGGCGAAGACCGAGATGCTGGCAAGGAGGAGTTCCACCGGACAGGCAGACCCGTTATGGCGCTGCGTCACAATGATCCGGTCCTCTACTTCATCCAGCGTATGCGCGACGAAGCTCACCGGTTTGCTATCGGGACGCACCGCGCCAAACGCGCAAAATCTGTCGGAGCAACGCCGCTGGACGACGTGCCCGGGGTTGGTGCAGCCCGAAAGCGGTCCTTGCTGGCTCATTTCGGTTCGGCCAAGGCTGTTGCACGGGCGAATTTGCAGGACCTCAAGGCGGTTGAAGGAGTTTCGGGCGCTTTGGCCGAGACTATTTATGCCTACTTCCACGAAAAGGGTTAGAATATCAGGCTTTTTGCTTCTTTATGCTGCAGCAGACTGGATATATGTAAAACTTGAGGCGCAAGTCCCGACATTTGCAATGGCCTGAGCAATTGTTGTTTGGTTGGTGCTTTTAGGTTCGGGGAGGCCAGTGTAGGGTGCGATTATGAAGTGGAATGTACCCAATATCCTGACCGTTTTGCGGTTGCTCGCAGCACCCTGTGTCGCGGTCATGTTCTTGTATTTTACGCGCCCCTACGCGGACTGGTTCGCGCTTTTACTATTTGTCTCGGCGGCCGCAACAGACTGGATTGACGGATATCTTGCGCGGGCATGGAAGCAGGAGACGAAACTGGGTGCGATGCTGGACCCGATTGCAGACAAGGCGATGGTGGTGATCGCGCTGATGGTCATCATCGGTTTTTCAAGTTGGTCACCTTCTTTGGTTCTGCCCGCCACTGTGATCCTGTTTAGAGAAGTTTTTGTTTCAGGTTTGCGCGAATATCTGGGCGATACTGCGGGTACGCTGAAGGTTACGAAGTTAGCAAAGTGGAAAACCGCCCTTCAGATGACGGCAATTGCGGTTTTGTTCAGCCAGGGCGTTTTCGAGCATTATCTGGGCATGAGTATTTACGGCATGGACGATAAGATGGTGCAGGACATTCTGACGGGTGCAGCGCCGGATCATTTGGGTTTGGGGTGGAAGGCGATCGCGATGGAATGGTCCGGTCGGATCGGCCTGTGGTTGCTTTGGCTAGCAGCGGCGCTTACGGCGGTAACCGGATGGGATTATCTGGTCAAAGCGATGCCACATCTCAAGGAAGGCCGCTAATGGATATTTTGTATTTCGCATGGGTACGTGAGCGGACAGGATTGCCGCGTGAGAAGATTGAGACATCGGCGACCACGGTGAATGAACTGGTCGCCGAGTTGTGCGCGCGTGAAGAGCGCTACGCTGCGGCATTTGCGGATCTATCGGCCTTACGCGTTGCCCTTGATCAGGAGTTGTCGGATTTTGACGCATCTCTCGCCGGTGTGCGCGAAGTGGCATTTTTCCCCCCGATGACTGGTGGATAGCGTGCGTATCAGCGTTCAGGAGCAGGCTTTCGATCTGGGAGCGGAAGCTGAGGCATTTGCCTCCGGCAGGCGTGATATGGGTGCGATCGTTACATTCACAGGTGTTGTGCGCGATCTGCCGGAAGATACGCTTGAAGCTATGGAGATCGAGCATTATCCCGGCATGACTGAAAAGGCGATCGCGGCGATGGTCCAGCAAGCGATAGAGCGCTTCGATCTCGGGGACGCCCTTGTTATTCACCGTCATGGCCGTCTCGTCCCTGGTGAAATGATCATGATGGTCGCCACCGCAGCGCGACACCGCAAACATGCGTTTGAAGGTGCCACATTCCTGATGGATTACCTTAAATCCCGCGCGCCCTTCTGGAAATGCGAGATTACTGCGGCTGGGGCGGAATGGGTCGCATCAATGGATGAGGATGAGGCCGCATTGGCGCGTTGGTAGCGCGCCTTGATCTAGGTCAAAGCGGCCAACCGTTTTTGGACTACTCTTCTGTGATAACCTGAATTGGAGGACAGAAGATGATTACATCTATTATTGTCGGTATTGATGGTTCTGATGCTTCGGATCGTGCGCTGCGTCTGGCCTGTTGCATTTCGTTGAAATTCGATGCAACGCTCGCAATCATGCACACACCCAGAGATGAAACAGTGGTCTATGCGGCCGACGCGATCTCGGGGTTTTATGTGGGGGCAAATATTGCCCAACAGGAACTCTTGCGCGAGGCGGCAGAAAAGCTCGGGGAGCAGGCACTTGCCACGGCGGCGTCCGAAGGTGTGAGCAAGGTTGAAATGCATATCGGTCATGGCGATCCGGCCCATGACATTCTCGATCATGCAGAAGCTGTCGGCGCCGATCTCATCATTACCGGTCGGCGTGGTCTGGGGGATTTAGGATCATTTGTATTGGGAAGCACATCCCACCAGATTAGCAAAAAAGCTAAATGTGCCTGTCTGACAGTGCCCTAAACGTTCGAAACGGTACTGGCCCAAGTGCCAGCGCCTGCGCGTTCCGTGACACATCCAGACTTTGGGTTGTATGGCTTTGGAGAGGGCAGAGTGCTAGCTTACGCGCTGGCTCTCGATATAGGCGCGCATTTCCTCCGCCTCATGGCGGGCATCGCGCAGACCGTCCATGGCGGCACGCAGTTCTGCTTCGGCTTGCGACAGCTGGTTCGTGAGTTCTGCCTCGCGTTGCTGGAGATAGGTAATCGCTTGGTCGCGGGTTTCTTCGGCCTCGTGCAGCTCCTGACTCATTCGGTCAAGCTGTGCCACATCATCCGAAGCCACGCGGGTAAAGCGGTGCAATAGCCAATTGGCAAACCAACCCATACAGAATGCAACGAAAAGAATGATGGCTGTCGCAAGGACGAATTCAAATCTGCTCATTCTGTAACGCTTTCTTCGGTCGATGCATCTGATGCTGTATCACCGTTTTCGGCAGCGTTTTCCAGTGCTGTTTCGTCTTGTTCGCTCTCTGCGGCGGAGCGAACAAGACGAAACTCGATTCTCCGGTTTGCTTCGCGGCCTGCTTCGGTACCATTGTCCGCTACAGGGCTTTCTTCGCCATAGCCAACGGCCTTGAACGATCCGGTCACCACACGACGGGCGCGCAGCTCGTTCAGGACGGACTCCGCTCTGCTCTGGCTCAGCGCGAGGTTCATCTCACCACCACCCTGACTGTCCGTATAGCCCTGAATTTCAAGGTTCAACTCTCCACAGCGCTTGAGGATAGTCGCGATACTGTCCATCGTTCCCAGCGCGGAGGCGTCAATGGTTGCCGATCCCGGCTCAAAGTTGATCTTGCCCGCAGCGACCACCGCGCCAATCTCGGCCTCGCACTCGTCGGGTGTCGGAAGACCAAGGACAGGATCAAGTTGTTTCTGGTAGGTTACATTTACATCGAATGCAGCGCCTTCGCCCAGTTTTCCCGCCAACATCGATGCAATTGTCGTGGATGCGTCAGGATTGCCAGTGTTGCCTGTCAACTGAACGCTGTCGGGCGTCACAGTCACAGAACCGTTGCTGAGCTGGCCCAATCCTTCTAGTCCGGCAAGAACGCGGGTCGCCCAATCCGGCGGCAAATCGTCCACTACGCGTGTGGAGGTTTGTACGCGATCAGAGCCAAAACGGGCTTTTGCAAAACTGGTTGTCAGTTCGCGCAAGGCATCATCATTGACGCGGCCGCGCAGCTGTACCCGTCCCTCGGGGCTCAGACTCGCGTTGAATTCAGGCGGACCTGCATTCGGATCAGTTTCTCGCTGCAGCTTTGATTGAAGGGCGAACACCGGAGGAAGTGTATTCTCAAGTTCGCCTACAACTGTATCAAAGTCAGACTGTTCTGTACCAGGTGCTGCCACGAGTGTGATATCGGCATCTGCAATCGTTATGGATCCGCCGCCAAGCTTTGTGAGTGCGCTGATCGAGGCGGTCACAGCGTCTGCCCACCGCGGGGTGGGTACACCAAGGCCGACAATACAGCGTGGATTCTGCGCACCCGCGGCCCGCGCCGCGGCCAATATCCGCTCTGAAGCGTCGGCCGTATCGGCCGAGCAGGCATCAAAGCTGGCCCCTTCGGGAGTGATCTGGAACCGTGTGGTAAAAGGAGTAATTACAGGGCGGGGGGCAGAAATGTCGAGGACAAGGTTGATCCGGGCTGGCACCATGCGGCGCAAATTTTGCTCAAGCCGGGCCTTTTCCTGTGCTGTGTTCGTTATCGCAGTAATCGCGACTCGCTCTGCCTCGATGGATACCTTTGCACGAGGCAGGCTGCTCATGGCTGACAGCGCGAATTCAAGCGCGCTCTCCCAAGTTTCGGGCGCTGGATAATCTGCAGTCTCGAGCAAGTCGGTTACGCCTTTTGTGCCCGCAATGCTAATAAATCGCGAAATCACGTAAGTGCGGTCCGTGCTCGTCGGGATCAAGCCAATAACTGAAAGACCGCTTTCATTACGCAGAATCTCCGCCGAGAATTTAGGAGCGGCGAGCGCTTCCTGAGCGGCAACACCCATATCGTCGATCACACGGGCCGCATCAACAACAGACCCTGCGGTTGTAAGCGCGGAAAACCGGACTGCTTCAGTGGGGGCAATTCCTGACAAAGAGACTTGCAGCCCGTTCGCCTCGACTTCTGCCCATGTCATGCCTTTTTCATCAAGTGCATCACGCACACCGATCTCCGACGAGTCCTCGATCAGCTGTACCGAGAAACTTGCTGCTACTAGGGCCACCACAGCGGCGGCCGCAAAGGTCAGAAAAATCGTGAGCATTGATGAGAGGCGCATAGGCACTTTCAGAACTGTTGACGGTTAGCAGTGTGATACGCCCCCGCCGCGCGTGGTGCAATCAAAGGACTAGGGCCGCGGCGAAAAACAAGAGCGGGATTATGCCGGTGTCGCGGTTAACCCGAAATAATTGTAGCATTTTATCGGTATTGTGGATGTCCAGCCCCCTAAGCTGCCAAGCCATGTGCCACCCCATCGCCCAAGGACCGCAAACTGCAACGGCAAGGGCGAGGACAGGCGCGTTTGGAAGTGCAGCATAAACCACAGCGATCCCCATGAGCCCAACGGTGGCCATCAAAAACCGCCTTAACCATTGTGCAGTATTCTCGCCGAACAGGCGGGCGGTTGATTTAACCCCGATCAGTGCATCATCTTCGGTGTCTTGATGGGCGTAAATCGTGTCGTAAAACAGGGTCCATGCGATTCCCGCGAGGTACAAAACAACCGCAGGCGCGTCGAGGCGTCCGGTATGGGCGGTCCATGCCAGCAGCGCCCCCCAGTTAAACGCAAGGCCCAGAAAAACCTGTGGCCACCATGTGAACCGCTTTGCAAAAGGGTAGATCGCGACGGGAATCAGCGCGAGAATCCCGAGACGGATCGCAGCCGCATTAAACGTCAGCAGAATCGCGAACGAAACGAGAGCTTGCACGATCATCCAGATCACAGCGCCTTTGACGCTGACCTGACCTGACGGAATCGGCCGCGAACGCGTGCGGGCTACCTGCGCGTCTATGTCGCGGTCGGATATGTCGTTCCACGTACAGCCAGCCCCGCGCATCAGGAACGCGCCGATGGCGCAGCCTGAGAATATCCACAAATCAAACCATGAGGCCCGCCCGTCATAAAGCATTGCGAGCGCCAATCCCCACCAGCACGGGATCAGCAGCAGCCACGTTCCGATCGGTCTGTCTGCTCGGCTAAGCCGGAGATAGGGGCGCGTTGCCGCAGGTGCGTAAAGGTCAACCCAGTTGCGGGAATAGGCATCTGCAACCGTTCCCGTGTCAGGGCGCTCTGGCGGTGGGGCGTTGTCTTGCATATATCCATCCCATGGACGCGAAAATCAGACTTTATGTAGAGCACCCTTTAGGGGATGGGCAAACAGTTCCTTTGGACCGTGGGCAGGCGCATTATCTTTTCGGGGTAATGCGGCAGACGACAGGCGCGCAGATACTCCTGTTCAATGGTCAGGATGGCGAATGGCGTGCCGAGGTCACCGAAGCGGGCAAGCGTGGCGGGGCGCTGACGTGTCTGGGGCAGGCTAGGCCGTTGCAGATGCCGCCCGACCTCTGGCTTTGTTTTGCGCCGATCAAAAAAGCCCGGACCGATTTTATTGTTGAGAAAGCGGCCGAAATGGGTGCTGCGCGGATTGTGCCTGTACAGACCGAATTTACAAATTCGGGCCGGATACAGCGGGACCGCTTGCAGGCTCATGCCGTAGAAGCGGCGGAGCAGTGCGGCGGCACGTTTGTGCCCGAAGTGGCTGAGATGGTGCGGTTTGACAAGCTGTTGGGCGCTTGGAACAAAAAACGCCACATCATGTTCTGCGACGAGGCTCTCTCCTCTTCAGTGCATGCGCCCCTTGCGGCAGCGCATGCTGGGCCATGGGCGATATTCATTGGGCCGGAAGGCGGATTTTCGGAACGTGAACGCGCAAGATTGCAAACACTGGGATGTGCTACTTCTGTATCGCTCGGGCCGCGAATCCTGCGAGCGGATACGGCGGCAGTCGCAGCGCTGACGATTTGGCAACAGGCGTTGGGGGACTGGCGCTGATGTTTTTCAGACCCGAAGCAATGGCCGTTTTGTGGCGCTGGCGCGAGGTGTTGGTGGCGGTGGGGCTTGTACTGCTGGGGATGTGGTTGATCTTCGGGCCGGGCTTGTTGCTTGCCGTGCCCGGTTGGGCGCTGGTGCTGGGCAGTGTCGCCCTTGGTGTTGTGGGTTTTCAACGTGCGCGGTTTCGCGGAACAGGTGACGGACCTGGCGCGGTGCAGGTAGACGAGGGACAAATTGCCTATTTCGGGCCGCTCACTGGCGGAGTTGTCGCGCTCGAAAATCTTGAACGCCTTAGCCTCGATACCACCTCACGGCCTGCGCACTGGCAGCTTGATGTGTCGGGCCAGGAGGCGCTGCTGATCCCTGTGAATGCCGCCGGTTCGGACGCATTATTTGATGCTTTTGCCAAATTGCCGGGCCTGCGGACTGAACGCATGCTGACTGAATTGCGCGCGGGGCGCAGGCACACAGTTGTGATTTGGGAGCGCACCCCCTTGCGCCCTGCCCACGCCCTGCTGCATTGACGAGCCAGAGATTCTCCGCAACGCTGCGGACTAAACACCAAGCGGAGTGCCAAAAATGTCTATTCCCCAATCCGGCGGCGGCCCGATCGAGCATTTTGATCAACTTACCCAATACCTTGCTGACGGTTGCAAGCCGAAGGAAGACTGGCGAATTGGCACGGAGCACGAGAAGTTCGGTTATTGCACTGATACCAACCTGCCGCTCCCCTATGAGGGTGAGCGCTCGATTCGTGTGATGCTGGAAGGGCTGCGCGACCGCCATAACTGGACACCTGTCGAAGAGGGCGGAAAACTCATCGGACTGGAGAAAGACGGGGCCAATGTATCGCTTGAACCCGGTGGGCAACTTGAACTGTCCGGCGCACCTGTCGAGACCATCCACGAGACCTGCGACGAGGTGAATACCCACCTACGAGAGGTCAAGGATGTTGCCGACGAGATCGGTGTCGGGTTTATTGGCTTGGGCGCTGCACCGGAATGGACCCATGACCAAATGGATCTGATGCCCAAGGGCCGCTACAAGCTGATGAACGAATATATGACCAAGGTTGGGACAATGGGACGCGTTATGATGCGCCGGACTTGTACCGTTCAGGTCAACCTCGATTTCGGGTCAGAGGCAGACATGGTCCAGAAAATGCGTGTCGCCATCGCTTTGCAACCTGTTGCTACGGCCCTGTTTGCCAACTCGCCGTTTTTTGAGGGCAAGGTGAACGGCCATAAATCATGGCGCAGCCGTGTGTGGCGCGACCTTGATCCGGCGCGTACTGGTATGGTGCCTTTCGTCTTTGACGAGGGTTTTGGCTTCGAGCGTTGGGTGAACTATGCACTCGATGTGCCGATGTATTTTGTCTACCGCGATGGCAAATACATCGATGCGCTGGGCCTGTCGTTCCGCGACTTTATGGCCGGTAAACTCTCGGCGTTGCCCGGCGAGACGCCGACCCTGAGTGATTGGGCCGATCATCTGACGACAGCATTCCCCGAAGCGCGGGCCAAACGCTATATCGAGATGCGTGGCGCTGACGGCGGGCCGTGGCGCCGCCTGTGCGCTCTGCCAGCCTTCTGGGTCGGCCTGATGTATGACCAAACATCGCTGGATGGCGCTTGGGATCTGGTAAAAGGCTGGGATGCTGAAACCCGTGATTCCCTGCGTGTCGCGGCGTCGGTTGACGGCCTTCAGGCTAAGGTCGGAGGGATCAATATGCACGATCTCGCACGCGAGGTTGTCGCAATTTCCGAGGCGGGGCTCAAAGCGCGTGCGCGCAGCGGTGCAGGTGGTCTGGTCCCCGACGAGACGCATTTCCTCAACGCTCTGAAGGAAAGTATCGAAACCGGAAAGACACCCGCCGACGAGCTTTTGGATTGCTACAACGGCGAGTGGAAAGGCGACCTGAGCCGCATCTATTCCGAGTTCTCCTACTAAGGAAAAGTCAAACGCCCGCTACAGGTTTAAGGACCTTTTGGCGGTAATAATTTGATATCTCTGCCTTGCGGGCGGCTTGTACTTCAGCCGTGACAGGTTTGTCTTTGTCAAACAGCAGGGCGTAGCCTTGCATCGCACGTTTGTGCGCGTCCGCAGTCGGTTGTTTGCCTGTTGCGTCTGGTGGTGACGATCTGGGCCCGCCGTGATGTGAAGAGTTGTTGTTGCCGGGGATGCAATAAAGCACGATCAGGGCAAGGCTACCGACAAAGGGAATAAAGTTAAGCAGCCACCAAAAGCCTGAAAATCCGACATCGTGTAAGCGCCGGATCGACAACGAAAGGTAGGGTATGGCGGTGAGGATGGCAAAGATCGGATAGTAAAGGTCAAAAAACCCAAGTGTCGCGAGCGCGGAGTAATTCTCTGCCAAAAAGATGGGGGCGATTGTCATAAAATCCAGCGCCAAGAGGGCAGCCCCAACGATTATATAGACCAATGTGAACCACCAGAACTCCGCCCGTGTCGCACGACCAGAGAATTTAAAGTAGTTTACGAACGCAAGGTTGAGTGCGGTTAATGGTCCTGTCATGGCGCTTTCCCTCATGAATAAACCCCAGTTTGATCGGGCGAAATGGCCAAATCTGGTTGAAAATGTGTTCAATCAAGGCCGTTGAGAAAACCGCGGTATGCGCAGGCTCTTTTTGTTTGCAATTATCTCTGCGCGGGCACGGACCCAAATGCAGGTAATGCCGGTCGAAAGACAGGGTCTTCAGGCACGAGTGGCAGGGTAACCCAATGCTACCTGCACATGATTCCCCGGTGTGGGAGGGCCGCTCATGGATTTAGCTCGCGAAAACGGCATCAGCTTGGTGCAACGCGCTAACCTTGTCGATCAAGGCTTACGCGGAAAATGCCCGATACAATCTGGATCTGGCGCAATACGCCGTCTGGATCATACCGCATCAGCAATTTGGCTGACGATATACCCAGCGGTGACAGATGCCCCGGTCCCGCAATGACACGGTAGTCCATCGTGCATGTCAGGGTGCCCCCTTCCATGTCGCGTGCCGCCGGTGAGAGTGAGACTACGCGGCGGCCGTCATACATCTGCATCGCAGCGGGGCAACTGCCTGCACTTATCAAGGCGCCAATAGTACGCACGGGGTCCATAACGCCTGAGGGCACACGAGTGATATCCGAGAGGTCTGTTAACTCCTCTTGTGGGGTAACGGCGGTACTTGTGGCACGACCTTGGGCGATCTCGACAGTGACACTGCGCTGTTTACGTGAAGACCGGCTCTCTGCGACAAAGCGGCTGGTTGCGGTTGTGCCGTTGCTGGTGCCGGTGAATGTGCCGTTAAAGACGCCCATCGGGGTGCTATCGAGGGTGGTTTCTAGGGTGGCTGTGTTCCCCTGCTCTACAAATTCTAACTGTCCAAGGGTCTTGCCCCCCATTGATACGTTGAATTCTTGAGCACAGGCAGGCGCTGCGAGAAGCCCTGCGCAGATCAGCGCAAAGTATTTCACGGCGCGCCCTCCGGTAGCGAGGCATACTTATCGACGAATTCGATCACCTTTTCAGGCGGCATTTCGCATGGGGCAATCTGCCCACCACTTTGCAGGTCGTAGAAATTGAGACTGATATAATCGGATTGGTCCAGCGCTTCTGCCACCAGCTTCACCGAGCGGCCATTATTGAAATCCGTGCGGGTCGCTGTATAGCGTTTGCCGTCCATCCACCCTGTTGACGTACCCTTCGGGATCGCTCTGAGGGCCTTGGCAAATCCCTGCGGCGCGCTTTGCCTCACTTTTTTTGGCCGATCTTGGGCTCTGTTCCAGCTCGGATGCGGGCGATATTGGCGCGGTGACGCCAAAAGATAATCACAGTGAGCAGCACGCACAGCAAGTAGCCGGTGCCGTATCCCATTAAGACAACCAGAATGCTGGAGGCGGCAGCTGATAACAGCCCACCCATGGACGACATACGCGACAAACCTGCGCCTATCAGCCATGCGAGGCATGCGGCCAAGCCGACCGGCCACGCCAGCGCGATCAATATGCCGAGAAAGGTCGCGACGCCTTTGCCGCCTTCGAATTTGAGCCAAACAGGGAAGCAGTGACCAACCATCGCCGCGAACGCTGCAATCTGCGCTGCGTCTTCGCCCGCGAAATGGCGTGCCAGCAAAAGGGCAAGGGCCCCTTTTCCAGCATCGAGAATTAATGTAGCGGCTGCGGCTGGTTTGGATCCGGTACGCAAGACGTTGGTGGCCCCGATATTGCCGGACCCGATTTCGCGTAAATTGCCCAAACCCATCACACGGGCCACTACTATTCCGAATGGTACAGAACCGAGAAGGTATCCCATTACCGCCCAAAGCAGCAGTAGCATCAGCGAGGTTTCAATCATCGGCATGAGGTATTCTCCAAATCAGGCGGTATAAACGCAGGCACCGGATACGTATGTGGTGAGGACCTTACCTTGCATCCGCACTCCGTCAAACGGCGTATTACGCGATTTCGAGCGCAGCGTGGCGCGGTCCATCACAAAAGGTGTGTGTCCATCGAATAGCACCAGATCGGCTGGCGCGCCGGCCGCCAACCTGCCCGATGGCAAACCCAAGCGCTGAGCGGGGTTGAACGACAATGCCCGCCAGAGCTGGGGCAGGGTAATCATGCCGGAATGCCAGAGGCGCAGGGCGGCAGGCAGCAATGTCTCAAGGCCTACCGCCCCCGATGCCGCCTCCTCAAAGGGCAACCGCTTGCTCTCTTCATCCTGCGGTGTGTGCATAGAGCAGACAATGTCGATGAGGCCGGAGGCCACTGCTTCTACCATGGCAAGCCTGTCCTCCTCTTCACGCAGCGGTGGCTTGAGCTTGAAAAAGGTCCGGTAATTCGCAACGTCGAGTGCATTGAGGGTCAGATGATGAATGCCTACACCCGCCGTGACGTCCAGCCCGTTCGCTTTGGCGCGTGCCAATGGTGGCAAAGCGCGTGCTGTTGTAATCTGGTCCGCGTGGTATTTCGCGCCTGTCATCTCGACCAGCGCCATATCACGGTCCAGCGCCATGCGCTCAGCCATTGCAGAGACCGCTGGCAATCCGCGTAGGGAGGCAAATTTGCCCGAAGTTGCGGCGGCTCCCTTGCTCAGAACCGGCTCTTGAGGATGAGCGATTACTAACGCACCAAGGCTGCGGGCATAAGTCAGTGCGCGGGAAAACACGCGTGTGTCGGTGATCACATGATCGCAATCGGTAAAGGCCACGGCGCCTGCGTCCATCAAAAATCCGATTTCCGTCATCTCGCGACCCTCGCGTCCTTTGGTCAGGGCGGCCATGGGGAGAACGTGCACGGGCGATGCTTCGTTCGCGCGGCGGGTCACAAACTCAAGGGTCTCGGGGCTGTCGATGGCAGGGGTCGTGTCGGGGCGTGTCACCATGGTGGTTACCCCACCTTTGGCTGCCGCAAGACCTGCGGAGCGGTAGCTTTCTTTATGACGTTCGCCGGGCTCACACACCTTGACACCCAGATCGACAATGCCGGGAGCAAGGAATTTACCACGACAATCAATCACCTCGCCTATTGGATTGGCGATCCCGCCCGCAGTCACGGCACTGATGAACGCGCCATCGACGGTAACGGATCCGGAGAATTCGGTGCCATTTTCGGGATCGATCAGCATAGCGTTAATGAAATGAAGGGTCATGGCGTGTCTTTCCGGTGCTGATGCAGGGCGTGGCGCAGTTTTTTCCTTGCGTCAATACAGATGTATCTTGCTCGTGTCACAGGGTCAGGCGGTTGCGTGCTGCAATGATTTGCGCTGCGATTTTATTTGGCGTTTCTACATAGGCGATGCGCACGCGTTGCCGGTCCTTGAGGTAGACAACCGCGCTCCACCCCAGCCGTGTGCGCACATCCAAAATATCCGCTAGCGGTATGCGTACCTCACCGTCAGGCCCGTGGTGGATGAGGGCGTCAGAGCGTAGATACCACCTGTCCTGGCGGACAGCGCGCCACCGGGCGGGATCGTCGAACCCGATGTTATACGCAAGCACTAGAACAGGCCCGACATATATCACCTGCCAAAAACCGGTGGTTTTGCCGATGCCCCAGCCAAGCCCCATCATCAGGCCAATCGTGAGCAAGCCGACAATCGCACAACGCCGCATAAAAACCGGCAGTGTAGGCGACCATGCGGCAAGTGCGTCGCTCATCCGGCCATCCACACCATGCCCGCGGCTACGGCAAAGGCGACCAGAAGTGCAATCATCGCAATACGGCCTGACATTTTGGGATCAGGTTTGGGTTCTTTCATCGCAGTATCCACCATATAAAAAGGGAAAGCAGCAGTACGATCACGCCTGTCAGAATACTGCCCAATCGGGATCGGGCCGGTGATTTCAACGCAGCCCTGGCTCCCGAATAAAGCTCCGCTGAGGCTGCGGTAATCGGCGGGCCGGTATGAAGTGGTTTTGGTTCCGCATAGCTGCCGATAAGCGTCAGATCGCTGTGGAGGGACAACGTGATATCTTGCGTCGCCCCGAGCCGCGAGAAATGCAGCAGGACATAGCCGTCCAGCGCTTTGAGCCGTCTGAAATCTTTTTGAAGCGCGAATTTGTCAATATCATACCCTTCACTTAAGTAGCCGTGCAGACCTACTCCTGCCAGATCGGAAAGGGCAAAAAGCTCGATCTCGTCAGATTTGACCTCGTGGCCCAACAGCTCTGCGCCTAGCGCTTGAGTTCCCTGCCGTTGTACGGCGCGGGCCATATCGGCCATCGGGCGTGAAATGGCAAAGACGCGGATTGTGCCGCTTTCATTGCGCGGAATATCGATTGTTACCATTCTTCCCGCTGCTCCAGATGATGCACTAAAATTTCGGAATTCTTGATATACTCAAAGCCTAAAGTGCTTTTCGGATCCTTTCCATACCGCAGGAAGCTGACGCTGGGCGGGAAGGTATTGATAACATCAGGCGCGCAGATTGCGCTATGTGGGTGCGCTTTCACGCGGGTCTCGTCGCCCTCGATTCTGAAAAACAATACGCGCCTGTTGGTAAGGGCGTAACGGGTCGCCCCGTAGACTCGGATCTGTTGCAAGGTGCTTCGGACAGGTATTGCGACTAAAAGGGCGGGCAACACCAGCAGCCAGATGTCGCCTTCACTGCCGGTTGTCGCAATGATGAGCCATGCCGCTGAAAAAAGGCCCAGTGCGGCCATCGGCGCTGATCCGTAAAGCCGCCAGTTTCGCAGGTGAAATGTCGGGGCGGGCCTCCCGGACCAGAGGAGGTTTTCGTTTGGTTCAAGCACCTTGTCCCAGAATTCTGATGTCGTCATCCGCGATTACTCACGAGATTGCGTGCCAGGAGATCCATTGCAGCCATACGCACGGCCACGCCCATCTCGACCTGATCCTGAATGACGCTGCGGTTGATGTCATCGGCCAGCGTGCCGTCAATCTCAACGCCACGATTCATCGGACCGGGATGCATCACAATCGCGTCCGGCTTGGCGTGGGATAACTTTTCTGCGTCAAGACCATATCGATGGTAATACTCCCTTTCGCTGGGGATAAAGCCGCCATCCATGCGCTCTTTTTGCAATCTTAGCATCATCACCACGTCAACGTCCTTGAGGCCTTCCTCCATGTTGTCGAAAACCTCGCAGCCAAACTCTGCGATGCCGGCAGGCATCAGCGTTGGTGGGCCGATCAGACGGATGCGGTTTTCCATTTTGCCCAACAACATGATGTTGGAGCGGGCAACACGGCTGTGGGCAATATCGCCACAAATCGCTATAGAAAGCCGGTGGAGCCGCCCCTTGGCGCGCCGGATCGTCAAGGCATCAAGCAGCGCCTGAGTGGGATGCTCGTGCCGCCCGTCACCTGCATTCAGCACAGCGCAATTTACCTTTTGTGCAAGCAGATCTACCGCTCCTGATTGCGGGTGACGCACCACCAGCAGATCGGGATGCATCGCATTGAGGGTCATTGCCGTATCAATCAGGGTCTCACCCTTTTTAATGCTGCTCGCCTGCATCGCCATGTTCATCACATCCGCTCCGAGTCGCTTTCCCGCGATCTCAAAGCTTGCTTGAGTGCGGGTAGAGTTTTCGAAAAACATGTTGATCTGGGTCAACCCCTTAAGGGCTGTCCCATGTTTGTCGGCGGTACGGTTCTTGTCGGCATAGCTGTCTGCGAGATCCAGCAGGGTAGTGATCTCTGACGGGTGTAGTGGTTCGATACCAAGCAGGTGGCGGTGTGGATAACTCATGATCAAACCCTACGCTGTTTGGCTCGTTATAGGGAGCTGTGCCCAGACGGGCAAGAAGCGGCGGATGGGGCATTTTGATCCTGTGGACAGGGGCGTAGAGTGGCACCATGGAATCAGTGGACTTTGACACAGCGCGCGCGCTTTTGGATTGGCAGATAGAGCTGGGCGCGGACGAGTGCATCGGGAATGAACCTGTTGACCGATATGCACTACCCGACCGTCTGACAAAGCCCAAACAACCAGAGGAAAAGCCGCATCTGACACGCGGACCCGTCAGAATGGCCGAACGGGACCCGGTGGCCGAGGCGCAAGACGCGGCACAATCAGCAACCACGCTGGAGGAATTGCGCGCAGCCATGGAGGCGTTCGATCTGTGCGAACTCAAGCGCGGCGCGCGTAATATGGTATTTAGTGACGGGATAGCAGGTGCGCCCGTGATGATTATCGGTGAAGCGCCGGGCCGGGACGAGGACCGTACAGGCCAGCCTTTTGTCGGCGCTGCGGGGCAGCTGTTGGACAAGATGTTTGCGGCAATCGATATGGGACGCACACGCGCAGATGCACCCATCTATATCACCAATACATTGCCATGGCGCCCCCCGCACAACCGTGATCCCAAACCCGAAGAGATCGCGATGATGAAACCGTTTTTGCAGCGGCATATCGAACTGGCTGATCCAGCGGTGCTGGTCGTCATGGGTAATTGGGCTTGTCAGGCGCTTTTGTCAAAACGCGGTATCACGCGACTGCGGGGGGAATGGACCGTGGCGGTCGATAAGCCTGCTTTGCCGATGTGCCATCCTGCCTATCTGTTGCGCAATCCGGCAGCAAAACGAGAGGCTTGGGCAGACTTGTTAAATCTCAAGGCTGCTCTGGATAAGTCAAAGGACGTGTCTAGATGATCGACCCGCTGGTCTTGCTGGCGTTTGTTCCGGCCGCACTCGCGCTTAACGTGACCCCAGGGCCGGATATGATGCTGTGCCTTGCACAAGGGATGCGCTCGGGGCGGGCTTCTGCCTGGGCTGCTAGTGCGGGCGTGAGCGCGGGTGCTTTGGTCCATGTTACCATTGCGGGTTTGGGCCTCGGGGCGGTAATAACTGCGTTTCCTTGGGCATTTATGGCGATCCGCTGGATAGGGGTGGCGTACCTTCTGTATCTTGCAGTGCAGGCCCTTCGTAGCAGCGGTGTAAACGCACGGGGTGAAGGAATGCGGCCGTTGCGTGCCTTTCGCGCAGGGTTTTTTACAAATTTGAGCAACTTCAAAGTGATCTGGTTTGTTCTCGCTTTTATTCCCCAATTTGTAGTGCCGGAAGCAGGACCCGTATTTCTGCAATTTCTCGCGTTCGGTGCAATGATCGCACTGGGCGGTTTTGTGGTGAACGGTCTTGTTGGTGCCTTTGCAGGAACCATTGGCGCCAAACTTGTTAAATCGTCGAGTGCTTTGGGCTATGTTACCGGAAGTATTTATGCTGCGCTGGCAGTGCGCCTTGCAGTGATGGAGTGAATGATGAGCACGATTGACCTTTCCAAAGAATTTATCGCCGTGCGCATCGCGGTGCTTACCGTCTCAGACACCCGCAGCATGGGCGAAGATCGCTCGGGTGATGTGCTGGTAGCACGGCTGGAGGATGCTGGGCATATTCTGGCGGACCGTAAAATTATTCGCGACGAGCGTAAGGAGATTGCGGCGCAGTTGCGCGCGTGGTGCACCGACTCACAGGTTGATGTTGTGATATCGACCGGAGGGACAGGCCTGACAGGGCGCGATGTTACAGTCGAGGCACACCGTGACGTGTACGAAAAAGAGATTGATGCGTTCGGAACCATCTTCACGATCGTATCAATGCAAAAGATCGGAACAAGCGCGGTTCAGTCGCGTGCGACGGGTGGTGTGGCAAACGGAACTTATCTTTTTGCGCTGCCCGGTAGTCCTGGCGCGTGCAAGGATGCATGGGACGAGATCCTGCTCAAACAACTGGATTACCGTCACAGGCCCTGTAATTTTGTCGAAATTTTGCCCCGTCTGGACGAGCATCACCGCCGCAAATAATTGCTTTGGCTCTACTTGGGGACCGCCTGCAATAGGTTTGTTGGCCCTCCGTCCCGAATTGGCGACGGAAACGTGATTGATGCGCGTATAAACTCCTACTGGGTTAAGGTGCATCCGGCGCTAAATGGGAACAATATGAACAAAGCGGACACAGCATGCGGTTTCTGAGACAAAGTATGATTGGTCTGTTTCTGGCCGCAGTCACATTAGGTATGCTAGTCTGGGCTGTGCAGATTGTTGGCGGCGCGGTTCAATCTCGGTTGGCGGACGCGCCGGAAGAGCGCACTGCCCGCGAACGTGTGTTTACTGTCAATGTCATCACGGCGCAGGCAGGCGCACATACGCCTTTGCTGGAAACCTTTGGCGAGATCGCGAGCCGCCGCACCCTTGAGCTACGCGCCGCCGGCGGCGGGCGTGTGATCGCATTGGCCGACGAATTCGAGGATGGTGGCGCGGTACAGGCAGGGGATGTTCTGGTGCGCCTTGATCCTGCCGATGCACAATCTGCCTTGCAGCGCGCTCAGAGCGATCTTGCCGACGCTCAGGCCGAGGCCCGTGATGCGCGGCGCGGGTTGGAACTGGCCCGCGATGAAGTGCTCGCGGCCCAAGAGCAGGCGGAGCTGAGGGTGCGGGCAGCAGAGCGCCAAACCGATCTGACCCAGCGCGGCATTGGCACAGCAGCGGCCTCAGAAACCACCGACCTTGCTGCATCTGCGGCGCGGCAGGCTGTCCTGTCGCGGCGGCAGGCGCTGGCACAGGCCGAGGCACGGATCGATCAGGCCACTACAGGCATTGTAAGGGTCGAAATTGCCGTGGCTGAGGCCCAGCGCCGTCTGGACGAAACAAACATCAGCGCTCCCTTTGGCGGAACTCTGAGCGGAGCCAGCGTAGTCGAAGGGCGGTTGGTGAGTGCAAACGAGCGTTTGGCAGATCTGATAGACCCGCAGGATCTCGAGGTATCATTTCGCCTGTCGACAGCGCAATTTGCGCGCTTGCTCGATCTGCAGGGCGAAATCTTGAAGGCGGCTGTAACTGTCACACTTGACGTGGCCGGTGTCGATCTGGAGGCCAGCGGCCGCGTAACCCGCACATCAGCGGCTACAGGTGAGGGACAGACCGGCCGCCTTGTGTTCGCTTCGCTGGACGCAGGGGCCGGATTTAAGCCCGGTGATTTTGTGACTGTGCGTGTGCAGGAGCCTGCGTTGGAGAATGTGATCCGCCTTCCGTCCTCGTCGGTGGATGCTTCCGGTGGGGTGCTTTTGCTTATTGAAGGAGACCGTTTGGAGGCCGGCAGCGTGACAGTTCTGCGCCGTCAGGGCGATGATGTACTGGTTCGAGGCGATATTGTAGGACGCGAAGTTGTCGAGGCCCGCTCGCCTTTGTTGGGTGCGGGCATTGCAGTCAAACCACTTCGCAAAGGGATGCAACCCGATCCCCCCACAGCACCACAGATGTTGGAACTGACCGAGGAGCGGCGTGCGAGACTGGTAGCCTTTGTCGAGGCGAACAACCAGATGCCGCAAGAGGCAAAAGCCCGCGTGCTAGCCCAACTAGCAGAGCCGCAGGTACCTGCACAGGTGGTCGAGCGGCTTGAAAGCAGGATGGGGGGCTAAGCCATGGGGCGTGCAATTCCAAAAACGGCTGGCGGCATTCTAGCGTATTTCACACGGCATAAAACAGTTGCCAACCTTCTGTTGGTACTGATGCTGGTGGCGGGTATCGTCTCTGCGCCAAACATGCGGGCGCAATTTTTTCCCGATGTGGTTGTGGACAACGTAACAGTTACCACAATTTGGCGCGGCGCTGGCGCCGAAGATGTTGACGAGGCGATTTCGCAGGTTCTCGAAACCGCTTTGCTGGGTCTTGAGGGGGTCGAGAGTTCGTCGAGCGCTGCCCGCGAGGGAAGCGGTACAATCCTCCTTGAGTTCGAGCCTGGCTGGGACATGGCGCGGGCAACTGCGGATGTCCAAACGGCAGTAGATGCAATCACAACACTGCCTGAGGAGGCGGAGGAGCCTGACGTGCGGCGCGGCGCATGGCGGGACCGCGTAACGGATGTTATAATTACCGGCCCTGTAGGTCCCGAACAACTTGGCCGGTTCGCGGACGAGTTTGTAGTCCGATTGTTCGCTGCAGGTGTGACCCGTACCACCATTCAGGGCGTAGCCGCACCCCAGACGATCGTCGAGGTGCCTTCCTCGAAGCTGGTGGCATTTGACGTGAGCATGGCGCAGATCGCTGCGGCCATCGCTCAAGAGGTTGACGCAGATCCTGCCGGAGACGTGGCGGGGGCCAATGCCCGCGTGCGCACCGGCACAGCAAAACGAACGCCGCAAGAGCTCGAAGCGATTACCCTGCGCTCAAACCCCGACGGATCCAATTTGTTGGTGGGGGATGTCGCAACTGTGTTTGCGCAGGGCGTGGATCGCAATATCGGCTTTTTTGTTGGTGAGTATCCGGCGATTTCTGTCCGTGTTGACCGCTCTGACCGTGGTGATGCAATCGGGATTCAGGAGGCCGTCGAAGAGGTTGCAGCGGCATTGCAGGAGAGCCTTCCAGCAGGCGTGGCCGTCGAGTTGATCCGCACGCGCGCCGCAGAAATTACAGGCCGCCTCGATTTGCTTGTTGATAATGGCATCATGGGCCTTGGCCTTGTGTTGGCCTTGTTGTTTTTGTTTTTGAATGCGCGCACTGCATTTTGGGTGGCTGCTGGTATTCCGGTTGCGATGGGTGCGTCTATTGCCTTCATGTATCTGGGCGGTTTGACGATCAATATGATTTCGCTGTTCGGGCTTATCATAACGCTCGGCATTGTGGTGGACGATGCAATCGTCGTGGGTGAGCATGCTGATCACCGCTACCGCATGGGGGGGATGAGTGCTGCGGAGGCCGCCGAGGGTGCGGCGCAGCGTATGGCAATGCCGGTGTTTGCAGCTACGCTTACCACCATCATTGCATTCTTTGGTCTGGTTGCAGTGGGCGGGCGGTTCGGGGGATTGATCAGCGATATTCCTTACACAGTAATCGCCGTTCTGGTGGCCTCGCTGATCGAATGTTTCCTGATCCTGCCTCATCATATGAAAAATGCTCTGGAAGGTGTGCAGTCGCGCTCGAAATTCTCGATGTCGAAGCTGATTGTAGGTGGAGTGGTCTCTGCCCTTGTCGCGACAGCGCTGGTCACCGGCCTGCTACTTGGGTTGATCAGTGGTTTCTTGTGGATCACGGGTGCGGATCCCGGCGGTGCTTTTGCGATTATGTCGGGCAATGCTTCCGTTATAGCGGGAATTTTACTGGTACTGGCGGGGGGGTATCTGATGTCACGCCCTGCGCGGCTACGTGCGATCATGCAAATCATCGGGCGGCACGGTATCGACACACCGTCGACCGTGATCAATGCAGGTTTCGAGAGGGTGCGCGAGGGCCTGTTTCGCCCGTTCATGGCGTTGGTTATCAAGGCGCGATATGTCGTTTTGGCGGGTGTGCTGGTAGCACTAGCCAGTCAGGTTGCGCTTTTTGCTCGGGGGGATGTCCAATGGCGCTTCTTCAACGCCCCCGAGCGCGGATCCGTTACCGGTAACTTCATCATGGCCGAAGGCGCAACCCGCAGCGATACCATGGAGATGATGCGAGAGATGCAGCGCGCCACCGATGCCATCGCTGCACGGCTCGAGGCAGAACACGGAATAAGCCCTCTGGATTATGTAATGGCGCAAATCGGGGGCAACGGCGGGCGTGGCCTTGAGGCGGCAGAGGGAAAGGACGGTGATTTGCTGGGGGGCATTTCGATTGAGCTTATCGACGCCGATCTGCGCCCCTATTCCAGCTTCGCGTTTGTCGCAGAATTGCAGGAAGAGGTAGTGAACCACCCGTTGGCCGAGGCGGTGAGTTTTCGCGGCTGGCGCTCTGGGCCGGGGGGCGACGCGCTGGATGTCGAGTTCTATGGTGCGGATACACAAACTCTCAAAGAGGCCTCACAAGCATTGCAAACAGCTCTGCTGCAATATCCCGAAGTGAGTGCTGTTCAGGATAATCTGGCGTATGACAAGGAGGAGCTGATCCTCGATCTCACGCCACAAGGGCTGGCGCTGGGGTTCACCATCGACGAGCTTGGCCGTGTGCTGCGTAACCGTCTGGGCGGGATCGAAGCGGCAACATATCCCGATGGCCCGCGCTCTGCCGCAATACGGGTCGAGTTGCCGGAGGGGGAGCTGACGGCGGATTTTCTGGACCGCACCCAGTTGCGCACAGCCGCAGGCAACTACGTCGCCTTGGGTGATATTGTAAGTGTGCAACAGCGCACAGGGTTCAGCACGGTTCGACGCGAAAACGGTATCAGGTTGATATCGGTCACTGGCGACATCTCGGAGGATGATGCCGACCGTGCCACCGAGATTACCACAGCGGTGTCCACTGAAATTCTGCCGCGCATCGCATCAGAGTTACAGGTCGAATACCGCATCGCAGGTTTGAGCGAGCAGGAGGACGAATTTCTGCGAGATGCGATGACGGGTCTGATCTTGTGTTTGACAGGGATATTTCTGGTTCTGGCATGGGTGTTCGGAAGCTGGACGCGCCCATTGGTAGTGATGGCAATTATCCCCTTTGGCCTGATTGGCACAATATATGGGCACCATGCATGGGGTGTGCCGCTGAGCATGTTCACCGTTGTGGGGCTGCTAGGCATGACGGGCATTATCATAAACGATTCCATCGTGCTGGTGACTACAATTGATGAATACGCGCACGATCGTGGTCTTATCCCCTCGATCATTGATGGTGCAGCAGACCGCCTGCGGCCTGTGATGCTGACGACACTCACCACCGTTCTGGGCATGGCCCCGCTGCTGTTCGAGCGGAGCGAGCAAGCGCAGTTTCTCAAACCCACTGTGATCACGCTGGTCTACGGTTTGGGGTTCGGTATGGTGCTGGTTCTGCTGATTGTGCCGGCGTTGATGGCGGCCCAGCACGATGTAGCGCGACAGGTTTTGGCGATGCGGCGAGGATTAAGGTCGCGGGCGCGCGGCCTGCAGCTAGGGCTTGTAGGATTATGGGCCGCAGTGCTGGGGTGGGGCGCGCTCACTATTGGCTGGGCGGCTGTTACAGGCGCATTTCACCCGTTGATTGATGGAATACTACCTGCGCTGTCGGGCCGACCTGTTATGCCGGCTGCGTTCTTGTTATTTGTTATCGGCGTGGGCGGAATTGCCCTGTTGGGTTACATTGTTGGCGGCGTTGCAATGCTCCTGCGGAAACCACCTACCCTGCGTGACTAGGCTGCTCAGCCCGGGACGCAGCCCTGTAAATCCACGGCGTGGGACGATCCCAGAACGGTGAACCGGATCGCGGAGCGGTCGAGGGCGAATGCGCCGCCTGCGCCTGCAATCATCTCGGCCTGCGCTGTGAGGGTGTTGCCGCTCCGGGTCGAGGTTGCCTCCGACACCCAAACGTCGGGGCGCCCTGCTTCGATGACAACATGTTCGCGCCCTCCAGTTGCGGGTAGGGTCATCGTAGCGGTTATATTCAATCCATCCTTCGACGGGCTGATTGCACAGGTCACGCCGCGTGCGCCTGCCTCGCGCGCTGTATAGGGGCGCTCGGCCATGGCTGCGGCGATGGTTGGGACAGGGCTGGTTTCAGCACTGTCCAGCGTTCCGCTGATCGACAGCGTTTTAGGTACACAAATATCCTTGCAGACCCCGATCTCGAGATCGAGATTGATATCGACAGGTTGGCCGGTCTTTTGTGCAGCGAAGGTCAGAGGCAGGGTTACCTGATTCGAATACCCCACAGAGCGCATACCGTTTTGCACAAACACTTCCGGCGTAGGCCAACCCACGCTAACACCTGCCAGATTGCTCGAACCGTCCCAGGTAAAATGCGGCGGGATGCCGGCATCGCCCGGGGCACGCCAGTAGGTCTTCCATCCATCAGCCAGTGTGATGCGAATGGCGCCGACGCGGGTACCATCGGCCTGCTGCCATCCATCAATCAGCTCGGCTGTGACGGGCACGCCAAACGTGTCATCGGCATGGGCAGCGTTCACTGTAAAGATCGTGGCGGTGGCGAAAAGAAGTGTTTTTATCATTCCTCCTGTTTGCGCTTGCCTGCAGGTTTTGCCAAGTCACAAGTAGGTCAGCCATGTTTCGCTGATGCACCTTGCAGCAGGCGGAAGGGCTGGTCAGAGTGCTGGTCGGCGAATTGATATTAACGGGCAGGAAAATGTGATGGATCTGACAGGGGAATTATTGATTGCCATGCCGGGAACGGACGACCCGCTCTTTTCCCGCTCGGTTGTTTTTATCTGTTCCCATTCTGCTGATGGGGCGATGGGGCTGATCCTGAATAAACCGGCGCGCGAGCTTACGCTGCGCGAGGTATTTGCCCGGGTCGACATCCCGACCACGGGCGGGCCTGTGCAGCGGCCTGTTCATTTCGGGGGGCCTGTAGAAACAGGGCGTGGCTTTGTACTTCACCGTGATCAGGCCCGCCTCGCGCCCGAGCCATCGGTTATTCCCGGCGGCTATCTCCTGACGGCGACAAAGGATATTCTGGAGGACATTGCCGCGGGTGAAGGGCCTGAACCGTTCCTTTTTACGGTTGGCTATTCCGGCTGGGGGGTGGGGCAGCTTGAGCGGGAGATTGTACATAACGGCTGGCTTACGGCGCCGGCAACGCCTGCGCTTGTTTTCGGGACGGACCCCGATGTGCTTTGGGAAGCTGCCTTGCGCAGTATCGGCATTGATCCCGTGAGCCTGTCAAGCGCGGCAGGACGTGCGTGATCTAATCACGCGGGGCTGCCGCGCGGGCAAGGCGGTCATTTATAGCACGGCCCAGCCCTTCCATCGGGATCGGTGCCACGGCAATCGGCCCGCCCATCGCATCGAGTCTGTGCAAGTGACCAAACAGGTTTGCGGCTGCTTCGGCCGTGTCGCCCGAGGCTGAAAGGGTCAGATCACCTGCAATCGCGCCGAACCCCAGAAAATGCTCGCCTCTGCGTGCCGAAATCGCATTCAGGCGCACTGCACCTTTCGGCGCATAATGTGATGACATCTGGCCAGGTGCGGTAATGGCACCTGCTTGCGCGCCCAATAGAGGTGTGCCGAGGGCCGTCTCGATCTGCTCGGACGGCAGTCCGCCTTCGCGCAATAATACAGCATTTGGACCGTCGAACCCGATGATCGTGCTTTCCAGCCCGACATCGCACGCACCACCATCAACGACTGCCGCGATGCGCCCTTTCAGTCCTGCAACGACGTGATCGGCTGTCGTCGGACTGATCCGTCCCGAGGGATTCGCCGATGGTGCGGCAACGGGCCCTCCGAATGCGCGGAGCAATTCATGCGCGACTGTGTGCGCCGGTACGCGGATGCCGACAGTAGGCAGGCCCGCTGTGACCAATGGCGACAGGCCATGTCCCGCCCGCAAAGGCAGCACCAGCGTAAGGGGGCCAGGCCAAAACAGGCGCGCGAGAGTATCGGCCTGCGCCGGCCATTCCACATAAGTCTTTGCTGCGGTGCTGTCTGCTACATGCACAATCAGGGGGTTAAACGTGGGCCGCCCTTTCGCAGTATATATTCGCGCTACAGCTTCTCCTTGCCGCGCATCGGCGCCGAGACCGTACACGGTTTCGGTTGGAAAAGCGACGAGAGCACCATTTTGTAACAGCTTTGCCGCGTCGGCCAACCCCGCGGCAGTGGGGACGAGGCGCGTTGTATGTAATGTCATGCCTGCTCCTTTCGCTCTGACGCGGCGTTTTGATTGCGCCGGCGCGTTGTTGCGGTCCACCGTGTTGTTATAGTGGCGTCTGCACCCTAAACTGGTGTTCAACCTAAATGCCGAAGTGTTTGTGAGAAAGACCAATATGACGTATCGCGCCCCTGTTGAAGAATACAATTTCCTTTTCGACCATGTTGTCGGGCTTGAAGCCTTGCGGGGTACGGACCGCTTTGCTGATGCAACGGCAGACGTGACCCGTGCCATCCTGACCGAGGCGGGCAAGATGTGCGAAGAGGTTTTGGCCCCCTTGCAACGCAGTGGAGACCTACATCCTGCGCGCCTCGAAAATGGTGTGGTGCGCACCTCGCCTGGCTTTGACAAAGGGTTCAAAGCGATTGCGGAGGGGGGCTGGGTAGGTATGGCCGCAGATCCCGAATACGGCGGAATGGGCTTGCCCATGGCGCTGACCGCTGCCGTCGGAGAGATGATGAGCGCGGCGTGTTTGTCACTGCAACTTGCGCCGATGTTAACCCAAGGCCAGATTGAAGCGCTGGAGCATCATGCAAGTGATGCCCTCAAAGAACTGTACCTGCCAAAGATGATCAGCGGCGAATGGACCGGCACCATGAACCTGACCGAACCGCAGGCGGGATCTGACGTGGGCGCGCTGACAACAAAGGCCGAGGATAATGGCGATGGAACCTATGCCATCAGTGGCCAAAAGATTTATATTTCGTGGGGCGATCACGATCTTGGGGGCAATGTTTGTCATCTGGTGCTGGCACGGTTGGCGGATGCACCTGCCGGTGTGCGCGGGATCAGCCTGTTTCTGGTGCCCAAGCTTCTGCCGGATGCGGATGGCAACCCCGGTGCGCGCAACGGCGTAAACGTGGTCAGCCTCGAGCACAAGATGGGGCTACACGGATCGCCGACTTGTGTAATGCAATATGATAATGCCACTGGATGGCTGGTTGGAGAACCGCAGGGCGGGATGGCCGCAATGTTCACAATGATGAACAATGCACGCCTTGGTGTCGGCGGGCAGGGGATCGGCATAGCCGATGCCTCCTACCAGCATGCGCTGGCCTATGCACAAGACCGCAAACAGGGAAAGACAAGTGCGCCCGCGCTGAAGGATTCGATCATCGGGCACGCGGATGTGCGGCGGATGCTGACGACCATGAAGGCAGATGTATTTGCTGCCCGCGCGATCGCCGTAAGTAACGCTGTCGCGATTGATATGGCAAAAGCGACCGGAGACAAGGCGTGGACCGCGCGTGCAGCCCTGCTGACCCCGATCACAAAGGCATTTGGCACCGACACCGGCATTGCTGTCGCCGATATGGGCCTTCAGGTGCATGGTGGTATGGGGTTTGTCGAAGATACAGGTGCTGCGCAATTTTGCCGCGATGTGCGCGTAACTGCAATCTATGAAGGCACAAACGGCATTCAGGCGATGGACCTCGTAGCCCGCAAGATGATGGATGGCGGCGAGGCGGCGATGGCCTTGCTCGACGAGGTGGAAAAAGACGTGGAAGCGGCCCGTGCCACCTTCCCACGACTGGCCAACGACGTCTGGGAAGCCACCGAGAGCATGCGCGAGGCGACAGAATGGCTTGTTTCGCAGACTGACCTGCAAGAGCGGTTTGCTGGGGCTGTGCCCTATCTGCACGCTTTTGCGCGGGTGCTGGGTGCGCATCTGCATCTCAAGGCTGCCGTAGCGGATCGTGGCGGAGCACGGGAGAAACTGGCGCGGTTCTACATTCAGCGGATGCTGCCGGAGCACGCAGCGTTGTTAGCCCATGCACAGGCAGGCGCCGAGGATCTTTATGCGCTTACCGCAGAAGAATTGGCGGGGTAGGGTATGGCAGAGCGTCCCGCCCCGGAAGGCCTGCGGTATCCGTGGGAGGTGCCTCCCACCGGATCAGAGGCGATCGAGGTCGCACCCGGTGTGTTGTGGATGCGACTGCCACTGCCGATGAAGCTTGACCATGTGAATGTCTATGCCCTCGACGAGGGCGACAGCTGGACCATTATCGACACTGGTTTTTCGTCCAAGAAATCCAAGGCGATCTGGACCGAGATCATGGCAGGGCCGTTGGAAGGCAGGCCGGTTAGCCGCGTTGTTGTCACACACCATCATCCGGATCACATCGGTTTGGCGGGCTGGTTCCAGACGGTGCACGGTGCACAACTGGTCACAACCCGCACTGCTTGGCTGACCGCGCGGATGCTGACGCTTGATATTCAGGACGCACCCAATGCAGAAAGTCTCGCGTTCTACCGCTCGGCGGGGATGGAGACCGGTATTTATGACAAGCGCGCAGGTGAGCGGCCTTTCAATTTTGCCGATATTGTTGACCCGCTTCCTCTGGGGTACTTGCGGATCAAGCAGGGCGATACGATCCAGATGGGCGGGCGCACATGGGATATCCACATGGGCAACGGTCACGCGCCGGAGCATGCGACCTTTTGGAGCCGCGATGACAATCTGGTAATTGCAGGCGATCAGATCCTCCCCTCCATCAGCCCCAATGTAGGCGTCTACGCGACCGAGCCGATGGCTGATCCCATCGGCGAGTGGTTGGAGGCCTGCGAGCGTCTTGCGCTACTGGGACGCGCCGACCATCTGGTGCTGGGCGGTCATAAAGTGCCATTCACGGGCTTGCCCAAACGGATGAGCATGTTGATTGACAACCATCACGGCGCACTGAAACGTCTGCTCGCGTATATCGATACGCCGAAAACAGCAGGCGAGGTTTTTGCACCGCTGTTCAAAAGGGCGATAGGCGAGGGGGAATACGGACTCGCTCTGGTTGAAGCCTTCGCGCATTTGAGCCACCTTCATCAAGAAGGTCTCGCCACGCGGACCACACGCGAAGACGGAGCATGGCTGTACCAGCGTAAAGGGTGAGATATGGGTGACGAGATCAATACCGCAGCCGAGGCAGCCGAGATGACTGCATTACCGCGCGCGCATGAAGTGCATAGTGATCCGAAGGCTAAAAATGCCCGTGACCAACCGGTACCAAAAGGAGTGTCGGACACGCCGTTAACGCAGAAATCACCGGCGCAATGGGCCTATGAGCGGACGTTCCTTTACCTCAAGAAGTTTGAGGAAGGCCTTGATGACAATCACGAGATTGCGATGGGGTTTGCCGGTACTGATGCAGGCGTGCTCAAAATCGAAGGCATGGGATATTTCGATCCTGATGTGGTGACTTTCTACGGGGCGGATTCGTCGGGGGCCAAAATGCAGTTGGTCCAGCATGTCAGCCAACTAAATGTACTGTTTCGCGCGCTTCAAAAACCTGTTGCCGCAGAGCCGCCAAATCGCATCGGCTTTAAACTGGTCGAGGATCTGGAGCATGACGCGACTTAAACGCGGCATCTTGAACACATGCGGCAAATCCGGCGTGACAGCACCGGCGAAATGCCGTAACTCCGCCTCAAAGCTTAGCCTGATTTGACGAAAGGGACATCCCAATGGCCGAACATGAACATGGCACGATGAAATCCGATGCGCAGCAAAAGACATTTGACGGCTTCGTCAAATTCGTGAGCCGCGCCTCTATGGTAATTATTGGCGTTCTGCTTTTCATGGCAATTTTCGCCCGCTGATTGGCCACAAAATGATTAAACCGTTTGTCGCCATACTTTTGTGTGTGTCCATTCTTGCAGGCTGCTCCAGCGCGGGAAAAGAATCGCCCCAGTCGGCGATTGAGGCTGCAACCTATGTCCACACTGGCCAGCGAAAGCTGACTTTGATTACAATGGTCAACAACCGCTCGGGTGCTGGTGCGCATACAGCGCTGCTGGTTGAGGGGTCACAGGCGGTAATGTTTGATCCCGCAGGATCGTTTATTCATGACCGCGTGCCGGAGCGTGGCGATGTCCTGTACGGAATGTCACCGTTCTGGGTGCAGGCCTATAAGTCTGCCCATGCGCGGACCAATTTCCATGTGGTGAGCCAGGAGTTTAATGTAACTCCGGCTCAGGCCGAGCGTGCCCTGCAACTGGTGCAAGCGCGTGGTGCGGTGCGCAGCGCGGAATGCGCCTTTGCAACGTCTGGTATTCTAAAGCAAATTCCGGGGTTCGAGGATGTGCGCCGCGGTTATTATCCACTGAGCCTTATGTCCCAGTTCGAGCAGAAACCAGGCGTGACAACAACGCGGTATTACGAAGACGACGAGGGCAATGTCCGCGACGGGATAAAAGCTTTATCCCAGTAGATAGAGCAACCCGTAGAGTGTGAGCACGCCGCTGAGCATTGCCATGATCACATTTTTGGTGAGCAATCCGACCATCAATGCCGCAACCGCTGCTGACGCACGCGGAATGTCAAAAGCCCCACCCGTTGCCACAGGCCAGACGACTTGCGGCGCGACAAGTGCTGGAAGAATTGCCACAGCCGTATAGCGCAAATGCCGCAACAGCCAGTCAGGCATGGCGCGGTTGCCGACCAGCCCGGTAAACATGAATCGCAAGCCAAAGCTGCCAAGTCCCAGCAGAATAATCACAGTCCAAAGCGTGCCTGTTTCGATCACTTAGCCAGTCCTTTGCGTTCCAGCCATAATTCGGTCTGTGCGCCCGCCATCATGCCGGCGATTCCCGCAATCATGAGGCCGAGTGAGTACGGCACACCTGCTGCAAGCAAACTCACGATGACTGCAACGAGGGCCGCAACTACATGCGCTGCAGTGCGAAACATCGGGGCAATCATCGCCAGAAATGTGATGGGAATAGCGAAATCAAGTGCCCAGCTTTGCGGGATTTGCGCGCCAAGAACTGCGCCTATGTACGTGAACAGATACCACAGAGGCACAATTGGCGTGACCGCTCCCAGAAAATAGGCGACCCGCTGGGGGACTGTCATATCCGGCTCCCGCTCGAATTTGGACACACCCACAACGTATGACTGATCGACGGTCAAATATGCGCACAGCGCACGCTGCCACAGGGGGGCCGAGCCGATATACGGGGTTAGAGAGGCCGAATACATTGCCATCCGCAGGTTTACGGCCAGAGCGGAGATCAGGACGATTACCGTCGGCGCGTTCTCTTGCATCAGTTGCAGCGCGGTAAACTGCGCCGCTCCTGCAATCACGACGATAGAAAACGCCATCGTCTCGATGACACTTAACCCGGCCTCCGCAGCTAACACGCCAAAGAGCGATGCAAACGGAATGATTACCAGAATGAACGGGCTACTGTCGACGATCCCCTGCCGATAGGGAGTTTTGCGGGTGGTGGAGGTCATGCGATGCCCTTAGGATTACGTCCATTGCGTAACGTGTTGCTGCAGGGGGTGCAATTGGCTGTAACCGACGATCTTTCCGATTATCTGATCGCGCCTGATCCGGAGGCGCGAAGGCTGACCCGCGTGGTGACGGGGGTCGACCACGATGGGGTTGCCCAGCAAATCAACGTCGTCGAGGAGCGGCCTCTGACGATATATCTCAACAGTCAGGAAATCGTGACGGCGATGACCATCGGCGACTATCCCGACTACCTCGCACTCGGGTTTCTGCGCAATCAGGGAATGTTGCGGGAGGGCGACGATATTACCGGCGTCGAGTATGACGAAGACCTCGAGGTTGTCGTTGTGCGTACATCGCGCAAGACTGACTATGAGGAGAAGCTGCGCCGAAAGACCCGCACCAGCGGCTGTGCTGTTGGCACCGTGTTTGGAGATATGATGGAGGGACTGGAGGGGGTTGTGCTGCCGCAAACGCCGGTGCGCACCTCTTGGCTCTACGCGCTATCCGCCAAGATAAACCGCACGCCGAGCCTTTATTTACAGGCGGGTGCGATCCACGGCACCGTGCTGTGCTGTTCAGACCGTCCATTGGTTTATATGGAGGACGTAGGGCGCCATAACGCTGTTGATAAAATTGCGGGCTGGATGTTGTCCGAAGGGGTCAGTGCGGAGGATAAGATCCTTTATACTACGGGCCGCCTGACGTCTGAAATGGTGATCAAGACTGCGATGATGGGCATACCTGTCCTTGCCTCGCGCTCGGGCTTTACGGCATGGGGCGTGGAGATTGCCCAACAAGTCGGTCTTACCCTCATCGGGCGGATGAAGGGGCGGCGGTTTATGTGTCTTGCAGGTGAGGCGCGCTTGCTGCGCGACGCCGACCCAGCCGCTATCGAGGAAGAGCCGCGGCGCGCAGGCCGGAAGAGCGCGCCATGAGTGATGCAGTCGTGTGGCGTCAATGTGTAGATGGCGCAGGTTTGCGGCGCGATCGCACAGCGCTTGCCCCAGAGTTGAGAGCCAGTCAAATCCACTGGCCGCATGCGTGCGCCGCACCGCACCGAATAAGGGCGCCCGCCTTGGGAACAGGCGGAGTGCTTCGCGGGATTGCAATAGTTGCTCCAGTTGTGCGAGCCACGGCGAAGGAGGTTCCCGCCGATCTGAAATCATGGCTGGAGGCCGCCCTATGAAACAACCTTTTGGCGTTATACTCGCGGGGGGGCAGGCAACGCGCATGGGCGGCGGCGATAAGGGGTTGCGGATGCTGGGCGGTCAGACACTGATTTCGCGTGTCGAAGCGCGGTTGGCGCCTCAGGTCGCGGCGCTGGCGCTGAACGCAAATGGTGATCCTGCGCGGTTTGCCTCAATGGCCATGCCCGTGATTGCAGACAGTATTGAGGGATTCGCGGGGCCGCTGGCCGGTGTCCTGGCTGGTCTCGACTGGGCCGCGACGCAGGGTGCAGATACGATTGTGACAGCCGCTGCCGACACACCTTTTTTCCCCTGTGATCTGGTGCCGCAGCTTCTGCTTGCCTCAGAGGGTATGACGCATCCGCTTGTCCTTGCTGCTACACCTGACGAACAGCGCGGTGCGGCACGCCATCCGACATTCGGTCTTTGGCCAGTTGCCCTCCGCGATGATTTGCGCGCCGCGCTGAAAGGGGGATTGCGCAAGGTCGTGCTGTGGACGCAGGTACACGGCGGGCGTGAGGCACTGTTCCCGCAAGAGGAAGCGTTTTTTAACGTCAACACCCCCGATGATCTGGCTCGCGCCGAGGCGATGCTATGAAGCTCTACGGTGTCGTCGGCTGGAAAAACGCGGGCAAGACAGGGTTGATGGAACGGCTGGTAACAGAGATCACGGGGCGGGGCTTTTCCGTCTCGACGGTAAAGCATGCCCATCACAGTTTCGATGTGGATCATGCTGGCAAGGACAGCTTTCGCCACCGCGAGGCGGGTGCATCGCAGGTTTTGCTCGCATCGCGTAACCGCATCGCATTGATGCACGAGCTGCGCGGCGCACCCGAGCCTGCACTCGACATGTTGCTGGCGCAGCTTGCTCCGGTCGATCTGGTACTGATCGAAGGGTACAAGCGCGACGCGCATCCAAAAATCGAGGCGCACCGTGCCGTGACCGGAAATCCTCTTATTGCAAGCGACGATCCGTCTGTTCGTGCTGTGGCCAGCGACGTTTCCGTGACACTTGACCGGCCTGTTTTCAATCTTGATGATACTGTCCTGATTGCTGATTTCATTCTGCGCGAGGTTGGATTGTGAGGCCTTTTGACACTGTCGTCGTGGTAGATTGGTCAGCAGGAAAGCGCAAAGGTCCAAAGCCGCAAAAAGACGCTATCTGGCTTGGGATTACGCAGGATGGCGCGTCCTTAGAGCCGGTGTATTGCAGGTCGCGGCAGATAGCAGAGCAAGAGATCATCCGCCTGATCGCTGCTGAAAAAAAGGCGGGGCGCCGTCTGCTGTGTACGTTCGATTTCCCCTTCGGCTATCCCGCCGGATTTGGGCGGCATGTGACCGGATCGGATGACCCTTTTGAAGTGTGGAAATGGTTTGACGACCGGATCGAGGATGCGGTGGATGGCAGTAACAACCGCTTTGATCTGGCCGAAATTCTGAATGAAATGTTTCAGGGCGCAGGTCCGTTCTGGGGTAAATTGCACAAAGACCGCTGGCCTGAAATTCCCTACCGCAAGGCGGGAATCGTTTTTGATTCATTCGCGGAAAAACGCGCCTGTGACCTTGTCTCAAAGGCGTCATCGTCATGTTTTCAGTTGGCATTTCCGCCGACAGTAGGCGGTCAGGCGATGATGGGCTTTCCGATGCTAAATCGACTGCGGCGTCTCGGAGAGGTGGCAGTTTGGCCATTCGAGGCGTGTGAGGAAGCCCCAGTGGTGCTGGCCGAAATTTGGCCCGGTGTTATAGAGAAAGCGGTTAAATCTGCTCTGGCTGTTGAGGGCTCTGATAGGATACGCGACAGGACGCAGGTGCGCCTTCTGGCAGACGCGCTCGCACGCTTGCCCGTGGACCGCCTCTCCGCGCATATGAAGGATATTCCGCCTGCTGCCCGTGAAGAGGGATGGATACTGGGGGCGGGCCTCACGGAAGAGCTTATTAGCCTTGCAGCCCGCACGCCGCCTCTGCGCAATGATTGTTTTGCGCTGCCCCAAGGGGTGCATTGGACGCCTGTCGCGGAGGCGCTAGCGCTGCTTGAGGGCAGACTTGTGGCTGTTGCACAGGTTGAGAACGTGCCGATAACGCAGGCCTGTGGCCGTATTGCGGCTCACGATGTATCCGCCGCCCGCGCTAATCCGGCACTGCCGAACACAGCCGTTGACGGGTATGGATTTGCCGGAGGCCGTCCAGATGGAATGCACCGTTTGCCGCTGGTACAGGGCCGTGCCGCAGCGGGGGACGCCCCTGCAGATGTACCGCCGGGTTTCGCAATCCGTGTACTAACCGGCGCAGTACTTCCTCAGGGTGTTGATACGGTCATCCTTCAGGAAGATGTCTCTGTCTCAGATAGGCATATTATGTTTCAGGGCATGCTCAAGCGAGGCTCCAACACCCGGAGCGCGGGGGAGGATGTCGCGGCGGGTGATGTGATCGTAAGTGCTGGCCGACGCATCACCGCCGCCGATCTTGCTCTTCTGGCTGCCACAGGTCTGTCGCAAATTGCCGTCCGCAAACGGCTGCGCGTGGGCGTTCTTTCTACCGGAGACGAACTGGTCGAGGCGGGGGCCTCTGCGGCGGCGGGCCAGATTTATGATGCAAATCGGCCCATGCTTTTGGCCTTGTTAGAGCAGATGGGGCACGAAGCTGTTGATCTGGGCCAGGCGCCGGACGACCGCGTAGTGATGCGCCGGATGCTCGATAATTGCGTAGAGCGGGTTGACGCCATTATAACCAGCGGCGGCGCTTCCGCTGGAGACGAAGACCACGTCTCTGGCCTGCTGGAAGAGGCCGGCGCTATGACGCTTTGGCGCATCGCTATCAAACCGGGGCGACCACTTGCCCTTGGAATGTGGCGCAACATTCCTGTGTTCGGTTTGCCGGGTAATCCTGTTGCGGCGATGGTCTGTACCTTGATATTCGCGCGGCCGGCGCTGGGCCGTCTTGCGGGGGCAGCATGGCAGGTGCCTCAGGGTTTTGAGGTGCCCGCCGCGTTCTCCAAGCGTAAAAAGGCTGGCCGCCGCGAGTATCTGCGCGCCCGCATCCGTGATGGCCGCGCCGAAGTGTTCGTTTCTGAAGGTTCGGGGCGGATCAGCGGGCTGAGCTGGGCAGAGGGTTTGGTTGAATTAGATGAGGATGCACGAGAGGTCGCAGAAGGCGATCCGGTGCGGTTCATCCCGTTTGGAAGTTTCGGAATCTAGGAGGATGGTGATGGTAAAGTCGACAATTTTCATGCTTGTCTTGGCAGGTGGTGCGCAGGCAGCAGATTGTGAGGGACCAAATCTGCGTTTTATTGAAAGCGCGCCGTGGGATCGCTTTGAGCTGGTGATGGGCATACAGCCATTGATGTCTGTAACTGTCGATTTGCGCGGTTCGGCCGGTCAACTGATTTTCGATACGGCGGACGGGGGTACAGGTGTCGATGTGTTCCAGCCGCTGCGTGACGAGGGTGGCACCACTGCGGGTGTCGTGGCAGATGGCGCGCAGGCTGTTCGGGTAGCGCTGCGCGATGGGGCTCCCCACTCGCGTGCTGTCTTTTCTATCGATGTTGATGACCGCCTCAAGGTGTCAGATCTGGGCCAGATCCGCGTTACAGGCGGCGAAATGGCGGGCGCGTCTGTGGTGTTCGAAACAGTGGCTGGTAATATACTAAGGGCCGTTTTTGACGCGGAGAATCGCGCGCAAGTTTGCCCCTGAGGTGCGATAGCTTCAGTCGAACGTACCCGCCACCCGCCCGAGCAACATGAACGCGCGGGCAGTGCGTGTATCGGCCATCGCCGAAATTTCCTCGTCGCTTGATACTTTTTCGAAATTGGCGAACAGTCTGTCGAAGCGGCGTAAAAAATGGTGCGCGGCATCGCGGAAGATGGGATCCTGCTTCATCCGACCAGCAGTCAGGGCCAAGGACGAGCGGTCGCGGATACCACCCAGAGCGGCAACAGGACGCCCGCGTGCGCCTTGCCCGAACATGCGCCATATCTCGGTTCGCGCCCGGTCGGGGGTGAGATCGTCCATGTAAATGCCATCCTGACTCAACAAGGTCAGGATGTCTTGAGATGCCTGAATAAGTTGGGCGGCGTTACGGTCCTTCATGGCGCGGCGTAGGGCGGCAAAACCGGCCTCATCCTCTGCCGTTTCAGGAAAGTTGAGCGCACGGATCAGATCCTCGGCCGCCAGCACGGGCGCCATATCAGCACTTTGTGTGCCTAGTGCGAGGGTCGGCTGATCGTCCGGGGGTGCCACAGCCGGCGCGGGCTTTGGAGCGCGCGACGATTCCTCGCGGCGGGTGGAAAATGTCGCGAGCGCGGTTTCGGTTTTGCGCGTTGCGGCCGCAATCTCGTCGAGTTTGCGGTTGACGGACGGTTCGTTTCTGAAACCGCCACCCTGTTGCTGGGCGATATAGGCGTGGCGTATTGCGTCGATTGCGGCCTGCAAGCGTTGGCTTTCTTCACGCATGACACGGCTGGCACGGGCGGCAGTTGCCGCGACCCAGATCATCGCAACCGGCATGAAAACCGCCAGCATTGTCATCAAAAACCGCAGACCTCCCTGACCCTCTGGAACCGAGGGCTGGGTCATGAAGACAAAGAAAATCAAACATCCCAGTAACCAGATCACCGACATCGCAATTGCTGCGACTTCGATGCCGGTTATGCCTTCCGCGCGTGTTTTGTCATATATGCCCAAGGGGGTTGGACGGGCGGAAGGGTTTTTGAGTGTTGATTTGCGCAAAGCGCCGGTGGCGGGGCGTGCGCCTGAGCTATCTTCGGATGGGCCGTCAGACATGGTTACCGCTCCGCTTAGGCATAAACGATTTTGAGGACCTCATAGGATTTAACACCTCCCGGTGTGCGGACTTCGACGCTGTCGCCTTCGTCCTTGCCGATCAGCGCCCGCGCGATGGGTGATTTGATGTTGAGCATACCCTTTTCGATATTGGCCTCATATTCGCCAACAATCTGATAAGTCTTCTCTTCTTCGGTAACCTCATCCACAAGTGTCACCTTGGCACCAAATTTGATTGTGCCGGACAGTTTTGCAGGGTCAATTACATCGGCAAGCGAAATCGCCCCCTCAAGTTCTTTTACACGTCCCTCAATGAAAGACTGCTTTTCTTTGGCGGAATGGTATTCGGCATTCTCCGATAGATCCCCATGCTCGCGCGCTTCGGCAATCGCCTTGATGATGGCGGGCCGTTCCACGGTCTTGAGGTGCTTGAGCTCGGTCTCGAGGGCGATGTGCCCACCGCGAGTCATTGGTATTTTTTCCATGGCATCGGTGTCCGTAATACTAAGGCGCGCCCCGAATGCGGTTCGGGGCGCGTGTTGGTGTTGTCTTTTACCTGACCTATGTTGAGCATCAAATGCAAGCGGATAAGCCGATGATGGCGGCGCGGTTTCGCCGAAACACATCACGGGCACAGCATGATTGCCGTGGCAACTGGCGCATCGTTTTCAAGCATCCGACCGGCGCAAATGGTCCGCGCGGCTGCCGGCAAATCCCGTCAAAAACCCAGCTAGTGAGGGGGATGCGCGTAAAGTTAAGGCAAAAACACGCCCCTGCGACGATTTTAACGTATCGTCGTGATTGCAAACTACTGTTCCAGTCGCTACCTCAATTCAAACCTTTTTCACCGACCGGGAGCAAGAATGATGGCCGAGAACGAACGCGAAGCGATGGAATATGACGTTGTTATCGTCGGTGCAGGGCCTGCGGGTCTGTCGGCGGCCATACGTCTCAAGCAGCTCGATTCCGAGCGTACTGTCGTTGTGCTGGAAAAAGGCTCAGAGGTAGGTGCGCACATTCTCTCGGGTGCGGTTTTGGATCCTGTCGGTCTCGACGCATTGATTCCTGACTGGAAAGAAAAAGGCGCGCCGCTGAACGTCCCTGTCGTTGAAGATAACTTTTATGCTCTGGGTGCTGCGGGCGAAGTGCGCATTCCGAATTTTCCGATGCCGCCTTTGATGAACAACCACGGCAACTATATCGTTTCTATGGGTAATGTCTGTCGCTGGATGGCCGAACAGGCGGAAGAACTCGGGGTCGAAATCTTTCCCGGGATGGCCTGCTCCGAGATCGTCTACGGCGAAAATGGTGAAGTCAAAGGCGTGGTCGCGGGCGAAATGGGCAAGAGTGCCGATGGCACCCCGGGCCCGAGCTATGAGCCCGGAATGGAACTGCACGGCAAATACGTTTTCCTCAGCGAGGGTGTACGCGGATCATTGTCCAAGCAGGTGATCGAGAAGTACGATCTGGCCAAGGGTAAAGAGCCCCAGAAATATGGTCTTGGCATGAAAGAAATCTGGGAGATTGATCCCGCCAAGCACAAATTAGGATCCGTCACCCATACAATGGGTTGGCCGCTGGGTAAGAAAGCGGGTGGTGGATCATTTATCTATCATCTCGAAAACAATCAGGTCTACGTCGGTTTCGTGGTCCACCTTGGCTACAAAAACCCGCATGTGTTTCCCTACATGGAATTCCAGCAGTTCAAGCATCATCCGATGGTGGCCGAGTTGCTCAAGGGCGGTAAGCGCGTGGCCTATGGCGCGCGTGCGATCACCGAAGGCGGCTATCAATCGATGCCAAAGATGGTCGCACCTGGTGTGGCTCTGCTTGGGTGTTCGGTGGGCATGGTCAATGTACCGCGTATCAAGGGCAACCATAATGCAATGATTTCCGGCAAAGCTGCGGCAGAGGCGGCGCATGAGGCAATCATTGCCGGACGCTCGGGAGACGAACTGCCTGACTATGAGAAGGAAGTCCGCGAAGGTGCGATCGGTCAGGACCTGTTCAAAGTTCGCAACGTAAAACCGCTGTGGTCGAAATACGGCCTTGCCGCCTCGCTTGCGATCGGCGGCTTCGATATGTGGTGCAACACGCTGTTCAACTTCTCTCTGCTTGGAACGATGCCGCATGGTAAAAACGATGCCGACGCGACGGAGCTTGCTTCCAAACACAAACAGATTGCCTATCCCAAGCCGGATGGCAAACTTAGCTTTGACCGTCTGACAAATGTGGCGTTTTCCTTTACCAACCACGAGGAAAGCCAGCCCGCGCATCTGCAGCTCAAGGATGCGACCGTGCCTGTCGAGGTTAACCTCGCCAAATACGCGGGTCCATCAGCACGCTATTGCCCTGCAGGCGTATACGAATTTGTGGAAGAGGCGGGAAAAGACACCCGTTTCGTTATCAACTTCCAGAACTGTGTGCATTGCAAGACATGCGACATCAAAGACCCTAGCCAGAACATTGTCTGGACAACTCCGCAGGGTGGAGACGGTCCGAACTACCCGAACATGTGATCAATAACCGCGGCTTCCTGCCTATTCAGGTGGGGGGCCGCCATTGCGCGTATGCGCAAACATGCTAGCCTGTCTTAAAACGAAAAGGCTTGAGCATATGCGAAATTTCCTGACTTCTGTGAGTATTGCCGCCCTCGGGATTGCCCTGAGCATTGGCGCCCCTGCACCTGTTTCGGCTGAAACACTTGCGGGATCCTATCTTGCGGGTCGCAGTGCGTCCGTGCGCAATGACTTTGGCATCGCTGCGAAATATTATGGCAGCGCGCTGGCCCGGGACCCGTCGAACGTCGAACTCATGGAGAGCGCTGCGTTATCGTATCTGGCACTTGGCGATATCAGCAAAGCATTGCCGCTGGCCAAAGCGATCATTGATGCGGGCCAGCGCTCGCATGTGGCGCAAATGGTGACCACAGCCGGACTGATCGACGATGGTGATTTTGTGGCTCTCGCGGCGCATGAGGCGGGCACCGACGGGATTAGCCCGTGGGTCGATGGTTTGGTCAAGGGGTGGGCCCTGATCGGCAGCGACGACGTGAGTGGCGCGCTTGCCCAGTTCGATTCTATCGAGGCCGACGCTGGCATGCGCGGCATTGTGCAGTTTCACAAGGCGCTGGCCCTTGCGACTGTGGGCCGCTACGCAGACGCTGAGGCGCTGTTTGCATCCGAGGCACCGGGGTCTGCAGCGCGCACACGGCGCGGCGTGATCGCTCGGGTCGAGATCTTGTCCCAGCTGGGGCGTAACGAAGACGCCGTACAGGTCATTGCATCCACATTCAGTGGCGCGACCGATCCCGAGTTAGATATCCTGATTGCCAATCTCGAGACCGGGGCACAGCTGCCGTTTACCCATGCACCAACGGCCCGTGCTGGCCTTTCCGAAGTTTTCTTTACCTTTGCGGCTCTTCTGCGGGCCGAGCAGGCAAGTGATTACTACACCCTGCTATATGCCCGCATAGCGCGGCATCTGCGCCCCGACCACGTCGATGCCCTACTGCTGACGGCCGAATTGTTGGAGCAGCTGGGACAGTACGAATTGGCGATCGAGGAATATCGCGCCGTTGATGCCGATGATCCGGCATTTCACGTAGCCGAGCTGGGGCGTGCCGCTGGATTGCGCCGCCTCGACAAGGTCGATCAGGCGATCGAAGTCCTTGAGCAATTGACCCGCAGTCACGGTAATCTCGCTGTTGTTCATGCGACCCTCGGCGACATTTTCCGCGCGCAGGATCAGGATCAGGCAGCTATTGCAGCCTACACAAAAGCAGTTGACCTGACAGACAAAGGCGATGACCGCGCATGGTTTTTGTATTTTTCCCGCGGTATTGCCTACTCCCAAGATGGCGATAACGTGTCCGCCGAAGCCGATTTCCGCGCCGCTCTGGCAATCAATCCCGATCAGCCGCAGGTCCTCAACTATCTGGGGTACTCACTCGTCGAGGAGCAGCGCAAACTTGACGAAGCCCTCGGGATGATTGAACGGGCAGTCGCGGCGAGCCCCGATAGCGGCTATATCGTCGACAGCCTCGGATGGGTCTACTACCGCCTTGGTCGCTATGACGAGGCAGTGATCCAAATGGAGCGCGCCGTAGAGCTTGAAGCTGTTGATCCGGTAGTAAATGATCATTTAGGTGATGTTTACTGGGCAGTTGGCCGTAAACGCGAAGCGCAATTTCAATGGAAACGTGCGCTTTCATTTGTCGAGTTCAGCACCATGGACACCGAAGCAGAGCCTGACCGTATCCGCCGAAAGCTCGAGGTGGGCCTTGATGTTGTCCTGGTAGAAGAGGGTGCCGAGCCCTTGAAGGTGGCGAATGACAATTGAGGGTTTTGCGCCCGCTAAGGTTAACCTAAGTCTTCATGTCACTGGGCAACGCGCTGATGGCTATCATCTGCTCGACAGCTTGGTCGTGTTTGCAAGTGTCGGTGACCGGCTTTGGCTGGATAAAACTGATACCATGAGCATGGAGATCTCAGGCCCTTTCGCAAATGGCGTCCCGACAGACGCGCGCAATCTGGTCTGGCAAGCTGCAGAACTGGCAGGAGTCAAAGGTCATATCCAGCTGGAGAAAAACCTGCCTCACGGCGCCGGGCTCGGGGGGGGGTCTGCCGATGCAGCGGCCCTGCTGCGCAGCCTGTTCGGCCAGCTTGTGGATGATGGTATCGGCTTGGAAGGCGCGCTATCGTTGGGCGCTGATGTACCTGTCTGCATCGGTTCGATTCCACAGAGGATGCACGGCATCGGAGACCTTTTGCAAGCGGTCCAGCCCATGCCCCGATGCCATATTGTTCTTGTAAATCCTTCTGTAGCGGTGCCCACAGGTGCGGTGTTTGAGGGGCTTGAGATAAAAGATAACCCTGCGATGGATGCGTTTGACGGGTTCGAGGGCGTTGCCGCGTTGGTCGGGTGGTTGCAATCCCAACGTAACGATCTTGAGGCTCCCGCACGTGCTGTGGCGCCCGTGATCGGGCAGGTTTTGGATGCTCTTGATGACGCTCTGATTGCCCGCATGTCGGGGTCGGGAAGCACGTGTTACGGAATTTATCCTGATAGCGCCGCAGCAGATAGCGCCGCCGCGCGTATTCGAAGAGCCTACAACAACTGGTGGGTCGTCTCAACGCAAACAGCAGGTCAAACCCCTAGCTGATACGTGCGACCACATAATCTGCCAGATCAACAAGCAAACCTTTTATTTCATGATCAGGCAGAATGGCGAGCGCAGCCTTTGCTGTGTCGGCCCACATCAGCGCGTCAGCCTTTGTCGTGTCCAGTGTGCCATGTTTGTTCAACAGCGCCAGCGCATGCTCCAGATCGCCGTCTACCTGCTTGCCCTTCTCGATGGTGCGGACCCAGAATGCGTGCTCCTCGGCATCTGCCAAGGCGACGGCCTTAATCACCGGTAGCGTCAGTTTACGCTCGCGGAAATCATCGCCGATGTTCTTGCCGGTGGCGTCACTGCCTTGATAATCCAGTAGATCGTCCACAATCTGGAAGGCGATCCCCAGCGCGTCGCCATAGTCAAAAAGCGCTTTTACGTGGTCCTCAGGTGCGTCGGAAATAACACCTCCCACTTCTGTCGCAGCAGAGAAGAGGGCAGCAGTTTTTCCGCGCACAACTTGAAAATATACGGCTTCGGTCGTTGCCAGATTCTGTGCAGCCGTAAGTTGGAGCACTTCCCCTTCTGCGATCGTGGCAGCTGCATTTGACAGAATTTTCATGACCCGCATCGAGCCGGGCTCAGTCATCAACTGGAAGCTGCGCGCAAACAGGTAATCCCCCACGAGCACAGAGGATTGATTGTCCCAGAGCAAATTCGCGGTGGGCCGCCCGCGGCGCTGGGCGCTCTCGTCGACCACATCATCATGCAGCAGGGTGGCCGTGTGAATAAACTCCACCGTGGTCGCCAGATGGATGTGATAGGGACCGGTATAGCCGCAGAGTTTTGCAGCCGCGAGCGTGAGCATAGGGCGCAGCCGCTTGCCGCCCGCCTCAACAAGATGGGCGGTAACCTGTGGTATGCGCGGTGCATGCTCGGATGCCATACGCTCGCTGATCATGATACTCACGGCATCAAGATCATCTTTCAGAACGGCGGCAAGACGGTCATGTGGTTTCTGGCTCGATTGGTCGCTCATATTTTCCCGCATCCTAGCGCTCGACAAGGCCACTGGCCCCGGATTACATCACTGCCATGAAAGAACTTTTGCGCAGCACCGACCCTACGATCATGGCCTTTGCCCAAGCTCTGTTGCAGGGGGAGGACATAGACTGTTTTCAGATGGACGTAAATATGAGCATCCTCGAAGGTGGCATCGGAATTTTCCCGCGCCGCCTCATGGTGCGGACAGACGATCATGAAGATGCGGTGCGCGTGATGCGCGACAACGAGATCCCGCTGGGCCTGTGAGTGAAGTCGATTTGACCTACGATGCATTCCTTGGCGGTCTGGTGCATCTATGGCAACCGCGCACAGGATACCGCGCTGGCGTCGATCCTGTACTGCTTGCGGCCAGTATTCCTGCGGTTTCCGGCCAGCGTGTACTTGAACTCGGTTGTGGTGTCGGCGCTGCGATTCTGTGCCTCGGCGCGCGTGTGGAGGGACTGGTTCTCACCGGTGTAGAGCGTGAGGCCGTGTATGCCGGTTTGGCAATGCGCAACGGCGGCAGCAGTCTGGAGGTTGTGGAGGCCGACCTTGCAGCCTTGCCTTTGACAGTCCGAGAGCGACAATTTGACCATGTTCTCGCCAATCCACCCTACTGGCGGCGGCTGGCCTCTGTTGCGACGGGCGACACCCTGCGGGAGGCGGCCTTGGGCGAGCAGACACCGCTGTATCTTTGGGTGCAAACAGCGGCCAAACGGCTTGCCCCAAAAGGTATGCTGCACCTCATTCACCGCGCCGAGCGTTTGCCCGAGTTGCTGGCCGCGTTGCCACGCGACATGGGTAGCATTGAGGTATTGCCGATTGCTGCGCGTGAGGGGCGCGGCGCGGAGAGGATCATTCTGCGGGCCCGAAAATCAGGAAGGGCGGATTTCCGCTTGCACACTCCCCTTATTCTGCACTGCGGCGACCTGCATATCGACGGTGATCAGTATACCCCAAAAGTGCGCGCCGCCTTGCGTGCAGGGGCTGCGCTTGATTTTTGAGCGGTGTTAAGCAAATTTTTACCACTATTGGCGTTATGCTGCGGGGCGGCGTGACTTCTAATCAGGGGCATGCTTGAGTGAAATTGCACTTTTAACAACTGGAGGAAGTATGTCCCTAAACGCACATCTTGAGACGTTGAAGAAAAAGCACCGTGACATGGGTGAGGCGATCGAATCCGCCCAACGTGCGCCCGGCATTGACGGCCTCAAAGTGGCCGATTTGAAGAAACAAAAGATGCGACTGAAAGAAGAAATCAGCCGTCTGTCCGAATAATCACTTTTGAGAAAAGCTGGCGCGCGCTGCAACAACCGCGCCGCCAGTGATCAGCAGCCCTGCCCAGAGCAGTGTCATGCTGGGCGCGGCAAAGCCCGCCACAATCAAGGCGACAGTAGATAGAAGGGGCGCCGCATACGAACTCGCGCCAAAGACCTGAATGTCACCACGCTTGCACCCGATATCCCAGACATAAAATGCCAACCCAACAGGGCCAAGCCCGAGCCCTGCAATGCTTGCCCAGCCGAGCAGTGTGTCGGGTAGAAGTGGTTCCTCGAACGTCAGGTGCAGCGGTAGGGACAGTGCAGAGGTGGTAAGGCAGAACACCGCGACGCTGGCCGTGGGGGCGGTGCCTACCAGTCGTGATAGGACGGAATAGCCGGCCCATGTAAAAGCGGCGAGCAGGGCCAGAATATAGCCCGAAAGGTGATCACCGCTCATACTTGCTTCACCACGCAGAATGATGAGGGAGGCCCCTGTGAGCCCCAGTAGCGCGCCTATGATATGGCCTGCGCGTAACTTCTCGGAAGGGAGGAAGCCCGAAAACACAACGATCAACAGAGGCCAGAGATAGGCGATAAGTCCCGCCTCGGCCGCTGGAGCAAGGCGGAGCGCAGAGAAGTACAGAAGATGATAACAAAACAGGCCCAACGCGCCAAAGATATAGACACGCATGGGAACCTGCCGCATCAGGCCGAAGCTGCCAGTTTGCCAAGCCCACAACAGGCCGACAGTGCCGCCGATGCCGAAACTGAGTGTATTGAGCAGCAACGGAGGGGTAGGAGCTGATCCAACAGTGAACAGTGCCAACAACGCCCAGAGCAGCACTGCGATAAACCCTGTTGCAGTTGCTTTTGTGCGGCTCATCGGGCGGAAAACTCCAACAGGTTGAGATTTTCGGTGATATGAGCGGTTTTTTCGATCTCTTCGAGCATCCAATCGCGGAACGCGGCAATTTGTGGGCGCGTTTCCATTCCTTTGAGGCAGAGGAAACTGAAGCGTGCTCCAGTTGGCAAGGCAGTCGGGAAGGGCGCGACCAGTCGCCCTTCGGCAAGATCCTTGACGACAAGAGCGCGCCGCCCCATCACAATTCCCACCCCGGCCAGTGCCGCATCGAGAGCGTGATCGGATTGGGAAAAGCGCGGCCCCAGCGTAGGGATGAATGGGGCGTTCATGGCTGCGAACCAATCCGCCCATGTCACGGGTGTGTCGAGGAAGTTAATCGAATCGTCAAAGATGATCGGAGCGTTGTGCAGGCTCTCTACGGTTGGGAATTGCGCGGCGATTGCGGGCGTCATGACGGGCATCACCCATTCTTCAGCCAGCGGCAGCGTATAAAGGTCAGGGGAGGGCCCTGTACCAAAGCGGATCGCAACGTCTACATTGTCTCGCATCAGATCCATCCGGTGGAGAGCTGCGGCAAATCGTAATTCAATTTCTGGATGGGTCTGCGCAAATTCATACAGACGCGGCGCCAGCCATTTCGCTGTGAACGCAGGGCCAGCTGTGACAGTCAGGGTTTGAGTGTCCTGTGTGCGCAACGCGGCGCGCCATGCTGTGGCCAGTGTCTGGAAACCCTCGGCTGCACCATGAGACAACGCGGCTCCAGCTTCGGTCAACTCGACTGCGCGGTTGAGGCGGCGAAAGAGCGGTGCGCCAAGATGCTCTTCAAGAGATTTGATCTGAAATGACAGGGCTGCGGGCGTGACATTCAGCTCGGCTGCGGCTTGCGCGAACGACAAATGGCGCGCAGCGGCGTCAAAAGCGCGTAAAGCCGTGAGTGGCGGTAACCTGTTCGTCATGCTTCAGTTAAGTATACCTTAACTGAAAGGTTGAAAAGTCTCGTTTGTCGCGGGTGAGGCAAAAGGCGATACTGGGAGCAACAAAGTTGTCTTGATCCAATATTGATCAATCAGGAGCCAGAATATGTTTGAAGCAACCACGAATCCCGCCGCCCGTGCCGCAATGAATTCCGCCCATATTGCGCGTGGTCGTATGATTGCAGATTTCTGGGCATGGCTGCGCAGCTAGGGCTTTTTACCGGCGTTTTGAATGCTGGTGCGCATAGCGCCGTGGGGCCGGTGGAGTGATCCACCGGCCCCAGTTTTTTCAGCCCTGTTGCGGAGTGTCATCGCGCCATTAAACGAAGAACTGCGCACCATTTGCAGAAATCGTAGAGCCGTTTATGAAGCCCGCGTCATCGGAGACGAGGAACGATACGGCCCGCGCAATTTCCTCTGGCTCGCCCAGGCGGCCGGCAGGGATTTGTGCAATGATGCCTTCACGCACCTTTTCGGGCACTGCCATTACCATATCAGTTCCGATATAGCCGGGGCAGATCGCATTCGCCGTGATATTTGCGTGTGCGCCTTCTTGGGCCAGTGATTTCACGATGCCAAGATCGCCAGCCTTTGTGGCGGCATAATTTACCTGAGCGAACTGACCCTTCTGGCCGTTGATCGAGGAGATAACGACAATCCGACCGAATTTACGTTCGCGCATGCCGGGCCAAATCGGATGGATCGTGTTGAATACACCTGTAAGGTTGGTGCCGATCACTTCATTCCATTGGTCAGGCGTCATTTTATGGAATGGGGCATCACGGGTAATGCCGGCATTGGCTACGATAATTTCGATCGGGCCAAGCTCTGCTTCGACCTTCGCAATGCCCTCTTTTGAGCTGTCATAATCGGCGACATTCCATTTGTAGGTCTTGATGCCCGTTTCTGCAGTAAACGCGCTCGCGGCGTCGTCATTGCCTGCGTATGTCGCGGCGACGGTGTAGCCCTTGTCTTTGAGTTCTTTTGAAATAGCGGCGCCGATCCCGCGGCTGCCTCCGGTTACAAGTGCGACACGCGACATATGATTCTCCCAAAAGTAATGTTGTTGCTCTGTTAAGCGTAGGCGCGCAATTATATTGCGCGCCCGATTTGTTTAAGGCCGTTCCAGGCACATGGCAACACCCATGCCACCGCCAATACACAAAGTTGCCAGACCTTTTTTCGCGCCGCGCCGCTTCATTTCAAACAACAGCGTGTTCAAAACCCGCGCGCCAGAAGCCCCGATGGGGTGGCCAATCGCAATGGCTCCGCCGTTGACGTTTACAATTGCGGGATCCCAGCCCATCTCTTTATTCACCGCGCATGCTTGTGCAGCAAAGGCCTCGTTTGCTTCGACAAGGTCCAGATCTGCTGCGGTCCAGCCTGCTTTTTCGAGCGCTTTGCGCGAGGCATAGATTGGTCCTGCGCCCATGATTGAAGGGTCAAGGCCTGCTGTTGCATAGGAGGCGATCCGCGCGAGAGGCTCGATGCCGCGCTTTTCAGCATTTTCCGCACTCATCAACAGGGCACCGGCGGCGCCATCATTCAGGCCGGAGGCATTCGCCGCCGTGACGGACCCGTCTTTTGTGAACGCGGGGCGCAATTTAGCCATCGCGTCCATCGTGGCGCCGTGGCGAATATATTCGTCTGCGTCCACAATGGTGTCGCCCTTCCGGCCCGGGACGGTAAATGCAAAAATTTCGTCCTTAAAGCGACCCTCCTTCTGGGCTGCTTCGGCCTTGTTCTGGGAACCTACGGCAAACTCGTCCTGCTCGTCGCGGGTGATCTGCCATTTGCCGGCGACATTTTCGGCCGTCTGGCCCATGTGATATCCGTTGAACGCATCCCAAAGTCCGTCTTTGATCATGGTATCAATGAGCTGCATATCGCCCATTTTCTGGCCTGCGCGCATGTTTTGTGCGTGCGGCGACATTGTCATGTTTTCCTGACCTCCTGCGGCAACTATATCGGCATCGCCTAGCTGGATATGCTGCGCTGCGAGGGCTACGGCACGCAGGCCGGAGCCACAAACCTGGTTGATCGACCATGCCGAGGATTCGATTGGAAGGCCCGCATTGACATGGGCCTGACGGGCAGGGTTTTGGCCCTGTGCCGCAGTGAGGACCTGGCCGAGGATTGTTTCGGAGACTTCTGACGGGTCGACACCTGCACGCGCCACGATTTCTTTCAGCATGGCAGCGCCCAGATCATGGGCTGGTGTATTGGCAAACGAGCCGCCGAAGCTGCCGACGGCAGTGCGGGCGGCGGAGGCGATAACAACATTGGTCATGGAATGCGGTCCTCTTGATATGACGCGTGGCGAGGCGGTTTACCGACTGGAGCACGAGGGATCGCGCAGTCATTTCCTCACCTTGTCTTAGAGGTTATCGCAAGGGGCGCGGCGCGGCAAGAAGACCCGTTTTCGGGCTACATTCTTACGCGCTTTTGTAGTTAGCTGCATCGTGGGCCCAGTCTGGACGTGTTGTGGGGGCCGAAAAGTAGTATCCCTGCAAGCAGTCGATGCCAATATTTCTTGCGGTCATGGCATCTTCTGTTGTCTCGATGCATTCGGCTACGGTGAGCATCTCGAATTGTTGCGCAATACCGAAAAGAGCGCGCACAACAGCCTGATTGTCGGGACTGGTTGAGATGCCACGCATGAACTGACCGTCAATTTTAAGAATATCAAAGTCAAAGTCTCTGAAGTAGCGGATCGCCATGTGGCCGGAACCGAAATTATCCATGGCAAAGCAAATGCCTCGCGGCTGCAGGCGAGCGATGAAATCAATGACCAATTCCGGCACGAGCATCGCAGAATTTTCTGAGATTTCAAGGATGAGCCTCTCCCCTAGCGCGGGGGATTCGTTCAAGAACCGATTAAGGCAGTTCATCCATGGTTTGTAGCCGATCGAGCGTGCTGACATATTTATCGACAGCCTCAGGCTTCCATTACTTTTGAGGCTGCTGAGCCCATGACGGAGCGCCAGCACGTCTATCTCCCGCCCTGTTTCTGTATCCTCGATTTTGCTCATAAACTCCCCCGCGGGAATGACACGTCCTGTGGGATCAAGAACACGGATCAAGCCTTCGTAAAATCCTGTTTGCCCCATCTCGTCGCTGCGGATCACCGGCTGGAAGGCCAGCATGGTCTGGTTGTGGGCAATCGCCTCTTTTACCATATCCAAAGTGCTTAGCTTGCCCTGAGAAATGGCAAAATCAAGCGGGCTGAGAGAGCCACCGTTTGCGCTGGCGATTTTGCGACGTGTGATGCCTTTCACGGGAGTATCCTCTTTATCGTGTGTCCTGATGCCGACCGTGAGAGGGACATTGGGCAAGAGCGGCTAAAAAGATGTTAAAGGCTTTGTTTTGTGCGAAATGTAGTAAAGCAGAGTTTAAGATTACGGAGGCTGGACATGACGCGGTGTGAATGGGCTGGGCCTGAACAAATCTACATTGACTATCACGACACAGAATGGGGCGTACCTGAGTACGACAGCCGCGCGCTGTGGGAAAAGCTGGTTCTGGACGGATTTCAAGCCGGGCTCAGCTGGATAACGATACTGAAAAAGCGGGATGCGTTTCGTACCGCGTTCGAAGGCTTTGACCCACACGTCATTGCCCGATGGAGCGAGCAGGATGTGCAGCGTCTATTAAGCAACTCAGGGATCATCCGCCACCGAGGAAAGATTGAGGCGACAATTACCAACGCGCAAGCGTGGCTTGAAATGGAGGAGGAAGGCGGTTTTGACAGCTTTATGTGGGACCGCGTTGGCGGAGCGCCCTTGCAAAACCGTTTCGAGCGGCAGGCGGATGTGCCGCCCAAAACTGCACTGTCCGAGCAGGTGAGTAAGGACTTGAAGAAAGCTGGCTTCAAGTTTTGCGGCCCTACTATCGTATATGCATGGATGGAGGCATGCGGGCTGGTGAATGATCATCTGGTTGGATGCCATAGGCACGACTTTTGTGCGCGGCTGCAGCGGGATTAGGGGGGGGCAGGAAGGGGCGTTTGCGTGAAATGCGCGACGTCACTGAGTATGATTGGATAGCACCCAGTCAAACAAGTTGTGACGGGAGGCAAAATTCATTTTCTATCATGCGGCCTTTCTGCCAGTCTTCAGCATACTTCTTGGGAGAAGATAGTCGAGATGGACAACGAGCCGCTAAAGGGTTGGAATCATGTTCCAGCCGTCCCGCTTAGGATTTCACCTTTTTTCACTTGGCCGCTGCGTCCTTTGGAAATGCTTTCTTGGGTGTGGAATTCGTGGTTTCTGATCACTGAAAAGCTCATCATCGTGGCGATTGCGTTTGCCTCGTTCTATTGGTTCCAGCCGCCTCTGGGGGAAACGCAAACACTTGCGTTTGGGTGGATAGCCGAGATGTATCTTCGGAACCTGTTGTTGATGACTGCGGTAGCGGGCGGACTGCACTTGTATTTCTACTCTTTCACAAAACAGGGCAAAGAGCTGCGGTATGACCCACGCCCGCTGATGAAGAATGGTCGCCAGTTTACGTTGGGCGGTCAAATCAAAGATAATGTTTTCTGGACGCTGGCCAGCGGTGTAACGGTTTGGACCACATACGAGGTGCTAATGTTTTGGGCGCTGGCGAACGGGTATGCGCCGTTGCTTACATGGGCGGCGCATCCTGTGTGGTTCGTGGTGATGTTTTGGGCCATTCCGGTCTGGGAAAGCTTTTACTTCTATTGGATACACCGTTTTCTGCACATTCCGTTTTTCTATAAACATATTCACGCCCTGCATCATCGTAATATAAATGTCGGGCCTTGGTCGGGCTTGTCGATGCATCCGGTTGAACATGTGATCTTCCTCGGGTCTGTCTTAATCCATTGGGTGGTGGCCGCTCACCCTGTGCACATCCTTTTCCACCTGCAATACTACGCGCTGACCGCTGTCACGACACATACCGGATTTGAGGGTTTGGTCGTCAAGGACAAGAAGCGGCTGGCGCTGGGCACCTTTCATCACCAGATGCATCACAGATATTTCGAGTGTAATTACGGCTCGCTTGAAATTCCCTGGGACAAACTGTTCGGGTCATTCCACGACGGTACCAGCAGAGCGGATGCGCTGATGAAAGAACGACGTAAACGGATGATGGGAAGCTAGGAATACGCTTCGTGGGGTCAATGGAGCCTGCACAGCCAATCCACGGCACGGTCCAACTGCCTTTCGAGGCAAGACATAGATAGCGGGCATTGGATGCTTTGACATGTCACGACTGCGGAAGCAGGGAGGCGCGCCCCGATTGCTGCGTTGTCCAACCTGATGCATTGACTCCCCGTATCATATCACTGTAAGCGCGCATCTGTTGGTGTTGGTGGACCTCGCAAGAGGATCCCTGTCGGAGCATTCGCTCAGAGGACAACGCCCTTTACTGCCTCATACGCAATTTTGCGGGAGGCCACAAAAAGGAGAACAGCCGTGACAAAACGCACCGCTGCCAAGCACAAAATTGACCGCCGCATGGGCGAAAACATCTGGGGCCGTCCAAAGTCACCAGTAAACCGTCGTGAATATGGCCCCGGCCAGCACGGTCAGCGCCGCAAGGGCAAGATTTCCGATTTCGGTATCCAGCTGCGTGCCAAGCAGAAGCTCAAGGGTTACTACGGCGACCTGACCGAAAAGCAGTTCCGCCGCATTTACGGCGAAGCCGAGCGTGTAAAAGGCGATACAGGTGAGAACCTGATTGGTCTGCTCGAGCGTCGCCTTGACGCGGTTGTGTATCGTGCCAAGTTCGTTGCAACCGTATTTGCTGCGCGCCAGTTCGTGAACCACCGCCACGTCCGCGTGAACGGCAAGCTGGTTAACATTCCTTCCTACCGCGTAAAAGAGGGTGATGTGATCGAAGTGCGTGACCGTTCCAAGCAGATGGTCGCGTTGATCGAAGCGACACAACTCTCCGAGCGTGACGTGCCTGACTACCTCGACGTGGATCACTCCAAAATGACAGCAACGTTCGTGCGCACACCTGCGCTGGGCGACGTGCCATACCCTGTTGTAATGGAACCAAACCTGGTCGTGGAATTCTACGCCAAAAACTAAGCTGTGGCGCTTGAGCCGATACGTTGGCTTTGCTGTCATCACTTTGCTATTTGAAATTCGCCCTGCCGGTTTACCGGCGGGGCGTTTTTTGTAGGAAAGCGCGGCATTTGGTGCCACACGGCGCACATATGCAAATCTCGGGTGGCTGTGGCAGGTTTGAAGCGCTAAAAGGCCGTGAGCAAATGAAAGAGTCCTGACCTGACATGACACAAATTATCACGCCCCAACCCGGAATTATGGATGTTGCCCTGTATCAAGGTGGGGCCTCCCATATCGCAGGGCAAGATAACGCGCTCAAGCTAAGCTCGAACGAGAACCCTTTTGGACCGTCGCCCGCTGCGCTTAAGGCCTATGAGACAGCAGGGCGCCAATTGCACCGCTATCCCAGCTCGGACCACGCGGAGTTGCGCGGCGCGATTGCAGAGGTTTATGCCCTTGATCCGGCGCGGATAATCTGTGGTGCGGGCTCGGACGAGATCATTACCTTTTTGTGTCAGGCCTATGCAGGGCCAAACACCGAAGTGATCCATACCGAACACGGGTTTGCAATGTACCGGATTTCTGCACTGGTTGCGGGTGCTACACCCGTAGAGGTGTGCGAGCATGAGCGGGTCACAGACGTCGATGCGATCCTTGCTGCTTGCACAGACAAGACCCGGTTGGTGTTTTTGGCCAATCCCAACAACCCCACCGGAACCATGATCGGGCTTGGCGACATTGCGCGGCTGGCGGATGCTCTGCCCCCCAAGGCGCTGCTAGTACTTGACGGGGCTTATGCGGAATATGTCGAAGGATATGACGGTGGTGCTGCATTGGTGGATTCGCGTCAGAATGTCGTTATGACCCGCACATTTTCCAAGATTTACGGGCTGGGAGGGCTGCGCATCGGCTGGGGCTATGGGCCTGCGCATGTAATCGATGTGTTGAACCGCGTGCGGGGACCTTTCAACTTGGGCAATTCAGCTCTTGCCGCCGCAGAGGCAGCCGTTCGTGATGTTGCTTATGTCGATCATTGCCGTTCTGAGAATGCGCGCTGGCGCACGTGGCTGGCGGACGGGTTGGCCGAAATCGGCCTGCCGTCCGATGTGTCTCTTGCAAACTTCGTCCTTGCGCGGTTTTCATCGCAGCAAGAGGCAGAAGCCTGCGACACCTATCTGCAATCCAAAGGACTGATCGTGCGCCGTGTGGCGGGATACAAGCTGCCCACCTGCTTGCGGATCACAGTGGGCGACGAAAGCGGTTGCCGCCGTGTGGTCCATGCTGTTCGCCAGTTCAAGGAAGGCTGAGAATGGCAAAGATATACGACCGTGTCGCGCTGATCGGCCTCGGGCTGATCGCGTCATCAATGTTCTGGGCGATGAAGCGCGGCGGCCTCGCAGGCGAAATTACGGGATATGCCCGCTCTGATGAAACCCGCCGGACGGCGCGCGAAATTGGCCTGTGCGATGTTGTCTATGATGACATCAACGATGCCGTGCGTGATGCCGATCTGATCGTACTTTGCGTCCCTGTCGGTGTCATGGGCGAGGTAATGGCGCAAATTGCAGACGCGGTGAAGCCAGGTGCGACAGTCACGGACGTGGGATCGGTCAAGCGTGATGTGATCGACAAGGTGATGCCGCATATCCCAGAAGGCGTTCATTTTATTGCCGGTCACCCTTTGGCGGGTACAGAACATTCCGGACCGCGTTCGGGTTTTGCGGAGCTGTTTGACAATAGGTGGTGTCTACTGGTGCCCCCAAGCGGCACAGCGCCTGAACCTGTCGCGAAACTGCGCAGCCTGTGGGAGGGGATGGGATCAAACGTCGAGGAGATGGACGCGGACCACCATGATCTGGTGCTTGCCGTTACATCACATGCGCCGCATCTTATTGCATACACGATGGTTGGCGTAGCCGATGATCTGGGGCGTGTGACAGACGGTGAAGTAATAAAATACTCGGCTGCCGGCTTTCGGGATTTTACCCGAATTGCTGCTTCCGATCCTACCATGTGGCGCGATGTTTTTCTGAGTAACAAGGACGCGACGCTGGAAATCCTTGGTCGCTTTACCGAAGAGCTGTTCGCGCTGCAGCGGGCGATCCGACAGGGGGATGGCGCGCACCTGCACGATTATTTCACCCGTACCCGCGCGATCCGGCGTGGCATCATCGAGGCAGGTCAGGATACCGAAGCGCCCGATTTTGGCCGTGGCGGAAATGCCCGCAAATGAAGCCGCTGGTCGTTGTTTTTTGCGCGATCGCGACTCTGTCGTGTGCGGGGCCAGATACTTCGGCCCGTCCAGAAGCACGCCCTGCGCCTGCAATGGTAGCAGATAGCAGGATAGACCGCTCGGCGGAGGAAAACACCCAAGGCGGTTTTTTAAAATCACTGCGCCCGATATTCCGTTCCCCGTTGGCGGGGCGCTCGTCGCGTCAACAGCAAAAGGCGCTGGCGGCTGGCTCTGTCTGTGGGGACCCCGCCCTTCAGGGCGAAACCATCGGGACGATTGATGGAAAAATCGCTGGATGCGGTGTGGATGACGCTGTGCGCATCTCGTCGGTTTCGGGCGTAAATCTTAGTACGAAATCAACCATGGACTGCGACACTGCGAAGGCGTTGAGGTCGTGGGTGGACGGCAGCGCAAAGCCCGCTCTCTCGACCAAAGGCGGCGGCCTGCGGGAGCTTAAGGTTGCTGCACATTATACATGCCGTCGCCGCAACAACGCAAAAACGGGAAAAATATCGGAGCATGGCACAGGCCGCGCAATTGATATTTCCGGCTTTGAGCTGGCGGATGGCAGCGAAATTTCAGTGCTTAATGGTTGGGCAGCGGCAAACACAGCAAAAGCGATGCAAAAGATGCATGCGGATGCCTGTGGGCCTTTCGGGACTGTCCTTGGACCACGGGCAAACCGGTTCCATCTGGATCATTTTCACTTTGACACTGTCCGCTACCGAAATGGAACGTATTGCCGTTAACGCAGGATCAACAATGGTGCCGTACCCAGCGGGATGAACCCCATCCGCATGCGCCCATCTTCGAGGGTTATATCCAGATCCAATGTCTCGCGGCTGCCTGACAAGTTTGACAGCAGGTTCAGTCCGCTCTCGATTTGCGGGCGCATTTGCAACGGAACTGCGCCGCTGGCGGCCGCAAGATCAAGCATGCGCTGCCAATTCTCCGCCCGTAGTTTGAGCGTGCCTGTCATCGCACCTCCCTGCGCCACTACGACATTTGCGGTCAGCGACAGGCTCAAATCAGCCCATCTAGCCTCCAGTTGATCCACTTTGACGCTGCGCGGTTGCGGGCGGCTGTCCTCCAGCGCGCTGCGGTCCCATGGACGGTCAAACGCGATGGTCATATCAGCCAGCAATGTTTCGAACACATCGGGCCAAGCGGCGGGAAGGCGCAGTCCCTCGCGGATAATACTGCCAGGGGCAAATCCGGTGGCGTTCAGGTCAACATCGTAGGTTTGCGGATCTGCACCCTGCTGTATAACCGCGTCCAGCGTCTGCATAACAGCGACGCGCCCCTCAGTAAGGTCGAGGGCGATGTCTTTGCTTTGCGCGCGCATTCCCTCAAGCTGGAGCGAGGTGCCGGGGCGCAGACGCAATGCCGCTTCGGCCCCACCTGTGGTAAGCGTCAATATACCTTGCGGCGTCGTTAGGGTGACAGGTTCGGCAGGCAGGCGAACGGTAGCATGCCCGGGCCAGTATATCGGTGTCGATATCGTTATTTCCGGCAGCTGCAGCGAAGACTGCGTGGCGGGATCATCCAGCGATACATCGCGAAGTGTGGTCGCGATTCGCAGGGGGAAGCCGCCGCGGCTCATTTGGGCTGCTGAAGCTTGCCAGCCTTCGTTCTGGCGCGCATCGAACCATGTGTTCAGGGTTCTTTGCATACCATTTGTCGCGAGGACCCACCATGTTGTCCAGATCAGGACAGCTAGGGCCAGTAATTTCACAGTCAGCCGGCTCATGGGCAAAGCCCCCCTTTTCAATGACGCACCTTTGCGGTTTACCTAGCAAAAGACAGGAGAACCAGATGAGTATGTGGGTATTCGGCTATGGCAGCTTGCTTTGGAATCCGGGTTTCGAAGTCGTGGAGAGTGTGATCGGGACCTTGCCGGGCTATGCCCGCTCTTTTTGTATGCGGTCGATCCATCACCGTGGAACTGTTGCGGCCCCGGGACTTGTGCTTGCGCTGGATGAACAACCCTCCGAGGCCTGTGAAGGCGTCGCGCTTAGGGTGGCTGCGGGGCATGAAACTAAAACGCTGGCATATCTACGAGAGCGAGAACTTATTTCCTCCGCTTATGTAGAAAAGGAACTGCCCGTCCGTTTGACCGACGGGCGCGAAGTGACTGCCCTTGTCTATGTGATCGATGAGGCGCATGAGCAGTATTGTGGTGGGCTACCGCTCGAGGAGCAGGCGCAAATCATGGCAGCAGCCGTGGGTGGGCGGGGACCAAATGCTGAATATCTTTACAATACCGCCGATCATTTAACCTCTGTGGGTTTGCACGACCCAGCTTTAGCATGGTTGGCGGCACGGGTTCGTGAAATCGACCGATAAACCCTTTGGAATACGCAGGTTTCAAGGTAACGTAGAAACATAACAATAAGGTCAGGAGCAGGAGCGCATGGCGCAACCAGACCAAGAGGCAAAACCGCAATTTTCCCAACCCGTCCGGCAGATCACCTTGATGCTGCTGGTTTTAGGGCTGTCCGGCTTTGGGGTGTTTGTTGCCCTGCCGCGGGTACTGCCGGTTTTTCAGGCGAACCCTTATCTGAACGGCTTTATTTTCTTTGTCTTTTTGATCGGTGTCGTCGCCTGTTTCTATCAGGTGCTACAACTCATCGGCTCGGTCCGCTGGATCGAGAGCTTTGCCTCCGATAACGCAGAGCCGAACGAGACACCGCCACAGATGCTCGCGCCGTTGGCGGCGCTGTTGCGCACGCGTGGAGCGCGGATGCAAGTGAGCGCGTCCTCGACCCGCTCTATTCTTGATTCCGTGGCCACCCGCATTGACGAGGCGCGCGAGATTACGCGCTATATCGTCAATACATTGATCTTCTTGGGCCTTTTAGGAACGTTCTATGGCCTCGCTACAACAGTCCCCGCAATCGTTGACACTATTCGTAGCCTTGCGCCGCAAGCAGGAGAAAGCAGCACAGAGGTGTTCAGCCGCCTGATGACTGGCCTGGAATCCCAGCTTGCGGGTATGGGGGTGGCGTTTGCATCATCGCTGCTCGGTCTCGCGGGATCTTTGATTGTTGGTCTGCTGGAGCTGTTCGCGGGTCACGGTCAGAACCGATTTTATCAGGAACTCGAGGATTGGCTCAGCTCGATTACGCGGGTAGGGTTTGCCGCAGGTGATGACAGCACGCCCGAACAGGCTGTGATGGCAGGCATGGTCGATCACATGGCCGAGCAAATGGAGAGCATGCAAGAGATGTTCGCCCGTTCCGAGGCGGGCCGCGCTGAGGTTGAACAGAAGCTTGGTAAGCTGGCGTTGGCGATTGAGCGGATGGCAGTTCAGATGGGCGATCAGGGCGGATCCGCCGAGCTGCTCGAGCGTATCATCATGGGGCAGGACCGGATGATTACGGCGCTTGAGCAACCCCGCGAACTTCGCCATGAAAGTTCGGGCCCGGATGCAGAAAGCCGGATGCGCCTACGCTCGATTGATGTCCAGATGTTGCGTATTCTTGAGGAAATCTCTGCGGGGCGGCAGGAGACGATGGCAGATTTGCGTCAGGAACTTTCGCATCTGACAAAGGCGTTGTCTTCGCCACGCAGCAGCACCGAACCGCGCCGCATGCGTACGCCAAATAGTCCGCCCGGCGGCGGGGACCGTTAGTCATGGCACTGTCGCGGCGTACGGGGGCGCGGTTTCAGGCGTCGATCTGGCCGGGCTTCGTTGATGCGATGACCGGTCTGTTATTGGTTTTGATGTTTGTGCTGACTATATTCATGGTCGTGCAATTTGTCCTGACGGAGCAAATTTCGGGACAAGAAACTGAACTTGATACATTGTCGTCAGAGGTGGCTGCTTTGGCGCAGGCGCTGGGCTTGGAGCAACGCACCAACAGCGATCTAGAAGCACGGGTTGGTGCGCTTCGCTCCTCGCTGGGCGATGCACAAACGCAAGCGGCGCAACAAGCCTCGCGCATCGCCGCGCTTCAATCCGAGCGTGACGAACAAGATACAGCCCTCAACGCCGCGCAGACACGGCTCACCAGTTTTGAGGCGCAGGTCGCCGCACTCATCGCGGACCGCGATACAGCGCAGGGGCAAGTTGCAGAATTGACCGCGAGGGAAGCCACGTTGTTGAACGAACAGGAGGCGCTCAATCTCGCGCTGGCGGCCAGTCGGGACGAGGTCGATGCGCAAACCGAAATTGCCCGCCTTGCGGCAGCGCGGCGCGAAGCGCTGGAGGCGATGGCGGCAGATCTACGCACCAAAAATGCGGCGGCCGAAGGCGAGATCGAGAGGCTGGCGTCAGATGCCGCGGCAGCGCGTACGGCGTTGAGTGAGCGTGAGGAGGCACAGCTCGCTGATGCGGCCGCTGCGGAGGCGTTGCGTGCAAGATTGGAAAATGCAGATACGGAACTGACGGCGATGACCCTGTCGCTTGAGGCGCAGCGCAAGCGGGCGGAGGAGACGCTCACCTTGTTGGCTGCGGCGCGCGCGGCGCAAGAGGAGCTTGATCTGCGACTTACAGCAACGCAGAACGAGACCGAAGCCGAGATCGATAATCTGCGCGCGGAGTTGGCAGCAGCGATGGCCGAAAAGCTGGCTGCTCAAAGCAATGTTGACGAAACCCAAACCGAAGCAGCGCGGCGCGCGGCCTTATTGTCGCAAGCCGAGTTGGCCCTCTCGCAAGAGCAGGAGACATCGGCCGCGGCACAACGTCAGACGGAGCTACTCAATCAGCAGGTTGCGGCGCTTCGCGCACAGCTGAGCACCTTACAAGGTCTGCTGGACAGTGCCGAGGCTGACGATATTGCCCGCCAGGTCGAGCTGCAATCTTTGGGGTCCCAGCTTAATACAGCGCTGGCCCGCGTTGCAGTGGAAGAACGCCGTCGGGCAGAGTTGGAAGCGGCGGAAGTTGAGCGCCTACAGGCGGAGACAAAAAACCTCGAGCAATATCGCTCCGAGTTTTTCGGGCGGTTGCGATCTGTTCTGGGCTCGCAGGAAGGTGTTCGTATCGAAGGCGACCGCTTTGTGTTCAGCTCGGAGGTATTGTTTCCTCCGGGCGGGGCAGATCTGTCAGTCGCAGGTCAGGGCGAAGTCGCAAAAGTTGCAGATATTTTGCGCAACATCGCAGCCGATATCCCGGAAGGCATCGATTGGGTAATTCGCGTCGACGGACATACGGATAATGTGCCGTTGTCTGGGCAGGGAGAGTTTGCGGACAATTGGGAGTTGAGCCAGGCACGCGCTCTATCGGTGGTCAAGTACATGGCGAATTTTCTTGCGATTCCCCCCGACCGTCTGGCCGCGAATGGTTTCGGTCAATACCAGCCCTTAGACACCGCCAACACCGAAGCGGCGCGTACGCGTAACCGCCGTATCGAGCTTAAATTCACCGAGAAGTAGCGGGCAACCGTTTCCCCTTTTGCGAGAATGTCGCGGCTCAGGGTATGATGAGCTCGATCTCTTCTCGCTCAAGAACGGTCCCTGCGCGCCGCAATTCTGCGGTGCCCGTATAGGTGCCTGCAGGCCAACGGTCGCTGCGAAGTTTCTTACCAATCGCACGGAAAGATTGTGCCTGATTTCGTTTCAGGAGGACGTCACGTTTGATTACAGTGCCTTCTGGCCCACTTAGTGCAAGCGAAATGATATCGCTCTCCCGCGTGCCAAAAAGAAATGCATAGATTACCAGCGCATCACTGTTGGCATCGGGCGGCAGAACGGTATTCGCGCGGATGTCCTCGAACTCGGGGATTGTTGCACTGGTGCCGACAGTGACAATGCCGCCGGGGCGGTAAGGCGGCACATTAGCCCAGAGCGTCTCTGTCTCGACAGTGTTGCAGGTGATATTGCCATCCGGATCGAACGGATCAATCACCGCACCATCGCGGCGCACTGACAAGTGAACATGAGGAAACTCCGCGCGCCCCGACATACCAACCTGTCCCAATACTGTTCCAACCTCGACATTTTGATCCTGAACTACGGTAATGGAGCCTTGTCGCAGATGGCAATATTGGGTCTCCCAGCCGCCCTCATGCCGGATAACAACGCCATTGCCGCATTCTTTGTCCTGTACCGAGGCCGCATTTTCAGACGAATACCGGACATCGGCAACGCCGTCCCGTGTGCCGCCTACCGTCCCAGCAGCCGAGGCGACAACATCAATTCCTTTTGAGATGTAATCATATGTCGGGAGGGCGAAATCCGTGCCCTTATGGCCATCATAACTCAGGCCGGAACATGTGAAATCGGAGGCTGCATCAGTGCCGTCATGATCAACATATTGCTGGATGTAGCATGGGCCGTTCAGATCGCATGCAATGGGGGATATCAACGAAAAATCCCCCGCTGTGACAGGCACAGCGAGGGAGAAGAGGGCCATAAGACCAAACCGCATTATTCTGCGGTGAGCAGTGGTGGTTTCTTGCTGGTCAGGCGCGGATGATCGGGACCCTCGACAACAATATCGAGTTCGCCCTTCTTCACGCCAATCTTGACTACACCGCCCTTGGCGAGTTTGCCGAACAACAGCTCCTCCGCCAGAGGTTTTTTGATGTATTCCTGAATGACGCGCCCGAGGGGACGGGCACCCATCTTGGCATCATACCCTTTTTCACCCAGCCACTCGGCGGCTTTATCGCTCAGCTCGATTGTGACGTTGCGGTCCATCAGTTGTGCCTCAAGTTGCAACACAAACTTTTCGACCACACGCAGAATGGTTTCCTTGGGCAGCGCGCCAAACGAGATGACAGCGTCGAGGCGGTTGCGGAATTCAGGCGTGAATGTCCGCTCGATTGCGGCAGTATCCTCGCCGGTCCGGCTTTCGCGGCCAAAACCGATTGCCTCTTTCGCTTGCTCGGCAGCACCGGCGTTGGATGTCATGATCAGTACGACATTGCGGAAATCCACAGTGCGTCCATTGTGATCCGTCAGCTTGCCGTGGTCCATCACCTGCAAAAGGATATTGTACACATCAGGGTGTGCCTTTTCCATTTCGTCGAGAAGCAAAACACAATGCGGGTCCTGATCAACGCCGTCAGTCAACATGCCGCCCTGATCGAACCCGACATAGCCTGGAGGGGCACCGATGAGACGGGACACCGCATGTTTCTCCATGTACTCGGACATGTCAAAGCGCAGAAGTTTCACGCCCAGCGTATCAGCAAGCTGTTTCGCAACTTCGGTTTTACCCACACCTGTTGGTCCTGCGAACAGGTAGTTACCGATAGGTTTTTCAGGCTCGCGTAGGCCGGCACGGGACAACTTGATTGCAGACGAGAGCGCCTCAATCGCTTTGTCCTGCCCGAATACGACCCGCTTTAGCGATGTCTCAAGATCCTTCAGCACGATCACATCGTCCTTGGATACGTTCTTCGGAGGGATACGAGCGATTTTGGCAACCACAGCCTCAACTTCTTTGGTGCCGATAGTTTTGCGGCGCTTCGACGCAGGAAGCAGATGTTGTGCAGCGCCGGCCTCATCGATCACGTCGATTGCCGAGTCGGGCAATTTACGGTCATTGATGTAGCGATGCGCCAACTCAACGGAGGTCTTGATCGCGTCTGCGGTGTATTTGACGCCGTGATGCTCCTCAAAGTATGGCTTGATACCTTTAAGGATTTTCTGTGCGTCTTCCACCGAAGGTTCGTTAACGTCAATTTTCTGAAAGCGCCGCGCAAGGGCGCGATCCTTCTCAAAATGCTGACGGAACTCCTTGTAGGTGGTGGAGCCCATGGTGCGCAGTTTGCCGCCGGCGAGTGCAGGCTTCAACAGGTTGGACGCATCCATAGCACCACCGGATGTCGCACCGGCACCGATTACTGTATGGATTTCGTCGATAAACAGCACTGCGTCCTTGTGCGCTTCCAACTCCGTCACAACGGCTTTCAGGCGTTCCTCGAAATCACCGCGGTACCGTGTTCCAGCCAACAGTGCGCCCATATCCAGAGAGAAGATCGTTGTTTTCGACAGGATCTCCGGGGTTTCGCCGGATACGATTTTGCGCGCAAGACCTTCGGCAATGGCTGTTTTACCCACGCCGGGATCACCGACCAGCAAGGGGTTGTTTTTGCGGCGGCGACAGAGAACCTGAATGCAACGCTCTACTTCAGCATCGCGCCCGATGAGCGGATCGACGTCACCGTCACGCGATTTCTTGTTAAGATCCACACAGTATTTTTCCAGCGCAGATTCTTTCTTGTCTCCGTCGGTGACCCCTTTTGCCTCTTCCTCATGCTCGGGTGCGCCTGACACAGGGCGGGCTTCGCCATATTCCGGATCCTTTGCTACGCCATGTGCGATGTAATTAACGGCATCATAACGGGTCATGTCCTGCTCTTGCAGAAAATAGGCCGCGTTGCTCTCGCGCTCTGCAAAAATGGCTACGAGCACATTTGCGCCGGTCACCTCGGTACGGCCCGAAGATTGAACGTGGATCGCCGCACGCTGGATCACCCGCTGAAACGCAGCCGTCGGCACTGCCTCGGACCCTTCGACATCGGTGACAAGATTGCTAAGATCCTCATCGATGAACTCAACAAGTGTTTCGCGCAGCTCTTCTACGTCAACTGAGCAGGCTTTCATCACCTGAAGTGCATCAGGCTCGTCAACCAGCGATAGAAGCAGGTGCTCCAACGTGGCGAATTCATGTTTACGAGCATTTGCCAACGCAAGGGCTGCGTGAATGGACTGCTCTAGTGTGGTCGAGAATGAAGGCACGGTGTGCTCCTTTTCGAAGGGGGTCGGTGCGGTGCAGAAGGATGCCAGCGCCTGCGGTCCGACCATGGCCTGATACTATTAGAGTTTGGTTTATAGTGGCCAACCTTCAAGTCCTATTTGTAAGAAAGTTGTCACATTTATTTTCACGTAGGTGTCATGGCGTGTTTTTGTGCGATGTTTGAGTCAACCACGCAACAGTTGCAGAGAAATTGGATGGCCGCCTGAAGGCGTTGTCCTGATAACGGTTAAATGCCGGATGTGGGCAAGTCAGAAGCTGTCTTTAAGGGCACGTACTTTTGTGAATACTTCCGGACCGGTTGAGCCGGTCATCCCAATTGCGGCGCGCAGGGCCGGGTCTCCTGCACGCAAGAATGGATTGGTCGCCCGCTCAAGCCCCATGAGTGAAGGGACGGTAAATTTATTCTGCGAACGGGCTTGTGTAGTATCGCGGGCGCGCTGTTGGAGGGCGGCGTTGTCCGGATCAACAGTCAGAGCGAATTTGGCGTTAGAAGCTGTGTACTCATGACCCGAACAAATCAGGGTATCATCGGGCCACTGGGCCATCTTCGACAGAGATGCATGCATCTGCGCAGGCGTGCCTTCGAAAAGGCGGCCACAGCCAAGTGCCATTAGGCTGTCGGCAGTGAACGCAGCCGACGCTGCGGGAGCATAAAACGCGATATGACCGTTTGTGTGCCCTGACACATCAATCACGTGCACCGGAGTCTCGCCGAGGGAAAAATGATCGCCGTCCGCGAGGGCGGTATCTAGATCGGGCAGGCGGTGGGCATCGGCGGCAGCACCGTAGACGGGTGCAGGAAAATCAGCTAGCAGACCTGACAGGCCCTGAATATGATCGGGATGGTGGTGGGTCAGCCATATCTGACTGAGCGTCCATCCAATCGACGACAGTTCTGCGGCGATTGGCGCTGCCTCTGGCACATCAATCAGCGCCACATCTCCTGTTGCCTTATCGCGCAACAAAAAGGCGTAATTGTCCGACAGGCAGGCAATTGTTACTAGGATGTGGCTGTCGGTCTCAATTCTCTCGGCTGGCATGGGCAAGCCTCCTGTGCTGCGCTATCATAACATAAAATGGCGCTAGGGGGCGTACTGTCAATGCATCTTGATGTGCAGGATTTGCGCAATTTCTATTACCGCAGTGCATTGGGGCGTGCGGCGCAGAAATCCTTGCGCGACCGGATGTTGGAATTGTGGCCGGAGGCCAAGGGGCAGACGGTCGTGGGATTCGGCTTTGCGGTGCCTCTGTTGCGCCCATATCTTAAGGACGCGCGGCGGGTGATCACCCTCATGCCGGGGCCGCAGGGGGTGATGCCGTGGCCCGCCGGTATGGCAAATACATCTGTGCTTACCGAAGAGACGTTGTGGCCGATCGAGACTGGCCATGTCGACAAGCTGGTGCTGCTGCACGGACTAGAGACCTGTGAGCGGCCGTCAGACTTGTTGGAGGAATGCTGGCGTGTGTTGGGGCCGGGCGGCAAGGCGCTATTTATCGTGCCCAACCGCGCTGGCCTGTGGGCTCGGCGCGACCGTACGCCATTTGGTTATGGGCGGCCTTATTCTCCTGGACAGCTGGATGCGCAACTGCGCAAGCACCAGTTCCTGCCGGAGCGGCATGTGGGGGCCTTGTTTCAGTTTCCCTCGAGCCAGCGGATGTGGATGAAATCCGGCGGATTGTTCGAGCGGGTTGGCCGCAGCCTGCCCACTATGATGGCAGGCGGGGCCTTTATGGTGGAAGCGACAAAGCTGGTCTATCCGCCCAAAGGTCAGGTAAAGCGCAAGCGCGTCCGGAACCCGATAGGCGTGATGGAAGGGGCGGCCAAGCCGGTTTAGTTGTACAGCAGCAAAGGCGGGATTACTTCGTCTGCCTCGAATTGTTTTGCCAAAGGGCTGGGCCGCGCCTTGTCAGTGAGTGATAAGACTTGCGTCTTGGTCAACCGCACGATCATCAAGGTGGCTGATGTCGGTGAGGAAAAAGCGCATGACAGCTGAGCAGTTACCGTAACACTGCGTCAATGTTACCGACTGCATGAAGCGCACCGAGGCGCCGTTCGAGGTGGGTCGGGAGCGATTACGATCATCCCCTCACCGGAGTGAAATCCGTGACGCGGGCCACGAGGACGAAATCATCATGTTCTCTCAGCTTCTGAGGTGCCAGCACGACCATATCGATGTCCTGCTGACCCAGATCAGCGATATCCGTGCAGCGCACAAAATCTGATCGTGTGTCAAAAAGGTTGGAGGGGGGATAGATGCAGATTTGATTTCGGCTATACCAATTTTTGATTTCCCCAGATTTGGCCGACCATTCAATTACTGCTGCGGCGCGCGATATTCCGAGGGCTGCGCACAGAAAAAACAGACTTTACGAGTACAAATTTGGGCAAATTCCAAAGATTGCTTCCAAGTGGCGCGTAAGGCAAGTTGTGGTGGCCTCGCCTTATTTGATGGCAGAATCGGGTGAAGCGGTGCAAGGTCAGCGAAATTTATCCGTGGTCAAAAGGCCGCAGATTGCGCAAGCTGTTGAAAACAATAGAGGCGGTTGAGAACTATGGACACGATGGCGTGTTGCGGCGTCGATAACGGTCTGCTACATCGCCCCTGATTTAACCGCTTTGGCATTTTTTCGCCAAGGCCGCGCCACAACACCGGCATTGCGATGATCGCGGGCCGGTGGATTAGTATGAGAGGATGGACGTGTCGGAACCAGCTTCGATTTCCACCGGTATCGCGCAGCGCTATGCGACCGCCGTATTCCAGTTGGCCAAAGAGGCCAACACTGTCAAAGCCGTTGAAGCGGACTTGACTGCGTTGCAAGACGCTATGAGCACAAGTGAAGATTTTCGCGCACTCATCCACTCACCCGTGTATACGCGTGAGCAGCAGGGCACAGCGATCACTGCTATTGCGAAAAAAATGAAATTGTCGCCGATGATGGCGAATACAGTCGCATTGATGGCAACAAAGCGCCGTTTGTTCGTGCTGCCGCAGCTTGTGCAAACGCTGCGGGACATCATCGCTGACGACAAGGGCGAAGTTACCGCAGACGTAACATCTGCCAAGGCGTTGACGAAGACTCAGGCCGATAAACTGGCTGCGTCGCTCAAGAAGACAACCGGCAAGACCGTGACACTCCACCAAACCGTCGATGAGACACTCATCGGTGGTTTGATCGTAAAAGTGGGCTCCAAGATGATCGATACGTCGATCCGCTCCAAGCTCAATTCCCTTCAGAATGTAATGAAAGAGGTCGGATAAATGGGTATCCAAGCTGCAGAGATTTCTGCGATCCTTAAGGACCAGATCAAAAACTTTGGTCAAGAAGCCGAAGTGGCCGAAGTTGGCCGTGTTCTGTCCGTAGGGGACGGTATCGCGCGCGTTTACGGGCTGGACAATGTTCAGGCTGGTGAAATGGTGGAATTCCCCGGTGGTATTCAGGGCATGGCCCTGAACCTCGAAACCGACAACGTCGGCGTGGTTATCTTCGGCTCCGACCGCGACATCAAAGAGGGCGACGTTGTAAAGCGTACGAACTCCATCGTGGACGTGCCAATCGGTGACGAACTGCTGGGCCGTGTTGTTGACGGTCTGGGCAATCCAATCGACGGCAAAGGCCCGATCGGCGCAACAAAGCGCGGTCTTGCCGAAGTCAAAGCGCCGGGCATTATCCCGCGTAAATCCGTACACGAGCCCATGGCAACTGGCCTGAAGTCTGTGGATGCGATGATCCCCGTTGGCCGTGGCCAGCGCGAATTGATCATTGGTGACCGTCAGACGGGTAAAACAGCTGTTGCGCTCGACGCGATGCTGAACCAGGCGCAGGTTAACAAAGCTGCTGGCGACGACGAGAGCAAGAAGATGTACTGCGTGTACGTTGCGATCGGCCAGAAGCGTTCCACTGTTGCCCAGCTTGTTAAAAAGCTCGAAGAAACAGGCGCGATTGAGTACTCTATCGTCGTTGCCGCAACCGCGTCCGAGCCTGCCCCTATGCAGTTCCTCGCACCTTACTCTGCGACAGCCATGGCAGAGCACTTCCGCGACAACGGCCGCCACGCTTTGATCGTTTATGATGATCTCTCCAAGCAAGCGGTTTCTTATCGCCAGATGTCACTTCTGCTGCGTCGTCCACCCGGCCGTGAAGCCTATCCTGGTGACGTTTTCTATCTCCACTCCAGATTGCTTGAGCGTTCCGCCAAACTCGGTGATGCCGCAGGTAACGGTTCATTGACGGCTCTGCCGATCATTGAAACCCAAGGTGGTGACGTGTCCGCGTTTATTCCAACCAACGTGATTTCGATCACGGATGGTCAGATTTTCCTTGAGACCGAACTGTTCTATCAAGGTATCCGTCCTGCTGTGAACACCGGTTTGTCCGTTTCGCGTGTTGGTTCCTCCGCTCAGACCAAAGCAATGTCTTCGGTTGCTGGTCCGGTGAAACTGTCCCTCGCACAGTACCGCGAAATGGCGGCATTTGCCCAGTTCGGCTCCGACCTTGATGCCTCCACCCAGCAGTTGCTGGCCCGTGGTGCGCGCCTGACAGAGTTGATGAAGCAAGCGCAGTACAACCCGCTGACCAACGCCGAAATCGTCTGCGTAATCTTTGCAGGTACGAACGGTTACTTGGACAAAGTTAAGGTAACAGACGTAGGCCGCTATGAGGCGGGTCTGCTCAAGCACCTGCGCAGCAAGCATTCGGATCTGCTCGACGATATCACCAACAACGATCGCAAGGTGAAAGACGAGCTGGCAGATGCAATCAAGGCGGCTCTCGACGCGTTCGCTGCTGACTTCGCTTAAGGGGAGATAGGCAATGCCCAATCTCAAGGACCTTAAAAACCGGATCGCGAGTGTAAAGAACACCCGTAAGATCACGAAGGCCATGCAAATGGTTGCCGCGGCGAAGCTTCGCCGCGCGCAGGAAGCTGCCGAGGCGTCCCGTCCATATACGGAGCGTTTCAATGCTGTTATGGCGTCACTCGCTGCGTCCGTTGGTGGATCTGACACTGCGCCTAAACTGCTGAGCGGTACGGGCAAGGATCAGGTGCATTTGCTACTGGTTATGACGGCTGAAAAAGGTCTGTGTGGTGGCTTCAACGCGAACATCGCCAAGAAGGCCCGTGCGCACGCGCAAAAACTGATTGCCGAAGGTAAGGAGGTTAAAATCCTGACTGTCGGTAAAAAGGGGCGTGACCAGCTCAAGCGGGACCTGTCGAAGCATTTCGTCGGTCATGTTGACCTTACTGCGGTCAAGCGCATTGGATATGTCGATGCGCAGGGCATTGCAAAGGATGTGTTGGGCCGTTTTGACGAAGGCGAATTCGATATCGCCACGCTGTTCTATTCTGAGTTCGTCAATGTGGTGACACAGATCCCGACAGCACTTCAGATCATTCCGGCAAAGTTCGAACAGTCCGAGGGCGACGCGCCTGACACATTGTTCGATTACGAGCCGAGTGAAGAAGCGATCCTCGCTGATCTTTTGCCGCGTGGCGTGGCAACTGCCATCTTCTCGGCGCTGTTGGAAAACGGCGCGTCTGAGCAGGGGGCGCGTATGTCCGCAATGGACAACGCAACGCGCAACGCCGGCGATATGATTGAAGACCTGACAATCGTGTACAACCGTTCACGTCAGGCCGTCATCACCAACGAGCTGATCGAAATCATTTCCGGCGCGGAAGCGCTGTAAGGTATTGGAGACTAACGACATGGCACAAGCAGTCGGAAAAATTACCCAAGTCATCGGCGCGGTCGTTGACGTACAGTTCGAAGACAATCTGCCACAGATTCTCAACGCACTGACAACAGAAAACAACGGCAAGAAGCTGATCCTCGAAGTGGCTCAGCACCTTGGCGAAAACACGGTACGTACCATCGCGATGGATGCGACCGAGGGATTGGTGCGTGGTCAGAAAGTGACTGACAACGGCGCGCCTATTACAATCCCCGTTGGCAATGCCACACTGGGCCGCATTATGAACGTCGTAGGCGAGCCTATCGATGAAAAAGGCCCCGTTGAAGCGACCGAGCATCGTTCTATCCACGCCGACGCACCTGCGTTCGCGGAGCAGGCGACCACGTCCGAGGTTCTCGAGACAGGTATTAAGGTCATCGACCTTCTGGCGCCCTATGCCAAAGGTGGTAAAATTGGTCTGTTCGGGGGTGCCGGTGTTGGTAAAACCGTTTTGATCATGGAACTGATCAACAACATCGCAAAAGTGCACGCGGGCTTCTCCGTGTTCGCGGGTGTGGGTGAGCGTACGCGTGAGGGTAACGACCTTTACCACGAGATGATCGAATCCAACGTTATCGTTCCTGACAACCTCACTGAGTCTAAAGTGGCGCTGGTCTACGGTCAGATGAACGAGCCTCCAGGTGCGCGCATGCGTGTTGCTCTGACCGGTCTGACATTGGCCGAGCAGTTCCGTGACCAATCCGGTACCGACGTTCTGTTCTTCGTCGACAACATCTTCCGCTTCACACAGGCCGGTTCCGAAGTGTCCGCTCTGTTGGGTCGTATTCCCTCCGCTGTTGGCTATCAGCCGACATTGGCCACCGACATGGGCCAGATGCAGGAGCGTATTACCTCGACAAAAGCAGGCTCCATTACGTCTGTTCAGGCCGTATATGTTCCAGCGGATGACTTGACCGACCCAGCGCCTGCAACCTCGTTTGCGCACCTCGATGCGACAACTGTTCTGGACCGCTCGATCTCGGAAAAAGGTATCTACCCTGCGGTTGACCCGCTTGGTTCCACGTCACGCTTGCTTGATCCCCTCGTGATCGGTGAAGAGCATTACAAAGTGGCGACAGACGTTCAGCAGGTTCTGCAGCGTTACAAATCCTTGCAGGATATCATCGCCATTCTGGGTATGGACGAACTCTCGGAAGACGACAAACTGGCCGTGGCCCGTGCACGTAAGATCGAGCGTTTCCTCTCCCAGCCGTTTGACGTTGCAAAGGTATTTACCGGCGCAGACGGCAAGCAGGTCCCTCTTGCAGAAACTGTTCAGTCGTTCAAAGCAGTTGTTGCTGGTGAGTATGACCACCTTCCAGAAGGCGCGTTCTACATGGTAGGCGGCATTGAGGAAGTGATTGCGAAAGCAGAGAAAATGGCAGCGGACGCTGCTGCTTAAGGAGGCGTTGTAATGGCAGACACGATGCAATTCGATCTGGTGTCGCCTGAGCGGCGCCTGGCCTCGGCTCAAGTTGTCTCGGTGCAGATTCCGGGTACGGATGGCGACATGACGGCAATGCCCGATCATGCGCCAACCATCACCACGATGCGCCCTGGCTTGCTGACGGTAGATGGCCCAAACGGGCAGCAACAATTTGTCGTGACGGGCGGTTTCGCCGAGATCACAGGCAAAGGAGTTTCTGTTTTGGCAGAACGTGCGCTTGCACGCGAGGACATGACTCAAGAGACCATGGACGAGATTATGGAAGAAGCTCGGACCACTTATACCAAAGTGAAAGAAGCGTTTGAAAATCAGGAAGGTCCTGTAGACGACGCGGCCAAGCTTTTGTCTGACATGGTAGCAATGGGTGAGCAGATTGGTCTTTCGGCCAAGACCTGATCGGTTTCGACAAGTTAGCGTGAGGCCCCGCCAGAGTGTGGGGCCTTTTGCGTTTCCAAGTTCCGTAAATTTGCCATAAATTGTTTCTACTTCGAAGGATCAACGGATAATAGGAAACCCACAATGAGAAAGTTGCGTAGTTTGATTGTGGGTGTGGATAGCGGCGATGAAATCCTTTTTGAGGATTTCGAAGACGGTGGCGAGATGTGGACGGGGCGGGGCCAGCGTGAGAGGCGTCGCCGGATCAAATTTTCCGAGAAGTATTTGAGTATTCCAACGGTTCAGCTGTCTATTTCGCTATGGGATATGGATGCAGGGACCGTCCTTCGCGCGGATGTTGCCGCTGAAGCCGTGACTGAAAAGGGGTTTGACATGGTGTTTCGCACATGGGGCGACACGCGCGTGGCCCGTATCCGGATATCGTGGACGGCCTTGGGCGAGCTTGAGGATGCCGATGCTTGGGATGTTGGCTGACGTTAGCTCGATGTGGTATCCGCTGACCTCTCCCCGAGGGGAGAGGTCAGCTAGCTTTATTGGGAACCGATAAATACGCTGGCGCCCTAACTTTCCGGTCAGACGTCGTTGTACATTCCATCATATATCGGTCCGAGGGTGTCTTGCTCGAACAGGGAGGAGACGGACGTGCCGTTCCAGATGTTCAAAATGGCCTGCGCAAAGATTGGAGCGGTCGGAACAATACGAATGTTCGGCGCTTTTTTGACCGCCTCAGTAGGCTGGATTGTATCGGTAATTACCAGTGATTTCATAACCGAGTTGGTGACGCGTTCAACGGCGGGTCCGGACATGACACCATGGCTAATGTAGGCGTGAACCTCCTTGGCACCGTTTTCCAGCAGGACTTCGGCGGCTTTACACAAGGTGCCCGCAGTGTCGCAGATGTCGTCAATGATGAGACAGGTCTTGCCGGTGACGTTTCCAATTACGGTCATCTCGCTGACTTCACCGGCTTTTTCGCGGCGCTTGTCCACGATAGCGAGCGGTGCGCCGAGGCGCTTGGCCAGTTCGCGGGCGCGGGCAACGCCGCCCACGTCGGGCGAGATGATCAACAGATCGTCCATCTGGTCCTTGAAGGCATGCTTGATGTCGAGTGCAAAGACAGGCGAAGCATAAAGGTTGTCGACGGGAATATCGAAGAAGCCCTGAATCTGGGCGGCGTGTAGGTCCATCGTTAGTATACGTTCGATCCCTGTGCCAACCAGCATATTTGCAACCAGTTTTGCAGTGATGGGCGTGCGCGCTTTTGTTCGGCGGTCCTGTCTCGCATAACCGAAGTATGGGAGAACAGCGGTCACACGATGCGCGGAGGAGCGGCGCAGGGCATCGGCCATGATCAGCAGTTCCATCAGGTTATCGTTGGCAGGGTTCGAAGTGGACTGGATGATGAACATATCCTCACCGCGCACATTCTCGAACACCTCGACGAATATCTCGCCGTCATTGAAACGCTCAACACGTGCATCGACTAGGCCTACGTTGACACCGCGGTGCAGGGACATCCGCCGTGCTATTGCTTTTGCAAGCGGCATGTTGGCATTGCCGGAAATCAGCTTTGGCTCGGGGATATGGCGCATGTGGGGAGGGCTCCGTGGCAGCGGTTTAACAGAATCGTTACATTGAACACCCAGTAACATGTGCCTAGGGTCAGGCAAAGCACGCACACCCTGTTGGAGCTCCAAATGGCTACTATCGACTATTATTTCGCAACCCTGTCACCCTATTGCTATCTTGCTGGCCTGCGGCTGGAGGAGGTCGCGGCGAAGAACGGCGCCCAGATTAATTACAAACCCTTTGATTTGTTACAGGGTTTCACCCTCACGGGAGGTATGGCACCGAAAGACCGGCATATCAGCCGTATCGAATATCGCGCACAAGAATTGGTACGGCAGGCCAAAAAGCTGGGGCTGCCATTCAATCTCAAGCCTGCGCATTGGCCCACGAATGGCGCGCTGTCTGCCTATGCGTTTATTGCAGCGCAGAATGCAGGTGGTGGTGATCTGGGTTTGCTGGCGCACAGTTTTACCCGCGCCTGCTGGGCCGAGGAAAAAGACATAGCGAATGAAGAAGTTATCCGCGCTTGTTTGGTCGAGGCGGGGTTTAACCCCGATCTCGCCGACAGCGGGCTGCTGTTAGGGGCGGAGACCTATACGCGTAACCTTGAGGAAGCTGTTGAGGCCGGGGCATTTGGCGCGCCCTTCTATGTGATCGAAGGTCAGCGGTTCTGGGGACAGGACCGGATTGTCGATCTTGAACTTTATCTTCAAGGAAAGCTGTAGCATTGCATACCCACACCCATCTTTATGAGGGCGCTCCGCGCCGGGCTTTGGCCATTCATTGTACGCTTGGGCATTCGGGGGCATGGCGCGGCATGGCTGCGGCACTCAAGAACGAACTGAGCATTCTTGCGTTTGACTTGCCTAGCCATGGAAAATCGGGTGTCTGGGACCGGACCGGCAATGTGCATGATGTGGCGACAGATATGGCACGGGGCCAGATCACAGAGAGGATGGACCTGATCGGGCACTCGTTCGGGGCAACGGTTGCCTTGCGCATTGCAGTCGAAAGTCCCGAGCTTGTCCGCAGTCTGACGTTGATAGAGCCGGTGTATTTCGCTGCCGCGATCGAGGATGAACCCGAACTGCTAAGCGATTACCGGCGCGACAGCGCCGCGCTTGATGCGGCATTTGCCAGTGGAGACGAGCGCGAGGCTGCGCGTGTATTTAATCGTGACTGGGGCGATGGCACGCCGTGGGATACACTGCCGGAACGAATGCGTGAGCACATGGCGCGTCTCGTACACTATGTGCCTGCAAGCTCGGCGTTTTTGCACCATGACAGTGCCGAATTGCTGGCGCCGGGGCGGATGGCCGGGGCGGCGATGCCATGCGTCCTAATTGAGGGGGATCAATCCCCCGCCATGAGCGGTAAGGTTGCGGTCTCGCTGGCCAAGCGGTTACCCGATGTTCAGCGTGTTGTCATTAAGGGGGCGGGGCACATGCTACCGGTCACGCACCCTGATGAAGTCGCGGTGCCTGTGCGAGAGTTGCTTGCACGGAGCTAGAAGTGAGCAAGAAACCGGTCGACCAGTGCGTCGGTCATTGCCCAGTCGCAAACAAGGCGGCAGGGCAAAAACTCTTCAGGTGGACCGGATGTGACATCGCCATCGAGCACATAATACTTTGCGCCATCCGCTTGTAGCTTTTGATGCACAGCGCGTGGGAAACGCGCAAAGATCATGTTCGCCTCAGGCTCGTGCAGAAATTCGGCGCCTGCAGCGCGCAGTCCCGCCGCGAGGCGAGAGCAGGCTGCATTGGCAGTGCTTGCCATTTCCTTCCACAGATCATCTGCGAGATAGGAGTGCATTTGTGCCGACAAATAGCGATGTTTCGAGAACAGATGCGCGCCACGCTTCCTGCGGTATTCAAATTCCTGCGCTTTTGACGGGTCAAAGAAGATCACCGCCTCTACACCCATACATCCGTTTTTTGTACCGCCAAAGCTGACCACGTCGATGCCCGCTTTCCACGTCATTTCGGCTGGTGAGCAATCAAGCGCGACAAGAGCGTTGGCAAAGCGAGCGCCGTCAAGGTGGACTGGCAGACCTGCCGCTTTTGCCACAGCCGTGAGAGCATTCAGCTCGCCCAATGTATGAACCGACCCGAATTCAGTAACCTGAGTTATCGATACCGCGCCTGATTGCGCCATATGCACGCTGTCACCTGCGCGGTGGGCTATGGCTTGGGCCAGTCCTTCGGGAGACATTTTATTAGATGTGGGGATGAGAGTGAGTTTTGCGCCACTGGCGTAGAATTCAGGGGCGTTACACTCGTCCTCCTCGATGTGGCTGTATTGGGCGCAAAATATGGTTTGCCATGGCTGTGTGTAGCAGGCGAGAGCGAGGGAATTCGCAGCAGTGCCAGTGGCGACCAGATAAACGGCCGCATCTGGGGCCTCGAAAAGATCGCGGATTTTGCTACGGACCTGCGCCATCAGGTCATCGTTCCCATAAGGCATAGCATAGTTCGTATTTGCATCAACGATGCCTTGCATGATCTTCGGATGAACGACGCCCGCGTTGTCGGATGCAAAAAACACTATGTAGGCTCCTCGATAATGTGATCTTCCCAGTCTTCAAATGCAATGTCCCATTCGCTGACAGTGCGGCCACGCATGGAGACACCCGCGCTGTGGACGCTCTCTTGGGTGCCGCTGATCAGCGGATGCCATTGCGGCAGGGGCAGACCCTTCCAGAGTAGGCGGTAAGCGCAGGTTTGCGGCATCCAATAGGCATGGTCGTCGATGTTTTCCGGTGTCATAACGATGCAATCGGGCACGAACTGGTGGCGGATCTCGTATTGGGCGCAGTGGCAGCTGCCATCGTCGAGCAGACGGCAAGCAACGTTTGTTAGCGCCACTTCACCGTTGTCTTCATCTTCGAGCTTGTTCAGGCAACACTTGCCACAGCCGTCACAAAGCGCTTCCCATTCTTTATTATTAAGGGATTTTAACGGCTTACGTTCCCAAAACTTAGGGCTTAGGCCATTGCGGTCAATAGGATCTGCGTCTGCGTTGCGTTCAGGATGGCCGGTCATAGGGCCGCCAGAATAGCACGGGCATTTGCACTGTCGGCGTCCATTTGGGTGATAAGTGCCTCAAGACTGTTAAATTTCTCCTCGCCGCGCAAATGATCGACGAGGGCAATTGAAATGGTGCTGCCATATAGGTCACCCTTGAAATCGAAGATAAAGGTTTCAAGGTTTGGTTTGTTTTCGCCGAACATAGGCCGAACACCCATAGAAGCAACGCCATGGTAGCTTCCTTTATGAGGGCCTTCCAACACATCGGCCAGAACGGCATATACGCCGAAGGCAGGTGGGTGAAGGCCGTCAATTGACATGTTTGCTGTGGGATAACCCAGTTCGCGGCCGCGCTGCTCTCCGCCGATAACTGGCCCCTCGATGCGGTGCCAATGGCCCAGCATCGCAGCGGCATCGCGGGGGCGTGCCTCGCTCAGGGCAGTGCGGATCGCGGTGGAAGAGACGGTTTGTTCTGATTGGGACATGAGCGGCGCAATCGTTACGCCAAAGCCTAGCTGGCGCCCGAAATCTTCGAGGTCAGCCGCAGTGCCTGCGCGGTCTTTTCCAAAGCAGAAATCAGCACCGACCACGACATGCTTCAACCCCAGACCACGGTGCAATATCTTGCCCGCGAATTCAATCGGCGTGAGGGAGGCCATCGCGGTGTTGAACGGAAGCTGATAGAGCTTTTCGACACCGACCTTCGCAAGGCGCGAGGCGCGGGCGGCACTGCTCATGAGCCTGAAGGGCGGTGATTTTGGTGCAAAATAGGCGCGCGGGTGGGGGTCAAACGTAACAATCCCAAGGGGCGCATCAGGCGCGGCTGCGCGCGCCATCTCGATCACCGACAGGTGCCCCAGATGCACGCCGTCAAAGTTACCAATCGCAGCGGTGGCACCGCGATCAGCTTCATTCACAAATTGATAGTCAGAAATTATCCGCATGGCTTTGATTAGCGGCCTGTGCGGATGCGTGCAAGGTCAGTCGAACTTGCGCGAGGGGGCCAGAACTGTTGCTTCGCCCACCAACACCTTTTTGCCGTCGACGGAACAGTGGCAATCCATTTTAACTATCCGTTTGGCAGCGTCGATTTCGGTAACTTTGACCTCGGCATAGACAGTATCGCCGGGGCGCACGGGCCTCAGGAACTTCATTGTCTGGCCCAGATAGACAGTCCCGTGTCCTGGCAGCTGTTCTCCGATGACAGCGGAGATGAGGCCCGCGGTCAACATGCCGTGGGCGATCCTGCCCTGAAAGATTGTATCCTGCGCATAATCATCGTCGAGGTGCACGGGGTTACGGTCAGTCGAGATGGTGGCGAACATTTCGATATCTTCGTCTGTCACCTGCTTGCGCAGGTACCGGAACATTCCGATTTCGATGTCTTCAATGACGATGGTGCCGCGCGGAAGATTGTCCAACATGCTTGCCTCTTGGTAATAATCGTTCGATCAGGGCGTCCTGATTGCAACTTAATTACTTCGCGAGTGCAGAAAGGCAAGCCTTAAATATGTCAGCGCAAGTGACCTATTGTGAAGGTTGGATCCATTTTCTCCGCCTTTAAGTATGCAGTTAGGGATTTTTCATCGGGTTGGTTAACAGTTTTTGTTTCTGCCGCCGCAAGGCCGCCGGTGATGAACAGGGAATCGATCCCCTCGTCAATGGCGCCTTTTACATCCGTGAGGATGCCGTCACCGATAGCAAGGATGGCCGTATCGGGAATTGCAGTGCCCAGTTTGTGCAAACGGCGGCGGGCCAGATCATAGATGGGGGCGTGTGGTTTGCCGAAATAGAGGCTGGTACCGCCCATCTCGGTATACATTTTGGCCACGGCCCCTGCACACCACTCCCGCACGTCGCCCCTGTCCACGACGATATCAGGATTTGCGCACAGAAGTTTGAGGTCGCTGGCAAGCGCAAGTTCCAGATCTGCGCGCCATGTTTCGGGGTCCGCTTCGGCATCAAAGGGGCCTGTGCATACGATGCCAGTTGCCTCGGCCAGAGGCACACGCGTAATTTCGACAGGGTTTTCCAAGATGTCGAGCGGGTCGAAAAAGCGGCTGTCGGTGGGAGGGCCATAGTGCCAGATGCTATGCCCGACCACGCCGCGGTACATCGCCGAGCGGGCGGAATCGCCAGACGTGGCGATGGCGTCATACGCATCCTCGGGCACACCGAAATGCACAAGCTGCTTTGCCACGCCTGCGCGGGGGCGGGGGGAATTGGTTACAAGCACCACCTTTCCGCCCGTCTTGCGGTAGTCCTGAAGCGCGATCACAGCAGACGGAATTGCTTTGACGCCATTGTGCACACAGCCCCACAGATCTACGAATAGCGCCTCATAGTCGGCAGAGACTTCGGACAGGGCGGTGATGATGCGGGTCATAGGTGTGCTCCTCAGGGATTGCTAGTGCGTGGGATAGCGGAGGCGGCGGCGGATGCAAAGAGGTCGGCGTATGCGAGAAAGGCCCCCCGTATGTACGGGAGGCCCTTAATGGCAACGCATCTTGTGAAAAATTAGACTTTCAGGAATGGAATAATTTGTTTTTTCCGGCTCATGATGCCGGGAAGGACAACCGTGTCACCGGTAACTTTTGCATCAAAGGATTTTTCCGCGACGGTCTTGCTCAGTTCGTTGGGGATAAGCATTGTCGCCTCCTCGTTGAGGATATCCACAACAAACAACAGTACCTGATCGGCACCGTCTTCTTGTGCAACGGCGGGCATTGCGGCCATAAGTTCAGCCTTACGGCTCAGGATTGCTTCGGGCGATGTGGTCTCCAGCACGGAAATGCGGAACTGCTTGCCTGCGATCTCGTATTCCTTGCTATCCATGCGCAAAAGCTCGGCCTCGGAGAAAGAGGACACATCGGACTTTGCCGCAAACATTTGTGCCGCATAGGTCGGGATGTCCACCTCCAGATCTTCGGCAAGCGACCATGCAATCGCCTTGTCCTCTTGTGTGGTTGTGGGGGAGCGGAACTCGAGCGTGTCGGACAGGATGCAAGTGAGCATTGCGCCTTTTACGTTCGACGGCATTTGCGCGATGTCCTTGCCGATCATCTTCCACATGATGGTCGCAGTGCAGGCCAGTGGCTCGATGCGAATTGTGATGGGGCCTGCTGTTTCCAGCCCGCCAACCAGTTTGTGGTGGTCGATGATGGCTGTGATGTTCGCATCGTTGATGGTGTCGGGCAGTTCGGCGGGATTGTTGGTATCGACGATGACCACATCCTGACCGGCCTCGACGTCTGTGATGATCTCGGGCTTGTCCAGTTTCCAGTGGTCAAGCATGAACAGAGCTTCGGTGTTCGGCTCGCCCAGCAGAACAGCTTTTGCAGGAGTGCCCATAATTTCGGACATGTACCACGCCCAGATGATCGGGCTTCCTGTGCTGTCAGTGTCGGGGGATTTGTGGCCGAAAACGAGGGTGGTCATGGGGGGCGCTCCTGCAAGCTGTGAGTCAATTCGAGCGCCTTATAGCAGGAAAGCAGGTCTTGTCACGTAGGCACAGTACCTACTGATCCAGCTCTGCGCGCAGTTTTTTTGTGAGGCCGTCCACGACCATATCGTATGAGGCGCGGATGTGATCCCGCAGGCTGTCATCTGAAAGGCCCGGCTCAGCGTATTGCTGTATCCATTTCAATCCGCGCGATGCCATGTAGGGGGCGGGGCGCAGTCCGGGACTGTCCGAGAGGATTTCGAATGACAGATCGCTGGCCTTGAAGGTGACGGTGGCGTTCGTGCCGCTCATGCCCACCACCGCAAACATCTTGCCCCCGATTTTGTAGACATCCGCGTTGCCCCATTGGACCACATGGGTTGTATGGGGCAGCGAGGCACAGAAATGTTTTAGATCATCGCAAGTCATGCCCGCAGCTTAAGGGGTCGCGCGGTGTTTGGAAATGATGATACTGTACCCGCCATGAGCATGCGTGAGACTGATTTATACCCCCCCGTAAAAGCCTTTCTGGAGGATCAGGGATATGTGGTGAAAGCCGAAGTTGGGGCGGCCGATGTTGTGGCTCTGCGCGGAGGCGAGCCGCCGGTCGTCGTCGAACTGAAGCTGGGTTTTTCGTTGGCGCTGTTTCACCAGTGCGTTGAGCGCCTCAAGCTGAGCGAGGACGTTTATCTGGCCGTGGCTCATAAAGCAGGCAAGCCTTTCTATAAGGCGGTTAAAGCCAATACTGCGCTGGCGCGGCGTCTGGGGTTGGGGCTGATGACGGTGCGGCTGGCAGACGGCTTGGTGACGGTACATTGTGACCCCGGCCCTTATGCGCCGCGCAAGAACCAAAAGCGTAAGGCGACATTACTCCGCGAGTTTGCGCGGCGTCAGGGTGATCCCAACGACGGGGGCCAAACGCGGGCAGGGCTGGTCACGGCCTACCGGCAGGATGCGGTGAAAATCGCTGTTTATCTGTTTGAGGTGGGGGCATGCAAAGGTGCGGATGTAGCCAAGGAAACGGGCATCCCGAAGGCCACTGCGATGATGCGCGATAATCATTATGGCTGGTTTGAAAAAGTCGAGAAAGGTGTTTACGGCCTCACCCCGTCGGGCGCGGATGCAGTTGCTGTTTCGGCCCGCGTCCTTGCCGCTGATTAGGTTGTGAAAATTTTATCGACGGGCCCGTTGACTCATATGGGTGCACTGCCTAACTAACAGCCGTTAGCACTCGACATATGTGAGTGCTAACGGCTGGTCGCTTCGGGTGAAGGGCCGGTCATAGAGATAAACTTTGAGCATCAAGGAGCTACAAAGATGGCATTAACACCACTTCACGACCGCGTGCTGGTTAAGCGCACAGAGGGCGAAGAGAAAACTGCTGGCGGGTTGTACATCCCCGAGAGCGCAAAAGAAAAGCCCTCCGAAGGCGAAGTTGTTTCTGTGGGCGAAGGCGCACGCAAGGACAACGGCGAATTGATCGCACCAGCGGTAAAAGCGGGCGACCGTATCCTGTTCGGCAAATGGTCCGGTACAGAGGTGACAGTCGACGGCGAAGAAATGCTGATGATGAAAGAAAGCGACATCATGGGGATCCTGTCCTGAGATCAGGACAGGCGGGCACTGCTGCCCCCCTTTGAGACGCGATCCATCATAAACCAATTTTAGGAGAATACGAAAATGGCTGCAAAAGATGTCAAATTCGGTACCGACGCGCGCAACAAAATGCTCAAGGGTGTTAACATCCTCGCAGACGCCGTCAAAGTAACCCTCGGCCCCAAAGGCCGTAACGTGGTTTTGGACAAATCGTTCGGCGCACCACGCATCACAAAAGACGGTGTATCTGTCGCCAAAGAGATCGAACTGGAAGACAAGTTCGAGAACATGGGCGCACAGATGGTCAAAGAAGTGGCCTCCCGCACCAATGACGAGGCTGGTGACGGTACAACAACCGCAACAGTCCTTGCCCAAGCCATCGTGCGCGAAGGAATGAAATCAGTTGCAGCGGGCATGAACCCGATGGACTTGAAGCGCGGCATCGATCTGGCAACTGCTAAAGTTGTCGAAGCGATCAAAGCAGCGGCACGCCCCGTATCCGACAGCGACGAAGTTGCTCAGGTTGGCACCATCTCCGCCAACGGCGAAGCAGATATCGGTCGTCAGATCGCAGATGCGATGCAAAAAGTTGGCAACGAAGGCGTCATCACTGTTGAAGAGAACAAAGGTCTGGAAACAGAAACCGATGTTGTTGAGGGCATGCAGTTCGACCGCGGTTACCTGTCGCCTTACTTCGTGACCAACTCAGACAAAATGACAGTCGAGCTGGAAGATGCGATCATCTTGCTGCACGAAAAGAAATTGTCTTCGCTCCAGCCAATGGTTCCACTGCTCGAGCAGGTGATCCAGTCGCAGAAGCCACTGCTCATCATCTCGGAAGATGTTGAAGGCGAAGCGCTTGCAACTCTGGTTGTGAACAAGCTGCGCGGCGGTCTGAAAATTGCGGCAGTCAAAGCACCAGGCTTCGGTGATCGCCGCAAAGCGATGTTGCAGGATCTTGCAGTACTGACCGGTGGTCAGGTTATCTCCGAAGATCTGGGCATGAAGCTGGAATCCGTGACAATGGATATGCTGGGTTCGGCCAAGAAAATCTCGATCACCAAAGACACCACAACAATCGTTGACGGTGCAGGCGAGAAGTCCGAGATCGAAGCGCGCGTTTCCCAGATCCGCACACAGATCGAAGAAACAACATCCGACTACGACAAAGAGAAACTGCAAGAGCGCGTGGCCAAGCTGGCCGGTGGTGTTGCTGTGATCCGCGTTGGCGGCATGTCCGAAGTGGAAGTCAAAGAGCGTAAAGACCGCGTTGACGATGCACTCAATGCGACACGTGCAGCGGTACAAGAAGGTATTGTTGTTGGTGGTGGTGTTGCCCTTATCCAGGCAGGCAAGTCGCTTGACGGCCTCAAAGGTGCAAACTCCGATCAGGACGTCGGTATTGCGATCATCCGCCGCGCGCTCGAAGCGCCGCTGCGTCAGATTGCTGAAAACTCCGGCGTTGACGGTTCTGTTGTTGCGGGCAAAATCCGCGAAAGCAGCGACCTGAAGTTCGGCTTTAACGCTCAGACCGAAGAATATGGCGACATGTTCAAGTTCGGCGTTATCGACCCGGCCAAGGTTGTGCGTACAGCGCTTCAGGATGCAGCATCTGTTGCTGGTCTGCTGATCACGACAGAAGCTATGGTTGCAGACCGTCCTTCCAAAGACGGCGGCGGCGGCATGCCTGACATGGGCGGAATGGGCGGCATGGGCGGCATGATGTAAGGCATTTTTGCTTTAGCAAAATTTGCCTATGCCGACAGGGTCTTTTCAGCAAGAATAGATACCTAGAGGTAAAATCATACCCAACCTGTCCTTACCGACAGAGCAAAGGGCTCCTCTTAGAGGGGCCCTTTGTTGCTTTTTCAGAATGACTTTTGCTGCTCACCTTGTTAATTAACCGCGCCTAAATCATTGCGCTGCTAGGCTCATAAGAGGACAATTTGAAAGGTACCTTATGACGCGCTCCGTTGCAGCTGCGGTTGCTGTTCCGACAGGGACGGCGGCTCAGGATACTCAGGATATTGATGATTTCATCTATCTGATGAGCCATGATGTAAGGGCATCTGTACGGGCGCTCCTCGAGTTACCACAATGGATTTCAGAAGATCTAGCCGAGGCAGGGATCGAAGTGACTGGATCGGTAGCGCAATCAATTGAGATGATGAACCGGCACACTGCACGGCTCGACCGGATGCTGACAGATTTGCTGGCATATTCCCGCGTCGGACGATTACAGGAGGTTGTACGCGTTGATCTGGACGCCTCGTTGGAGGAGGTTTTATCCGGTTTATGCCTGCCAGACAGCATCTTGGTGACGCGTGATTTCGGCTGCCGTGCAGCGATGATGGGGGAGCAGGACGCGTTGATGCTGTGGAGTGCGCTAATCGGGAATGCAGTCAAACACCACGATAAACCTGCCATCGGGATCACCGTGAAAACGCGGCAGGAGGGCGGGATGATCCGCATAACCGTTTGTGACGATGGACCGGGAATCCCCCAGCGCTTTTATTCAAAAGCGCTGGGGGCGATGACCACATTACGTCCGCGTGACGAAATTGAAGGAACCGGTATGGGGCTGGCTAACGTTCGCAAACTGGCCCAGCATTACGGCGGGTCTGTTGAATTATCCAAAGTGCAAAGTGATCAGCGCGGATTGCGCGTTGATGTGGTGATCCCCCACGGCTGTGCGACGGACTGATTGCGACGGCCCACATTAAGGCTGGATCAGCTTTACACGATCGCACGGATTGACCCAATTTAGTCAGATTTCAACCTAAATTCTGGAGAAGTAAAGCGTGCTGGACCCAGTGGGGGTTCACAATTTGATAGGCATGTAGCGGATACCATGATCACAAAGTATCGAAAGAAAAAAGGTAGAGCTATGTCCGTATCCGTTGAAGTCTTGGGCCCTGAGGAGCGGGTATTTCCGCAGATTATTAAGACCCTCTTGCTAGATGACAGTGCATTCGACCGCGCACGTATTCGCCGCTTGAGTCAGAACACCCATTTAATGGTCGCGCTTTCCGAGGTCGATACGATTACGGCGTTAAAGGCCGCTGTGGCAAATGAAGCCTTCGACCTCATCCTCATAGACTACCGACTGCCACAGGGGGACGGTCTCGAGGTGCTCGAGTATATCCAGAAAAGCAGGCTCAACAGTGATGTAGCGACGATCATGATCACAGGGAACGGCGATATGAAAACGGCCGTTACTGCGATGCGAAACGGCTGCCACGATTTTTTGACAAAAGACGCAATGACTTCCGAGCAGCTTCGTTTTTCTATGGTGGGTGCTATGCAATCTGCTGCGGAGCACCGTAATCTAATACGCCAGACGGCCCATCAAAAGGAAATCATCAAACAAGGGCTTACCGCAGCGTTGCTTGATGCTGATGTTCAAGGTGCCGTTCTCTCGCTGTTCAAGCACGAGATCCGCGACATGATCGATTCCCGGACAACAGTATTTACGGCACAAGACCACAGCGATCTTGAGGCCCTTCTTTCGACCTTGGCCGATGACGATGAGTTTATTTTCACTTGAATGCTTGGTGCAAGAACTTGAGTGGGGTTGCCCTGCGGGCAAATAGGACTTGGCTATGTGGGGGCGGCGGGGTAGGCGGAAGTATGCGATTGATCCTGCTAACACTCATTACAATGTGCGCCTTTGCCGCCAACTCTCTTCTGACACGCGCGGCAGTGGAAGGCGGCCATATCGGGCCCGGTGCTTTTGCCGTGCTGCGGGTTGCTGCTGGTGCGATGACATTGGGCAGCATCGCGCTTTTGCGTGGGGCCACGCTGCCGCTGCTGCGGCGCGTACGGATCGTGGGTGCGGTAAGTTTGACGGCATATATGGTCGGTTTTTCGATGGCCTATATGACGCTCGATGCCGGTCTGGGCGCGCTGATCCTGTTCGGGGTTACGCAGATCACGATGTTTGGTCATGCTGCGATCACTGGTCAGGTGCCAACGGCGCGGCAGGTCACGGGCGCTTGTGTGGCGTTCTGCGGACTGGTGCTGGTGCTATGGCCTGGTGAGGAAAGTGTCACCGATCCTGCAGGCGCTGCATTGATGTGTCTGGCGGGGCTCGGTTGGGCTGCTTACACGATTGCGGGCCGCACCGCAGCGGATCCGCTGGCGACGACAGGGGCCAATTTCATCCTCTGCCTGCCCCTCATTGCTGTACTGCTTTATAAAAGCGGGCTTGAGGCGGATCAGACCGGAATGTTCTTGGCGGTTGTGTGTGGCGCTGTGACGTCCGGCCTAGGCTATGCTTTGTGGTATTCGGTCTTACGCCAAATGCAGGGGGCTACGGCTGCGGTAGTCCAATTAAGCGTGCCGGTGATCGCCATCATTGCAGGCGCTGTCATGCTTGGGGAGGTGGTAACGCCTATTGTTATGATCGCAGCGGCCTTGGTTGTGGGCGGCATCGGCTGGTCGGTGACCGCTAAACGATAAGCGGCTCAAGCGGATCATACATTGGCGCGTCCGCATCGCGCCATGCCACGGCGGCAAGACTGTCGGGTTTGGTGCGTATGTGTGCCATTTGTTGCCGCGTCACCCAACGACGGTCGGTTACAATCGCGTCCACATCCTGCCAGTCGTGATCAAGCGTTGGTGCACCCGATAGAGTACAGTAAAAGTAGACGTCCACCTGATGGAAACTGCCCTTCGGATCGTGGAATTCGTTCACGAGGCAGGGGCGTCCTACAATGATCCGTAGGCCGGTTTCCTCAAATACCTCGCGTATCAGATTGTCGGGCAGCGAGCTGCCGCGTTCGACCCCGCCACCAGGCGCGCACATCAGATCGCTTTTTCCTGCCGGCCAGGCGTTGACCAACAAGAGTCGGTTTTCATGTAGGATAATGGCGCGCACAGCGAGGCGAGGGGGTGTGGTGGGGGTCATGGATGCGCTCCTTTTTGCGCAACGGCGCGATGGGGGATTACAACTGCGCCGATTGGGATTAGACAGCAACGCATGAGACTTACCCTGATCATATGTGCTGTGCTTTTAACAGCAAGTGCTGCGCAGGCGCGGTGCGTTGTGTTGTTGCACGGCTTGGCGCGGACCGAAACCTCCTTTGCCCTGATGGAGGCCGCGCTGGAAGCTGAAGGCTGGCGCGTTATCCGGCCGGGATACCCCTCAACGGAAGCACCTATCGGGGAGCTGACGCGGGAGACGGTGCCTGATGCTGTTGCGGCCTGCGGGACCGAGAAAGTCGATTTTGTGACCCATTCCATGGGGGGGATTTTACTGCGCAAATGGGTCGCTGATGTCGGCGCCGAGCGTGTTGGTCGTGCAGTGATGTTGGGCCCGCCAAATCAGGGGAGCGAGATCGTAGACGAGTTGCGTGATGTGATTGCCTTTGACTGGATCAACGGTCCTGCGGGTCTACAAATGGGCACCGGTTCTACTTCATTGCCCCGCAATCTTCCCGATGCAAACTTCGAGCTCGGGGTCATCGCTGGATCGCAATCGCTCAATCCCTATTTCTCGTCGCTGCTCCCCGGGCAGGATGATGGCAAGGTGGCTGTTTATTCAACCCGTGTGAAAGGCATGAGTGCACATCTGGTTCTGCCGGTCACGCATACCTTTATGATGAATAATCCAAGAGTGATCGCACAGACGATTTCTTTTCTGCGCACCGGAAAATTCGAGGCGGATATGACATTGTTCGGCGCTGTCCTCGATCAGCTGGGCTGCCCTGAGGGGGGCTGTCTCCCCGGAATTGCGGGGCCTGATGTTAAACCTTGATCTATCCGGTGCTGAGGTGCTTGGATCGGCGGGTATTCACCGCGACGGTCTTTCTTTTGCGCAGGGTGTAATCGTGGATGGCCCCGTTGGCCGCAGCGTCGACTTGTCCGGCTACCTCGTATTGCCGGGCATTGTCGATGTCCACGGAGACGGTTTTGAACGGCATCTGGCCCCGCGTCGCGGCGCGATGAAACAGATGGCCGAGGGCCTCATCGCGGTCGAAGCCGAACTGGCGGCAAATGGGATCACGACTGCAACACTGGCACAGTTTATAAGCTGGGAAGGGGGCGTGCGCAGCTATGAATTTGCTGAACAGGTGTTTTCGCATTTGCGTGATGTTGCCCCTTCGATGGTAACAGATCTACGCGGGCAATTGCGGTTCGAGACGCACATGCTTGATTTTTATGATGAGTTGCCGGACCGAATGTCGGACTGGGGACTGCGATACATCGTCTTCAATGATCATTTACCGCACGACCGGTTACAAGCCGGAGTGCAGCCGCGCAGGCTTGTATCCCAAGCACTCAAGGCGCGGCGCAGTCCCGAGGCACATCTGGCATTGATGCAGGCGCTGGAAGCCGAAAGTGACGAAGTGCCCGCAGCTCTCGACTGGCTGTGTGCGCAACTGGGTAAGCGCGGTATTGTTATGGGCAGCCATGATGACAGCACTGCCGCACAGCGGGCAGTATGGGCCGCGCGGGGCGTCAAGGTCGCCGAGTTCCCCGAGACGCTCGAGGCGGCGGAGGCAACAGCGGATGCCGGCGGCATTGTCGTTATGGGGTCCCCTAACGTCGTCCGGGGCGGTTCCCACAATCTGAATGTCTCGGCTGTTGATCTCATATCAATGGGATACTGCGATGCGCTGGCCTCTGACTATCATTACCCAAGTGCGCGGCGCGCTGCGTTGATGATGTGGCAAAACGGGATGCGGGATTTGAAGGGCGCTTGGTCGCTGGTCTCCGGCGGTCCGGCAGCTGTCTTGGGACTGTCAGACCGCGGCGAGCTTAGCGTGGGAAAGCGGGCGGATATGGTGGTGTTGGAGCGGTCAAGCCTAAGGGTCGCGGCCACGCTGGTGCAGGGTCGTGTAAGCTATATGACAGGCGAGATCGCAGCGCGGTTTATGGGCTGAGCAACTCTCGAATGATCAGCTTTTGATACGGTTGACGTGACCCATTTTGCGGCCCGCCTTTGTCTCGACTTTGCCATAGAGATGCACGGCGCAGTTAGGTTCCTTTGCGAGTGCCGGTACTTTATCCATATCGGCACCGATCAGGTTTTCCATCACCACATCCGAATGACGGCCGCCGTCGCCCAAAGGCCATCCCGCAATTGCCCGAATATGCTGCTCGAACTGGTCCACTGCACAGCCGTTTTGGGTCCAGTGGCCTGAGTTGTGCACACGTGGGGCAATTTCGTTCACGATCAGGCCTTGGGGTGTGACAAATAGTTCAACCCCCATAACCCCCACATATTCCAGCGTATTGAGAATCTTCGCAGCCAGCAGGACCGCATCAGTGCGCAGGCGTGACGGGATCGTTGCGGGAACCGTGGTGGTGTGTAGAATGCCGTCGCGGTGGATGTTCTCCCCGGGGTCATAACAGGCGACTTGCCCTTGTGGGTTGCGCGCAGCGATGATCGAAATCTCAATACTGAAATTAACAAAACCTTCAAGGATAGCAGGTGCGCCTGCCATATCAGCGAGCGCTGTCGCTGCATCCTGTGACGTGTTCAGGCGCGATTGCCCCTTTCCGTCATAGCCGAAGCGGCGGGTTTTAAGGATTGCGGGCGTGCCGATGCTGGCAATCGCGCTTTCAAGGCTGGCGTCATTGGTGATGTCGGCGAAGGGCGCCACTTTCAGGCCGATGTCTTGGAGGAAATTCTTTTCAACCAGACGATCCTGCGAGGTGCCAAGGGCGCGCCTGTTGGGGTGAATGGGTGTAATAGCCTCGATGATATCGAGCGCTTCTGTAGGTATATTTTCGAACTCATAAGTCACAAGATCGACCGAATTGGCAAAAGCTGTGAGTGCTTTTACATCGTCATACGGCGCGGTCGTCACGGCATGGGCTACATCGGCGGCGGGAGGATTGCTGCCCGGCTCGTAGATATGGGTGCGCAGGCCAAGACGGGCAGCGGCGACACTGAGCATGCGGCCCAACTGGCCACCGCCCAGAATACCGATGGTTGCGCCCGTGGGCAGAGGATCAGTCATCAGTCGGGCTTTCGGGTATAGAGGCGGAAAGGGCAGCGCGCCACGCATCGAGGCGCACGGCAAGTGCGGGATCGTTGAGCGCGAGAATGCCCGCCGCCATGAGCGCGGCATTCGCAGCGCCGGGTGCACCGATGGCCATGGTCGCGACAGGGAAGCCTTTGGGCATTTGCAAAATGGAATAGAGGCTGTCGACACCCGACAGCGCTTTGGTCAGCACGGGTACGCCAATCACCGGCACGCGGGTTTTGGAAGCCATCATGCCTGGCAAATGCGCCGCCCCGCCGGCTCCTGCGATGATCACGTGCAGGCCACGATCCACTGCTGTTTTTCCGTATTCCCACAACCGGTCGGGGGTGCGGTGCGCAGAGACGATTCGCGCTTCGTAGGGGATGCCAAGCTCGTCAAGCAGGGTCGCTGCTTCGCGCAGGGTGGGCCAGTCCGACTGGGAACCCATGATGATGCCAACGGGTGGAGTGCTCATAGCGCTGCGGCCTTTGCGTCGGGAGATTAAGCGTACATTATAGCCATAAGGTCGGGCGGGGCAATGTGGGGAAGGCGCCAAACTTTGCTGACAAGTGCCGATGTCGCAATCACGGCACGCAGCTAAGCGAGCGAAGCGTTAGGCAGTGATGTCCGGTGTAAGGCGATCTTCGATCAGTGCAATTCGGTCTTTAAGCAGCAGTTTGCGCTTTTTGAGACGTTGCAGGGTGAGCTGGTCGGCGACACCGCGCTCGCTGAGCGCACGGATGGCCTCGTCCAGGTCACGGTGCTCGCGGCGAAAAATCTCGAGCTCGACCCGCAGGACCTCATCGTTTTTCATGGAGAGATCTGTTGGTTCGTTCATGGGTGCTCTGATTCTGATTAACAATTGCGCGTTTACTCATAAGCGGTAACGAGATTTTAGCATAGCCCTTGCGCGGAATGCTTGCCGCTCCCATATTTAGGATGTGACGCAGCCAAATACGGGGCGTCACGTGACTGTCGCTTGCTATTATAAGGACGGCTGGACAATGACGAAACTAACGCTTGCCTCTTATCCCCATATGTTGGGATTTGAACAGCTGGAGCGGGTGCTGGAACGCAGTGCCAAATCCGGCAATGAGGGCTATCCGCCCTTTAATATCGAACAAACCTCCGAGCGGAGCTACCGCATCACACTTGCTGTGGCCGGTTTTGGGGAAGGTGATTTGTCGATCACTGTAGAGGACCGTCAGTTGGTCATTCGCGGTCGGCAAAATGACGATAGCGAGGGCCGCGTGTTTTTGCACCGCGGAATCGCTGGGCGCCAGTTCCAGCGCAGTTTTGTGTTGGCGGATGGTGTCGAAGTGGGTGAGGCTCTCATGGAGAACGGTCTGCTGCATGTCGACCTGACCCAAGCCAAGCCTGAAACGGTCGTTCAGACCATTAACATTCGTAAGGGGTAAAGAGTATGGGGACTACAGAAATGACAGGACCGGCGGACCGGACCGTTTACGTCAAGACTATTTCCGTGACTGACCTTCCGCGCGAGGTACGTGATCAGGCCGAAGGTCTGGAACAGCTCTATGCCGTTCACAATGCGGACGGGCAGCAATTGGCACTGGTAGGTGACCGCAAACTTGCGTTCGATCTGGCGCGTGAGCATAACTATGCACCTGTATTGGTGCACTAATTTCCTCGATCTGTGAGGTCAGGTTTGAAGAACGCCTTGACCCTCTGGATCAGGTGCAGAATGTTGAGGGGTCGCAGGGATGCGGCCCCTTTTTGTGTTGGAGAAAGATATGGCGTTCGAATTTGACTGGGTAGACGCATTCACCGGTAGTGTCTTTGGTGGCAACGGTTGCGCGGTGGTGCACGGTGGTGCAGCGCTGTCCGAAGCAGTCTGCCGCGCCTATGTCCGCGAGACATCGCTGGTGGAATGTACGTTCACCGGCCCCTCCGATGTAGCCGATATTCGTGTGCGATATTTTCTGGCGAGTCGTGAGATACCCTTTGCCGGTCATCCGACGGTTGCCACCGTTGTTGCGATGCGCCGACGCGGTATGATCACTGACGGGCCATTGGTGCTGGAGACAGCTGCAGGTCTGGTCCCTGTGAGCGTGCAGGGCGATTATGTCACGATGACCCAGAACAGACCCGAATTTGGCGCGACGGTCGATGCGGGGCTGGTAGCGGCTGTGGGCGGGCTTAAGGCTTCTGATATCGTACACCCGCCTCAAATTGTTTCGACTGGATTACCTTTTTGCATCACTTTGGTGCGCGACCGTGCGACACTGGCACGGGCAACACTGGATCAGCGGGCGCTGGCTGATTACGCCACCGCCCAAGGCTTGAAAATCACTGATGTCATGGAGCCATTTTGGGTCTGCCTTGAGGGCGCGACACAGGATGGCGATACATTTAGCCGTCTTCTGATGGCGCCGCCCAGCCCGCCTGAGGATCCATTCACCGGATCTGCAACGGGCTGTATGGCGGCGTATCTGTGGGCAAATGATCTGATCAAAGAGCCGATTTTTACAGCTGAACAGGGGCACGGCTTGGGGCGCGCAGGGAAGGCGCGGGTTGAGGTCCTGGGACCAAGGGACGAAATTACAGGGGTCAAAGTGTCAGGGCAGGGCGCCTTGGTTATGTCGGGGTTGGCCCATCTGGAATAACATAAGCAGATAAAAACCCGTTTATGCAGATTTATGCGGTCGGCGCAGATGGAACCGTAAAGCGGCTTTTGCTGCATGGGAGCATGGCTTTAAGTCAGCAGGTGGGAATATGGGTACAGATTATAATTCGGTTAAGCGGCCACACTGCATGACCGACTGGAAAACAAAGAATGCCAGCCCCGCAAGGCTGGCATTCTTTGTTTGTGCGTCGTCAGCTGATCAAGCTTTGATCAGACCCATGGATTCCAGTTTGAGCAGAACCTGATGGGCGCAGTTATCTACATCAACGATCTCTGTCTCTACGCTCAGTTCAGGATTTGCAGGAACGTCGTAGGGGTCTGAAATCCCTGTGAACTCCTTGATTTTGCCTTCGCGGGCGAGCTTGTATAGGCCCTTGCGGTCGCGGCGCTCGCACTCTTCGATCGTAGTGGCGACGTGGATTTCGACAAATGCGCCAAACTGCTCTACGTCTTCGCGTACCGCGCGACGTGTCGTTGCGTATGGCGCGATGGGCGCACAAATAGCGATGCCGCCGTTTTTAGTGATCTCGGACGCAACATAGCCGATGCGGCGGATGTTGAGGTCGCGGTGTTCTTTGCTAAATCCCAGTTCGGAGCTGAGGTTTTTGCGCACAACGTCGCCGTCCAGAAGGGTTACAGGACGGCCGCCCTGCTCCATCAGCTTCACCATAAGTGCGTTCGCAATTGTGGATTTCCCGGAACCGGAGAAGCCGGTGAAGAAGACAGTAAAGCCCTGCTTGTTACGCGGTGGCTTGGTGCGGCGCAGTTCGGTTACGACTTCGGGGAAGGAGAACCACTCGGGGATTTCCAGACCTTCCTGTAGGCGGCGGCGCAACTCGGTGCCGGAGATGTTGAGGATGGTGACGTCATCTTTATCTTTGATTTCGTCCATGGCCTCATACTGGGCACGCTCTGCCACCCAGACCATGTGTTTGAAATCAACCATCTCGATACCCATTTCTTCTTGATGGGTCCGGAACAGGTCCTGAGCATCATAGGGTCCGTAGAAGTCTTCGCCCTTGGAGTTGTTGCCGGGGCCTGCGTGATCGCGCCCCACGATGAAGTGGGTGCAGCCGTGGTTTTTGCGGATCAGGCCGTGCCAAACCGCCTCGCGCGGACCGGCCATGCGCATTGCGAGATTGAGTAAGGACATGGATGTCGTTGCTTGTGGGTACTGGTCAAGGACCGCCTCATAGCAGCGCACGCGGGTGAAGTGATCGACATCGCCCGGTTTAGTCAGGCCGACAACGGGGTGGATCAGCAGGTTCGCCTGTGCTTCGCGTGCGGCGCGGAACGTCAGTTCCTGATGCGCGCGGTGCAGCGGGTTGCGGGTCTGGAAGGCGACAACCTTGCGCCAGCCCATTTTGCGGAAATAGGCGCGCAGCTCATTGGGAGTGTCGCGGCGTGATTTGAAATCATAATGCACAGGCTGCTGAATGCCGGTGACCGGACCGCCAAGATATACTTTACCGGCTTGATTGTGCAGGTAGTTGACGGCGGGGTGCGCATCGTCATCGGCGCCGAACACTTTTTCAGCTTCGCGTGCTTTGTTCGGCGTCCAGCTGTCGGTGACAGTCATGGTGGCAAGGATCACACCTTCCTGATCACGCAGTGCAATGTCCTGACCGATTTCGAGCTTGCCCGCAAATTCCTCGGAAACGTCAAGAGTGATAGGCATCGGCCACAAGCTACCATCGGCAAGGCGCATGTTCTCGACAACACCATCGTAATCGGCTTCGGACAAAAAGCCTTTGAGCGGATTAAAGCCACCGTTCATCAATAGCTCGAGGTCGCAAATCTGGCGAGGAGTCAGATCATGACTGACCAGACTGGCGGCCTCGTTCTTGAGCTTTTGGGCAGAATCGTAGGACACGTAAAGTTCTGGGATCGGTGCAAGGTTTGCGCTGGTCATGCCATATCTCTTTTTTTGGAAATCGGGTTAAGTCCGTCTATGCGATCGTCCTAACGTCCGGAATGCACATAAATCAAGCCTGCGCAGGCCGAATTGTAGGGTTCTACCGCACAGAAGGGGCGCAATTTAGAGATCACCGGCGTTGTTTCGCCGGATTTGCCGTCTGCGCCCCCGATTCATCCCTTAGGCATCTTCATCCACTACGGCCCCGTAGCCGAGGGGCAGGGACATATCCTTGCCCGCATCATCACCGACTTCTGCCAGAAAACGCTCTGCTTCGAGGGCGGCCATGCAGCCCATGCCGGCGCTGGTAACTGCCTGACGGTACTTGTGATCAGTCAGGTCACCTGCTGCAAATACACCCGGTATGGATGTTTCGGTGCTGTCGGGTTTGGTTACAACATATCCACCCATATGGGTTTCAAGCTTGTCCTTAACCAACTCGTTTGCGGGCGCGTGGCCGATGGCGACAAACACACCCTTGCACGGAATATCCGTAATCTCGCCCGTCTGTGTGTTTTTGACCTTGATGCCTTCGACGCCCAAGGGGCTGTCAGTGCCGTAAACTTCATCGAGTTGGTTGAACCACATCGGGACGATTTTTGGGTTTTTCTCGAGGCGGTCTATGAGGATTTTTTCGGCGCGCAATTCGTCGCGGCGGTGCACCAGTGTCACCTTGGAGGCAAAGTTTGTCAGGAACAGCGCTTCCTCGACCGCAGTGTTGCCGCCGCCGATGACGACAATCTCCTGACCGCGGTAGAAAAATCCGTCACATGTTGCACAGGCCGAAACCCCGAAGCCTTTGAATTTTTCTTCACTCTCCAGCCCCAGCCATTTGGCGCGGGCGCCCGTGGCGAGGATAACGGCATCGGCTACATATTCTGTGCCGCTGTCACCGGTGGCCACAAAGGGGCGCTTGGACAGATCGAGGTTTGTAATAATGTCACCAATGATCTCGGTTCCCATGGCCTTTGCATGTGCTTCCATACGGACCATCAGATCGGGGCCTTGTACTTCGGTATCACCGGGCCAGTTTTCAACCTCTGTCGTCGTGGTCAGTTGACCTCCTGGCTCAATCCCTTGCACCAGGATAGGATTAAGCATCGCGCGGCTTGCATAGACGCCGGCGGTATATCCTGCGGGGCCGGAGCCGATGATCAAAAGCTTGGTCTTGCGTGTTTCGGCCATGGTCTACCCTTTATACGGTATCTGAGTGGAATCTGTTTGAGCATGGATATATACAGGGGCGAGCGGGTCTTAAACCCCTGTGCCGCAGCGTGGCTGTGGCGACGATAACCATTGCGTGAATACGGCCTGTTTATCGAGAGTAAGTTAGGTGTAGAAGCATTGGTATTCTCCCTTCTGAATAACGAACGGTGAAGTCTAATTTAAACAATATTGCGTCCGTGTGAAACATTATTGCGCGCGTTGTGGTTATCTGTATAACAATCGAAAAGCTGTAGGGGGACACATGGCCGGACCGCGACTTGACCCGATAGACCGCAAAATCCTTGCCGAATTGCAGGCGGATGGCCGGATGACGAACGTAGAATTGGCAAAGCGGGTTGGCATTTCTGCACCGCCATGCCTGCGCCGTGTGCGAACTCTTGAAGAGCAGGGGTTTATCCGTGGTTATCATGCACAGGTAGATGCCCGCGAACTGGGTTTCGAGGTGCAGGTGTTTGCGATGGTCGGACTGAACAGTCAAGCCGAGGCTGACCTGTCGGCCTTTGAGGACCGTTGCCGCGCATGGTCGTTTGTGCGTGAATGTCACATGCTGAACGGTGAAGTTGATTTTGTACTTAAATGTGTCGCCCCTGATTTATCAAGCTTCCAGAGCTTTTTGACTGGGCAGTTGCTAACAGCGGCCAATGTGGCAAGCGTTAAAACCTCACTCGTCATCCGGAACGCCAAGGATGAGCCTGGCGTTCCGTTTGACGTCTTGGAGGAACGTCTGAGCGTTAAGGCCTGATAGGGGGCCTGCGCGCTTGGGATAGATATTTCGAAAGACAGATTAAGCTTGCGGTAGCCGGCATTAATGCGTGTCGATTTCCGGTGCGCGCGGATGGGCGAGCGGACCGAAATCCGACAGATGGCTGATGCGCGGGAACAACGAGAGAAAGCGGTCGCGCATCGAATGGCTCACTTCACGCGGTGCAGTAGCGCCCGGATGAAAGGTCTCCATCTCAATCCCGTTTACGTTGATCACGGCATGGCGTGACAGACAGATGTGAAACATCCGTGTCGCCGTCGGAGGCGTAATTTCGATTACATTGACACCGTCAACCAGCTTGGATGCAGGGGTCAAGAGCTGCTTGCCATCGGCCACGCCACGCAAGGCGGCTGGGGTGTGCAGGATACGCGCACCGGGTCCAACAGTGAGCGACCGCTCGGGGCGCGACTGACCGAGCGCGTCGGGCATGATCCTGATAAGGGGCGTCCGCTTGCCCGCATCGGCAGGGGAGAATGTAGAGGTACCAACCCACGTGAGGGTAGCCGCCTCGCCGGAGGCTGTATTGACCAGATCGCCGGGCTGGAGATCCTCGACCGCAATAAGGCCCGTCGGTGTCTGGACTAGGCTGCCATGGGTCATTGCGGAAAAAGCGTTCTCGAACAGAGGGATCGCCGGTGCGGTGCTCTGCCCGATATAAAGCGATCCGTCCTCGCGCAACGCTGCAACTTCGTAGGTGCGCTTTGGCATCGCAGCTTGGGCTATCTGGCCCTCAGAGGCGGGAAGTGAAGAATTCATCATTCCGTACCTTGTATTAAATGGTGCGCCGCGCGGGGCAGCGGAGTTGGCAGTCAATGTCATGTGCGTAACCTATCATGGCTTTGTCACATCCTTCGTCGGCCCCCACCGACAACGACGGAAATAACGGTATTTGTCATTTCATGTCTTTCGTAAGACCCAATTCGCCATGTTTGCGCCTCATTGTCAAAGTTTACGCGACTTTTAAGCAGCTTATGCGATCAATCCAGTTAATCTTAGGTGTTTTGTTTCTCTAATTCCTGAAGCTTCTGCCACATTTTGCCTTAGTCAGGTCAGCGCCGACCATGATCCGGGGCGTAAATCGTCAGCAGAAACAAAAAAACCCTCCCTGCGATTCGACGCGGGGAGGGGCGGGAGTATGCATCAGTCCGGTGATGGTGTGGCGTACTGATGTCGGGGGGAATTTCGATTAAGCGGTTTTGCGCTGCGGGGCTGCTTCTGCGTTGCGCTTCGCGATAAATGCGGCGCGCCGTTTGCCGCGGGCCCAAGGCATAACAGTGTCATTCTCGGCGGCAGCTTTTGTGATCGATTTGATGAAGCGTGTGTTGGTTTTCATGATCTCATCCTCGGGTCTGATTTTTGTTTTGGGCGCTGCCCTTTGCTTGAGATCAATATGGCGGTGCAATCTGGCCCGTTTTGGGCATTGCATAAAAAGTTTCTAAATATTCGGGGAGCTTTTATCGCAGATTGTGGCGCTGTGGCCTTAATCCGTGTCGCGCTTTCAAAACAAGGGATTTCAGGCGGATTATCCGCGTTTGCGCAACAGTAGCGGGGTGGGGTGTCTGCGCTGACCCTTCTGATTAGGGCGGGCACGGGGCTAAATTCGCCCCAATTGTGCCCTGATCACAGGGTGATAGCCGCAATCAGACGACCATAGTCGGCTTCTTTAGCGTGCGTGGTACGGCGGTAGGAGTAGAATCGCGCTGCATCAGAGAAAGTACAGTGCCGCGTCCACTCTGCATGGCCAACACCGGCGGCGCGCAGACGGTTCAGGCCAAAACCGGGAAGGTCGAACAACATCCGGTCCCCCGAGCCATTGATGAAGTAGCGGGCATATTCGGGGTTTTCGTCCATGAAGCTCTCCATGAACTCGGGTCCGACTTCATAGGCGCGCTGGCTGATGGCGGGGCCAATTACGGCGGTGATGTTTTGGCGCTTGGCGCCCAACCCTTCCATTGCATCCACGGTGGCATGCAGTACCCCGTCCAGAGCACCGCGCCAGCCTGCGTGGGCTGCGCCGATCACACCCGCCTGCGCATCGGCAAAGAGTACAGGCTGACAATCGGCGCTCAGCACAGAGAGGGCCAAACCGGGGGTCGAAGTCACCAGCGCATCGGCGCGGGGCTTATCAACGAAGGGTGCATCAACAGGTAGGGCTGTAGCGGAGTGGATCTGATGGACGCCCAGCAAATGCGTCGGAGAAACGCCCATAGCATCGGCAACCCGTGCGCGGTTGATTGCAACAATTTCGGCCTGATCGGAGGAGCCTTGCCCGCAGTTGAGACCTGCGAACACACCCGAGGACGCCCCGCCCCGGCGGGTAAAGAACCCGTGCCGTACGGGGAGCGCATCGGAAGTGAGGATCTCGAGGGTCATATTTCTAATCCAGGCAGCATAGGCGCACCCTCGGGGACAATCCCGAAAGTCTTGAACAGGTTTCCCATTTCCTGAGGGTGCGTCAAGCGGCGATGTGCAGCAATGTGTCCTTCGAGCGCTTTGCCTGAGAGGGTTTTGGCCAATGCCTGCGCCCGTGTAGTGATTCCGAGGCGTTCGAGGAAAACGCCTTGGGGGGTGACACGGCTGGGGGTGCAGGAGACCGTTGCGCGCACTAGCGGCTCGAAATCCACATGGGCAGTCAGGTCGGCATCGCCGGGCTCTGCGAGAGGGGATGTCGGCGCATGGTTTTGAACCGCTTGCAGCGTGTTACCGACGCTGCGCCAGTCGCCATAGTCAAAAACGAGGGCTGCACCGCCATGCCCGGAAATACGTTTGCAGATGGTTGCCAGAAGAGGTGCAGCCGCGGCGCAATCCTCGATCAGGTCACCGTCGCGGGTATCTTCAAGGCGGTGGGCAAGGGCGGGCTGTGGCTGGGCGGGGCCAAGGCCGAATACCAGTGCACCGTCCTTCACACCCACCTGCCGTTCGCGCCAGCGGCTGCCTTCACGTACAAACTGGCGGATTGGCAGCGCGTCGAAAAATTCGTTTGCGATAACATATGTCGGCTGTTGAGGGAGGGCGCCGAGGCTGTCGATCCACTGCGGACGATAGTCTGCCAGAGTATCGGCCTGAACCGCCCGCAAACTGGGTGAAGCTTCCAGCAGCGTAATTTGGGCGGCCTTGCAAAACCCTTTCACACGGGATGCGGCACGCATTGCATCGACCATGAGGGTGCCACGACCGGGGCCGAGCTCTGCCAGCGTGAAGGTGGCGGGTGCCCCCTGATCCAGCCATGCCTGCGCCAGCGACAGGCCTACCAGTTCGCCGAACATCTGGCTTATCTCGGGTGCTGTGATGAAATCGCCCGCAGTGCCAAATGGCATGTGTGTAGTGTAGTAGCCGTGGACGGGGTGCAGCAGGCAGATTGACATGTAGTCATCAATACGCATCGGCCCTTGCGCCAAGATTTGTGCGCTGATGATGTCGCGCAAGCTCATGCGCGGCGCGGGGCGCTCAGGATAAAGTAAAGTCCCACTGCGATCATCGGCAAGCACAGGAGTTGCCCCATGGTGAGGCCAAAGCCACCGTAGTGCAGCGCGAGGCCCAGCGGATTGCCTTCTGTTATGAACTGCGCATCAGGCTGGCGGAAAAACTCGACCATGAAGCGTGCAATTCCGTAGCCCGCGAGGAAGGTCCCCATAATTAGACCCGGCGTTTTGAAAGCACCGCGCCGCCATGCGAGCCAAACGAGCAGGGCGCCGAGAATAGCGCCTTCAAGCATGGCCTCGTAAAGCTGCGAGGGATGGCGGGCGCAGATACCAATTACATCAGGGCAAAATTGCGCAGCTTCTGTTGGAAACGCTACACCCCACGGTAAATCCGTGGGACGGCCCCAGAGCTCGGCGTTGATGAAATTTGCCAGACGCCCCAACAGCAGACCCGGAAAAATGCCCAGAGCAACGAGATCGCCGGCGCTGACGCGCGCAATCTTGTACCGCCCCGTATATAGAACCGCGGCAATAATCACACCAATGGCTCCGCCATGGAAGGACATGCCCCCTTCCCAGACCCGCAGGATTTGCGCAGGATTGGAGAGATAGAAATCGGGCTGGTAAAAGAGAACATAGCCCATACGCCCCCCGAGGATCACCCCGAGGATCACCCAAGTAAGCAAGTCCTCGATCTGATTTGCTGTCATTACCGGTTTATCAGAGCGCCACAGCCGCGGAGTTTGTGCAGCACGTAGCACCAGCCGCCAACCTGCAAGTATTCCTACAATATAGGCCAGCGCATACCAGCGCAGCGCGAACGTCATGCCGAACAGGGTGACGGAAAAAATCTCGGGCGAGATGTCGGGGAAGGGGATCAAAGCATGCATGCGGTGATTGAGCGCGGCTGGCAGGCGATGTCAACCTTGCATGGCGCCGCAACCGGCCCCATATATAAAGAGAAGCCAGTGGAGAGACCCGATGCAGACCCGCAATAAAATTTTTGACGACCTCAGCCAGATCATGACCAACGCGATGGGCGTGGCGCAAGGGGCTAAGGATGAGGCCGAAAATGCCCTCAAAGGAATGATGGACCGCTGGCTTGCGGACCGCGATTTTGTGACCCGTGATGAATTCGATGCGGTCCGCGCGATGGCCCAAAAAGCACGTGAAGAGAACGAAGCGCTCAAAGCGCGACTGGACGCACTCGAAAAGTCCTGATCAGGCGGGCGCGCTGTCGCCCGACTTCGGCAAATATTGCGTTACGCAAGATCGCCCCACCATCCGGTCGGGGCGATTTTTTTTGGATATGTTAGTGCAGCGGCGGCAACACTAGTCCCAAAACTCCATAAAAATTAGCTGGTTGGGGCTGTAAATCGGGTTATTCGCGTTTGTCTTGGGTTATCCCCAGAAAAAGACTTGCCAGACCCTACCCATCACGCCACCATATATTGTAGGACGTACAGGCAAACACGCGTCTTATAGCGAAAGCACCCAAAACTAGGGGGCAGGTTACATGCCCCACCGTTCTGGAGATAACAAAAGAGGTGGCTGAATGGCCCTGTCCGAGCAGTATATTGAAGATGACGTTCATCCTATCGACATTGTCGAAACATTAGCCGAGCATCATGACTGGGTGTTCGACCGGATTTCCGACGAACAGATCGCGATGGAAGTAGAAGGCCAGTGGCGGACCTATCAGGTCACCTTGGCATGGTCGGCCTATGACGAAACACTACGCCTGATTTGCAGTTTTGAGATGGAGCCACCGGAGGATAAGATCCCCGCGCTCTATGGTCTGCTCAATGATGTGAATGACCGATGCTGGGCGGGCGCGTTCAGCTATTGGGCCGAGCAGCAGATGATGATTTACCGCTACGGCCTCGTTCTCGCGGGCGGGCATATCGCATCGCCTGAGCAGATCGACACTATGATCGGCGCCGCAGTAACGAGTGCGGAGCGGTATTATCCTGCGATGCAGCTTGTGGTTTGGGGCGACCGGACGCCACAAGACGCGCTGCAAGTCGCCATTGCAGAGGCCTACGGGCGGGCGTAACTCTTATCCCGACATAAAATCGGGGGACGTATGAAAAATTCACGAATTGCCGCAGACGGGCTTGTTTTGCTGGGCTGCGGAAAGATGGGATCTGCGATGCTTGCGGGGTGGCTGGGTCGTGGTTTGCCCCCATCTTCTGTCTGGGTGCAGGATCCATTTCCGTCCGATTGGCTGAAAGAGACCGGCGTGCATCTGAACGCAGACCTGCCAGAGCGTCCTGCCATCGTATTGGTCGCCGTGAAGCCTCAGATGATGGCCGAGGCGCTGCCCACGCTGCGCAAAATGGGTAATGGCCATACCCTGTTCGTGAGTGTGGCTGCAGGCACGCCGATCGCATTTTTCGAGACGACATTGGGAGCAGAAACACCTGTAGTGCGTGCCATGCCCAACACACCCGCCGCGATTTCGCAGGGGATTACGGCGATTGTTGGTAATGTGCATGCAGGCGAAAAAGGTCTGGATGAGGCCGAAGCGCTTTTGTTGGCGGTAGGTGAGGTTGTGCGCCTGAGCGAGGAAGCGCAGATTGACGCCGTCACCGGCGTAAGCGGCTCCGGTCCGGCATATGTGTTTCATATGATCGAGGCGATGGCAGCGGCGGGCGTCTCGCTGGGCTTGCCCGAAGCGATGGCCCTTCAGTTGGCGCGGGCAACTGTTGCGGGGGCCGGCGCGCTGGCGATGCGATCGGATGAGGATCCAGCGCAGCTGCGGGTGAATGTCACTAGCCCCAATGGCACGACGCAGGCAGCCCTTGAGGTTCTGATGGACGCGCAAAACGGATTTCCCCCGCTGCTGAAACGCGCGGTTGCGGCAGCGGCGGACAGATCAAGGGAGTTGGCAAATGGTTGAATTATCATTTGACGATTTTATGAAAGTCGACGTCCGCACAGGCCGCGTTATCAAGGCGGAGGCATTCCCCGAAGCCCGCAAACCGGCGATCAAGATGTGGATTGATTTCGGAGAGAACATAGGAGTGCGCAAGACCTCTGCGCAGTTGACGGTGCATTATACGCCTGAAGGCCTCATCGGGCGGCAGGTTCTGGCGGTTGTAAATTTTCCACCGCGTCAGATCGGACCATTTATGTCAGAAGTACTGGTGCTGGGATTGCCGGACGAGAACGGAGCGGTTGTCCTTGCAGTACCGGATCAAACCACGCCACTGGGAGGGCGGATGCATTGAAAAAAGTATTGATTGGCCGGCTCTTGCCCGATGAAGTTTATGCCTCGCTTGAGGGTTTGAACGTCGTGCGCCGTGATGAGACGCACCCGCTGAGCGCAGAAGAGATGGCGGCGGCGCTACGCGACTATGACGGTGTTATGTGCACATTGGGGGATCAGTTCTCAGGCGAAGTGTTTGCCGGTGTGCCCTCACCTCGCTGCGCGATTTTAGCCAACTTCGGGGTCGGGTATAATCATATCGATGTCGCCGCTGCGAAAGCCTGTGGCATTACGGTGACCAACACGCCCGGCGCTGTAACAGACGCCACAGCTGACATTGCTATGACGCTCATGTTGATGAGTGCACGCCGCGCTGGAGAAGGCGAGCGACTGGTCCGTTCCGGCACTTGGGAGGGTTGGCATCCAACCCAGATGCTGGGGCTGCATTTAAGCGGCAAGTCGGTCGGTATTGTGGGCATGGGTCGCATCGGACAGGCAATTGCACGGCGCTGTCACTTCGGTTTCGGGATGACGGTTCATTACTTTGGCCGCACTGAAAAAGATCTGGATTTCGATGCTGTATATCACAGCGATCTAAAGAGCTTGGCCGCGCATGTTGATGTGCTGGTCACTGCCGTGCCAGCAAGTCCGCAGACGCGCCATATGATCAATGCTGAGATACTGGGGGCCATGCAATCGCATGCCCGCGTGATTAACATTGCGCGCGGCGATGTGATTGAGGAGGCAGCCCTTATTGAGGCGCTGACGCAGGGCAAAATAGGGGGCGCGGGCCTCGATGTTTACGAATTCGAGCCGGACGTTCCCCAAGCGCTGCGGGATCTGGATAACGTAGTGCTATTACCGCATATGGGTACGTCTACTGCGGAGGTGCGTGTGGATATGGGGCGTATGGTAGTTGAGAATCTACAAGCATTCTTTCGTGGCGATACTCCGCCAAATCCGGTTTAGCGGTCCTCCATCGCCTCGCGCCAATGCCGGCGGCACAGGGAAATGTAGCTTTCGTTGCCGCCGATCTGTACCTGCGCGCCTTCACGGAGCACCTGACCTGTTGCATCCTTGCGGACCACCATGGTTGCCTTTTTTCCACAATGACAGATCGTGCGGATCTCGCGCATCTCGTCTGACAGGGCCAGCAAGGCAGCAGAGCCGGGAAACAACCTTCCTTGGAAATCAACCCTCAAACCGTAACACATGATTGGAACGCCCAGATCATCCACCGCCCGCGCCAGTTGCCAGACTTGGGCATCGCTAAGAAAATGCGCCTCGTCTACGAATATACAGGCGCAAGGGCCGGTTGCGAGGCGGGTTTCTATCTTGGCAAAGATATCTTCGTCGCTGTGGAATGTATCGGCTGACTGGGCGATGCCGATGCGCGACGCAATGCGACCTTCGCCAGCGCGATTGTCGAGTTGGGCAGTGATGAGATAAGGGACCATGCCGCGCTCACGGTAGTTATGCGCTGCTTGGAGCAGGACGGTCGATTTTCCTGCGTTCATTGTTGAATAATTGAAATAAAGCTTGGCCATCTGCGTATTTATGCGGCAAGCGGTGCGCTGTGCAAGTCAGTCAGCTTATGATTGACAAATTTAGGGGGAAAATGCACTAGGTCTTTGCAGGCATGAATTTTATGCTGGCATAAACGTGCAGCGATTTAAGGTTTTTCTCTATGGGTGCAGCCGCCAATTATTTGAAAAAGCATACCGAGGCATTGGTCAAAGCGGTGGGGGTAGAGGCCGCCTGTGATGTTACAGGCAAATCCAAAGCTACGCTTGGCCGCTATTACTCGGACCACGACGAACATTCGGACAGGTTTATGCCAATTGACGCTGTTGCAGCGCTCGAAATGGCTGCGGGATATCCTCACGTGACGCAAGCGCTTGCAGAGCTTTCTGGTGCACGGGTCGAGTTTGATGAGCGGCGCGCGAATGACACGACGAGGGGCAGCGTGAATTCGGATGTTATCGCACTTAGCCAACGGTTTGCGATGCTGATGGGCGAATATCAGCAGTCCATCGCTGATGGTAAGATCACAGTGAACGAGGCCAAGAGGCTGTTGAAGGAAACCTCGTTGTTGCAGCAGGTTTTGGTGGATATGAAGCTCCATCTGGAAGACGAAAGTGTCTGAGCCCCTTCCTGCGGCCGTCATGGATGCACTTGCGCAGATTGACGTAGACGCACTGAAATCCCCTGATGATGCAGGTCATAGACCGCGCATCCTATTGCTCTATGGCTCCTTGCGGGCGCAGAGTTATTCGCGGTTTGCAGCAGAAGAAGCGGCGCGCATTTTGCGGCACCTCGGGTGTGAGACAAAGATGTTTGACCCGCGTGGTCTTCCCCAGCCAGACGATGCAGCGGATGATCATCCCAAGGTCGTGGAATTGCGGGATCTGGCCGTTTGGTCGGAGGGGATGGTTTGGTCCAGTCCTGAGCGGCATGGCGCGATGACAGGGATCATAAAGAGCCAGATTGACTGGTTGCCGCTGTCGTTGCAGGGCGGCATACGGCCCACGCAGGGTAAGACACTGGCGATCATGCAGGTCTCGGGGGGCTCTCAGTCCTTCAATGCGGTCAACCAAATGCGTATATTAGGACGCTGGATGCGGATGATCACCATTCCGAACCAGTCTAGTATCCCGAAGGCATGGTTGGAGTTTGACAGTGAAGGGCGGCTGCCAGAAGGACCGTTTTACGCCCGCATCGTGGATGTCATGGAAGAGCTGGTAAAGTTTACATGGCTGGTAAGGGGGCGGTCTGACTACCTTGTCGACCGCTACTCCGAGCGGGTAGAGAGTGCCGAGCAGGTGCATAAACGGGTGTCACTGAAGGACATCTAGCCGTGTTTTTCGACGATAACCGAGCCCACCGAATATCCAGCACCGAACGAACAGATAAGACCGACATCACCATCATTCAGGTCGTCAGAATACTTGGAGAATGCAATCATCGACCCTGCGGAAGATGTATTTGCGTAATCTTGTAGAATGTTGGGCTGCTCTCCTTCTTCCGGAGTGCGTCCTAGAACTTTCTTCCCGATAAAATCGTTCATAGATTTATTCGCCTGATGCAGCCAAATACGTTTCAAATCATCAGCGTGGACGGTTTCTTCAGCCATATGCCCGGCGATGTGATCTGCCACCATAGGCAACACTTCCTTAAACACTTTTCTCCCGTTTTGCATGAATTGCATATCGCGACGGTCTGCAACACCGTCAGGGCGGGAACGGCGCAAAAAGCCGTTGTTGTTGCGAATGTTATTGGAAAAGTCCGTCGCGCAGCGCGTTGATCTGATTTCAAAATACGACCCCGTCGCATCCTCCGCGCGCTCAATCAAAACGGCCGTGGCGACATCGCCGAATATGAAATGACAGTCGCGATCGCGCCACTCCAGATGCGCTGAGCAAATTTCAGGATTAACCACAAGCGCACTCCGGATTGAGCCAGAGCGGATCATGTCCGCGGCAGCTTGAATGCCGAAGGTCGCAGAGGAGCAAGCCACATTCATGTCAAAAGCGAAGCCGTTGATCTGAAGAAGGTTTTGTATTTCGATGGCCACTGCGGGATAAGCGCGTTCGAGATTTGAGGCTGCGCAGATAACGGCATCGACATCGGCAGCTGTCTTTCCTGCCGCCTCAAGAGCCTTTGTTGCAGCATCCAGCGCCATTTCCGCCATTAACGAGGGTTCGTCATCACTGCGTTGGCGCAGAAGGGGGTGCATGACGTTCGGGTCTAGGATGCCTTCTTTATCAATTACATAGCGCTGGTTAATGCCGGAAGCTTTCAGGATGAATTCCTCCGAGGAGTAGTCCTTGGCAGGGAGCGCGCCTGCTGCAATCTGCGCTGCATTTTCTGCGTTGTAGATATCCACATAAGCATTAAAGGACGCGACCAGTTCGGCGTTGGTGATGACCTGATCGGGCGTGAATACGCCAGTGCCTGTAATTGCGGGTGTGTACATCTCTTATTCCTCTTTACTGGCAGTGACTTAGGTCGGTTAATTCCTGTGGGTAACTTTTCTTGGGCGCGAAAGACTGCGGACACCTCGGGAAGGCTTGGATGATTTTAGCGGATATTTCAGGGATGTGCGATTTAAAAGCGGAGTTTATGGGCTTTCACTGGCGCATTGGTTTTTCTGGAGTGCTTGTAAGATGCGCATTGCGTTAGCTGCGTCTGTCTCAGGGACGAAAACATGGTCATGGTAAAAGGCCGCGACCATGTTGCAAGGGATGTTATGGTCTGCCAGCGCAGAGGCTACCGCAGCGGTAAGGCCAACACCATCGAGTGCAGAATGAACCGTAAGGGTAATGCAGTGCATAGGCGCCGAAATATCCAAACCTTCGGCAGTTGCTACATCTAGCGGCAATATCAGAGAACTGCCTTCCGCCTCTAGAAACAGTCCCCTTACATGGGGCGCTGTTCGGATCAAAAGCTCATTATCTGTTGTGCTGGCAAAGACAAACAGCCCATCAAGCAGGGAGGGAGCCATGCCAGCGATCATATCACTTGCACTGTGGGCGATCTTTGCGGCGATGCCTGACATCTGGAACTTTTCCTTACATTATCCCTGAAGCGATTTCACGCCAATATCACCCTCTGCCTGTGCCTTGATCGCCAGCGCGGCGGCGTAAGCGCCTGCAGCCGTGGTATAGTAAGGGATACGATCATACAGGGCGATAGAGCGAATGCTTTTGCTGTCCTCGACCGCTTGCGCGCCCTCGGTCGTGTTCATCACAAGATGGATGTTTTCATCTTTCATCATATCGGTGATGTCGGGGCGGCCCTCGTAAACTTTGTTCACGATTTGGCAGGGAATATCGTGAAGAGTCAGCCATGCGGCAGTGCCGCGCGTTGCGATAATGGTGAAGGTTTGTTCTGTTAGAATGCGCGCTGCATCCAGAACATCGGAGGTTTTGTCAGCATCCTTGATCGATAGGAAAGCGTTGCCTGTGCGGGGCAGCATCGTACCAGCGCCCATCTGTGCCTTCAAAAACGCGCGGGGGAAATCGCGGTCCCAACCCATCACTTCTCCGGTGGAACGCATTTCGGGTCCAAGGATCGTGTCGACACCGGGGAAGCGGGCAAAGGGGAGAACCGCCTCTTTGACCGAAAACCATGGCATGTTCGGGTCGGCCAGCGTCATCGGATCGCCCAGCGGCAGGACATCGTCATAAGCGGCATTGGCGTCATAAGGCGCGCGTAGGGGGAAGTTGCTCAGCGGCTCTCCGGCCATGATGCGGGCGGCGATGCTGGCGATGGCGCTATCGGTTGCTTTGGCGACGAACGGGACTGTACGTGAGGCGCGGGGGTTGACCTCAATCAGGAAGATCTCCTCGACGCCCTCGGCGTTGGGTTTGACGGCGAACTGGATGTTCATGAGGCCCACGACGTTAAGAGCCTTTGCGAGGGCTTTTGTCTGCACTTCGACTTCTGCGATAATTTCTTTACTGAGCGAGTAGGGAGGGAGCGAGCAGGCAGAGTCGCCGGAGTGTACGCCGGCTTCTTCGATGTGCTGCATGATGCCCGCGACGTGGACATCAGTGCCGTCGCTGAGGGCGTCTACATCGAGTTCGACCGCCCCCGAAAGGTAGCTGTCGAGAAGCACGGGGCTGTCGCCCGAGACGACAACGGCCTCCGATATGTAGCGCTCGAGGTTGGCCTGATCTCGGACGATCTCCATCGCACGGCCACCGAGGACGTAGGAGGGGCGGATGACGAGGGGGAAGCCGATTTCTTTCGCGATCTCGATGGCTTCGGCGTCGGAATGGGCGATGCCGTTGTGCGGCTGCCTGAGGCCGAGGGACTGCACCAGATCGGCGAAGCGTTCGCGGTCTTCTGCAAGGTCGATCATATCGGGCGTGGTGCCGAGGATCGGGATGCCTTCGTCGTGCAGTGCTTGGGCGATTTTCAGGGGCGTTTGGCCGCCAAACTGTACGATAACGCCGTGGAGGGTGCCGTTTTCCTGCTCAACGCGTAGGATTTCCATGACGTGCTCAAATGTGAGTGGCTCAAAATACAAGCGGTCGGAGGTGTCATAGTCGGTTGAGACCGTCTCGGGGTTGCAATTGACCATTATGGTTTCATAGCCGGCATCCGTGAGGGCATAGCACGCGTGGCAGCAGCAATAATCGAACTCGATCCCCTGACCGATACGGTTGGGGCCGCCGCCGAGGATTACGACTTTTTTCCGGTCAGACGGGCGTGCTTCGCATTCGACGTCGCCCATCATTGGTGTTTCGTAAGTCGAGTACATGTATGGCGTCTGCGCTTCGAATTCGGCGGCGCAGGTGTCGATGCGTTTGAATACAGCCTTTACGCCGAGTCCGAGACGATATTTGCGGATCTCTTTTTCGGTCTGGCCTGTGAGCGTCGCGAGGCGGGCATCGGTAAAGCCCATCATTTTGAGGCGGCGTAGCGCTGTTTCTTCGGTGGGCAGGCCATTTGCACGGACAACTTCTTCCGCCTCCACGATCTCGCGAAAGCGGGCGAGAAACCACGGATCGAACATGGTCGTAGCATGGATATCTACGTCTGACATGCCGTGCCGCATAGCCTGAACGATGGTCCGCATACGGTCGGGGGTGGTTTTTGCAATCGCCTTTGTCACGGCGGCGCGGTTATCAGAGGCGTCATCGGGCAGGTCAGGATTGAAACCTGGAATGATAATTTCGTCAAAGCCGGTAAGGCCGGATTCCATTGACGCCAGCGCCTTTTGCAGGCTTTCGTGAATGGTCCTGCCGATGGCCATAGCTTCGCCGACGGATTTCATCGCGGTAGTAAGGTAAGGCTCGGAGCCTGGAAACTTCTCGAAGGCGAATTTGGGGATCTTGGTGACGACGTAATCGATGGTAGGCTCAAAGCTCGCGGGTGTGACGCCGGTGATGTCGTTGTCTAGCTCGTCCAACGTAAAGCCGACTGCCAGTTTTGCGGCGATCTTTGCAATCGGGAAACCAGTGGCCTTTGACGCCAGCGCGGAGGAGCGTGACACGCGGGGGTTCATCTCGATTACGACCATGCGGCCATCAGCGGGGTTGATCGCCCATTGCACGTTAGAACCGCCCGTTTCCACGCCGATTTCGCGCAGTACGGCGATGGAGTGGTTGCGCATGATCTGATATTCTTTGTCCGTCAGAGTGAGTGCAGGAGCTACAGTGATGCTGTCGCCTGTGTGCACTCCCATCGGGTCCACGTTCTCGATTGCGCAGACGATGATGGCGTTGTCGGCGCTATCACGTACAACCTCCATCTCGAATTCTTTCCAGCCCAGCAACGACTCGTCTATGAGGATCTGACCCATGGGCGAGGCATCCATGCCAGAGCGGCAATAGAATTCGTAGTCCTCGCGGTTATACGCGACGCCGCCCCCGGTGCCGCCCATGGTAAAGGCAGGACGAATTATGGCGGGCAGGCCGATTTCCTCAAGAGATTCCAGTGCGATGCGCACGCCTGCGGCGAGGTCTTTCTTGCCATTCGCATCTTTCGGTGCGGTGCAAATGGTCGCTTTCGGGTTTTCGATGCCGAGGCGGTCCATGGCTTCGCGGAACAGTTTGCGATCCTCGGCCATCTCGATTGCTTCACGCTTCGCACCGATCATCTCGACGTTATATTTCTTCAGTATGCCCATCTCTTCGAGGGCGAGCGAAGTGTTCAGCCCCGTCTGGCCGCCCATCGTGGGCAGCAGCGCGTCGGGGCGCTCTTTTTCGATAATCTTTGCGACCATTTCAGGGGTAATCGGCTCAATGTAGGTGGCATCGGCTAGGCCCGGATCGGTCATGATGGTGGCAGGGTTTGAGTTGACAAGGATTACGCGGTAGCCTTCCTCCTTGAGCGCCTTGCATGCCTGCGCGCCGGAGTAGTCGAATTCGCAGGCCTGTCCGATGACAATAGGCCCTGCACCAATGATCATAATCGACTTGATGTCGGTTCTCTTTGGCATGGCTATGGCCCCCTATGAATTTCGCAAACTTTTGTGCTTATAGGCGCTGGGCTGCGGGGTGCAAGGTGCAAAAGGGGAGGTATTTCGCTGGAGTATTTAAGTGCCAGTTTTTCGCTAGTTTGTTCGGGCAAAAGTGATGTAGGACGTTTATCATGCGTCATGAATGCTGACACCCTGATTTTGCCCTTTTCGATTACGGCGTTTGTCTATCTGATTGTGACGCTTCAAGTTCAGGGGGGACTCCCTCCGTTGTACCGGCGCTTCGACGTGGTGCATGAGAAAGATCTGATCAAGATACTGCCTGCAGTGTTTTCTTTGATATTCATGATGCTGTTTGCGGTGACCGGTATGCGGTTATTCTTGTTTGCGTTTGGCTGGTGCACCCGATGACGGTCAGATGGCCGATGCTGGCCTTTGACATCTGGACCGTTGGAATAAGCCTTTTGCGCTAGCGTTGCTCATTTAACAGCATGCTGGCGGGGGTTTACCTGTCCTTTCACGCATCAAGATAAGCCCGCACAGCGGCCTCGAATTCTCGTGGGCGTTCGGCATGAAGCCAGTGGCCTGCGTTTGGCAATTTGGCAAAACGGGCGGCAGGAAAAAGCGATTTTATCAGCGGGCGGTGCTCACGCAGTACATAGGCGCTATCGCCGCCGGTCAGGAATAGGGTGGGGTTCGTGAATTGGCCCTCGATTTCGGGAAAGCCGATGATGTTTGGCATTTCGGCCTCTAGCACGTCGAGATTGAGCAGCCAGCGTTTACCAGCGACATCCAGCGATTGAGTGAAAAAGCTTTGTAGCGCAGGCTCGACCCCTTGAGCGCCCAGTTGTTCTGCGGCTTCCGAGCGGCGGGTTACTGCATTCAGGTCTACGGCGCGCATTGCGGCGATCTGGTGTGATTGGGTGTGGGAGTAGGGGACTGGTGCGATGTCGGCCACGATGAGGCGACGCAGCAAGTGGGGGTATTTGAGCCCGAGAACCATCGCAGCTTTTCCGCCCATGGAGTGGCCGCACAGATCCACGGGACCACCTATGTGGGCGATAAGATCGGCGAGGTCGTCGGCCATGTCCTCATAGGACTGGGTCGCCGCGCGCGGGCTGCTGCCATGATTACGCATATCAGGCGTGATCACGCGGCGCGTGTCGGACAGGCGTTTGGCGATAACACCCCAATTCCGCCCAGAGCCATAAAGGCCATGGGCGATGATCAGGGGGGGGCGGTCAGGGGATGAATCCCCGAATTCGGTAAAACTCAGCATGTGATCAGGCGTAGCGCCATTGCAGGGCAGTGACCAGCCGCTTAGAGTTGGGAGATGATGACAGACAGGGATATGGCGGCCAAATCGCGAAAATTGCGCGGATTGATGCAGGAAAAGTTGGACGTGCGGGGCCGCGATCTGGCGCAGGCCCTGCGCCGTGCGGGACGGCGGCTGCCGAGGTCGGTGCGAAAGCGGGGGGTGGCACTTATGCGCGCCGAGACGCTGGCCCATAACCCCAAAACCGCGCGGCAGATAGATGCCGAGGCCGTCGAGCGTGATTTCGAAGCTGTGCGCACCTATCTGGTCAGTTTGGACGTGGTCGAGTTGCGCAAGTCGCGCATATTGAGCGTGACAGCGGCGGTGGCCGCAAACCTGCTTGCCGTTGCAGTGATGTTCGTCGTTTGGCTGTGGTGGGGCGGATATGTCTAAGCGGAATATTCGGCGTCGGTTACATGCTCAAGCCATGTGACCGCACTCCCGTCGAGTTCCTCCTGCAGTGCGATGTGGGTCATAGCTACAGTTGCACTCGCCCCGTGCCAGTGCCTCTCATCGGGCTCGAAAAAGACGGTATCACCGGGGCGGACCGTTTCCACCACACCTCCCTCACGCTGAACGAGGCCTGTACCGGAAGTCACGATAAGGGTCTGGCCCAGCGGATGGGTATGCCACGCCGTGCGCGCACCCGCCTCGAACGTGACAGTAACGCCGCGCAGGCGGGCGGGGGCGGGCGCTGTGATCAGTGGGTCCATGCGCACCGTTCCGGTAAAATATTCTGCGGGGCCAGTACCGGAGGGGCGGGAACCTGCGGGATGAATAATCATTGGTGTCGCCTTTTGAATTTTGTCGGGTCACTGACGATAGAGTGACCTAAAATCCGCTGCGTGGAAAGGTATGGATTGGGTCTAGCGAAACTGGATTTGCGCATTTCCCGCTTCACATCTGCTTATTTCCCGACGACCGGGTATCGGAGCTCACCTGCCTGTTCTTGTCATTGATCCCCACAATTTTTTCGAGCAGCAATTGCCCGTAAGGCGCATTCATACGATGAAAACCTCTGGGCGGGTGTGCGACATTCATGTTCCGACTTAGGCGTGTCAAACATTCGCAAAATACATGCTTTGTAGACATGCGTTGCTCTTCGACAGCAGCGGCAGGTGGTTTTATGATTTGGGAATTGCCCTTTGAAAGCGCGGCCGATTTCTTCTTCAACAGGGCTCTCAAAATTTTTAACATGGTCTGAAGTTCCGGCTGTATAATAGCGGAATTTCGACGTCTTCCTCCCAAATCAACTGCTCTCGCGGAGAATCAGAAAAAGCCTTTTCAATCAACAGACGAAACTTTCGGGCGGTTTAGATATTTCCATAACGACTGGAACGCATCTAGTAGCCATAAGGCTGGAGCAGGTCTTTTCTATGGCGCTGGGCGAGGGCGCAATATCTAGGACGTTATACCCGCTTGTGTTGAGCTGACGGGTGATGTGCTGTGCGCAACAACTTCCCGCTGTGCCGATTTGCCAATTTTTTCCGATAGCCCACTTTTTAGATATCTATCTGGCCATTAGAAGGGCTGACCATAGACAGGCCGCGTTTCTAAAACTCGCATTCTTCACGATTTTAATAGAGGTTTTTTATAATGACTCAAAGCTGCCGACTGAACTTAGATTTCGATAAAATTTCGATATTAAAAGAGTTTATCCGCGGATTTGATTATTAGCGTCCCGCGCCCCGTATCATATTAGCCGCCGCTTGATTGCAGTACGGCGTTCCGCGCTTACACACGCTCCGCGGGAAGATATCTTTTAGATTTTCCTGAAATCAGTTGTCAGATGGGAAGCTGCATCTGATGCTTGTCGTGACAAGATTTCGGCATCGGGATGATGTCGCGAGTACCTCGGTCTAACGGCACTGGCCCCGCACATAAGTGTCGGGGCCAGCGTGTAATTATGACAGGCGAAGGGCCTTGTGATCAGAGATTCGGATAGATCGGGAAGCGGGCGCACATCGCCTCTACTTCCGCTTTTACCTTTGCTTCGATCTGTGCGTTGCCCTCTTCGCCGTTGGCCGCAAGACCATCAACCACTTCGATGATCCAATCCGCGATCTGGCGGAATTCGGCCTCGGCAAAGCCGCGCGTGGTCCCTGCGGGGGAGCCTAGACGGATACCGGAGGTGACCATCGGCTTTTCAGGATCAAAAGGAACGCCGTTTTTGTTGCAGGTGATGTTTGCACGCTCCAACGCTTTTTCAGTGGCGTTGCCTTTGACGCCTTTTGGGCGCAGATCAACCAGCAATACATGGGTGTCGGTGCCGTGGGTGATCGTGTCCAGCCCGCCTTTGATCAGTTGATCAGAAAGTGCCTGCGCGTTCTTGATGACCTGCTTGATGTAGGTTTTGAATGATGGGTGAAGTGCCTCGCCAAATGCCACTGCCTTGGCGGCGATTACGTGCATCAGCGGGCCACCCTGAATGCCGGGGAAGATGGCGGAGTTGAACTTCTTCGCCAGATCCTCGTCGTTGGTGAGGATCATGCCGCCGCGGGGTCCGCGCAGGGTTTTGTGGGTAGTGGTGGTGGCCACGTGCACGTGGGGGAAGGGGTTGGGGTATTCGCCCGCCGCGATCAGACCTGCGAAGTGTGCCACATCCGCCAGCAGATAGGCGCCAACGCTGTCGGCGATTTCGCGCATTTTGGCAAAATCAATCTTGCGTGGAATGGCGGAGCCGCCGGCGATTATCATCTTGGGCTTATGCTCGGTCGCGAGGCGCTGTACCTCGTCATAGTCCAGCAGGTTGTCTTCGCGGCGAACGCCGTACTGAATGGCGTTGAACCATTTGCCCGACTGGTTCGGTTTGGCGCCATGTGTGAGGTGGCCACCTGCGTCGAGGGACATACCCAGAATGGTATCACCGGGCTGGAGTAGCGCCTGAAACACACCCTGGTTTGCTTGCGAGCCCGAGTTTGGCTGGACGTTGGCAAAGCCGCAGGAGAAAAGCTGGCAGGCGCGGTCGATGGCCAATTGCTCGGCAATGTCGACATATTGGCAACCACCGTAATAGCGGCGGCCAGGATAGCCTTCGGCGTATTTGTTGGTCATAACGCCGCCCTGCGCCTCCATTACGGCGGCCGAGACGATATTTTCAGAAGCAATCAGCTCGATCTCGGTGCGCTGGCGGTGCAATTCCTTGGCGGTGGCCTCCGCGATGGCGGGATCTGTATCGGCAAGAGAACGGGTAAAGAAATCTGACATAATGGCTCCTTGAGCATGGGGTCCTGTTGCGCAGTTTCGTATAGGAAACCCGCGCGGTGGTGAAGACGTGAAAGCGACTGAACACCAGATAGATGCGCCGTGGAGCGACTGCACCCTGCAATTTGCCGCAGATGATGATTTGGCTGGCCGGTGCTGGCAGTTGGGGGAATAGTGTGGTTCTCTGGGTGGAACGTGGCGCAGATCGGAAACATGATGCCTCAGAAGATTGCATTTTTGGCGAGTCGCGCAGCAGTGGCGCAAACCGCACGCGCAGCGCTTGTGGGGCGGTATGGCACTGTCGAGCCTGAAGAGGCGGAGGTCATTGTGGCGCTGGGCGGCGACGGCTTTATGCTGCAAACGCTGCACGAGACCCAGGCGTTGGCCGCGCCTGTCTACGGGATGAACCGCGGGACAATCGGCTTTTTGATGAATACTTACGTCGAGAGTGACCTGCGCGCCCGCCTTGACGCTGCAGAAGAAGCGGTGATCCACCCGTTGTCGATGAAGGCCATTCATGTAGACGGGAGGGTCTCTGAGGCGCTTGCACTCAATGAGGTGGCCCTTCTGCGGCAAGGGCCTCAGGCCGCAAAATTGCAGATTACTGTGGACGGGCGACTGCGGATGCAGGAGCTGGTGTGCGATGGGGCGTTGGTGGCAACACCTGCGGGATCGACGGCATATAATTACTCCGCCCACGGTCCGATCCTGCCTATCGGCGCGGACGTGCTGGCCCTAACGGCGATGGCGGCGTTCCGGCCTCGGCGCTGGCGCGGGGCGCTGTTGCCTTCGACCGCCACAGTGCGCTTTGACGTTCAGGAGCCTGACAAGCGACCTGTCATGGCCGACGCGGACGGCACCAGCTACCGCGACGTGGCTTCTGTCGAGATCCGCTCGGAGCCGAATATTTCCCACAAGATACTTTTTGACCCAGGTCATGGTCTGGAAGAGCGGCTGATTTCGGAGCAGTTCACCTGACCTGTTTCGAAGTTCTGTCTTAGGCTCTGATCATCAGCGTGCGATATATTTCAGCGCGATTTCGGTGGCGCGCCGGGTGTCGAGTACAGGGGGGATGAGGGATAAAACCTCGCCTCTGCTGTCCATGAGGTAAATAAGCGCGCCGTGGCTGAACACAGGGCCATATTCAGGGTCGTCATAGACCAGTTTGTGGTCGATGTTGAATGCCTGATAGGCTGTATCAAGTGCGGCGGGACTGCCCGTGAGGCCGATGAAGTCGGGATGGTAGTTTGCCATCGGGATGGCCATGTTTTCGACTGTGTCACGGGCGGGATCAACGGTGATCATCACAGGTCGAAGGGTGATGCCATGACCCGCAACCGCATCTACCACATCTGCGATTAAGGGCATGGCAGCCGAGCAAATTCCTGGGCAGTTGGCGTATCCGAAAAACACCAACTGTGCATGGCCATCGGGGTCTGATTGCGTGCGTGTCTGGCCGAACTGATTGGTCAGGGAATACGCACCGCCCGTATCGAACGGAAGACTACTCCCCGCCGCTGTAGACGTGGCGAAAAACATAGCGAGCAAAGCAGCGCGGATCACTCGAACAGCTCTTTTATAAAGGCTGCGTCAGCTTCGAGGCCCAAACCGAGGTATCCGTTTTTTGCGATCTCGGCATTGACGCGGGGGTCGCGGCGGAACCATGGCCCTTCACCAGCTGCCTCAGAGTTTTGCATGGCCCAAACCTGGGTCCATGTGTTTGCTTTTTGCGTGGTGCCATCAGCAGTAGTCACGGTCTGGACAAGGTACATGTTTTTGGCAGCAAGATCTTCGTCTTCGAGCAGCAGGCCATCGACGGTGACCGTCTGGTTGCAAAACGGGGCAAGGTCAACGGCAGCACCTGTGAACGCAGGCTGGTTGTTCTTCATCGCGAGGATCAGCACGTTATCGGCACTGCGTAGCAGGCCCATCTGGCGGCGGCCTGCGCCGCAATCTTCGGGGCAATCGCCCGTAAGATGGCACAGCAGATCAACTACCGTTGCGTCGAATTTGGCGGGCACCTCGGCATAAAGGCTCCAGCTTTTTGCCTCGGAGCCGTCGGAGAAATCCTGAGCGGTGGCGGGGTGAGCGAGCGCCAAAGCGACGATTGGGGCGAGAAGGTGCTTCATGGTTTCGGCTCCGGTATCGCAAATCCCGGAACAGGACCGTAGTCCTCATGGGTGAGGTTGGAAATCGCATCTTCTGCAACTACGTTGGCGACAACCAGATAGTTTATGCCGTCACGCGGGTAGAGCATTCCATCGGCTGTCACGGAGTAGCTGGCCAAGGTGAGCAATGTGTCACCGCCGGCACTTTCATCATCCTCGCCGACCTTGAGTACGGTATAAACGGTACCGTCCTCGCCCAGTATGCCCACAGGAATCCCGCCCGCGCTGCACCACAGTGCGCATGTGTGGTGGGACGATCCTACAACGGCATCCGGCCCGCCCATGACGCCGGAGAAATAGCACCACGTGTCAATGATCTCTCCTGTTATCTGCACGCGGGTGCCTTCCTGTGCGCTTGCGTAAGCGGGGGTGAGCATAAGTGCGGTAATGAGGCCAAGTGTTTTGCGCATGGACTATCCTTCTGGTTCTGAGCCCAGCGTAGCGTCGATGCTAAGTGAAGCAAGATTTTATGCGCTTATGGAACCAAACAAGATCGTGAAGGGTTACATTTATGAGAGGCGCGGGAGACGCTGAGACGCGAAACCGGCCCATAACAAACGTAAAGGAGATACCTGATGAACTGGGATACAATTCAAGGCAACTGGAAACAATTCAAAGGTCAAGCGCAGCAAAAATGGGGCGACCTGACCGACGATGACCTCGATAAAGCAGAGGGTAATCGCGAGGAACTCGAAGGCCGCATTCAAGAGAAATACGGCCGTTCGAAAGAAGAGGCGAAAAAAGAAGTTGACGACTTTATGTCAAGCCTCTGAACCACTGGATAAGTTCGTAGAAGAGCGGCCCCTTTGCGGGGGCCGCTTTTTTTAATAACCGAGTGCGGCAAGCGCAGACGGCATCAGACTTTTGCATAGCCTATGGTCTGAAGTGCCGCTCTGATCTCGTCGAGTATGGCGGGATCATCAATAGTGGCAGGCAGTTTGAATGTTTCGCCATCCGCGATTTTTACCATCGTCGCGCGCAGGATTTTACCCGAGCGGGTTTTTGGCAGGCGATCCACAACCAGCGCCAGCTTGAACGCTGCCACGGGCCCGATCTGGTCGCGGATCCGTTTTACGCATTCAGCCTCGATTTCCGCATGGGGGCGGTCGACGCCTTTTGTCAGGCAGACAAATCCCATCGGTGCTTGACCTTTCAGCGCATCATTAACCCCGATTACCGCACATTCGGCCACGTCCGGATGACCCGCAAGGACCTCCTCCATGGCGCCGGTCGATAGGCGGTGGCCTGCGACGTTAATCACGTCATCCGTACGCGCCATGATATAGAGATAGCCGTCAGCGTCGATCATGCCGGCATCGCCTGTCTCATAGTAACCGGGGAAATGGGACAGGTAGCTTTTGCGAAAGCGGTCTTCGGCATTCCAGAGTGTCGGCAGCGTGCCGGGCGGCAGCGGAAGCTTGATGGCAATGGCCCCAAGTGTATCCGGGCCGACGCGGTGGCCGGCCTCGTCGAGGATCTGCACGTTATAGCCGGGCATGGGTACGGTGGGAGAGCCGATTTTGACGGGAAGCGCTTCCAGCCCCGCAGGGTTACCGGCAATGGTATAGCCCGTTTCGGTTTGCCACCAGTGATCGTAGACCGGTTTCCCAAGAACGTTCTGCGCCCAGATGATGGTGTCAGGATCTGCCCGCTCACCGGCAAGGTAAAGAGCGCGCAGGCACGTAAGATCATATTTTGCGACTTCAAGCCCTTTGGGGTCCTCGCGTTTGACGGCGCGGATCGCTGTAGGGGCGGTGAAAAAGCTGCGCACGTTGTGCTCTGAAATGACGCGCCAGAAAGTGCCTGCATCGGGCGTTCCAACAGGTTTTCCCTCGAAAACCACTGTGGTATTGCCCGCGATGAGCGGGCCATAGGCGATGTAGCTGTGACCTACCACCCAGCCCACATCTGAGGCGGCCCAGAAAACATCGCCGGGATCGACGTTATATATGTTCTTCATCGTCCAATTGAGTGCCACGAGGTGGCCTGCGGTGTGGCGCACAACACCCTTCGGCGCGCCAGTCGTGCCAGAAGTATAGAGAATATAGGCAGGATGATTGCCCGCAACAGCGACGCACTCGGCTGGTGTGCCAAGTGCTTTGGCAGCTTCCCACTCGACGTCGCGGCCCTCGACCATGTCGCAGGGTGCTTGGGCGCGTTGCAGGATGATGCAGGCGTCGGGTTTGTGCTGTGCCATGTCGATGGCACCGTCGAGCAGGGGTTTGTAATGGACTACGCGGTTTGGCTCAAGCCCGCAGGAGGCGGCAATTATCGCCTTAGGCGTACAGTCATCAATCCGTACGGCCAGTTCGTTCGCGGCAAATCCTCCGAACACAACCGAGTGGACAGCGCCGATACGCGCACAGGCCAGCATCGCTTCGACCGCTTCGGGGACCATGGGCATATAGATGATCACGCGATCACCCGATGTGACGCCTTGCGCTACAAGCGCGCCTGCGAGGGCGGCAACACGGGTTTGAAGTTGCGCAAAGGTAATTGTTTCTTTGGTGCCGGTGATCGGGCTGTCGTGGATGATCGCGGCCTGTGCTGCACGGCCATTCAAAACATGGCGGTCCACAGCGTTATAGCAGCCGTTTACAAGGCTGTCAGCGTACCATTCATACAGATCCGCACCCTTGTCGAACAGGGCCTGTTCAGGGGCTTTGACCCAATCTATAGCTTGGGCTTGTTCGAGCCAGAATGCCTCTGGGTTGTCTTGAGCAGCCTTGTAAACCTCTGCATATCCCATCGTGTCGTCCTCCCTTATTGTTGGGCGGAGTTAACGCGCAGGCGCAGGGGGGCGGCAAGTAGATTCATAAGAAAGCCGATGGTTGGGTAAAGGAATTTACAGATTTCTGTGAGTTGATAGCTCTGCAACAGTGTCGTATTTCGCTGCAGTTGTCGAAAACGGACAAGATTGAGCCGGAACATGCGCGCACGCTGACCCTAGGCGAGGACATCACGGCCCCGCCATTCAACCTTTGATAGGGTTACGCCATGGGCGACAAACAAGCGAATAAAGCAAAACAAGCCAAGCGCCGCGTTAAAGCGGTGGAAACTGCACAGACCAACGCAGCAAAGGATGCGGCGGTCGCAAGCATGGCGGTGCGCAAGAAATAGACCGCACTGCACCTTATCCTGAACACGCATTGGCGGGGGAATTCCCCCGCCTTTTTTATGCGCCAAACATCCGTTCACAGGTTAGATTTTTTGTTCTACGCCAATCCTCAGCCATAGTGGTTTACTGGTGTGCCCGCGATGGCGGCCATGTTCAGCAGCCCGCGCGCCGTAATCGAGGGCGAGACAACATGCGCACGGTTGCCCATGCCCATCAGAATCGGACCAACTTCGAGGCCGCCACCCTTCATTTTCAAGATGTTGCGCACGCCCGATGCCGCATCCGCATGGGCGAACACCAGCACGTTCGCTGGCCCCTCCATGCGGTTTTCGGGGAAGAGGCGCTTGCGCAGATCGGGGTCGAGAGCGGTATCGATGTTCATCTCCCCCTCGTAGGAGAAATCATGGTTGCCAGCGTCAAGGATGCGAATGGCGCGTCGCAGGCGGCTGCCCGATCCTTCGCCCTGATTTCCGAATTGTGATTGCGAACACATGGCGACATTGGGCGTGAGGCCAAAGCGGCGGACATGGCGCGCCGCCCCGATAGCGATTTCGGCAAGCTGTTCGGGGTTGGGGTGCTGGTGCACCTGCGTGTCCGCGATAAACAGCGGGCCGTCCTCGAGGATCATAAGCGACAGCGAACCATGGGCGCGGCGGCCATCTCGACCTAAAACCTGCTCAATGTAATTGAGATGCCAGCGGGTTTCACCAAAAGTGCCGCAAATAAGGCTGTCGGCCTCCTCGCGGTGGACCATGACAGCGCCGATGGCGGTGGTATTTGTTCGCATTATGGCACGCGCAATATCGGGGGAGACGCCGCGCCTTGCCAACAGGCCGTGATAGGTTTCCCAATAATCGCGGTAGCGTGGATCATTTTCTGGGTTAACTACATCGACGTCATGCCCGATTTTGAGTGCGAGACCGGCCTTTTCCATTCTCCGTTCAATGACCTCGGGTCGGCCAATGAGAATGGGGCGCTCGGTTGTTTCCTCCAGCATCGCTTGGGCACAGCGCAGCACACGCTCGTCTTCGCCTTCGGCAAATACAATGCGGCGCGGCGTGGCGCGGGCCGCCTGAAACACGGGGCGCATCAAAAGCGCGGATTTGAAAACGGAATGGTCGAGTTTCGCCCTGTAGGCTGCCATATCCTCGATGGGGCGGGTGGCTACGCCTGTCTCCATTGCAGCACGTGCCACCGCCGAGGAGACGATGCCAACAAGACGGGGGTCAAACGGTTTGGGGATAAGATAATCGGCGCCAAATGTCATTTGCTCGCCCTGATAAGCGGCGGCGGCCTCTGCCGAGGTAGTGGCGCGCGCGAGTGCGGCGATCCCCTCGATGCAGGCGATCTTCATCTCGTCGTTGATTGTTGTGGCACCCACATCCAGTGCTCCGCGGAAGATGAAGGGAAAACAGAGTACGTTATTTACCTGATTGGGGAAATCCGACCGGCCTGTGGCGATGATCGCATTGGGACGCACTGCGCGGGCGGCATCGGGCATGATCTCTGGGTTGGGGTTCGCCAGTGCAAATATGATCGGCGTATCTGCCATTTTTCCAACCATTTCTGGCGTCAGGACGTTGGGACCCGAGAGACCCAGAAACAGATCGGCATCATGGATCACATCGTCCAGTTGGCGCAGGTCGGTTTTTTGCGCGTATTCGGATTTGATCGGGTTCATATCGATCTCGCGGCCCTCGTAGACAAGACCGTGAATGTCACACAGCCAGACATTCTCTCGCTTCACACCCAGCTTCAGCAGCATGTTAAGACAGGCGATGCCCGCAGCACCGCCACCCGTGCTGACAATCTTGATATCCTCGAACTTCTTGTTCGCGACAAATAGCGCATTTGTGGCCGCAGCGCCGACAACGATGGCTGTGCCGTGTTGGTCGTCGTGAAACACGGGAATGTTCATTCGTTCGTTGCATATCCGCTCGACCGTGAAGCAATCGGGGGCCTTGATATCTTCAAGGTTGATCGCGCCGAACGACGGCTCGAGTGCGCAAACAATATCAGCAAGTTTTTCGGGGTCGGATTCGTTTACTTCGATGTCAAAACAGTCGATCCCTGCGAATTTTTTGAACAGAACTGCCTTTCCCTCCATCACCGGCTTGGACGCCAGAGCGCCGATGTTGCCAAGGCCCAAAACTGCGGTCCCGTTTGTCACTACCGCGACAAGATTGGCACGGGATGTATATAGGGCGGCAGTAGAGGGATCTTTTTGAATTTCGATACAGGCCTCTGCCACACCGGGGCTGTAGGCACGGGCCAGATCGCGCCCGTTGGCCAACGGTTTGGTTGCCCTTATCTCGAGTTTTCCGGGTTTTGGGAAGGCATGATAATCAAGGGCAGCCTGACGGGTTTGGGACTTGTCGGACATGGTGCGAACCTCATTCTGAATTTAGTTTAGTATTAAACTATTGCGTACCAAGCGCCAGTGGGCATTTGAGAAACGCGGTTTAAGGCCGCGGTGCAGTGGGGAAATTAAAGACACGAAAACCCTTCGCATCTTGGATCAAGCAGGGCTAGGGTGGAAGGCCAATAAGCGGGAGATTCCAGTGAGTGATTTGAGAGAAGCAGCGATGGCGGTGCGGATGAACGCGCATGCGCCCTATTCCAATTTCAAGGTGGGAGCAGCGTTGCGCGGGGCATCTGGCACCATATATCGCGGCTGCAACGTCGAGAATGTCGCCTATCCAGAGGGTACTTGCGCGGAAGCGGGTGCGATTGCTGCAATGGTCGCCGCGGGCGAGACATCATTTACCGAAGGCTATGTGGTTGCGGGTTCACCTCTTCCCGTGACGCCGTGTGGTGGCTGCCGCCAAAAGCTGGCGGAGTTCGGCGCAGGCGATGTTGTGGTGACCATGGCAACGGTCGAGGGCGTCGAGGAGGCGATGAGCATTTCCGCGCTGCTGCCCGGGGCATTCGATTCTTCGTTTCTGGGGCGTTAAATGGAGGCGCGGAGTATTCTGGCCAAGCTGCGTCATGACATCGCCTTGAGCCCCGAGGAATTAACGTGGGTCGCCGGTGCGCTTGCCGACCAGACGTTGAGCGCGGCGCAGGCGGGTGCATTTGCCATGGGCGTTTGCCGCAACGGTCTGGACGAGGCGGGGCGCGTGGCGCTGACGCGCGGCATGTGCGCTTCAGGTCAGGTACTGACATGGGATCTGGACAGGCCTGTGCTCGATAAACACTCCACCGGCGGCGTGGGAGATTGCGTAAGTCTGATCCTTGCACCTGCTTTGGCCGCTTGTGGCGCGTATGTGCCGATGATTTCGGGGCGCGGGTTGGGGCATACGGGCGGAACGCTGGACAAGATGGAGGCGATCCCCGGTGTGGGCGTGATGCTCGATGAGGTGCGGTTACGGCGGATTGTGGATCAGGTCGGTTGCGCCATCGTAGGTGCGACGGGTGATATCGCCCCTGCGGACCGTCGCCTCTATGCGGTGCGCGATGTGACCGCCACTGTGGACAGCCTCGATCTTATTACCGCCTCGATCCTGAGCAAGAAGCTTGCCGCAGGGCTGGACGGTCTGGTGCTGGATGTCAAAGTGGGGTCGGGCGCGTTTATGAAGGACATCGCTGCCGCGCGCGCGCTTGCGCAGGCGCTGGTGCGGACCGCGAATGCGGCAGGCTGTCCTACACGGGCTGTGATCAGCGATATGGGCCAGCCTTTGGTCCCGAGCCTTGGTAATGCGCTGGAGGTGTCGGAGGTGATGCAGGTTCTGCGCGGCGACGTAAAGGGCCCCATAGTTGAGCTGTGCGCGGTGCTGGGCGGTGTGTTGCTGGCCAATGCGGGGCTGGCAAAGGATGCGCAGGCGGGTGCTTTGATGATCAGTGCTGCGATTGCGGACGGACATGCGGCAGAGCGCTTCGGCGCAATGATTGCAGCCCTCGGCGGGCCGGTTCGCTTCGTCGAGGACTGGCAGCGGTTTTTGCCGGAGGCAACGGTAATGCGCGAGGTCAAGGCGCCGGTCGCTGGCTATGTGCAGGCCATCAACGGGGAGGCGTTGGGCCTTGCTGTGGTTGCTCTTGGCGGCGGGCGGGTTATCGAGAGTGATCCTGTCGATCCTGCTGTTGGCCTGTCACGGGTGGTGCGCCTTGGCACATGGGTCGAACAAGGTCAGGCGCTTGCGGTGGTTCATGCAGCACGTCCAGAACAGGCAGATCGGGCGCTGGTTGCGGTACAGGCGGCGATCACGCTGGGCGCCGCGGCCTTGCCCTTACCAGAACTTATTGTGGAGCACGTAGGCTGATGGGGCGGGCTTTTCTTGTTGTGATGGATTCCGTGGGGATTGGTGGCGCGCCTGATGCGGGCAGCTTTTTCAACGGGGAGTTGCCGGATACGGGTGCAAACACGTTGGGCCACATTGCACAGGCTTGTGCGGCAGGGCGCGCCGAGGAAGGGCGGAGCGGCGCACTCAAGCTGCCGCATCTGGCGCGGCTTGGTCTGGGAGCCGCAATCAAAGCGGCGAGCGGTCTAGAGATTGAAGCTTTCAACGTGCCTTTAGAGGGTACTTGGGCGGCCGCAACCGAGGTCTCGAAAGGCAAGGATACGCCATCGGGCCATTGGGAACTGGCGGGCCTGCCCGTGCCGTGGGAGTGGAAATTTTTTGAGCGCACCGAAGGGTCGTTCGATGCGGAACTCATTGCTCATGTCTGTGCTGCAGCGGGGATTGAAGGCATTTTGGGCAATTGTCACGCGCCTGGCACCGCCATCATCGAAGGACTGGGCGCCGAGCATATGCGCAGTGGCTGGCCCATTTGCTATACCTCCGCCGACAGTGTGTTCCAGATTGCCGCGCATGAGGAAATATTCGGGCTGGAGCGCCTTCTGAAGCTTTGTGCGGATATTGCGCCTACCCTCCATGCGCAAAAGGTGGGGCGTGTGATTGCGCGGCCCTTCGTGGGCAGCGCTGATGCCGGTTTTGTCCGAACGCCCAACCGCCGTGATTTTGCGATCATGCCGCCGCGTCCGGTGCTGAGTAATTGGGTGCAGGCCGCAGGGCGTGCAACATTTGCAGTGGGGAAGATCGGCGATATCTTCTCCATGCAAGGGTTTGACGAGGTGCGCAAAGGCACCGATGCGGTGCTGATGGATCATTTGGGCGATCTGGTGCGTGATGCGCCCGAGGGCAGTCTGACATTCGCCAATTTTGTCGAGTTTGACAGCGTGTTTGGCCATCGGCGTGATGTATCGGGCTATGCCTGCGCGCTTGAATGGTTTGACGCGGAAATCGGCGCGGTCATTGCGCAGATGCGCGAGGGTGACATAATGGTACTCACGGCAGATCACGGCAATGATCCTACATGGGCCGGGACGGACCACACCCGCGAGCGGGTGCCGGTTCTGGTGGCGGGCCTTGGCACGGGGATGCTAGGCGCGGAGGGTCATATCGGATTTGCGGATGTGGCGGCTTTTGTTGCCGGTCATCTCGGGGTAGAGGTTCCCCGATAACTCAAGGAGCCGGACATGAACGACCAACACCTCACAGTCGTGGACCACCCGCTGGTCCAGCACAAACTGACGATTATGCGTGATAAAGAGACGCCAACAGCAGTGTTCCGGCAACTGCTGCGCGAGATAAGTCAGTTGCTGGCATATGAGGTGACGCGAAATCTGGCCATGACGACCAAGCGGATCGAGACACCGATGCAGATGATGGACGCGCCCACGCTGGACGGTAAGAAGCTGGCGTTGATCTCGATCCTGCGGGCGGGCAACGGCCTGCTGGACGGAGTGCTGGAGTTGATCCCCTCGGCGCGTGTGGGATTTGTCGGGCTCTACCGTGACGAGGAAACGCTGCAACCGGTGCAATATTACTTCAAGGTGCCTGAGGGCCTCGACGACCGGCTGGTGATTGCTGTGGACCCGATGCTGGCCACAGGAAATTCATCTGTTGCGGCGATTGATCTTTTGAAAGAGGCAGGGGCGAACAACCTTCTGTTTTTGTGCCTGCTGGCAGCACCGGAGGGCATTGCGCGCATGAAAGAGGCGCATCCCGATGTTCCGATTGTCACGGCGGCAGTGGATGAAAAGCTCAACGAGTTGGGCTATATTGTACCGGGTCTTGGTGATGCGGGCGACCGTATGTTCGGCACGAAATAGCGTCATTGCCCCAATACCGGAAAATCATATTGATTCCTTGCGATCCGTCACACGGGCCGCAACACTCTGGGGTTTATCCACAGCCTGTAGGCGCAAACCCGCGCGCTGTGTTCGTAGATCAATGATAATGTGGCGAAATTGTGGCGATTGTTGAAGCGACCGCTTTACTCGCCCAGCGTGTTTTGACATTCTGACCACTACATCCAGTGGGGGCACGAATGAAACTTACCAGACTTGTCGTAATCGCTATCATTTCCGGCACTCTGGGCGCAGCTGCCGCATCCGCCCAGAGCCGTGTCGATAACCAGCCGGCGGAATTCCCGCCAGCATCCTTTTTGGGCAAGCAATACGTTGACAGCAAGGGCTGTGTATTCATTCGTGCAGGTATTGACGGTCTCGTATCATGGGTGCCGCGTATATCACGATCACGCCAGTCGATCTGTGGTTTCAAGCCTACGTTTGCCGGCCAGGTGACCCAAGCGCCCGCCGCGCCGGTGCAAACTGCCGAAGTTGTACAGATTACCAATCCTCCAGCAGCTTCCGCGGTACGCGCGCCCGCACCACAGCCGCGCCCCGCACCCGTTGTGCAGGCCCGCCCCAAGGCGCAGCCCGCCCCGAAAGTGGTGCGTCAGGTAGCCCGCGCGCCTGCGCCGATTGTTGAGAAGGTTGTGCAGCCGGCTCCGGTAATGGTGCCTGCGCCGCAAGTTGCGCAAGTACAGCAGGGCGCATCCGCCTGTCCGGGTGCATCTGCGATCAGCGGTCAATATCTGCGCAGTGGCCGGTATGCCGTGCGATGCGGTCCACAAACAGCATCTATCATAGGCTCCCGCATCCCCCACACGCCAGCACCGCGCAGTGCTGTGGTTGCAAGCGTGTCGAAGAGTGCCGCTTCGCAGCCGGTCACTGTCGGCCCGAACACCCGTATTGTGCCACGCCATGTCGCGGTAAACCGTGTGAACACGACGAACGTTACCGTGCCCCATGGGTACAAGCGTGTTTGGGAAGACGGCCGCCTGAATCCGAAACGCGCCGAACAATCGCTGGCTGGTCACTACGCAATGAACCTTGTTTGGACATCGTCGGTGCCGCGCCGGTTGATTAATCAGGCCGATGGCCGTGATGTTACAGCATCGGTGCCACTGGTTTACCCATATACTGATTATGCGGCCCAACAGCGTGAATTCGGCGAAGTGACGATCGTTAAGCGCAATGGCCGCACGCTCAAACGTCTGGTGCGCAATGTGCGCGGGGTCGTGCAGCCGGAGCCGGCTCAAGCACGTGTCGCAACGGTTCAGCGGCAGCCGGTCTATTCCTCCCGCTCCGCGCCGCAGACAGTAGCGCCCAAGGCGAACGCCCAGCCCAAGGCGCAAGTTGCCGGTCGCGGTTTTGTACAGGTCGGGGCGTTCACCGACCCTGCCGCAGCTCAACAGATGGCCCGCAAAGTGCAACAGATGGGCATGCCGGTGCGTATCGGTCGCTACACCCGTGACGGCCTGACGACACGGCTGGTGATTGCTGGCCCGTTTGGTGGTCAGGGCGATGTGAGCCGCGCCGTGAGCAGGCTGCGCGGTGCGGGTTACAGTGCATTCGCGCGCTAGACCAATATTACCGAACTAACTTTTTGGCCCGTCGGATAAGATCTGGCGGGCCATTTCGTTTGACCATGAGGCATAGATAACGGGACCGGGATGAAAACCGTCGATGGCCATGTCTGCCGGATCCAGTTTATCGGGTAGCATGACATGAGTTGTGCCAGGCTCGTCTCGCAATGCGCGGGCGAGGGCGGCGTCGAACCTCAGCGCTCTGCGGCCCAAGATCCAGCGCAGCGGATTGGGCAGCAATGGGAAATCGCCCAAAGGCGGGATCTGGCAGATATAAAGATGCCGCGCCCCTGTCTCGCACCTTAGCAGCGCACGCAAAGTGCTGTGACAGCGCAGCCATGCAAATTGCGCTCTGCCGCGTGTGACGTCGTTGACGCCCAGCACGAGCACCACCACATCAGCGGGAGGTAGGGCTGTGGATCTGAGGCGGGCGAGTGTACCGGGCGTAGTGGCTCCCGTTGCAGCGATCAGATGCCATTGCACTGTTCTATCGCGCCCCAACCGAGCTGTCAGCTTTCCGGCCAAAGCATCGTTTTGCGTCTGCGCACCCACACCTGCGGCAGAGCTGTCCCCTACAATAAGCAGGTTCAGCGCAGGCCCTTTGCCGGTGCATCCGCTGCGCGGCCCTTCTGCTTCGGGCAAGCGCAAGGCACGTTTGCGCAGCCGAAAGGCCTGAAACAGCAGCACGGGAGACAGCACGATGGTAGCGCAGGCGTCCAGCAGGATCATCCGCCGCAAAGATTTTGGAGACGTAGCCATGTTGCGTCTTGTAACAACGGTTCGGTTTGGCGGCCCTGCATCGGATCGCCCTCAATCAGGGGCAGCACGCTTTCGCCAGTAAGGTCGCGGGCGCGGGCATAGGGGGTCGCGGGCACGTCGGATCCCTCGAAAAGAGCCAGCAGATTGGTGGTGTCAGGATCGCGGGCGGGCGCTGTCATCAGATGTTCGGCATAGCTATCAAGGGCTTTGCCTGAAATCTCACCGGTGGTGAGCAGGCGGAAGTTTTCCCACGGGCCGACACCGTCCAGCAGATCGGACAGCGGGTCTTTTTCAACCTGAAGTGCGAGTTCGGCGAGGATGTATCCGGCCGAGACATCCGGTTCCTCCCAATCTTCGAACACAGAGCGGTCAAGTACGATTACACCGCCGGGTAAGTGGAGGGCGGGGCGGCCAAGCGATGGCACAACTGCCAGTTTTGGTGTATCAAGCCGCGCGCCCAAGCGCCGCAGGGCACGCAAGCCGGGGGCGCTGTTGCACATGGGGCCGGTGACCCGTTGCATCCGGTCCATCAAGGCCACGCCTAGCTGCTCGCGCTTTACCTGAGGCACGACACGTAGCGTGTTATCGCGCATTGCGCCCGGAAGCCACAGAAGAACAACCGCTGCCACCGCCGAGATCGACAACGTGACCCCCAGCCAGCGGAGGCGACCCGGGCGCGGGCGGGATTTGGCAATGACCTGCCGCAAACTCTCGATCGCTTCGATCATTTCACGCTCGTGCTCTGGCAACTCAAGCGTTTCGCCCTCGTCGCCATCGGGATGGTAAATTGCGGCGGTGTTGCCTGTTTCAGCCCGCGCCACGGCTGCGAGGGACCAGTGCGTGATCGCCTGATCGTTCATGTCTGTGATAACCAGCGTCGCATTTCCGATGGATACAATTACCTCCCGCCGCTGACCGTCAGGATCAGGGCGCCACAGGCCTGTGGCCTCAAGGCGATCGTATTTCGTTAGTGCCGTCATTTTATGCGCTGCTCGGGCCTGTTATCATGCCACATTAACAGGTGGGCAGGGCAGGGCAATGGGGGCCAGAGTGATATGCATCACGCTGTTCTGTCTGAACCGGTCGTAAAACGGGAGCTAGCATCCCGTATCACTCGTCCTGATATGCGGTCTTGGTCTGTCTGATGTGCCAAGCAGCCGCCAATGGCGCGGCTATCATCCGCAGCGCTGCTTTCCTTCAGGAGGGGCAGTCGGCTAGTTTAGCGCAGCACGGGCATCAGGCTCCGGTCTGGCGATGATCACAGGGCCGCGGCGAGTTTTCGCAGTTCGAACTTCTGGATCTTCCCCGTCGAGGTTTTGGGGAGTTCCTGAAAAACCACCCGCTTGGGCGCTTTAAACCCAGCAAGGGTTTCGCGTGTAAAGGCGATGAGCGTGGCCTCGTCGATTTCTACTCCCGCTTTCAGTTCGACAAAGGCGCAAGGCACTTCGCCCCATTTATCATCAGGCTTTGCGACGACAGCGGCCAGCATCACGGCATCATGCGCCATAAGTGTGGCTTCCACTTCGACCGAAGAGATATTCTCGCCGCCGGAAATAATGATGTCTTTGGCGCGGTCGGAGATTTGTATATAGCCGTCAGGGTGCTGTACGGCGATATCACCGGAGTGGAAATAACCTCCGGAAAATGCCTCTTGCGTAGCGGAGGGGTTTTTGAGGTAGCCTTTCATCACCGAGTTTCCGCGGATCATGATCTCGCCCTGCGTTGTGGCATCGCGGGGCACCTGCGCCATCTTCGCATCGAGTACGGTGATATGCTCCATCATCGGATAGGCAACACCCTGACGGGATTTGACAGCGGCGCGGGCGGGTTTGTCGAGTGTGCCCCATTCCTCCTCGCGCCAGATACATTCAGTGACGTGGCCATAGGTTTCAGTCAGGCCATAGACATGTGTCACGTTAAATCCCAACGCCTCGAACTTGCCCAATGTTGCGGGCGCGGGGGGCGCACCTGCGGTGACGACCTCAACAAGGTGGGAGAATTCGCGGCGCTCGTCGGCACTTGCGTTGACCATCATGTTAAGAACGATAGGCGCACCACCGAAATGGGTTACGCCTTCGTCGGCGATGGCATCAAAGATCGCCTTTGCCGTAATGTCGCGGGCACATACCAGCGTACCGCCGATCAGGGGCATGAGCCACGTATGGTTCCAGCCATTGCAATGGAACAGGGGGACGATCTGCATGAACACAGGATGAAGGACCATGCGCCACGACACCACTGTGCCCATAGTCATCAGATACGCTCCACGGTGGTGATAGACCACGCCCTTGGGTCGTCCTGTGGTGCCGGAAGTGTAGTTGAGCGCGAGGCTCTCCCATTCGTCCTGCGGCATGTGCCATTCGAACACGGGGTCTGCGGCAGCGATAATATCCTCATATGCGGGATGGCGGCCTGTGGCGGGGAAACCTGCGGCGGCATCGGGCACTTCGATCACATGTGGCGGCGTCTCGAGGCGCGCTGCCGCTGCCTCGGCCAACTCGATAAACTGTGTATCCACGAGGACGACAGATGCGCCGCCGTGATCGAAAATATAGGTGACAGTATCCACATCGAGACGTGTATTTATCGTGTTCAGGACCGCGCCGCAGGCGGGTACGCCAAAATGCGCTTCGGCCTGTGCCGGGGTGTTCGGCAGCAAAGTGGCCACCACATCGCCTGATTTTACGCCCATCGCGGCGAGGGCAGAGGCAAGGCGGGTGCAGCGATCATAATACTGCGCATAGGTAACGCGATGGTCGCCATGCACTACTGCAATGCGGCCGGCGAACACGTCCGCGGCACGGCGCAAATGGGACAATGGGGTAAGCGGCACATAATTGGCGGCACATTTGTCCAGCCCGGTCTCGTCGCGCATCCAGCCCATCTGCAATCCCCCCCGTTTCATTGGTCTGCGCCTGTGCGCCTCACCAAATCATTGCACAAACATTTGAGCACGATATGCAGGGGGAGGGAATATGAAATGCACAAGATGCGCAGGTGCGCGGGGAGAGTGAGAGCGGATGAGCGATACGGGATTAAAACCCGGCCTTGCGGCTGTGTCGGTGCTGGGGGGGATGTTTGCACTCGGGATCACGGATAATTTTGTGCCCTATATCTCCGAGACCGGATCATTATGGCAGTTTCATATGCTGCGCGGCGCTCTGGCGGTGATATTGCTGGCGGCCGTTGCTGCGGCAGGGATTGGCGTGATCCGGCCCCTACGCTGGAAGGCCGTGATGGCGCGGTCGCTATTTCCTGCCAGCGCGATGCTGATCTATTTCGGTTGTTTATCTGTTCTGCCCATCGGGGTGGTTGTTGCGGGACTGTTTACCGCTCCGATGTTTGTGCTGCTGATCTCGGTTCTGTTTTTGGGTGAGAGGGTCGGAAAGGTGCGGACCGGAGCTGTGCTCGCTGGATTTTTCGGAGCGCTGCTGGTGATCCAGCCTGACCCAAACGCCCTTGATCCTGTAGCTTTTGCACCGATTGTGGCCGGGTTTCTTTATGCCATCGGGGCGGTGGTGACGCGCCTGTGGTGTGCAGACGAGAGTACGATTGCACTGTCGGCAGGTTTTTTTGGAACGCTGGCAGTGTTTGGCGCTGTAGGCCTGTTGCTGTTGCCCGCGGGTGGACCCGAAGGGTTTGACGGGTTTGTGGCACGGGGCTGGGTGCCGCTGACGGCTTCGATGTGGTTTTGGATCGCGGTGCAGGCGGTGGGGTCCATCATTGGCATCGGATTGATTTTTCGGGGCTACCTGCTGGGCGAGGCAGGGTATGTGGCGGTGTTCGAATATTCCCTGCTGGTCTTTGCCAGTTTTTGGGCGTGGGTGTTGTGGGGGCAAACCGTAGGGCCAGTGGCCCTTGCGGGGATGGCACTGATAGCTGCTGCAGGCGTGGTGATCACTCTGCGCACCGACGAGGCGATGCCGGTGCGGGCCGTGAAAGTACCGGATGACGGCATATGATCCTTTCCCGTGGGCGGCGATACCTTTTCATCCACGCGCCAAAAACCGGCGGCACCTCGATGGCGCTGGCGCTGGAGGCGCGTGCAATGAAGGACGACATTATGTTGGGCGACACACCAAAGGCACGCAAGCGGCGCAAACGGCTTGAAGGTGTGACTGCGGCCGGACGATTATGGAAGCATAGCACTCTCGCGGATTTGGACGGGCTATTGACGGCGGACGAGTTGGACGATCTGTTTATCTTTACCTTGGTGCGCAATCCGTGGGACCGGATGGTCAGCTATTATCATTGGTTAAAAGTGCAGCAATTCGATCATCCGTCTGTTGCGATGGCCAAGACACTGCCATTCGAGGAATTTGTAGGCGCGCCTCTAACCGCACAAAGTTTCGCGAACGCACCCGCAGCCTCCTATGTCACCGATGCGCAGGGGATAGAGCGGGCGGATATTTTCATTCGGCTGGAGCACCTGGCGCATGATATCGCGCCGCTGGAGGCACATCTGGGTCTGACACTTGATATCCCGCATGTGAACCGCAGCGCGCGCAACGGAAATTATCGTGAGACCTATACCGAGCGCAGCCGCGAACAGGTCGCTGACATATGCGCTGTCGATATTGCGCGGTTTGACTACAGTTTTGACGTCTGATGAGGATCATTCCACTCACGCCTCGCTGTATTGTTCACGTTTTCAACCAAATCTTGAGGGTTTGGTGCGAATTATCGAGTGAACAGGGACAATGCCCCAAGTCTGCCCCATTGATGGCTCTTGGTTGCCCTACGAATCGCGCCAATTGGGTGCAGCTAACAAAATACGGCAACCCAACGAGGCTGCACACCAAGGGGACGATGAAATGTTTGGAATAGGTTTCAAGGCGCAAGAGCCGACACACCGCATCCTCGAAATGAGCGGTGCTTATGATGGTGGTCTGGATACACTCAATCACGGTTTGATGGTGGGCACGCGGGTAGCCAGCAATCTGGGCTGGCGCGCGATAGATGCGCTGGCGGTTGGTGACAAGGTGCTGACATTCGATCATGGCATGCAGGAGATCACGGAAATTCGCCGCGCCCATATGTGGCTTGATGCACCCGAAAGCGCTGAAACCCTCTGGCCCGTCGTTATTCCTGTGAATGCGCTTGGTAATCGCGAAGAGCTGACTTTGCTGCCTGATCAGGGCATTATGGTCGAAAGTGATGCCGCGCAGGACGTGCATGGCGATCCTTTCGCGGTTCTTACTGCTATCAGCCTCGTAGGGTTGCGCGGTATCCGCCAGCGCCAGCCGATGCACAAGGTTGAACTGGTTGCAGTGTATTTCGCCCATGACGAAGTGATTTATGCCGAAGGGGGTGCGCTGATCCACTGTCCCTGTGATATGTCGACGCTGGATAAATTTCTTGAGGCGGGCGAGCCAACCTATCAGGTGCTCAGCGGCGAAAAGGCGGAAGAGTTGGTCGATATGATCTATATTGAGGATCATATGATGATTCCTGTCGAGAACACGGAATTTTACGCGGCTTTGTAAATTTTCCTGTCCAGCTATTCAATTCGCCTTCATGGGTGCAAGAAGGGTGGCTTTTGCGGCCCTTTCTTTTTGGTTCTATTCCGGCGTACGCGGTCGTAGGTACCAGTAAGTTGATATTCCATGCCGGAGCCTGCGAGATGTTGAGCCTGTTGATTTTGATGGTCTGCGGTGCAGTAGCAGCTGTATTGCTCTATCCACCGCTGGCACGTGCGCCGTTGTGGCGGGCGGCAATTACGCCGCTGGCCTCGATCATCGGTAGCGGGTTTCTGGTTCTGGGGCCAATCCTGAGCAGCTCCTTCGGCGCATGGGCACCGCTGGTGATGGCTGGCCTTTGTGCGGTTGCCTATCTATTTGGTAGCGCGATCAGGTTCAACATCGCCTATCTGGACCGGACCAGCTCAGAAGGGAGCCACCACCCGGTGGAGGTGGCCGCGTCATGGGCGCTTGCCTTGGCCTATGTCATTTCGGTGGCTTACTATCTGAACTTGTTGGGCTCTTTCGCGGCGACTCTGATCCCGCAGGGTGGTCCCGACCTTGCAAAGCTCATCACGACGGGTGTGTTTGTGATCATCCTCGGTGTGGGATGGACCCGTGGATTCAGCGCGCTTGAGCGGTTGGAGCTACTAGCGGTCGGATTGAAATTATCGATTGTCGCCGGATTACTGTTTGGGCTCGGATGGTACTTTTCCTCCCTTAGCATGGCGCATGCATTGGTTGTCCAGCCCGTGCAGTTGGGACCGGTGGAGGGCATTCTTCTCGCCTTCGGGCTGCTGGTAACGGTGCAGGGATTTGAGACATCGCGCTATCTTGGGGCAGAATACGATGCGGTGACGAGGGTTCGTTCGATGCGGTTGGCCCAAGGTATTTCTACGGCGATCTATCTGATATACATCACGCTTTTATGTTTTTCGATTGTTCCTGATGCTGCCGCGTTGAACGAGACTTCGATCATCGGAATGACGTCGGTTATTGCGCCCATACTACCTGCATTGCTTCTTGTTGCGGCTATGAGCGCGCAGTTTAGCGCGGCGGTGGCGGATACCAACGGATCGGGCGGGTTGCTGACTGAACTGACGCGGGGCCGGTTGTCGGCGCGCGCGGGCTATAGCGTGCTAGTCGCCTGCGGTCTGGTCCTAACTTGGGCATTTAGCGTTTTTGAGATCATTGGATATGCCTCGCGGGCTTTCGCGATTTATTACGCATTACAATCATTTATCGCCGCACGTAGGGCTGCGGCACACCCTTCAGCGCGTAAGAAAGCGGTTCTTTTTGCCATGCTCGCGATGCTGGGCATTTTAATTGCCGTTTTCGGGGAATCCGCAGAATAGCGGATATAAAAAGGGGCGCCGAAGCGCCCCTTTACTTGTGCCTGATCAGGCTGCTTTTTTGGCCTCTGGTCCAAAACGACCATAAAAGCTTTGGTTCTTGTCGGCCATTTCACGCAGCAAGTCGGGGCATTTGAACCGCTCTCCGAATTGCGCCTCAAGCTGGTCACAACGCTCGGCTGCGTAGGGTGTGCCGATCATATCCAACCAGGAGAACGGACCACCGGACCATGGCGCAAAGCCCCAGCCGAGGATCGCACCTACGTCGCCCTCGCGGATGTCCATGAGGACGCCTTCTCCCAGCGCACGCACGGCCTCAAGGACCTGTACGAACATCAGGCGGTCTTGGACGTCCTGCAAGGGGGGCTGGACTTCTGCCAGCGGGTATTTGTCCTGCATGCCTTTCCAGTATCCAAGGCGCTTGCCTTTTTCGTCATAGTCGAAATAGCCCGCTTTGGTCTTGCGGCCCAGGCGGCCTTTTTCTTCGAGCCAGACAATCAGCTCATCCGCCTCGGACGCAGGATAGGCATTGCCCATCGCGGCCTTGGTGGCGCGCATGATCTTGGTGGCGAGGTCCACGGAGGTCTCGTCGCCCAATTGTACCGGACCGACAGGGAAGCCAAGCATTTGTGCAGCCTGATCGATATACCAAGGGGCGATGCCTTCGGTAATCATGCGGTTTGCTTCGCCGCCATAGGGGATGATGCAGCGGTTGGCGTAGAAAAAGCGCGCGTCGTTGACGACGATCGGCGTTTTGCGGATCTGGCGCACATAATCGAGCGCCTTTGCCACAGCACGGTCACCGGTCTCGGCGCCTTTGATGATCTCTACCAACAGCATCCGCTCAACGGGGCTGAAAAAGTGAATACCGATGAACTGTTCTTGGCGGCTGGAGGCTTTGGCTAGATCGGTGATTGGCAGGGTGGAGGTGTTAGAGGCGTAGATACAGTCCTCGGGAATTACCGCCTCGACCTTTTTAGTCATCTCGGCCTTCACCTTCGGGTCCTCGAAAACCGCCTCGATGATCAGATCGCAGCCCTTGAGAGCGTCGAGATCGGAGGTGGCAGTGATGAGCGAGAGCAGTGCCTCCTTTTTCTCTACAGTGGCTTTTTTGCGAGCGATACCTTTGTCCATATAGCTCTCGGAGTAGGCTTTGCCTTTGTCGGCCGCTGCCTGATCGCGGTCGATCAGAACAACTTCGATGCCCGCCTGTGCGGAGACGAGGGCGATGCCCGCGCCCATCATACCAGCGCCCAGAACGCCCAGCTTTTTGACGCGCTGGTCAGGAATGCCTTCGGGGCGTACAGCGCCTTTTTCCAAAGCTTCTTTGTTGAGGAAAAGCGAGCGGATCATTGCAGATGAGGTCGGGTTCATTAGCACAGAGGTGAACCAGCGGGCCTCGATCTTTAGGGCCACATCGAAGGGGACAAGCGCGCCTTCATAGACTGCACTCAGCAGCGCTTTTGCAGCGGGGAAGACGCCTTTTGTCTTGCCGTTGACCATGGCAGAGGCCCCGACAAAGGTCATGAAACCCGCGGGGTGGTAGGGCGCGCCGCCGGGCATTTTGTAGCCCTTTGCATCCCAAGGCTTGAGAATATCGGCGTCTGTCGCGGAGAGGACCCATGCGCGCGCATCGGCCATCGGGTCGTCGCTGACCTCGTGTATAATACCGGCTTTTTTGGCATCTGCAGGGGCCAGCATTTTACCCTCCAGCAACAGAGGAGAGGCAGCCATCGCACCCAGCATCCGCACCAGACGGGTAGTGCCGCCAGCACCCGGAAAGATACCAACCTGAATTTCAGGCAGACCTATGCGGGCCTTAGGATTGTTAGCGGCGAAAATGCGGTGAGTGGCGAGGGGAAGCTCAAGCCCGATGCCAGCGGCGGTGCCGGGCAGGACCGCCGCGATAGGCTTGCCGCCTTTGTTGGTTTTGGGGGCCATGCCTGCGCGCTCGATCTTGCGCAGAAGGGCGTGCATACGCATCGTTCCCTCAAACAGACCTTTGGCAGGATCGTCGCCTGCATCTGCTTTCATCTTTGCCAGCAGGTTGAGATCCATACCACCGGCAAACGAGCCAGCCTTACCGGATGTGATGATAATGCCTTTCACCGCATCATCGGCGAGTGCCGCATCGGTCAGCGCGTCGAGCTGTTCTAGCCCCTCAACGGACATCACGTTCATGGATTTATCCGCAACATCCCACGTAATCGTGGCAATGCCGTCGGCATCTGTATTCATGGTAAAATCGGTCATTCTTCGTTCCTGACTTTTGTCTGTTTTTCCTGTGTGATGGCGCTTTGCGCATTTAGCGCGGCACCAACCCCCAGTTTTTTGTCTACGGCGTATTGGCTTGAGGTGATTTTCCACTCGCCGTTAATATGTTCTAATGTCGAGAAGCACGGGAACGGCCCATGAACCCGCTGTGCACCGCACATCATATGAGTTGTGTGCGTTGAGCCTATTTGCGTCGGACTGCGATATTCGCTGACGTCACAAATCCGGATCAGATCCGTTATCCGCTTGACCCGGAAATCCTCATGGGTGCGGTCAAAAAGGTCTCGAAACTCTTCGATTGTCTCGATTGAGGCCTTGTTGTCCGACGTGGAGATGAAGTGGGGAATTTCGAAGTACGCAGCGAACGTGTCAAAATCATTGGCCAGCATAGCTTCACCGGTGACTTTGAGAATGCGTTCGCATATCTCCTGCGCGTCTTCTCTCTCTTCCCCACCCACTTTGCTACACCCGCTCGATGATAGTCGCGGCACCCATGCCTGACGCAATACAAAGAGTGGCAAGTCCAACTTCTTTGTCCGCGCGCTCCAGTTCGTCCAGAAGCGTGCCGATAATCATCGCGCCGGTTGCCCCCAGCGGGTGACCCATCGCAATCGAGCCGCCGTTTACGTTGACCTTGTCATGGTCCACATCAAACGCCTGCATAAAGCGCAGGACAACTGAAGCAAACGCTTCATTGACCTCGAACATGTCGATGTCTTTGATGTTCATCCCGTTATCAGCAAGGATTTTTTCTGTTACCGGCACGGGTCCAGTCAGCATGATTGTCGGATCGGTGCCGATTTTTGCAGTCGCACGAATGCGCGCACGTGGCTTGAGGCCATATTTCTCGCCGAATTCTTTGTTACCGATCAGGATCGCGGCGGCGCCGTCAACGATACCGGATGAGTTGCCCGCGTGGTGGATATGGTTGATTTTTTCCAGGTGCGGGTACTTGAGCAATGCAACCTTGTCGAAGCCGGGCATGACTTCACCCATGGCTTGGAACGCAGGAGTGAGCGCGCCGAGGCTTTGCATGTCTGTCTGTGGGCGCATGTACTCGTCACGGCTTAGGATTTCGAGGCCGTTCTGGTCGCGGATTGTGATGACTGATTTGTCGAAACGTCCTTCGTCCCATGCTTTTTTAGCACGCTGCTGCGAGGCGATGGCAAGCGCGTCGGCATCATCGCGGGTAAAACCGTATTCGGTCGCGATGATATCGGCGGAAATGCCCTGCGGTACAAAATACTGGTCCATTGCGATGCTGGGATCGGCGGCAATAGCCGCGCCGTCACTGCCCATCGGCACGCGGCCCATCATTTCGACCCCGCCGGCGATATAGGCCATACCCGCGCCACCACGGACCTGATTGGCCGCAAGGTTCACGGCTTCCATGCCGCTCGCACAGAAGCGGTTGATCGCGAGGCCTGGGATACGCTCATCAAGATCGGAGGCAAGTACGGCAGAGCGCGCAAGGCAGCCACCTTGCTCCATCACTTGGGTAACATTGCCCCAGATTACGTCCTCTACGGCGTGGCCTTCGAGGTTGTTACGCTCCTTGAGGGCATTGAGGGTGAGGGCCGACAGACGCAGTGAGGTCAACTCGTGCAGTGCACCGTCGGCGCGGCCTTTGCCGCGCGGGGTGCGCAGGGCGTCATAAATATAGGCTTCGGTCATAATAGATGTCCTTTTGTTATGTCTTTGGTCACAGGCTGCAGCAGTCAGGTCTGCAATCAGGTGAGCAATCCGGTGATGTTTCCGCGCTGAAGGATTTGGCGCGCTGGCAGTAGCAACTGCCGCAATAGTCGCCATGATCGTGCCAGCGGGATTTTTTCTTGTTGTTAGACGGTCCCTCGTCTTCGGAGCGGTTCTGAAGCGCCATGGCTGCCTGCTCGCAATCGGCAAAGCGCTTCAAGATAGGGGGGACCGAACTCAGAATGCCAAAATCTGTAATTGCCTGATTGGCAAAACCTGAACATCCCGCGCTATCATTGGCCAGCCTGTAGGCGCAGCCATAGCCTTTTCGCGGTGAGAGATACCGCTGGTAGGCGCCGATGGCCGTGAGAGCAGGTTGGCTTAGCATGGATTATGTGCGGTCCGCAGGGGAGCCGGGCATGAGGTCATACGGTGCTTTCCATCCCGCCGTGTTCGAGATGCGATTCAGCCACGCATCGATATTGGGGTAGGCGCTACGGTCAAAACCAAATGGCTCGGGATAATAGAGATAACCACAGCAGCTCAGGTCGGCGTTGGTGAGCGTGTCCCCCACGATCCACTTGCGCCCCTCAAGATGGCTATTGAGCAATTCATAAGCCGCCGTGAGACGGCTCTGATTAAAGGCAATTACTTCCTTTGGCTGTTTGTCGGCCGGCAGGAAATTCATCAAGAAGCGTGTCATGCCCGCCATTGAGCTTAACTTGTGGTTGTCCCACAGCACCCAACGCAGAACCTCCCGTCGCTCTTGCGCATCCTTGCCGCCGAATTTGCCGGACTTCTCCGAGATGTAATCCTGAATGACACCCGATTGCGTCAGCCTTACATCGCCGTCCACCATCACAGGCACTTCGCCAAGGTTATTTATCTGCGTACGGTAGTCGGGTGTCCTCGTCTGCCCACCAAAGAAATCGACCTTGACCGGCTCCCAAGCGAGCCCCGACAGTTCAAGCGCAAGCGCCGCTTTGTATGCATTGCCGCTTTCGCCAAAGCAGTAGAGTTTAATGGTCATTAGTATGCTTCCTGTTTTTAATGTCGGCAGCGGGAAAGTCCGCTTGAGTTCAGAGGGAGAATTGAAGAACGCTGGCGTTCTTTGAATCTGGCTGCTTCAAGGTTCTCACATTTTATCATTTTTCCCAGTAAACTCAAAATTGCGAATTGTAGTGTCGGCCAGTTGCTAGAGATTTCGGGAAATCAGCTCCTTCATGATCTCGTTGGTGCCACCGTAAATGCGCTGTACGCGGGCATCGGTCCACATCTCGCCAATCGCATATTCTTGCATAAATCCGTAGCCCCCATGCAGTTGCAGGCACTCATCAAGTACTTCTCCCTGCGTGTCGGTGAGCCAGTATTTCGCCATTGCTGCGCGGTCTACTGTCAGCTCGCCACGCAAATGCTCGGTGATGCACTGATCAAGGAATGCGCGAGCCACCGTAGTTTTGGTTTTGCATTCAGCAAGTTTGAAGCGGGTATTCTGAAACTGGGTAAGCGGACCGCCGAAGGCCTCGCGCGTCTGGCAATACTCGATGGTGCGGGCTACCGCGCCCTCCATCGCGCCGACTGCCTCACAGGCTATGATCAGCCGCTCTTGGGGCAGCTGTTTCATCATCTGGTAGAAGCCTTTGCCCTCCTCGCCACCCAGTATATTTTCGGGCGGAATTTCGACGTTGTCAAAAAAGAGCTCTGAGGTGTCAGAAGCGTGCTTACCGATTTTGGCGAGGTTGCGCCCACGCTCGAAGCCATTAGCGCCTTCGGTCTCAACCACCACAAGGCTCACGCCCTTAGAGCCGAGTGACGGATCGGTTTTTGCCGCGACGATGATCAGACCGGCGTGCTGGCCATTGGTGATGAAGGTCTTTTGCCCCGACAGCCGGTAGGCATTGCCGTCTTTGATCGCTTTTGTCTTGATCGCCTGCACGTCTGATCCGGTAGAAGGCTCGGTCATGGCCAGCGCCCCTACCATCTCGCCCGATATCATCTTGGGCAGCCAGCGGTGCTTTTGTTCTTCGGTGCCGTAGGCCAGTATATAATGTGCCACGATGCCAGAATGGATTCCTGCGCCCCAGCTGGCCAGATTGGCGCGGGCGGCTTCGATCAGAATGGCGGCTTCGTGCCCGAAGTCACCGCCTGCGCCACCGTATTCTTCGGGGATTGAGGGACACAGCAGACCCAGTGCGGCGGCCTCGTTCCATGTGGAGCGGTCCATCTCCGACTGCTCTCGCCATTTGGTGAAACGGGGAGCCCATTCAGTATTGATGAAACCGGCGGTCATCTCGGCAAGCATTCTGTGCTCGTCGGTCATCCAGCTGGATGTTGTCGGTGCAAAATCCCTCATGTACCCCTCCCAAGGTTACTTCATCGCTTGCGATCGTCGATTTCCGAATTGAACAGCCGCAGGCGCGCCGTCAGGTTTTCCTCATTCATTACCGAGGAGAAATTTTCAAAGAGGAACGATAACGCTTCGCCTTCGTCCAATCCTGCCTCCGCACTGAACTTCTTGAGGCGGCGATAACCGTCTTCCGTCATGGCGACGGGAAAGCGGCGGGTCAGTCGAAAGCGTTTCGGCACATGTCTCTCCGGTTGTGGCAAGCGGGAGGAAAGCCCCCCGCCGACCTTTTCAAGAAATTTTGGCCAGCTTAGAAGTTTGCCGCGTCCAAGGCCATAACTGTGTCGGCACCCGATTGGATGCGCGTCAGATGCAGGGCCGTAGCAGGCAGTTGGCGTGCCATATAGTAGCGACCGGTTGCCAGCTTTGTCTCATAGAATGTGGCATCGGTGGTGCCCGCCGCCAGCGCGTCATTCGCCGCCTTGCCCATCATGCCCCACATCAGACCAAGGCAGACATGGCCAAACATATGCATGAAATCGTTGGACCCTGCGAGTGCGTGGTTCGGATTCTTCATGCCGTTTTGCATGAAGAACATACCTGCGGCTTGCAGATCCTTTGATGCAGCTTTCAGCGGCTCGATGAAGTCCTTGTCAAACGCCGCGTCCTGACCTGCGTTGTCTTTGCAGAAGGACTTGACCAGATCAAAGAAGGCCATGACGTGTTTGCCGCCGTCCTGTGCCAGTTTGCGACCAACCAGATCAAGGGCCTGAACGCCATTTGCACCTTCATAGATCATGGCGATACGGGCATCTCGGGTGAACTGGGACATGCCCCATTCCTCAATGTAGCCGTGACCGCCGTATACCTGCTGGGCCTTGACGGTCATGTCATAGCCTACGTCCGTCAGGAACCCTTTGATCACCGGGGTGAGCAGGGACACGAGACCATCCGCGTCCTTGTCTTCGGAGCGGTGGGCCGCGTCGATCATTGTGGCACCCCAAAGGATGAAGGCACGGGCGGCTTCGGTAAAGCTTTTTTGATCCATCAGCGAGCGGCGGATGTCGGGGTGAACGATCAGCGGATCGGCAGGCTTATCTGGTGCCTCAACCCCTGTAACGGCACGGCCCTGAAGGCGGTCATGCGCATAAGCTAATGCATTCTCGTAGGCGACCTGAGCCTGTGCCACGCCCTGCATGCCGACACCAAGACGGGCCTCGTTCATCATGGTGAACATGGCGCGCATGCCCTTGTGCTCTTCGCCAAGCAGGTATCCTGTCGCCTCGTCATAGTTCATTACGCAGGTGGAGTTGCCATGAATGCCCATCTTGTCCTCGATGGATCCAACCGATGCGCCATTGCGCGCGCCCAGAGTACCATCTTCGTTCACGTTCACTTTTGGAACAATAAACAACGATACACCTTTGATGCCTTCGGGCCCGCCTTCGATTTTTGCCAGCACCAGATGGATAATGTTGTCGGCCATGTCATGCTCGCCCGACGAGATAAATATCTTCTGGCCGGTGATTTTATATGATCCGTCGGCCTGTGGGGCTGCTTTGGTGCGCATCAGTCCCAGATCGGTGCCACAGTGTGGTTCCGTCAGGTTCATTGTGCCGGTCCATTCGCAGCTGACCATTTTGGGCAGGAACAAATCTTTTTGTGCATCTGTGCCGTGGGCGAGGATCGCTGAGGCGGCGCCGTGGGTCAGACCCTGATACATTGTGAAGGCCATATTGGCGGAGCTGAACATCTCGCCTACAGCCGAGCCGATGACGGCGGGCATGTTCTGGCCACCGTACTGCTCTGGCATATCCAAACCGGGCCAGCCGCCTTCTTTGACCTTTTCGAAGGCTTCTTTGAAGCCTTTTGGGGTATAGACGACACCGTTCTCCAAGCGGCATCCTTCTTTATCACCGGAGGCGTTCAGTGGTGCCAGGACTTCCGAGGTCAGCTTGCTCGCTTCTTCGAGTATGGCGCCGGTAAAGTCGGGCTCGAGGTCTGCGTAGCCGGGTGTTTTTGCCTGCGAGATTTTCAGAACGTCGTGCAGGATAAATTGCATGTCTTTGGTCGGGGCTGTGTATGTGGGCATCTGGTTTCTCCCTGAAACAAATGAAATTTCTGATAGAAAGACGCGCTTTGCTTTACACGCCTGCTCAATGTGAGGGGCTCAGCTCGCTTGACGTGTTGCGCGCTGCGCCGAGATAACTTTTTCGACCCATTTCAACTGATCGCGCAGATCGGTAATCGCTTCATCAAGGTCCGTGCGCTGTTTTTCGAGGTCTGCGAGGCGCTGACCTGCAAGCTCGTAGGTCTGCTCGAGCTGGCTCAGCTGGCCATCACCTTTATAGTAAAGGTCAAGCAACTGGCGGATGTCCTCAAGCGAGAAGCCGAAGCGTTTGCCGCGCAGGATAAGCTTGAGGCGCGCGCGGTCACGCTTGGTAAAGAGGCGCTTCTGGCCGACCCTTTCGGGGAAAAGCAACTCCTTTGCCTCGTAGAACCGCAAGGTACGCGGTGTTACGTCGAAGGCGTCGCACATCTCTCTGATCGTTAAGGTATCGGTGGTCATATCCATCTCGCAATTCTGCTTCGACTGCATCGGCATGCCGCGTTGGCAGCGGTATACAATCTTCGTGATGGGTTACGTAGTTATACGTTACGTCACTTACTAGGCTTACCTAGGATGACTTAACGTCAATTCCTGCCGGGCCAGCGAAGTTAAGCGGAAGCAATATGTAATGGCGCCGTACAGGAGTGATGGCCAGCATTGTCTGGCGGGGTGCGCTATCGGTATGCGGGAATTAGGAAAGCAGGAATGGCGTGCTGAAATCGCTGTCAGGCCTTCTCGCCCAACGCCTCCAGCGTCTCGTCACGCAGGCGCGTCAGCTCGGAATGTGCCTGTTCGAGTTGGCTAAGCTGCTGGGCCAATTCTTCCAGCTGTCCGTTGGCCATTTCCACCCATGCACGCATCTGTGCTTTTGTACCGTCTTTTTCGTAGATCAGCAGCCATTGGCGGATATCCTCTAGTGCAAAGCCGAAACTGCGGCCGCGTAGAATCAGCTCCATGCGTGCCCGCTCGCGGGCACCATAGAAACGTGTACGTCCTTCACGATCGGGCGACAAAAGCTCGATGTACTCGTAATAGCGCAGCGTACGCGGCGTTACGTCGAACTTGGCGCACATTTCTTTGAAGGTCAGGCGGGTTTCGTCGCGCATGTCAGGGTGCTCCTCCGGACTACAGGCTAAAAGCCTGCGCTCCGATGTGCAACGGTTCCTATTGCCCTTTGTCCGGCCTTGGGCTGTAAGGGGACAAGTCGCGGGGTGCCAAACGTCCCTGCAAGGAGGGCTCATGGTCGATAAGACATTGCTTGCACGCCAGTTTATACAGGCTTTGCCACATTCCGTCATGCTGGGGATGGAGCCCAAGGAAATGGGGGAAGGTGTTGCTACGATCTGCATGCCTTATAAAGAAGAGCTCATTGGTGATCCTGTTACCGGCGTCATTCACGGTGGGGCGGTGTCCGCATTGATGGACACCTGTTGCGGAGCGGCAGTGATGTGCCATCCCCGAAATGCCGGCGGCACAGCGACGATTGATTTGCGCATTGATTATATGCGCGCTGCCACGCCGGGACAGACGATTACCGCCGTTGCGACCTGCTATCACATTACCCGTTCGGTTGCATTTGTGCGTGCTGTTGCACTGGATGCGGATTCGGAAAACCCCGTCGCGACAGCGACAGGTGCGTTCACTGTGGAGGCCCGAAAATGACCATTCGCAAGCGTCCCGAACCTGTTCAGGTTATTAAGCAACGCCGCGATGCCGCATTACATGCGCTCGCCGGTGCTGTACCCTACATCCGCTTTCTCGGGATTGAGTTCGAGCGACGCGGCGACGAGTTGACCGCGATCATGCCGTTCAAGCACGATCTGATCGGCAACCCGCTGTTGCCCGCGCTGCACGGTGGTGCCACGGCTGCGTTTCTGGAGATTACGGCAGTGATGACCCTGAACTGGACCTATCTTTGGGATGATCTGGAGGCGGGTAAACTGAGCCTTGAAGGGGTGGCACCGCAGGATTTGCCACGACTGCCCAAGACTGTGGATTTCACCGTTGATTATCTGCGTACGGGCCTGCCGCGCGACGCCTATGCGCGCGCGCGCATCACGCGGGCAGGGCGGCGCTATGCTTCTGTGCAGGTGGGGGCATGGCAGGACAACCGCGAAAAGCTATATGCACAGGCGATGGGGCATTTCGTGATGCCTGCACCGCGTGACTGAGAGCGCGCAACTTACGCATAAACGTGTGCTGCATTTGGCGCTGCCAATTGTGCTGTCCAATGCGACCGTGCCGATACTCGGTGCTGTGGATACAGGCGTTGTCGGGCAAATGGGACTGGCAGCGCCGATTGGGGCGGTTGGGATCGGTGCGATCATTCTCTCGGCGGTCTACTGGGTGTTCGGATTTTTGCGTATGGGCACAGTTGGCCTGACTGCGCAGGCCGAAGGGCAGGGTGATGCAGGCGAAGTGGCGGCCCTGCTGACCCGTGCGCTGATGATCGGACTAGGTGCGGGTGTCGTGATTATCGCGTTTCAGGGCGCGATATTCTGGGCTTCTTTCCGGCTTTCCCCCGCCAGTGCCGAGGTTGAGGGGCTGGCGCGGGCCTATATGGCTGTGCGGGTCTGGTCCGCCCCTGCGGCAATCGCACTTTACGGTATAACAGGCTGGTTGATCGCGCAGGAACGGACGCGGGCGGTGCTGGCCCTTCAACTGTGGATGAATGGTCTCAATATCGTTCTCGACATCTGGTTTGTGATGGGGCTGGGCTGGGGCGTGCAGGGCGTGGCCTTCGCCACAGCCATTGCAGAGTGGAGTGGTCTGGCTCTGGGTCTGTGGTTTTGCCGCGGTGTATTCGCAGGCGTCGCATGGCGCGCATGGGCGGTGGTATTTGACGGGCCACGCTGGACCCGAATGATGGGGGTCAATACTGATATCCTTATCCGCTCGCTGTTGCTGGAGGCGATATTCGTGAGCTTTATGTTCATGGGAGCGGGGCAGGGCGATGTTACGCTGGCGGCCAATCAGGTGCTGCTCCAATTTCTGATGATCGCAAGTTACGCCCTCGACGGTTTTGCATTCTCCGCCGAGGCACTGGTGGGAAGGGCGTTCGGGGCGCGGGACCCTGTGCGCCTGCGGCGGGCGGCCCTGCTTGCGGCAGGGTGGGGAATGACTGCGGCGGCATTGATGGCGCTGGGGTTTGCGCTGTTCGGGGGCTGGATCGTGGACACGATGACTACAGCAGAGGGCGTACGCGAACAGGCGCGGATCTATCTGCCCTATCTGGTGGGCCTGCCGCTGATCGGTTGTGCGGCCTTTATTCTTGACGGAATATTTGTAGGGGCGACGCGCAGTCGCGACATGCGCAATATGATGGCGTTATCGTTTGGCGTTTATACCGTTTGCGTATTGGCTCTGGTGCCGCTGATCGGGAACCACGGTCTTTGGCTTTCGATGCTCATATCGTTTGTAGCGCGGGGGATTTCCCTCGGGTGGCGCTACCCCGCACTCGAGCGGGCAGCAGCGGACTAGCTGTGGGTCAAAACCAGTCGCTGCGTTTGCTGCCAACTGCCTCGGCCACGTTTGCAAATCCGTCACGTTTAAGATTGGCATCTATGCCCCGCGCAATGGTGCCGACCATAGAAAGACCGCCGTATACCAGCGCTGTATAAAGCTGGACAGCACAAGCGCCCGCGCAGATCTTGGCATAGGCCTGATCGGCATTGCTTATGCCGCCGACTCCGATCAGGGGTACATCGGTCAGTGTGGACAGGCGCGCCAGCACGCGCGTCGATTTCTCGAACAAGGGCGCGCCCGACAGGCCCCCTGTCTCGACTTTATGCGCTGATTTCAGCCCCTCGCGCGATAGCGTTGTATTGGTGGCAATAATCGCGGCAACGCCTGCATCCTGCGCCACCTGCGCCACATCTTCAATTTCGCTTTCGGTTAGGTCAGGTGCGATTTTGAGCATGACGGGCTTGTTTCCACGAACGGCCATCACCCCCTCGAGCAAGCCTGCAAGGGCCGCCTTACCTTGTAGGTCACGCAGTTTCTCGGTGTTGGGCGACGAGACATTGACGGTGGCGAAATCAACGTGATCGCGTGCCGCCTCCATCACGCGAGCGAAATCGGCGGCGCGGTCGGTGCTGGTTTTGTTGGCTCCGAGGTTGAGACCCACAGGGATCGTGCGTTTGGCTGCTTTGATCCGCGCACAAATCGCGTCCATCCCGTCATTGTTAAAGCCGAACCGGTTAATCGCGGCGCGGTCCTCGGTCAGGCGGAACAGGCGCGGCTTGTCATTTCCCGACTGTGGCAGAGGCGTGGCGGCGCCCACTTCGATAAACCCGAAGCCTGCAGCACTTAGTGGCGCAATCGCGGTGGCGTTTTTGTCAAACCCTGCCGCCAGTCCCACTGGATTAGGCAACGTCATTCCTGCCAGCGTCATGGCAAGGCGGTCGCTGCGCACCGGTCCAGGCTTTGGCGTCAAACCGGCGCGCAGGGCGCGAATGGCAAGACCGTGTGCTGCTTCGGGGTCAAATTGGCGCAGCACGCTCAGACCCATCGCTTCGATCAGGGCATTCATCCGAAGATATCCGATGCAGGTTGGGGCGTCGTGCGGATAAGGCGCGATGTTTTGACCGCCGCCTGACGGTGCACAACGGCAAGTTGGTATTGCGGGTCAGTGACCATCGCGAGGAAGGCGGATGCGGCCGGAAAGTGAACAATGAACATGGCATCCCAAGCCTCGTCAGGCGCGCCGATCAGTGTCATCTCGAAACCGCCGCGCCAGATCACTGTACCGCCCACACGGGCCAGTATAGGGCCACTTGCCGCGCCGTAATTTGCATAGGCCTGCGCGCCTGTCAGCGCTTTTGCGGCCAACTCATGCCCGGCAGGATATTTGGCCGTACTGTGAAACTGCACCAGATTTAGCATATTTACCGGTGTGTCGCGGGGCAATGACTTGAACACCTCGAACTGAGCGCGCGAGGTATCGGGATAGTCTGTCATTCCGAAGCCTCTGCCAGACCTGCGGGAAACTGGTGTACGCCGTCCACCAGGGGCAGAGGCTGGGCCCAGACCACATCGGGCATCGTCAGCTTGCGGTAGAGGTGGGGAAACAGCGCATCGCCGCGCGACACTTCCCATTCGAGCGCCTGACCCAGCGCGTCAGTCTCGAGGGCGACAAGAAAAAGACCGTCCTCGCCTGCGAAATGCTTTGCCACGGTTTCGCTGACCTGTTGGGCAGTGGATATATGGATATAGCCATCTGCTACGTCGATGGGCGCGCCGGTTGTCTCGCCCTCCTTGCGCAGGGTGTTCCATTCGTCGGTGCGGAGTATTTTGAATATAAGCATAGTGTGTGTGATGCCGATGTGAAGGACGGCGGTCAAGGCCCCAAGCAGTGCCCGAATACCAGTCAAAGCGGTAAGTGACGTAGCATCCCCTCGCATATCCTCTTTGACAGGCAAGGTACTGCGCGCCACGATGCGGGCAGATATTTCCAACCGGAGAACAACATGAAACGATTCCTTATGAATGCTGCTGCACTTGGCCTGAGCACGGGTCTGACAGCGGGCATGGCGAGTGCAGAATATTCGCTGACCATTCTTCACACGAATGACTTCCATGCGCGCTTCGAGCCGATCAGCAAGTATGACGGACCGTGCGGTGCCGAGGATAACACGGCTGGCGAATGTTTTGGCGGGACTGCCCGTCTGGTCACGGCGATCAAGGACGCCCGTGCGCGCAGTAACAACTCCATTCTTGTAGATGGTGGTGACCAGTTTCAGGGCACGCTGTTCTATTCATATTACAAGGGCCAGATGGCTGCGGAGATGATGAACAAGCTCGGCTATGACGGGATGACTGTAGGCAATCATGAATTTGACGATGGTCCAGAAGTGCTTGCCTCTTTCCTGACAGCGGCAAGTTTCCCGATCCTGATGTCGAATGCGGATGTCAGCGCAGAGCCGCTGCTGGCCAACCGTCTTGCCAAATCGATCGTGATCGAGCGTGGTGGAGAGAAAATCGGCCTTATCGGTCTGACGCCGGAAGATACCCACGAGCTGGCCAGCCCCGGTGACAATGTCACGTTCTCCGACCCGGTTGCGGCCGTGCAGGGCGAGGTCGACAAGATGACCGCTGAGGGCGTGAACAAGATTATTGTTCTGAGCCATTCAAGCTATGCCATAGACCAAAAGGTTGCAGCGGAAACGACAGGTGTGGATGTGATCGTGGGCGGCCACTCCAACACATTCCTGAGTAATACCGACGAAAACGCGGAAGGCCCGTATCCAACGATGGTTGGCACAACAGCAATCGTTCAGGCCTACGCATACGGCAAATATCTGGGGGAGCTGAACGTCACCTTTGACGACGAGGGCAACCTTACCGAAGCCACGGGTGAGCCAGTGCTTATCGACGCATCTGTTGTGGAAGACGATGACACGGTCGCGCGCATCGCCGAGATGGCAAAGCCGCTGGACGAGATTCGCAACAAGGTTGTTGCCGATACGGCAGAGGTGATTGGCGGGGACCGTGCCGTGTGCCGCTCGCAGGAATGCTCGATGGGGAACCTGATTGCCGATGCGATGCTGGCGCGTGTTGCCGATCAGGGTATCGACGTGGCGATCCAGAACAGTGGTGGCATCCGTGCCTCCATCAACAGCGGTCAGGTCACCATGGGCGACGTGCTGACAGTACTGCCGTTCCAGAACACCCTGTCGACCTTCCAGGTTTCGGGTGCCGTACTGGTCGAAGCGCTAGAGAACAGCGTAAGCCAACTGGAGGAGGGCGCAGGCCGATTCTTGCAGGTTGCGGGCATGAGCTATGCCTTCGATGTGACCGCAGCTGTCGGCAGCCGCGTGTCCGATGTGATGATTGCCGGTGCGCCTATTGACCTCGAAAAGGTCTATGGCGTTGTTTCCAACGATTATGTGCGCAATGGCGGAGACGGGTTCGCGATGTTCAAAATGGCTGAAAACGCCTATGATTTCGGTCCCGATCTGGCCGATGTAACGGCGCAGTATCTCGCCGCGAACGCACCCTACAAACCCTACACAGACGGCCGCATCACGGCCAAGTAATTCTGTCTACTACTACCGCTCAAAGGCGCGCCCCGACAACGGGCGCGCCTTTTTTTTATGTCGTATGGCATGGTGATGTTGGGCCTGCGCAGCTAAGATTGGAGCATTGGCCCTTACCGTGAAACAGGACAAATCAAATGTGCGGACGTATGGCGCTGACCCTTCCACCGCAGGCGATGGCACATGTATTTGAGGCGCAACCTGCCAACAGCCTGCCCGAAGGGCCGGATTTCAATATCTGTCCGACTGATGATATTGCAGTGATCACAGGCGGACCGGACCAGCCGCGCCGGATGCAGACGATGCGCTGGGGTCTGATCCCGCACTGGTACAAAACGCCCGCCGACGGCCCGTTGTTGATCAACGCCCGCAGCGAGACAGTGCTTGAAAAGCCCGCCTTTCGAACGGCAGTTCACGCGCGCCGTGTACTGATTGTGGCCAGCGGCTTTTTTGAATGGACAAAGGATGCCGTGGGCGGGCGTGACCCATGGTACATCACCCGCCGTGATGGTGCACCACTGGCTCTGGCCGGGCTTTGGCAAGGGTGGCGTGATCCTGCGGGCGAGGGTGCGGGAGGCGATGAATTACGCACTGCTGCTGCCCTTACTGTGGGGGCCAATATCCCGATGCAGAATATCCACCACCGCATGCCCGTCATAATCGAGCCTTGCGATTGGGCGCTGTGGCTAGGCGAGAACGGTAAAGGCGCCGCACCGCTGATGCGGGCGGCGGCAGATGATGTTTTGACGTGGCATCGTGTAAGTCGCTTAGTGAATTCAAACCGGGCCGAAGGACCAGAGTTGATCGAGCCGCTTTTGGAGCGGTTTGACGAGCCGGATGCACCTTAGACAGATGCACAGGCCGATTGCCGCTACTTGCCGGTCGGTGCGTAACGCGCTGAACTAGTTCTGGACGCTGAAGTTGAGTGTGCCCACAACCTGTATATTGCCGTTTTCATCTGCTGCGGGGTCTCCAGCACTTGGAACAACGCTGATGAATTTGTTTGGCATGCCTTCAACGATTGTCAGGCTTTTCTCAGTGCCTGCGCCGATGTCGCGCACTTCCCAGCTTTCGTCGTCTGCTTTGATGTCGCGAGACTGGCCCGAAGCATTGTCGAAGATGACAACGTCGCCGGGTTGAACAAAGCTGATTTCGGGGAAAAATGTATAATCCAGCATGATAATGCGGTATGTTTCAGCTGAGGCGGATCCTGCGATACAGGTCAGCGCTGCCGCAGTTGTAGCGGCGCGCAGGAAAAACTTGCTTAGCATTGTCATGCTCCTTGATGTCGGCCCCCGCCGTCTTATTCCGTTGCTATAGATATTGAATGTGGCAGATTTTGGGCGATACGCCCATTTCCTTAACCATAATTGCAACAGCACAGGCCGTAGTCGTTCGTGCGCAAACGGGTCAGTTTTCTGCCTCAATTGCTTTGCGTTTGCGTCCCCAGCCAGTCGCAAAAGGCAGTCAACGGCGGCGGGGCGGGGCGGTCCACGGGCCAGACAAGATAATAGCTGCCGATGCTCTCTGTCGTTTTGTCGGAGGCCAGGACCAGTTGCCCGTCCTTGAGGTAGGGATCAGCCACAAACGTCGGCAACAGGGCAATGCCAAGGCCGTGCACCGCCGCCTGTGCCATCGTGGCGAACTGGTCAAACATCATGCCATGGGGCGGTTCGCAGGGATGGCCCACCGCTTTGAGCCAGCGCGCCCATGCGCGGGGCCGGGTTTCGAGGTGCAGCAGCGGGTGAGACAGAAGGCTTGCAGGGGCCTCGAATGGTGCGCCTGCGAGACCGGGTGCACAGACGGGAACCACAATTTCCGGCATCAGGGGCATGTAATGCACGCCGGGCCAATCTTCGTGGCCAAAGTGGATCGCAGCGTCAAACGGGCTGGGCCCCAACGCAAAAGGATGCAATCGCGTGGACAGGTTCACCGTCACTTCTCGGTGGGTTTCGGCAAAATTTGACAGACGTGGCGCAAGCCAGTGCATCCCGAAGGCGGGCAGAATCGCCAGTGTCAGCACACCCGATTGTGCCTGCGTTGCTGCATTGACCGATGCCTGTGCCAGCCGCCCCAGCACCTCCCGTACCTCGCGGACATATTCCAAACCTGCCTGCGTACAGCTAAGGCGGCGCCCCTGCCTCGCCATCAGCTGCACCCCGAGTTGCCCCTCCAGCGCCTTGATCTGGCGGCTGATGGCTGATTGCGTCAACGACAGTTCCGTCGCGGCCTGAGTGGCGCTGCCAAGGCGTGCACAAGCCTCGAACGCCAGAAGGGCAGAGACGGAGGGGAGGTACCGGCGTGGAGCGATCATATATTACAAAAACTCATATGTTGAGGATCAAGCATTGTTAGATGTTTGCACGAAAATATGCAATATTATGGCCAAGCACCCTGAATTTCTGTCTGGAAGGATATGCCATGAACACGCAAACACCTATTTTAAAAGCAAAAGACGCTCCCGATCTGGGCCAGTTTGAATGGTCCGATCCACTTCGTCTGAATGAACAGCTGTCTGAAGACGAGCGGATGATCATGGAAAGCGCGCGCGCCTATGCGACTGAAAAGCTTCAGCCGCGCGTCATCAACGCCTTTGCGAACGAAGAAACCGATGCAGGCATCTTCCGTGAGATGGGCGATATGGGACTGCTGGGTATTACGGTCCCTGAGGAATACGGCGGCTTGGGCGGCTCGTATGTCTCCTACGGTCTGGTTGCGCGCGAGGTCGAGCGTGTGGACAGCGGTTATCGCTCGATGATGTCCGTGCAGTCATCCTTGGTCATGTACCCGATCTACGCCTACGGCTCCGAGGCGCAACGTATGAAGTACCTGCCAAAACTGTCGAGCGGTGAATACATTGGCTGCTTCGGTCTGACAGAGCCTGATGCGGGCTCCGATCCTGCGGGCATGAAAACCCGTGCTGTAAAGACTGCCAACGGCTATAAGCTGACCGGCTCGAAAATGTGGATCTCCAACGCACCTATCGCGGATGTATTTGTGGTCTGGGCCAAGTCCGAAGAGCATGGCGGTAAGATCCGCGGCTTCATCCTTGAAAAGGGCATGAAGGGCTTGAGCGCTCCAAAGATCGGCAACAAGCTTAGCCTGCGCGCATCAATCACTGGCGAGATCGTCATGGATAACGTGGAAGTGGGCGATGACGCATTGCTGCCAAACGTCCAAGGCCTGAAAGGTCCGTTCGGCTGTTTGAACCGTGCGCGTTACGGTATTTCCTGGGGTGTTATGGGGGCTGCCGAATTCTGCATGCATGCTGCGCGCCAATACGGTCTGGACCGTCACCAGTTCAACAAGCCGCTGGCCCAAACCCAGCTGTTTCAGAAAAAACTGGCCGATATGATGACCGAAATCAGCCTTGGCACGCAGGCATCGCTGCAAGTTGGCCGTCTGATGGATAATGCCAACGCAGCACCTGAGATGATTTCCATCGTCAAGCGCAACAACTGCGGCAAAGCGCTGGAAATTGCGCGTCACTCCCGTGACATGCACGGCGGTAACGGTATTTCCGGTGATTTTCAGGTCATGCGCCACATGATGAACCTCGAGACGGTGAACACATATGAGGGCACGCATGATGTACACGCGCTGATCCTCGGCCGTGCCATCACTGGGTTGCAGGCGTTCTATTGATCCGCTTCTAAATCAGTAACATTAAAAAAGCCCGCGCAGGATTTGCGCGGGCTTTTTTGTGCTGGTTCTAGTCACGAGGCGCAGGCGCGCCGCCTTCGAAATTATTGCCGCTCACATAATCACAAGGCTCTTCGCGCATTTCCAGATGCAGGCCATCGCCGGTGTAGGGATGCGCGCGTGCAAATTCTTCGTCGACGTCGATTCCCAGACCGGGCGCGGTCGGCGCAGTCACAAAACCACCCTCGACCCGAATACTGCCCTTGATCAGGCGGTCATGGAATGGTGTCTCGATTGTCTCTGCCATCAGCAGGTTGGGGATGCTCACTGCGAAGTGGATATTCGCCGCCCATTCAACGGGACCGGCGTATAGATGCGGCGCCATTTGCGCGTTATAGACCTCCGCCATCGCAGCCACCTTTTTCATTTCCCAGATGCCACCCGCGCGGCCCAAGGCAGGCTGCAAAATCGTCGCTGCGCCGCTGCGCAGCACAGGCGCGAATTCCGCTTTGGTGGTCAGTCGCTCTCCGGTAGCAATCGGGATGCGGACTGCGCCTGCGACCTTTGCCATTTCGGCTACATTATCCGGTGGAATAGGCTCTTCGTACCATAGCGGGCTATACGGCTCGAGTGCCTGACCCAGCCGGATCGCCCCTGCCGTTGTGAATTGACCATGGGTGCCAAACAGCAGGTCCGCGCGGTCGCCGACAGCTTCGCGAATCGCTTTGCAGAAGGCTACGGATTGGGAAATATCGCTCATCGCGGGCATATGTCCGCCGCGACGCGTGTAGGGGCCTGCAGGGTCGAATTTTACCGCTGTGTAGCCTCGGTTCACAGCGTCCAACGCACTTTCAGCCGCCATTTCAGGTGAGGACCAGAATGCGCCCAAGTCATGGTGGGGAAGCGGATAGAGATAAGTATAGGCCCGCACACGTTCATTCATGATACCACCGAGCAGCGCATAAACGGGTCGCTCGCGGGCCTTTCCCAAAATATCCCAGCATGCGATCTCAAGTCCGGAAAACGCGCCCATGACAGTGAGGTCTGGCCGCTGTGTGAAGCCTGTTGAGTAAGCGCGCCGGAACATCATCTCGACATTTTCCGGGTTTTCCCCCGCCATATGGCGCGTAAAAACATCCTCGACCACGGCGGTCATTGCTACAGGTCCTACTGAGGAGGCATAACATTCCCCCCAACCCACAATCCCGCAGGCCGTCGTCACCTTCACCAATATCCAGTACCGCCCGCCCCAACCGGGGGCAGGGGGGGCTGTGACAATCACATCAACATCTTTTAAGCGCATCGTATTACTCCGCTTCATATTCCGGGTTTTGCAAGGGGTTCACTATTTTTCCCTTTGGATGCAGGCACTGCGTCCGGCCTCCAAGACAGAAGTCCGGCGTCTAACGGTTGAACAGGATTACGTTGCGCCGTGCGGATCCGGTCTTGGTATCTGCGATGGCCTCGTTGATTTGCCCCAGTTCCCAGCGGCCGGAAATAAGCTCGTCCAGCTTCAGTCGCCCTTGGGTATAAAGGTCTACCATCCACGGAATGTCGCGCTGGATGACCACATCGCCCATTTTCGACCCGACCATGCCCTGACCCACTGCGGCCAGCATCACTGGCTCGTAGGTTGCGGTGGCGCCTGAATGGGGCATACCTACCATGACGACCTTGCCGCCGTATGCGAGATACTTTGGCGCTGTCTCATAGGCGGGTATTGCACCCACAGTTACGATCACCGCATCGGCGCCGCGCCCCATTGCGGACTTAGCGGCGTTCCATGGTTTCGTTCCCGAAGCGAGGACCCCGTCCGTTGCGCCAAATTCACGGGCGACGGCCAACTTCTCCTCCGACATATCGACGGCTACGATGCGGCGCGCTCCGGCAATCCGCGCGCCCTGAATGGCGTTCAGGCCGACACCGCCCGCGCCGATCACGACCACATCCTGACCCGCCCGCAGGCCCGCCGCATTAACCACGGCGCCTACGCCGGTGATTACGCCGCATGCGATCAAGGCTGCACATTCCTTTGGAATATCCTCACTTATTTTTACGACCTGCCGTTGATCCACAACAACGGACTCGGCAAACGCGCCGCAGGCCATCGCCTGATGCAACTTGCCGCCATCTGCGGTTTTGATCGGGCCATGATCGCCGTCGTAGGGTGTGCTACACAGTGTCGGCGCGCCGCCTGCACACGACGGGCAGGTCCCGCAAGAGCGGATCAGCGTCACCACCACACTGTCGCCCACAGCAATGCCGTTCACGTTGTCGCCAACCGCTGCGATAATGCCAGCCGCTTCGTGGCCGTACACCGCAGGCAGCGCCCCCCCCCAGGCGCCTTCGGCGAACGAGATGTCGGAGTGACAGATTGCCACTGCATCAAGGGTCACTTCGACCTCGCCTGACTGTGGAGCGCGCAGGGAGATGTCCTCTATGCGAAGGGGGGTGCCAAACTCATGGCATACGGCGGCTTTTATCGTTTTCATGCTATGTTCCTAATACGGGTTTGAGCGCAGCGTTGCGCAGATCGTCCAAAGGAACAACCCCTGTGTACCAATCTTCCGCTCCAAAGTTTCAGGTGCTGCGGCGGGTTCCGACCAGCAGGGCAAACAACCCCAGAATGCTCAGACCTGCGGCCAGTAAGAAAGGCGCCCCCGGCAAATAAACGGGCGCTTGCGCATCCGTGAATTGCGCGAAGGTGTAGGTCATGACCAGCGGTGAAAGCATCATCGCCAGTGCCGAGGCAGAGGTCAGCGCACCTTGCAGCTCCCCTTGTGCATCATCGGCAACGCGCGCTGACATGATCCCTTGGAGGGCGGGCGGAATAATTCCGCCAAAGGCCGCAATTGGCGTAAGAAGGAGTACCCATGTGCTGGATGTAATAACCGCAATGGCGATCAGGCTCACGATGCTGAACAAATGCCCTGCCACCACTGTGCCGCGTTCGCCCAGCGTTCGCAGGATCGGGCGGATAAGGCCGCCCTGGATCAGGGCCATTGCAACGCCGAACAGGGCCAGCGACAAGCCGATGGTTGCGGGGCTCCAGTCAAAGCGTTCTTTGCCAAAATATGACCACACGGCGGGATAGACCGCAAATCCAACGTAGTAGATGAAATACACCACTAGGAGCGGCGTCACCCCCGGCAACCGCCCCAGTGAGCGCAACGCGCCCAGCGGATTGGCACGCCGCCAATTGAAGCTGCGCCGCGTCGCGTCCGTCACCGTCTCTTTGAGCACAATCCACCCCAGAAGCGCATTACCCGCCGCCAGCGCTGCAGCAACCCAGAACGGCGCGCGTGTGCCGTATTCTGCCAGCAGCCCGCCCAGCAACGGCCCGAGGACAAAACCTGCGCCGAAAGATGCCCCCACCAGTCCGAAGCGTGCTGCCCGCTCGTGCGGGGCAGAAATATCGGCGATATAGGCGGTCGCGGTGGATTGTGTGGCCGCCGTAATTCCGCCAATAACGCGGCCCAGCAGCAGCACCCAAAGTGCGCCAGCCAGCGCCATCAGGACATAATCGAGGGCCATCACCACCAGCGCGGTGAGCAGGACAGGACGACGGCCGAACCGGTCGGAGAGGCCGCCCATCAATGGCCCGAACAGAAATTGCATCACTGCAAATGTCGTGGACAGGATACCGCCCCAGATCGCCGCCTCCGCCAGCGTGCCACCGCCCACTTCCTGAATGAGATCGGGCATGACAGGCACAATCAGACCAATACCCATGGCATCAATCATCAGGGTGAGCATGATGAATATGATCGGCAAGCGCGAAATGCTAAAGCGCCTTTGCCCGCGCCACAAAATCCTGTGCCTCTTGGGGGGCTAAACCCAATGAGCGGGCCGGATCGAACAGATCAGGGGGCAGGTCGGGGTGCGCGGTGCGGGCGAGTGTTTCTAGCTCTGCGCCCGTGTCCTGCACTTGCCGGCACAGTGTCTTTGTTTCTGCTTGTGCTTGTGGGCGTGGCATCTTCTGCGCCAGCGCAAAGCTGAGTTCCTCTGCGTGGATAAGGCCCAGACCGCTGTCCAAGGTGGCGCGCATTCGTACGGTATCAGGCGTCATAGTGCCGCTCACGGCTTTTGCGTGTTGCAGTGCGCTGGCAGTTCCGAGTGCGATCTGTGGCAGCACCATCCATTCGGCAAACCACGCCGCACCGTCGCGTTGGTGAAGATGTTGTGTGGCAGGACCAAGAGCGCCACGCAGTCCGGTGGTTTGGTGACCTAGCGCTTGTAATGCCGAGGGAGCAACGGGGTTTTGCTTTTGCGGCATGGTGGAGGACGCGCCCGCCGCGCCAAGCTTGACCTCGCTGATTTCGCTGCCGGTCAATGCGATCAATGTGCCTCCCATACGCGCCAGTACCGATGTCACCTGCACCAGCCAGTCCGCAATGCGTAGGATCGGCCCACGATCCACGTGCCAGCTGCGGGCAGGATCGTTGAGCCCTAGCCCCTGTGCCAATGCTGCCCGCGTTGCAGCAGCATTTGGGCCCAGCGCCGAGGATGTTCCTGCAGCGCCCGATAGAGAGACAAGCAGTGATGATGACCGGAGCGCGGGAAGAGCCTCGACAAGATCGCACAAACCATGCCCCCAATCGGCTAGAACCGCGCCCCAACTGGTGGGGGTGGCATGTTGGCCGTAGGTGCGCGCGGCCATGGGCGTGGCTGCATGTTGTGATGCCTGTTCTGCGAGCGAATGAATAATGCTGCGCAAATCCGCCTCGGCAAGCAATAACAACTGACGCAGGCGTAGCATCAGGCCGGTGTCGATAATGTCCTGCGAGGTTGCACCCCAATGTACGAATTGCGCATGCTCGGGGGCGTTCATCTCGGCGCGAAAGGCGGCGACGAGGCCTGGAACGCTCACGCCGTTCTCGCCGGTGGCTTTTGCAATCGCGCCGGGGTCGATCTGGATTTCAAGTGTCGCGCGCTGGATTGCCTTTGCGCTCAAATCGGGGATGATGCCCTGCGCGCCTTGGGCATTGGCCAGCGCCCCTTCGACAAGCAGCATGGCGCGGATCGCGGCAGTGTCCGAAAACAACCGCCCCGCGTCGCCGGTCGGGAATAATTGTGCATAGAGCGGGCTGTCGAAAACGGAAGCGGCCATCAGCTGTCTTTCTCTGTTTGTGCCGTAGTCTCTTCGGCAATTTCTGCCCATGTCGCCTTGGCCAGTTTGATCGCATGGTTTGCCTTTGGCACACCGCAATAAATAGCGACGTGCTGGAAGGCTTCCATCACATCACTGCGGCTAGCGCCAGTTCGCGCACATGCGCGAATGTGCATCGGGATTTCCTCGAAATTGCCCATTGCCGCCAAAAGCGCCAGCGTCAGCATCGAGCGTTCCCGCAGTGCAATCGCGTCCGAGGACCATACCGTACCCCATGCACCTTCGGTGATGAGCGTCTGGAAGGCCTCGTCTTGTGCCGTCTTGGTCGCTTCGGCGCGATCGACGTGCGCGTCACCCAGCACGCGGCGGCGTGTTCTCATGCCTTCGGCATAGCGTTCAGACATGGCCCACGCCTTTGAGAAATGCGGTGAGGACGCTGGCAAATTCTTCAGGTTGCTCGACGCAGGGCAAATGCCCCGCACGGCGGATCAGGTGAAACTGCGAGCCGGGGATCAGGTCAACGGTTTCGCGCACCAGATCAGGCGGGGTCGAGCCATCTTCAGAGCCTGCGATGCCCAGCGTGGGCAGCCGTAAGCCACTGGTTGGCGTATAGAAATCTGTTCCTGAAATCGCCGCCGAGCATCCGGCATAACCGTCGTCGGCCTGTTGCACCAACATGTTCCGCCACAGCTCCAGCTCGGGCGTTTTGCGAAACGCATCAGAGAACCACCGCTCCATTACGGCATCGGCAAGGCTTTCGATGCCGCCACTTTTCACCGCCGCGATGCGCTCGTCCCACAAGGCGGGGTTGCCGATCTTTGCGGCAGTATTGCTCAACACCATCGCGCGGATCAGATCGAGCCGTTTGACCGCAAGCCCTTGAGCAATCATTCCACCGATGCTGAGGCCTACAAAAACGCATTCTTTGACATCAAGATGGTCCAGCAGTTTCTCGCAATCGCTGATCAGCGCACCCATGGAATAGGGACCGTCAGGCACAGTCGACAGGCCATGCCCGCGCTTGTCCCAGCGGATAACGCGCAGCCCTTCGGGCAGTAGAGGCAGGATAGGGTCCCACAGGCGCATATCCGTACCGAGAGAGTTTGCAAATACTACAGGCGCGCCATCTGCAGGGCCATCCACGCGGTAGTGTATCCGAACGTCACCTGCATCAAAAAGCTTCATTCGAGGTCTCCCTTCAAAGTCATATGCGCCATGATCTGGCCGTGGTCGGAGGCAAGTTTGTTATAGGGTGCCTCGGGGTGACTGCCGTCCGTCAGGTGGTCATTGAGGACGCTGAAATATGTCATTTCGCCGATACTGCCTGTGTATTCAGGCAAAAAGTGGCGCGACATGTAAATCTGGTCGATGCTCTCATAGACGCCCCCGAAGGCGGCAGTAAAGACCATATCGCGAAGGGATTTGCGCACAAACAGCTTCTCGGCAGCATGCAGGCGCACGGCCTCGATATCTTCGGTGATCTGCGCGGCTTCCGCCTCGGAGTACCTGTCGCCGCGATGTGTCGCGTCATGGCGCAGCATCCACTGGTAGTTTTTAAAGGGGTGCTCGCCCGAGATGATCTCGGAGCTGACAGCGCTTGCCGTGTCGTTGAAGTCGCCCAATACCATGACCGGATTGCCAAGCGCCAGTTCCTGCACGATAGCGCCGCGCAGCACCCATGCCTCGGCCATCCGGCGCATTGCGGCGCGGGCAGAGCCGAGGGCGCGGCCGACGGGGTCATAAGCCGTCAGGTCGATCTCGGAAGCAGTGCCGCCATCATCGGGTCGTACGAACTCCCCCAATTTTGATTTCAGATGGCAGTTGAAGACGGTAATCACATGGTCACCGACAGGGACGCGCACCTTTAGGATCGGGCGGCTCAGCCGCGATATGCGGAAAAAGCCGGCGTCTTCGTCGCGATCGGAGAAGGGGATATCGAGAGGTTGGCCCAGATCCTGAATGATCTCCGGCTCACCCACAAAGCCAAAGCGCGACAGGATCGCAACACCGGGGCGGCGGTTGCCCGCTTCTCCATCGTTCATGTTGGGCGCAAAGGCAATTTCTGCCTCGCGGTAGCTGCCAAAGGCAAGTTTGTCGAATATGGCACGTTTACGGTAACTTTTGGTGCCATCGGGGAGGGAAAACCCGTTCTGCGCTGCACCGTATGTATCTGCCAGCGTAACCACATCGCCTAACGCCGTTTCGTCGAACACCTCCTGAAAGCCGACGATATCAGCGTCAAGCGTGACCATCTGATCCGCAAGCCAGTCACGCTTCCACGCGTACTCCTCCTGCGTGTAAGACTGGAAGCGATAATATTCGCTGTCCGGACCAATCAGGTTTTTGGCATTGAAACTGGCAATCGTAAAACCCGTCATAAACGCGCCAGCGCACGCGCAAACATGGCAGGATCGACGTTGCCGCCCGACAGGGTCACAATCACATCGTCTCCCTCAACCTCATCCCGCCGATACAGCGCTGCGGCAAGAGCTGCAGCGCCGCCCGGCTCGACCACCAGCTTGAGCCGCAAAAACGCCTGCGCCATCGCATCAAGGGCCTCGTCCTCGGAAATCACAAGGCCTGTGCCGCACAGGCGTTTGAGGATCGGGAATGTCAGATCGCCGGGCTGCTTGGTGATGATCGCGTCACAGATATTGTCGGAAGTCTTTTCGTTGCTCAAAATCTCGCCTGCTGCCAGCGAGCGGGCAACGTCGTCAAACCCCTCGGGCTCGGCTGGTCGCACACGAAGGGTAGGGGCGTCAGCGGCCAACGCCAGTGCAATGCCGGATGTCAGGCCGCCACCACCACAACAGACAATGACATCGGCATTTGTGATGCCCAGTGCATTGGCATCCTGCGCGATTTCAAGACCGCAGGTGCCTTGGCCCGCGATGACCTCGGGCTCGTCGAATGGTTTGATCAGTGTCAGATCCCGCTCGGCGCTCAGGCGGTCACCGATTTCTTCACGCGATTGGGTGTCACGGTCATAGAGAACGACCTCGGCACCATACGCGCGCGTATTGACAATCTTGAGCTGTGGTGAATCCGCCGGCATGATAATCACCGCAGAGGTGCCATGCAGCGCTGCCGCGTGCGCTACACCTTGCGCATGATTGCCCGAGGAGAAAGCGATCACCCCTTTGGAGCGCGTCGCAGGATCAAGGGCGCTCAATGCAGAATAGGCGCCGCGGAATTTGAAGCTACCTGTGTGTTGCAGGCATTCGGGTTTCACCCAGACACGGCGGCCGGCAATCTCGTTGAGAAAGTTTGAGGTCAGCAGCGGTGTGCGAATGGCGTGGCCTTGAATGCGGACAGCTGCGGCGCGGATCATGTCGATGTTCACTGCATATCTCCTATCCAGCGGCGCAGAGTGGCCACGGCTGTGGGTTCATCAAGGAACGGGATGTGGCCGCGGTCCGGCACGGTGGCCAAATGCATGTCGGGGCGACGGATTTGCATTTCCATAACAGTGTCGGCGCTCAGCAAATTGGAGTTTCGACCCCAGATCAGGGCGAGTGGTAGCCCCGCCAACGCTTCGAAGAAGGGCCAAAGGTCCGGCATCATCTGCTCGCCCGCTGCCAATACAGCCTCTCGCAGATGCTTGTCATAGGTGATTTGCAAGCCGTCCGGTCCCTCGGTGTAATGCTTGCGGGCTTCCTCAAGCCAGCGGCTGTCGGGGACATTCTTGAACTCGGGAAAGGCACGGGCCATTGCGGCGGCTGCCTCTACGTGGGTTTTGGCGGCAGGATTGCGCCCGATATAATCTTTGATGGTCTCTATGCCCGCAGCCTCGATCACCGGCCCCACATCATTGAGTGCCACGCCTAGAAGGCGTTGATTTGCCCCCATCGCCAGACCCATCGCATTGAGACCTCCGCGCGAGGTGCCAAGGATTGCTACTTTTTCCAGCCCGATATGGTCGAGCAATTCTGTCACATCACGGCATTCGACGGGCAGGGTGTAATTCTTCCAGTCAGGATCGAAATCCGATTGCCCGCGCCCGCGGTAATCCATTTTGATCAGACGGCACCCTGCGAGATGTGGTGTGACATAGTCGAAATCGGCCGTTGTGCGGGTGAGGCCTGCGAGGCAGAGGATCGGCAAGCCTTTGCCCTCGTCGGTGTAGTAAAGCTTTAGCCCGTCAGAAGTGGTAAATCGTGCCATCAGATGCCCGCCAATGCTGGAATGCCGGTAAGATCATTAAGGGTATGTACAGGCTTCCAAGGAAGGCGGTCCATCGGCTCGCCTGCGCGGTTTACCCAAGCGGTGGTAAAGCCATAGCCGGTTGCGGCAGCTGCGTCCCACCCGTTGGACGAGACGAACAAAACTTCCTCTTTAGCGCAGCCGAACTCAGCGCCTACCAGATCATAGACCCGCGCATCTGGTTTGAAGATGCCGACACTTTGCACCGACAAAAGCGCGTCGAGGACACCGTCGATGCCCGCACTGTCCACTGCACCGCGGAGCATGGCGGGGGATCCGTTGGAAAGAATAGCAGTGTTCAGCCCCGCCTCCTTGAGCGTTTGCAGCATTTCGGGGACCTCGGCATAGGCGCCCAACTCCCAATAAAGCTGCAGCAGACGTTCGCGCAACGCACCATCGCCATCGTGCCCGGTCTTCTCCAGCGCCCAGTCGAGGCCTTCTTGTGTAACCTGCCAAAAATCACAGTGCTCACCCGTAACCGCGCGCAGCCAGCTGTAGCTCAACTGTTTCTGACGCCAGTGTTCGGCCAGTTGCGGCCAATCATTCTTGATTGCGCTAAATTCCGCCTCGGAGGCGGCCTGCCGTGCCGCTGCGGCCACGTCGAATAATGTGCCGTAGGCGTCAAAAATACAGGTGGTGATGGGCATGGAGGCTCCGCTCGGTTTGGGGGTTAATCACAGGTACAGTGCCATGAGGCGGGCATGTCGAAAAGGGTGAAATGGGGGTTGCAGTTCGGGACGTGGCTTGACAGTGTGCGCCCATCTTTCGGAGCACCTGCGCAGATACGCGGCCTCCCTAACCATTCCCTGATTAAATTGGAGATTACTTATGGCCGAAGTTAAGGCTGGCGACACCGTACATTTGCACTACACCGGCACATTGCTGGATGGCACCACATTCGACAGCTCCGAGGGCCGCGAGCCTTTGGCGTTCGAGGTGGGATCGGGCCAGATCATCCCCGGCCTCGATGTGGCGATCCCCGGTATGACCGTCGGCGAAAAGAAGATCGTCAAGATCGGTGCCGACGATGCCTACGGTCAGGCAAATCCCGAGATGCGTCAGGCCGTACCCCGTGAAGGTATTCCTGCGGATATTCCGCTTGATGTTGGTATCCAGCTCCAGATGCAGACACCTGACGGTCAGGCGATGCCTGTGACTGTGGTCGAGGTGGACGAGGTGACTGTTACGCTGGACGCAAACCACCCGCTGGCGGGCAAAGACCTACAATTCGATATCGAGTTGGTAAAGATCGACCCCGCAAGCTGAAGCTGCGTAGGGTAGACTGTTTGGAAACGCCGCTTGCGTCCCGCAGGCGGCGTTTTGTCATTCAGGGCGGGTGTAGAGTGTCGGAAACCAGTCTTCGCGCAAACGCTGGCCCTGTACCATACCATGGTCCGGAAACGGCGGGGATGTCGGGCCGGAGCGCTGGGTATAGCGCGCATCGTCGCCCAGCAGTCGCAGCGAGAAGGCGCGGCGGCGTGCAGCGGCGCTGTTCCCGCGCGCACCGTGTAATACGCCAAAGTTGAATGCTACCGCATCGCCGGGTTCCATTTCCCATTCACGGATGTCCATGGTCTCCGCATCGGGGTCAGGGACGGGCATGTAAGGTGCGGGATCAAAGAATGGTTCGTTCTTGGCCCATTTGGTCGGCAATACGGGCTTTTCCCACAGATGTGATCCTGCAACACAACGCAGAGTTGCGTCTGTTACCGGATCGAGAGGCGACCAGAAGCTAACGTTTTGTCGACCATCAACAAAGTAATAGGGACCGTCCTGATGCCACGGGGTGGCCATCGTCGTACCGGGCTCTTTGACCAAAACATGATCATGAAACAATTGGACCGCCTCGGAACACATCAGATCCGCAGCTACTTCGGCAGCTGCGGAGGACATGATCACATCACGGAATTCGGGGATGCGCTCCCAGTTGCAATAGTCGTCGAAAAAACGCCCTCGCTCGCCAGCTTTGTCGTTGTTCGACGCGTATGGGCCCGGAGTTTCCATGTTGCGTGCAATGCCTGCACGTAAAGTGTCAACGTGATCCGCGAATAGGCCGCGAACGATGACGATGCCATCGCGCTGGTAGGTGTCGATATCGTCTTTAGACACCAAGTTGTGGGGCATCAGGCTTTTTTGCGCAGGCGGATAACTACATCGACCGACGCGATTTCGGCCCCTTCCGGAGCGTCGGGCAGCCGCGCAATAACCAACTGGTCGGAAGGGGCATCGGTCAGCCGTGCCTCGTCTTCCCAGAAGAAATGGGGGTGGTCGCGTGTATTCGTGTCGAAATAACTACGCGAACCGTCCACTGTGACCTCTTGCAAAAGGCCGGCATCACAAAAAGCGCGCAGAGTGTTATAGACTGTTGCCAGTGACACGCTGTCGCCGCCATCTTTTGCCGCTTCAAACAGGCTTTCTGCTGTGACATGGCGATGATTGCCGTCCCCCACCAGCAACGTTGCCAGCGTCAAGCGCTGGCGCGTCGGGCGCAGACCTGCCGTAGCAAGCCATTTGGTTCCGGTTTCGAGCTGTGTCTGCGACATGTTCGACCTCTTTGAGAATTGCTCTCAATATAAGGCGGGATGGTGCGGGGTTTCAATTGGAAATGCTGCGACACAGTGTGCGGTGTAATGTCTGTTGGCGAAATATATGGGTATTGTTGTTTAAAAACCGGATTTAACTTGGCGCTTGCCGCCCTCTTGCAGCGCGCAGGGCCACGGTGTTAGGTGAAAACAGATCAGAATTACCGCAGGAGAGTATACCATGTCCGATTTCCCCACCCGTTTTGACAAAGAAGACCTCCTGAAATGCGCTCGCGGTGAGTTGTTCGGGGTTGGCAATGCCCAACTCCCTGCGCCGCCGATGCTGATGATGGACCGTATCACGGATGTTTCGGCCGATGGCGGCGCCCATGGCAAAGGCCATATCGTAGCCGAATTCGATATCACACCTGATCTTTGGTTCTTCGATTGCCATTTTCCGGGCAACCCGATCATGCCGGGCTGTCTGGGGCTGGACGGATTATGGCAATTGACCGGCTTTAATCTGGGCTGGCGCGGCTGGAAGGGGCGCGGTTATGCGCTGGGCGTGGGCGAGGTAAAGCTGACAGGTATGGTACGTCCTGATCGCAAAATGCTGACCTACAAAATTGACTTCACGAAGGCGATCCAGACCCGCCGTCTTACCATGGGTGTGGCCAGCGGTACGGTCGAGGCCGACGGTGAGGTGATTTATCAGGTCACCGATATGAAAGTCGCGCTGAGCGAAAGCTGAGCGAGAAGGGGGGAGGGGCGCATCAATGCTCGAGATCATTGCCGGATTGCTGATTTTTGCGCTTGGTGTCTTTGTCTTTATTGTCCTGCCAATGAAAATGGCCAAAGCACGCGACCGTAGTGCAGTAGGGTGGGTGTTAATATCACTCCTGCTGTCACCGCTGGTGGCGATCATCGGCCTTCTGGTGCTTGGTCGTGCTTTGCCCGCTCAAAAAATCTGAGTGTTTCCGGTATCGCGGCGGTATTGGCTTCATCCCTTGCCCCCATGCGTGTGCTCAAATACACCTGAACCCAAGTCAATAAAGGGAGCTGCACATGCGCCGCGTCGTCGTCACAGGTTTGGGGATCATATCCTCCATCGGAAATAATGCCACCGAGGTCAAAGCATCGCTCAAGGCCGGTACCAGCGGTATCACTGCTGCGCCAGAGATGGTCGAGCACGGGTTTCGCAGCCGTATCGCGGGGACCCTCAAGATTGATCCGGTCGACCATATAGACAAGCGGACTTTCCGTTTTATGGGGCCGGGTGCGGCCTATGCCTACCTTGCGATGGGGCAGGCGATCGAGGATGCGGGACTATCCGAAGAAGTAATTTCGAACCCGCGCACAGGTCTGGTTGCAGGCTCCGGCGGCCCTTCTACATCTGCAATACTTACGGCCCATGAAGTCGTAAAAAGCTCGGGTGCGACAAAGCGGATCGGGCCATTTGCTGTGCCCAAATGCATGAGTTCCACAGTGAGTGCGAACCTATCGACCGCGTACAAAATCAAGGGCATTAACTATTCCATTACCTCCGCCTGCTCGACCTCGCTGCATTGCATCGGCAATGCGGCAGAGCAGATTATGATGGGGAAGCAGGATGTTATGTTTGCGGGCGGCGGTGAGGAGCTGGATTGGACGCTATCATGCCTGTTTGATGCTATGGGGGCGATGAGCAGTAAATATAACGATACACCAGAGCTGGCGAGCCGTGCGTTTGATCAGGACCGTGACGGTTTTGTGATCTCTGGCGGTGGCGGTATGGTGGTTCTGGAGGATCTGGATCATGCGCTGGCACGCGGCGCGAAGATTTACGCCGAAGTGACCGGATACGCAGCCACATCTGACGGCCATGACATGGTCGCACCGAGTGGCGAGGGCGGAGAGCGCGCCATGCGCCTTGCGCTCAGTACGCTGCCAGAGGACCGCAAAGTCAGCTATATTAACGCGCATGGTACATCCACGCCGGTTGGCGATGTCGGTGAGATCGAGGCGGTGCGCCGTGTGTTTGGAAAAGGGTCGACACCGCCGGTCAGCTCTACGAAATCCATGACTGGCCACGCCCAAGGTGCTGCAGGCGCTCTGGAGGCGATATTCTGTCTTCTAATGCTCGAAGATGATTTCATTGCGCCGTCGATAAACGTTCACACACTGGACGAGCGGCTCGACCCTGCGGAAATCGCTACGAAACGCGTGGATAATGCGGGGCTGGATTCTGTGATGACCAACTCGTTCGGCTTTGGCGGCACGAACGGATCCATGATCCTTTCAAAATATAACGGTTAAGGATCAGGTATATGAGTGGAATGCTGAGCGGTAAGCGCGGACTGATTATGGGCGTCGCAAACGAGCGCTCTATCGCGTGGGGCATAGCGAAAGCGATGGCCGAGGCGGGGGCTGAGCTGGCCTTTACCTATCAGGGCGAGGCGTTCGGCTCACGGCTCAAGCCACTGGCCGAGAGTGTCGGGTCCGACTTTATGGTGGACGTGGATGTGACCGATGATGCGTCACTCGACACCGCGTTTTCCGAACTTGGGGCGCGCTGGGCGACGATTGATTTTGTGGTCCACGCCATTGCGTTTTCGGATAAGTCCGAGCTGACGGGCCGGTTCCTGAATACGTCTCGTGCCAATTTCAAACACTCAATGGATATTTCGGCCTACAGCTTCATCGAGGTGGCGCGCCGCGCCCACCCGCTGATGGTCGAAAACGGTGGTACGCTGCTCACGCTCACCTATCAAGGCTCCAATAAAGTCGTGCCGAACTACAACGTTATGGGCGTGGCCAAGGCCGCTTTGGAAAGTGCCACCCGCTATCTGGCGAATGATCTGGGGCCAGAGGGCATCCGCGTGAACGCAATCTCGCCCGGTCCGATGAAGACACTGGCAGGGGCGGCCATTGGCGGGGCGCGCAAGACTTACAAGCATACTGGTATGAACGCGCCGATGCGGGAGAATGCGACGCTCGAAGCGGTTGGCGGCACGGCGGTCTACCTTGCGTCTGATGCAGGTGCTTGCACGACAGGCGAGATTATTCATGTCGACGGCGGCTATCACGTGCTTGGGATGCCGCAGGCAGAAAACCTCTAAGCGCTCTCTACCCTGCCCGCCGTATCGGTAGGCAGGGGGCGCTTTGCTTAAACGATATCCAGCGGTGGCAGTGATTTTACGACGTCATCCACAGCTTTCATTTGCGTCAAAAACGCCTCCAGCTTGTCCAGCGGCAGCGCACTCGGGCCGTCACATAGCGCCTTGTCAGGATCAGGATGCGCCTCGAGGAAAAGCCCTGCAAGGCCGACGGCCAGACCAGCGCGGCCCAACTCGGCTACTTGCGCGCGGCGCCCACCCGAGGCCGCACCACCCGGCGCACGCATCTGCAGTGCATGGGTGACATCAAAAATGATCGGTGCGTCATCCGAAATTTCGCGCATCGTGCGCAGGCCCAACATATCGACCACCAGATTGTCATAGCCAAAGCATGATCCGCGCTCGCACAGCATGATCTGGTCATTGCCGCATTCACGCAGCTTTTCGACAATGTTCTGCATCTGTGGCGGGCTGATGAACTGGGGTTTTTTGACGTTGATTACAGCACCTGTCGCCGCCACGGCAGCGATCAGATCGGTCTGGCGGGCGAGGAATGCGGGCACTTGAAGAATGTCACAGACCTGCGCCACGGGCGCGCATTGTGCTTCGGTGTGGATATCGGTGATGACAGGTACGCCGAAAGTTTCTTTGATCTCCTCAAAGATCTTGAGGCCTTCATCTATGCCCGGTCCACGGTAGCTGTGGATCGAGGAGCGGTTGGCTTTGTCAAACGATGCCTTGAACACATAGGGAATGCCCAGTTTGGTCGTGATCTCGACATAGGCCTCGGCTACTTGCATGGCCAGATCGCGGCTCTCGAGAACATTCATGCCCCCAATCAGGGTAAAAGGCAGGTCATTGCCCAGCGTCAGATCCGCTACGGAAATATGTGTCATTCTACTCTCCTATCTGAGGGGGGGGGTCTGCCAAAGCCAGACTTTCATGCCACCATGCGCGATGGCAGGGCCTAGCGGCTTCCACGGAAGCGCGGTGGCCTTCGCCAAAGACGGCTCCGAAGTGACGAGGGCGACGCGCCAACCCTTGAACCGTGTCAGCATGGTTTGGCCCAATGTACCGTAAAGCGGATAGAGCAGTTTTTTGTTGCCGATGCGCGCCCCGTATGGCGGGTTGACAATCACCAGGCCCTTGGGCCCTTCGGGGGGCATCAGTTCCCCTGCGGCGTAATTGGCGAAATGTGTGTATCCCGCAACACCTGCACGTTCCGCATTCGCGGTGGCCATACGGATTGCACCTGCATCACGGTCCGAGCCGTAGAATTGCGCGGTCGGCACAGTAAGAGGGACATCCTTCATCGCCGTGAACGCGGCTTCGTCATAGTTGGCAAGGTCCTGAAACGCAAAACTGCGCGAGCGACCGGGTAAAAGCCCTGCTGCAATTTCTGCGGCTTCGATCACAAACGTGCCGGACCCGCACATGGGATCGACCACGGGCTCTGTCCCAGTATATCCCGCCTGCCGCAGCATCAGATAGGCAAGCGTTTCACGCATAGGCGCTTTGCCGACCGCTTCCTTGTGGCCACGCTTGTGTAGGCTCTCGCCGGAGGTGTCCAAGCTGAAGAGTACGTTATTGTCGTCGATCCGCACTTTGAGCACGAGCGTTGCCTCGGGGTCGAGGGTCAGGCCATGGGTGTCTTTGAGTGCGGTCTCGATCCGCTGGGTCGCGGCACCTGCATGATAAATCTTGGACGCTTTTGTAGTGACCTGGACGCGCAGGGGAACATCCTTGCGCAGCAGATCGCCAAACGGAAATTTGCGGCAGCGCTTGTCGAGTTGGGCCAGATGGAACGCCAAAAACCCGCCTATGCGCGCCAGCACGCGTGTGGCACCGCGCAGGCAAAGATTGGCGCGCCAGACATCGTGCCAGTTGCCCTGAAAAGTGACACCGCCTGCCACAGCCAAGGCACCGGCAAAACCGCGCTCCAGCGCCTCGGCGCACAGGGCTTCTTCCATGCCGGGAACGGTGACCAGAAAAATCTCGAAATTTTGGGGCTCATCCATATCCCTCCTCTAGTGGCTGTCGCGCCGCGCTGCACGTCCTTTTTGTGCAGCGGCCAAAATTTGGCCGCGCTTGGAAGGTCGACGGCACGATGAAGTTAAGTTTGACGTCCTGCGAAGTGCAGCTGACCGGTTGCCGCTCCCGCAGTCGCAAGTAGCGGGGCGGACAATTGGCTTGGCAGCAATAGCCGCTCTGCCGTGGGCTCGGCGTGTTGATACACAATTGTGTGCAATGGTCGAAGATCCGGCGATCGGGGTCAGCAATACGCGACAGGTGCCAGCCAGCGCTGCGTAAACTGCGTGGGATTGTTCAAACTGCCTTGCGCACTTATCCGCGCTCGCCAATCCGGAGGCAGATCTTCTAGAACCACTGACCAGGCTCCATCAATCCCAGATCCAGCAACTGGCGCGAGTGCCACTCGAACGGGGCCGAATTGTGCCATTTGAACGTATTGATCTCATACCGGCTGCCCGGATTTGATTTCAGCGCCTTTGCTGTGCGGAAAGAGCAAATTGTCGCGGTCAGATTATGGTGCCATTTGCAGGCATAGGTGTTGAATTCCTCATTCGAAAAGGTGTGGTCATCGCGCAATTTAAGGCCAGCTGTCGCGCGAAAAATTGCGATACGGTCAATTTTACGTCGGGCGGCGGGAACGTGCTCCTCATAGCGCCAGCGCAGGCCCCCATAGAAATCCAGCTGCCGCTCCTTTGGGTGCCCTTCGTTTGCAGCGTCGTGACGTGCTAACGCGTAATAGCCGGAGCGATCGAGGTGGGCGTTGTCGAGCGAGACTGCATTCGGGCACTGGTCCAGATCGTCGGCATAAAGATCGATGATATAAGTGAGCATGGACGAGCGCCGCTCTTCGGTATGAAAGGCGAGCATCTCTGTGATCGCACGCGTTTCGCAGAATGGGTAAAAAAGATATTCGGCGTTATAGCAGTAGAAAATCCATTGTTTAGGTGCGGCAGCAATGATTGTATTCACGGCCATTTCGGTTGCACCATCTCCGCTCATGTCAAAATCTATGCGGTGCACGGTTTCCTGCAAATCGCGGGGCAGGTCGAATATCGCGGGCATAAGTGCCAGCACATGTTTGAACCCCAGCTGCAAATGGTGGCGCAGGGTGGTGTCAACTTCCACTTCATCCTCGACCAGCACAATCGCGATTGGGCCCAGCGCGAGGGCATCGCGTTGGGCGGTCACAAACTGGGCGAGGGAGGAATAGCGCATGCTGACTTTGGTGTCCCGGTCATCATAATTGGGTTTTGCCATAGAATCGGTTAAATCGGCGTGCATTGCAAGATGCCGCGTCCGCTGTTAGGCCGCGCTGTATCCATATCCTTCTCCTAACCGTCAGGCCGCGCCCCATGTCCGAGACAAAAAACCAGACAAAACCAGACATGCCAAAGAAGCTTTTTATCAAAACTTACGGCTGTCAGATGAACGTCTATGACAGTGAGCGGATGGCAGAGAGCCTTGAGGGATATGTGAGCACTGATAAGGCCGAGGAGGCGGATATGATCCTTCTCAATACCTGCCATATCCGTGAGAAGGCCGCTGAGAAGGTCTATTCGGAGCTGGGTCGCCTCAAACCGCTTAAAGAGCTGAATCCAAATCTTAAAATCGGTGTGACAGGATGCGTGGCCCAAGCCGAAGGCGCCGAGATCATGCGTCGCCAGCCTGCTGTTGATCTTGTGGTGGGGCCGCAATCCTATCACCGCCTCCCACAAATGGAGGCGCGGGTGCGCCAAGGGTTGAGCGCGCTCGACACTGATTTCCCTGAAGAAGACAAATTTGAGCATCTCAAGGGCCGCACCAAGATGAAGCGCGCACCGGCTGCATTTTTGACTGTGCAGGAGGGGTGTGACAAATTCTGTGCGTTTTGCGTAGTCCCCTATACCCGCGGCGCCGAAGTTTCCCGTCCCGCAGATAAAGTCATTCGCGAGGCACAGGAACTTGTCGAGCGCGGCGTGCGCGAAGTCACGCTTTTGGGTCAGAACGTTAACGCCTATCACGGGGGCATGACACTCGCGCAGCTTATTCGCGCCTTGGGTAAGGTCGACGGACTTGAGCGTATCCGCTACACCACTTCCCACCCCAACGACATGGATGATGACCTGATTGCTGCCCATGCCGATACGCCCCAGTTGATGCCTTATCTGCACCTGCCGGTTCAGTCCGGCTCTGATCGCATCCTCAAGCGCATGAACCGCAGCCACACGGCTGAAAGCTATCTGCGCCTGATCGAGCGTATCCGCAGTGTACGGCCCGATATTATGATGTCTGGCGATTTCATAGTGGGCTTTCCGGAGGAGACAGAGGCCGATTTTCAGGCGACCATGGATCTGGTCGAGGAGGTAAACTACGGTTACGCCTATAGCTTCAAATATTCCACGCGCCCGGGCACACCCGCTGCCGAACGCCCTCAAGTTGATCCCGCGCAGGCTGACGAGCGGCTCCAGCGGTTACAAGCGCTGATTTCGCGGCAGCAATATGCCATTCAAGAGGGCATGGTTGGGCGTGATTTGTCTGTATTGGTGGAAAAGGCAGGCCGCAACGCGGGCCAAATGCTGGGTAAGTCAGAATATCTCCACTCGGTCCATATTGACAATGCCACGGCACAGATCGGCGATGTTGTGCGCGTTCGGTGTACCCGGGCCATGACCAATTCCCTTACGGCAGTCGAGTTGTAAGCGAGGTCGCTGTGGGGGCAAGGGCCAGATAGGCCCGTTAAGTGTCTCCAATATACTATATGTTGAGCGAAGGTTGCAGCTTGCGCCTTATTAAGGTGAACGCGGCCGAATCTTTTGAGGGCCTGTGCCGAGTACTCAACCGCGCATTGTGGAGTGGTTGGAGGATAGGCGATTGCCCTTCTAGCTATTTTAGCGCGTCAGATTAATTGCCAGATTGTCTATGTTGTTAACATAATGGCTTCAATTTGACACTTTTCTCCATGCTTGGCCCCCGAACACCTACATTGCACTTCCCTCACACTGTTGTTTTAGCTTACGATTAAGGGATGTGGGGATGTCCCGAGCTGCTGCCGTAGTTTGATCAGGTCACCTCGGGGGAATTTAGGAGGAAAAGAGCTGTGGCTAACACACTTTTTAACGTAATGCGCATGGCCGCAGGTGCCGCTTTGGTTGCCACGCTGGCCTTGCAGGGTGCCGCTGTCAGCGCCCAGACCAAGAGTCAGTCGGGTCGTGATAACGGCCAGTATATTCCGACAATCTGGGTTGATCCCGATGGCTGCGAGCATTGGGTGATGGATGATGGTGCTGAAGGATTTATGTCTCCGCACACAAATCGCCAGGGCATTCCGGTCTGCCATCGCGGTAATGTCTGCGGCGTGATGCAGAGTGACCAGTTTTTTGCAACCGACAGCGCGCGTCTCTCCAGAGGGGCTGCATCGCATCTTCGTGACTTTTTCGTCAAAACGGGCGCGATCAGCTATATCATCGTCGGTCACACAGACAGCCGGGCGTCGGATGAGTACAACATGAGCCTGTCGCTTCGCCGCGCCAACGCTGTGGCACAGGTTGCGAAATCTGCCGGCGTTGGCTTGTCGGATGTACGCGGCTACGGCGAACGTCAGCCCGTTGCCTCAAATGGCACAGCTCAAGGCATGGCGAAAAACCGCCGCGTCGAAATCATTTGTATTCGCTGAGGAACAAGCACATGAAAACTCTTAAAATCACTGCGCTTGTTGGTTTGGTTGTTCTGGTTTCCGCCTGCGAGGATGCTGCCTTCCGCGAGCTGGGTCCCGATAAAACCATCGACCGTGGTATTGACAGCAAGCACCTGAGCCAACTTCAGGCAGGTATCTGGGTCGATCCCAACGGGTGTGACCACTGGATTATCGACGACGGCGTAGAGGGCTACCTCTCTGCGCGTCTCGACAAATACGGCAAGCCTGTATGTTCTGGTGTGGCGCCGCCGACCTATACCGCAGGCGATTTCAAAAAGGGCGCAACAAGCCTCATCGGCGATCCGATCTGATCTTGTCCCGCTTGACACCTTATAATTTGGGGCCGGAGTGTATTGCGCTTCGGCCCTTTTTGTTTTGCCGCACTGGCAGAGCGCGCAGTTCCGCCCTATCTGTTGTTTCATGTTGATTGAAAGGACATCGCCCTTGCCCATATCCGATCTGCCCGCTGCCGAGACCGGCCCTCCGGGTCCAGTGCTTGATTTTCCCGACAATCGTTTGCTGATCGATTTGTGCGGTCCCTATGACCAGCATCTTGCACTGGTTGAAAAAGCGTTGGAAATCCAGATTGTGCGGCGGGGCAACTTCCTGACGCTGATCGGGGAGCCAGTGGCGACCGAGCGCGCAGCGGTCGTGCTACAATCGCTATATGCACGCCTCGAGGGCGGGCGCGGTGTTGAGCCTGCAGATGTGGAAATGATCCTGCGGATGGGCAACTCCGCCGAGGGTACGGGCGTGCGGTCTGGCGACCAGATCGAAATGCCGATCTCCAAAGGCATCGAGATCCAGACCCGTAAAAAGCGGGTAGAGCCGCGCACGCAGGCACAGAAAGATTATGTCCAATCTCTGTTCGAGCATGAGATGGCGTTTGGTATCGGGCCGGCGGGAACGGGGAAAACCTATTTGGCTGTTGCTGTCGGCGTATCGATGTTCCTCACCGGAAAGGTCGACAAAATCATCCTCAGCCGCCCGGCAGTCGAAGCCGGAGAGCGCTTGGGCTTTCTGCCAGGTACGCAGGACGAAAAGATCGATCCTTACATGCAGCCGCTGTATGACGCGCTCAACGATTTCCTTCCCGGAAAACAGTTGGCAAAATTGCGTGAGGAAAAGACTATCGAGATCGCACCATTGGCCTTTATGCGCGGGCGCACGCTGAGTAACGCTTTTGTAGTGCTCGACGAGGCGCAGAACGCGACAGCTATGCAGATGAAGATGTTCCTGACCCGTCTGGGCAAGGGGTCGCGCATGGTGATAACCGGTGACCGAACCCAGATTGATTTGCCCCGCGGGCAGGCTTCGGGTTTGGCGGATGCGGAGCGCTTGCTCGCGCATATTCCTAAAATCAGCTTTAATTATTTCACCTCCAAAGACGTCGTGCGCCACCCGCTGGTCGCTGCGATCATCGAGGCTTATGAGGCCGAGGCGGAGCGCGCTTTACGGCGTGAGACGTGAATACACTCGATATTCTGGTCGAGTGCGGGGGATGGGACGAAAAACTGATCGTGCCTTTGGCGCAGCGCGCCGTGGTTGCGACCTTGCATCACATGCAACTTGAGCCGGACGATTGCGAGGTTACTGTTATGGCATGTGATGATGCGCGTATTGCGGTTCTCAACGCAGAATTCAGGGGAAAACCCGTCGCGACAAACGTGTTGAGTTGGCCTGCACAACGCCTTGCGCCGCCCGCCGAAGGGGGGGTGCCGCCTCTTCCCGAAAAGGGTTTTGACGGTATGCTGGAACTGGGCGATATCGCCCTGAGTTTTGAGACCTGTACCCGCGAGGCGATGGAAGCATCGAAACCTGTTGCGGATCACCTGACCCACCTCATTGTGCATGGCACCCTACATTTGCTAGGGTATGATCACATCACCGACGGCGACGCCGCGCTTATGGAGCGGATCGAAGTCGAAATTCTTGGTAATTTGGGTTTGGATGACCCATATACTGCCGACATCACGATCACAGGCGCCCCGAACTAAGGGCCGCCGCTACTTAAAAGACAGGACCCAATGGGCGATACTGACGGACCATCTACTGCTGCGCAAAGCGCGCAGGATCACCCCCTCCCCGAAGATAATACCCTGCCCGAAGAGGCAGAAGCGTCCAGAGGCGGATTTTTCAGCCGCGTAATTGGCGCGCTCAGCCCGTCTGACGGGCAAAGTGATACGGTGCCCTCTGCGTTGAGCGGTGAGCGTGGGACCACGGGTATGGGCAACCTGCGCCGTATGCGTGTGGACGATGTGATGATACCAAAGGCTGATATCATCGCTGTTAGCATCAGCTCAACGCTGGACGAGTTGGTGGCAGTATTCAAAGAAAGCGGTATGACGCGGTTGCCGGTCTATGACGGAACGCTCGATACGCCCGTGGGCTTGGCTCACCTCAAGGATCTGGCGCTCCAGTTCGGGTTCAACGGCAAGCCCAAGAATTTCAATCTGGCCGAAATGGCCCGGCCGCTGGTGTTTGTGCCCCCTTCGATGACTATCGGTGTGTTGCTCACAAAGATGCAGGCCGAGCGGCGGCATATGGCATTGGTCATTGATGAATATGGTGGCGTTGACGGTCTGGTGACCATCGAGGATCTGATCGAACAGGTCATCGGGCAGATTGAAGACGAGCATGATGTCGATGAGGGTGTCTACTGGTCCGAAGAGAAGCCGGGCCAATACCTCGCGCTTGCAAAAACGCCACTTTCCGAATTCGAGAACGAGGTCGGCCAATCGCTCACTGATCATGCAGACGTGGATGAGGAAGAGATCGACACGCTCGGCGGTCTGGTGGTGATGCTGTCAGGCCGGGTACCTGCACGCGGCGAAGTTGTCGTGCACCCCGATGGCCCCGAATTCGAGATTATGGATGCCGATCCGCGCCGCATCAAACGCCTCCGCGTGCGAATGAACGGTTCGCCGGCATTATGAGCTCACGCCTGTTGCGGTTTTTAACCCCTGCGGGGTTGGGTGCTGTGGCGGCATTGGGACAGGCCCCTTTCGATTTTCCAGCGGTTATGTTGGTGGCGATGGCTGCTGCATTTTTTCTGTGGGCCAAAATCTCGAATTCCCGCGAGGGGGCTGCCTTCGGGTTCGCCTTTGGCTTTGGCTATTTTGCGGTTTGCTTGCACTGGATCGTCTCTCCATTCCTGGTGGACGCGGCGCGGCATGGCTGGATGGCGCCATTCGCGGTAGTGCTGATGGCTGCCGGGGGGGCGCTTTTCTGGACTGCGGCGTTCTGGGCGGCGCGGCGGCTGGGCCGCGGTATTGATTGGCTAATCGTCACCCTTCCTGCGATTGAGTTTTTGCGCGCCTACATTTTTACCGGCTTTCCATGGGGCGCACCTGCACAGGCTACCGTCAACAGCATCCTTGGGCAGGGCCTTTCGGTCTTCGGGCCACACGGTATGAACATCGTGCTGGTCACGCTTGCCGTAGTCATCGCGCGCAGTGCGCAGCGCTGGGGATACTGGAGCGTTCTTGTTGCTGTCGGCATAAGCAGCCTCCTGATGGTGCCGGTGATGAGGTCGGACGCTCTGCTCACAGGAACCGTGCTTCGGCTGGTGCAACCCAATGCGCCGCAGGCCGAGAAGTGGGATCCGGACAAAATCGGCATTTTCTACGCACGACAGCTTGCGTTTACGGCCGCTGAACCTGATCCTGCACTAGGCGCGCCCGATGCCGTGGTTTGGCCGGAAACGGCGATCCCCTGGAACCTGACCCACGCACAGCCAATCCTCGCGGAAATCAGCGCAGCGGCCGCCGGAAAGCCTGTTTTGCTCGGCGTGCAACGTACCGAGGGCGAGCGGTACTTTAACACGCTGGTCCTGCTCGGTGGTGGCGGACAGGTGACCCAGCTTTATGATAAACACCATCTGGTACCCTTTGGGGAGTACATGCCTCTGGGCGACTTTTTGGCGCGTTTCGGAATCTACGGTCTTGCCCCGCAGCACGGTGCGGGCTTCAGTTCGGGACCGGGTGCAGCTTTGATGGACCTTGGTCCGCTGGGGCGCTTCCTTCCGCTTATCTGTTATGAGGCGGTTTTTGCCCATGATGTAAACGCGGCACCTGCGCGGCCTGATTTCATCATACACGCCACCAACGATGCGTGGTTCGGTACGCATGCCGGTCCTCAACAGCATCTCGCGCAGGCCCGCATGCGCGCAATCGAACAGGGGCTGCCTGTTGCGCGCGCTGCCAATACCGGCATTTCCGCGATGATCGATCCTTATGGCCGCCTCACCAATAGTCTTGGTTTAGGGCAGGCGGGGTATATTGACGCGGCCCTGCCCCAAGCGCGGATGCCGACTTTCTATAGCAGGACGGGAGATTGGGCTGCTTTGGTGTTGTTGCTGGCCATTGCGGGGGTGTTGCGCTTTCGGGGCAGGTTGCGAGCGCTGGCGCAATAGCGATTGACCCCTTAGGTAGAGCGGATTACTCCGGTCTGAACGCACCACAACGGCTTCCTGACGTGGCGCAAGTTTTATATTGGAGCACGTTCATGTCCCGTAAGTCATATGTTTTCACATCGGAATCCGTTTCCGAAGGCCACCCCGATAAAGTCTGCGACCGGATTAGCGATGCTGTTCTGGACGCATTCATCGCAGAAGAGCCCGAAGCGCGGGTGGCCGCAGAAACCTTCGCCACCACCAACCGCGTTGTCATCGGCGGTGAGGTGGGTCTTTCTGACAAGGCCAAATTGCACAGCTATATGGGTAAAATCGAAGATATTGCCCGTGCCTGTATCAAGGACATCGGTTACGAGCAGGACAAGTTTCACCACGAGACGGTAGAGATCACCAACCTACTGCACGAGCAGTCCGCCCACATCGCCCAAGGTGTGAATGCCCGCACGGACAAGGATGAAGGCGCTGGCGATCAGGGCATAATGTTCGGGTATGCTACCGACGAGACCGAGCAGTTGATGCCGGCACCAGTACATTATGCGCATGCAATCCTGCGTAGGCTTGCCGAGGTACGCAAAGACGGGACCGAGCCTACACTGCGGCCTGACGCTAAATCACAGCTTTCTGTTCGCTATGTCGACGGCAAGCCGGTCGGCGTGACCTCCATTGTGCTAAGCACGCAGCATGCGCTGGAGACCCAGACCAGTGCCGACATCCGCGATATTGTCGAGCCTTATATCCGCGAAGTGTTGCCCGAAGGATGGATCTCGGCTGACACCGAGTGGTGGGTGAACCCCACGGGCACTTTTGTCATCGGCGGTCCAGACGGAGATGCGGGCCTGACGGGACGCAAGATTATCGTGGACACTTACGGTGGCGCGGCACCTCATGGCGGCGGTGCGTTTTCGGGTAAAGACCCGACAAAAGTAGACCGGTCTGCGGCCTATGCTGCGCGCTATCTGGCAAAAAACGTGGTCGCGGCAGGGCTGGCGTCCAAATGCACGATCCAGCTTAGCTATGCGATCGGGGTGAGTAAGCCGTTGTCGATCTATTGTGACACCTTCGGCACCGGTGAAGTTGATCCGGAAGCGATAGAGCGTGCAATTTCTCAAGCGATGGACCTGACCCCCCGCGGGATTCGCGAGCATTTGCAGCTTAACAAGCCAATCTACCAGCGCACTGCCGCTTATGGCCACTTTGGCCGTGCGCCCGACGCGGATGGTGGCTTTAGTTGGGAAAATACCGATCTGGCGGCAAAGCTTAGATCGGCTGTTTGATCAATAATATTCCGGCGTAGGCCTTTAGTCAGGCCTACGCCGGAAAATCGAGGGTGACTTTCGCACTGGATGCGCAGGTTTTTGGGGTCTGACGGAGGGAACTCTCGCGTTAATACTTGCTGTTGCAGGTATGTCACTCCCCCGCATGGCGGGAACCGTAGGTCCATGCGCGCTTGCAGGGCCACCCAAAAGATCCAGATCGTCCAAAAAGGCCCAGAGCCTGCGCAGAGAGGCTTCCACCTGTTCAATTTGGGTGACTGCGTCCTTCACATCAATTTCTTCGAACCCGCGCAGCCCGCGCATCTGCCGCATGATGCGGCTAACGATAGGTTTGATATCCTGCGCACACCCGCGTGAAAAACTTTGAACTGTTTCGTTTGTCAGGGTGCCAAGCTGGTTCTGGGCTGAAAGTGCCCTCGCCAATTGTGACTTTTGCAGCGCGCTTATGGCGGCGCGACCCAAGCTTTCTGCTGTAATCTCGTCTTTTGTGAGGTAGTCGCTGAAACCCAGCTTCAACGCCTTAATTGCAATTTCGTGATGTTCTGTTCCTGTGATCATGACTGTGGCGGCGTCACAATTCACTTTGTCGGCGCGAATGATCTCGACCCCCTCCAATCCGGTACCGTCACTCAGGTGGTAATCGAGAAGAATAAGGTCAAATCGGTCTTTGCGGAGTTTGTCGCGCAGGGACTCGATGCCGTCCGCCTCTGCGACATGGGTGTTGAAATCAAATCCACGACAAAGCTTTTTGAGGCGGGTGCGGTCAAACTCCTGATCATCGACAATCAGGATGCTTGCAAACTCTGGAGCAGTTGCCGCCTTTTGATGGGCGCTTGTAAGTATTCGGGTATGCTGGCTCATCGGGGTCTCCTAGCGGTCGTGGTTGCATTTGTTTTACGCTGTAACCTGTTAATGATCTGTAACTTCGTGCACCATTGCAGCGCCCCGCCAACCTCGCTACATCGCGGGCATGAAAACGCCAGTCAGACCCCGCCGCAATTTTTATGGCCGCCTAAAGGGCCACAACCTCAAGCAGGCCCAGAAGGAATATCTGGAGGAGGACCTGTCTTCCCTGTCGCCAGGCGCCGTAAGCTGGGAAGACAATCCCGAGCGCAAGATGCTGGATACCGATGCGATGTTCGGTGGCAAACCTGTCTGGCTTGAAATCGGCTTTGGCGGTGGCGAGCACATGGTTCATCAGGCCGCGACAAATCCCGACACCGGTATCATCGGCGCGGAGCCATACGTGAACGGCGTTGCCATGCTTTTGGGCAAAATCCGCAAGGCGGGTGTGGATAATGTCAAAGTACACCCCGGGGATGTGCGAGATATGTTTGATGTGCTGCCTGAACGCAGCATTTCGCGTGCTTTCCTGCTCTACCCCGATCCATGGCCAAAAACCCGCCACCACCGCCGCCGTTTTGTGACCGAGGAGCATCTGGTGCCACTGCATAGCGTCTTGAAACCTGGTGCAATTTTTCGGGTGGCGACTGATATCGAGGATTATGTGCGCCAGACTTTGGAAGAAGTTCCGCGCTACGGTTTTGAATGGCTGGCCGAGGGTCCATCGGATTGGCGCAAACCATGGAGCGACTGGATCTCGACGCGCTATGAACAAAAGGCGCTGCGCGAGGGGCGGGTTCCGCATTACCTTACGTTCCGGCGGGTTTGACCACTGCTGAACACGTGGCCGACCCCTCGCGTCCCGAGGAATTTTTAGAACAGTGAAAACCGGGCATTGCATGGACGGCGTATGCGTGCTGGTCTAGAACGCTCGTAGAGTTTTCAAGCAAGGATATGCGCATGTCTGGCCACGGTGATCCAATTCCAATGACGTCGACCGCCTGTGGGCCGCTGCGGGGCGTGGCCGATGTGCCCGGTGACAAATCGATCTCGCACCGCTCGCTCATATTGGGTGCTATGTGCGTGGGAGAGACTACAATTACCGGATTGCTGGAGGGTCAGGACGTGCTTGACACCGCAAAAGCGATGCGCGCGTTCGGGGCGCAGGTTACCGACCATGGAGAGGGCAAATGGTCGGTGCGCGGTGTGGGTGTCGGCGGATTTGCCGAGCCGGATGGTGTGATTGATTGCGGGAATTCCGGCACTGGTGTGCGCCTTATCATGGGAGCGATGGCGACCCAGCCTATCACAGCTACTTTTTCGGGCGATGCGAGTTTGAACGGTCGCCCAATGGCGCGGGTCACTGATCCACTGGCACTCTTTGGCTGTCAGACGGTCGGCCGCTCAAAGGGGCGGTTGCCGATGACGCTGGTGGGCGCGCGCACCCCTGTGCCCGTTCGCTATGTGGTGCCGGTACCTTCTGCGCAGGTGAAATCGGCGGTGTTGTTGGCAGGGCTGAATGCACCGGGCCAGACCGTGGTGATTGAAAAGGAAGCAACACGCGACCACACGGAGCGGATGTTGCAGGGCTTTGGTGCAGAAGTGTCTGTTGTCGAGACAGAGGAGGGCCGCGAGATCACGCTGACGGGTCAGCCGGAACTGGTCGCACAGCATATCGAGGTGCCGCGTGATCCGTCCTCGGCCGCATTTCCCGTGTGTGCGGCGTTGATCGTACCGGGCTCGGATGTGCTGGTACCAGGAATCGGACTGAACCCAACGCGGGCGGGTTTGTTTACCACCTTGCGGGAGATGGGCGCGGACCTCACCTATGAGAACGAGCGTGTGGAGGGGGGCGAGCCTGTGGCAGACCTGCGTGCGCGATTCTCTCCCGATTTGATCGGGATCGAGGTCCCGCCCGCGCGTGCGGCCAGTATGATAGACGAGTATCCCGTTTTGAGTGTGATTGCCGCATTTGCAAGCGGTCAGACGGTGATGCGCGGTGTGCGCGAGTTGCGGGTTAAGGAGAGCGACCGGATTGATGCCATGGCAAAGGGTCTGCGCGCCAATGGTATCGTGGTTGACGAGGGCGAGGACTGGTGGACGGTTACCGGCGCGGGCCATGGTAAGGTGGCGGGCGGCGGGCTTTGTGCCAGCCAGCTCGATCACCGGATCGCCATGTCGTTTTTGATAATGGGCATGGCTGCGAATGCGCCCGTGCGCGTTGATGACGGCGGACCTATCGCCACGTCCTTCCCGATATTCGAGCCACTTATGACGGCACTCGGGGCGCAGGTCAGCCGCGATGTCTGACGGTTTTACGGTTGCAATCGACGGGCCCGCAGCGGCCGGCAAGGGCACGGTGTCGAAGGCGGTTGCAGCGCATTTCGGCTTTTCCCATTTGGATACTGGGCTGTTGTACCGTGCGGTGGGGGCCAAGGTTTTGGCAGGCATGGATGCCGCACAAGCAGCGCAGATGCTTGTAGCCGATGATTTGGAAAATGATTCCTTGCGCACGCCAGCTGTGGCGCAGGCAGCAAGTCAGGTTGCCGTCATCCCGCAAGTGCGTGCCGCGTTGCTTGACTTCCAGCGGGGATTTGCCGCGCGGGCAGGCGGTGCCGTGCTGGACGGGCGCGACATCGGCACGGTCATTTGCCCTGAAGCGCACGTGAAACTGTTTGTGACTGCGAGTGCCGAGGTGCGCGCACAGCGCCGGTTCTCCGAGTTGTCGGGGCGCGGCATCACTGATAGTATCGAGCAAGTTCTTGCGGATGTTAAGGCCCGTGATGCCCGCGACATGGAGCGCGCTCATGCTCCGCTCAGGCCTGCCGATGATGCCACCATCATCGACACGTCGCGTCTGAGTATCGAGCAGGCAGTTGCCGCAGCAGTTGCTGCTGTGAATGCTGTTCGAGGTACGGCCTGACCCTGTTTCGGTTAGGGTTGGATGCATTCACCCAAAGGGTCATTTTTTCAGATAACTTTACGAGTTTACCACAAGTGTGCTGGAGGCCTGAACTGATCAGAACAGCGATTGAATAAGTGAATACCGAGTTGGGCTAAGGTCAGCCTCACTCTGGCCGGGTAGGGGTCGCCGGCAGCCGCGATCTGTATGCTGCCTACCCCAAGTCGTTCGGGGCTTTGTGCAAAATGGACAAGGCACTTTTGTCTGGGGGTGCCACTTGTGATTTGGCGAATAGGCTCCAATTTATTTCTAAGTGAACTTCACAAGGAGAAAACTATGAAAACCGCCAAAGACTATTTGGATTCCGCAAACGAAGATGTGCCGAAAATGGACGCAAAAGATGCGATTGCCAAACATGCAACGGGTAAGGGTGTATTCATTGATGTGCGCGATAGCGCCGATATTGCAAAAAGCGGAACCATCAAGGGTGCGCACCGCGTACCTCGCGGCATGATAGAATTCCGCGCTGATCCTGCGGTGGAGGCGTTGTATGATGCTACGTTCCAGAAAGACGCCGAGATTTATCTGGTCTGTGGCGCGGGCGGGCAGGCGGCTCTGGCCGGTAAAACGCTGAAAGATATGGGATATGAAAATGTCACCAACATTGGCGGATTTCCGGGCTGGAAAGACGCGGGTGGTCCGACAGAAGCTTGATAAACCAAGCGGCGCGACATCTCACGGAGTTGTGGGTTGTCGTGCCGTTTCGGGACGCTAACTTTCCTTTCACATCTTTAAGAAAGGTAAATTAGATGAAACTTACCCGCCGCCAAACGCTTCTTTCGGGCGCTGCCCTCCCGCTCGCTGCTGCTCCCTCGTTGCTGTCTGCTGCGGATCATACTGCGACATCCATGCCGACGCACCGTGATTTTACGCTCGGTGACTTTCGTGTAACCACACTGCTGGTCGGTAGCCGCAGTGTTGAAAACCCGCACGAGATTTTTGGCCTGAATGTGGATCATGATACATTTAGCGAAGTCAGCGCCGCTAACTTCATCGGCACTGACGCGGCCCAGTTTTTCTTTACGCCGACGGTCGTGAATACAGGTAGCGATATTATCCTTTTCGACACAGGTCTGAATGCTGCGGGTACGACGAAAGCCCTCGAAGCGGCGGGATATAAATCTACCGACATCACCCATGTGGTCATTACACACATGCATGGTGATCACATCGGCGGTCTAACCGACGATGCCGGGACCGAGACATTTGCAAACGCTGCCTACGTAACAGGGCAGGTCGAGTTTGACGCATGGGCCACGCAAGACAACGAAGGTTTCGAGGCAAAAGTGCGCCCGCTGGCGGAAAAGTTTACCTTCCTTGATGCCGGCAACGATGTGCGTAGCGGCATTACTTCGGTTGAAAGTTTCGGCCACACGCCCGGTCACCTTGCCTATATGCTCGAGAGCGGTGGCAAGCAGTTGCTTTTAATGGCAGATGTAGCAAACCATTATGTTTGGTCCGTGGCTTATCCCGAGTGGGAGGTCAAATTCGACATGGATAAAGCTGCTGCAGCGGCAACCCGCAAAAAAATAATGGATATGGCAAGCGCCGATCGCTTCCCTCTCGTAGGCTACCATATGCCGTTCCCCGGTATGGGCTTCATCGAGACACGTGGCGAAGGTGGATACCGCTATGTGCCGCACAGCTATCAGCTGATCTAAGCCATGGGGGCGCAGGTGGGGCGGGACCCTCTTGCGCCTTATGGGCAATTAGCCTATACGCGCGATTGTCTAAGGGGCGGATACACGCACCGGACGAAATAAATTGGGCAGGGTCGGAGTCTTCCGGCCCTCTTTGTTTATTTCAGCCGGTTCCATAAACCCCGAGGTCCAATTTTCACCCCAGACCGGCGGAGACAACCGCGCGGCCAGACACAACATACCAAAGGATACTATACGCCACATGGCAAATACGATGGACGAGTTTGAAGCACTTTTGAACGAAAGCTTCGAAATGGACACGCCCGAAGAGGGTTCTGTTGTCAAAGGTAAGGTTATCGCGATTGAAGCGGGCCAAGCCATTATCGACGTAGGCTACAAGATGGAAGGCCGCGTCGAGCTTAAAGAATTTGCCGAACCAGGCGAGCAACCCAAAGTTGAAGTTGGCGATGAAGTCGAAGTATTCCTTCGTCAGGTCGAAAACTCCCGTGGCGAAGCTGTTATCTCCCGCGAGATGGCGCGCCGTGAGGAAGCATGGGATCGTCTCGAGAAGGCCTACGCTTCCGAAGAGCGTGTTGAAGGTGCGATCTTTGGTCGTGTCAAAGGTGGCTTTACTGTTGATCTGGGCGGCGCTGTTGCGTTCCTGCCCGGCTCTCAGGTCGATGTGCGTCCCGTGCGCGACGCAGGCCCACTCATGGGTCTCAAGCAGCCGTTCCAGGTTCTCAAAATGGACCGTCGCCGTGGTAACATCGTTGTCTCGCGTCGTGCGATCCTCGAAGAATCCCGTGCCGAACAGCGTGCCGAAGTTATTGGCAACCTCACCGAAGGTCAGGAAGTTGACGGCGTGGTCAAGAACATCACCGAATACGGTGCGTTTGTGGACCTTGGTGGCGTAGATGGCTTGTTGCACGTGACAGACATGGCATGGCGCCGTGTGAACCACCCTTCCGAGATCCTTGCCATCGGCGAGACGATCAAAGTTCAGGTCATCAAGATCAACAAAGATACACACCGTATCTCCCTCGGTATGAAGCAGCTGCAAGAAGATCCATGGGATCTCGTTGCTGCGAAATACCCACTTGAGTCGAGCCACACAGGCCGCGTGACCAATATCACCGATTACGGCGCCTTTGTTGAGCTGGAGCCAGGTGTTGAAGGCCTCGTTCACGTGTCTGAGATGTCTTGGACCAAGAAGAACGTACACCCCGGCAAGATCGTGTCTACGTCTCAGGAAGTCGAAGTCATGGTTCTGGAAATCGATGGCGCCAAGCGTCGCGTTTCCCTTGGTCTCAAGCAGACCATGCGCAACCCATGGGAAGTGTTTGCAGAAACACACCCTGAAGGTACCGAAGTTGAAGGCGAAGTCAAAAACATCACCGAATTCGGTCTGTTTGTTGGTCTGCCGGGCGACATCGACGGCATGGTTCACCTGTCTGATCTCTCGTGGGACCAGCGTGGCGAAGAGGCCATTCAGGACTACCGCAAAGGCGACATGGTTCAGGCCGTTGTCTCCGAAGTCGACGTCGAGAAGGAGCGCATTTCGCTCTCCATCAAAGGCATCGGCGGCGACAAGTTCGCGGAAGCAGTGGGCGGCGTGAAGCGCGGTTCCGTTGTGACTGTGGCTGTGACCTCCATCGAAGACGGTGGGATCGAAGTCGAATATGAGGGCATGAAAGCCTTCATCCGTCGCTCCGATCTGTCGCGTGACCGTGCAGAGCAGCGCCCAGAGCGTTTCTCGGTTGGCGACAAGGTTGATGTGCGTATCACCAATGTCGACGCAAAAGCACACCGCCTTGGCGTCTCGATCAAAGCACGTGAGATTGCAGAAGAGAAAGAGGCCGTCGAGCAGTACGGTTCCTCGGACTCCGGTGCGTCCTTGGGCGATATCCTTGGTGCGGCACTCAAGCCATCCAACGACTAAAATCCTAAGGCTCCGGCTTTGCTAGGATATTGAACCCCGCGCAGAAATGCGCGGGGTTTTTTGTGCGAATCAGGCTCATAGGAAATATTGGCTTTCGGGCGATTCTGTTGAAATATCGCCAATCTCTCCCTGTGGTTGTAAGCTTTTCTCGTCTTTCGCCTTTTTGATGCAGTAAAATGCGTAATTTAGGCGTTACAGTCACTTTTCGCAGCTGGGTAATGTTCCTATAGTGGCGACATAATGACGCAAAATCACGCGAGGGAGATTGAGATGATCCGATCAGAATTGATCCAAAAGATCGCGGACGATAACCCACATTTGTACCAGCGGGATGTCGAACGGATCGTGAATACTATATTCGATGAGATCACAGCGGCGATGTCCAAAGGCGATCGGGTCGAGCTGCGCGGCTTTGGCGCCTTCTCTGTGAAGAAGCGCGATGCCCGTGTGGGGCGCAATCCTCGGACAGGTGAGACTGTTCATGTCGAAGAGAAACATGTACCGTTCTTTAAGACCGGCAAACTTCTTCGTGACCGGCTAAACGGGAAAAGTTAATGCGCTACGTCCGCTACCTCTGTATCGCCACCTTCGCAGTGGCCCTCATTTCTGTTGCTCTCGCAAACCGCGGCATCGTGACCCTTCAGGTGTTGCCTGTCGAGGTGTCGGGCCTGTTTGCGGTAAATCCATCCATCGAGCTTCCGCTATTCGTGGTTATCCTCGGCAGCATCCTTGCAGGTCTGATGGTCGGATTTGTTTGGGAGTGGGTTCGTGAATATGGCGAGCGGGCGGAAGCAGCAAAACAAGCACGCGAAATGCGCCGCCTCCAGCGCGAATTGGCTAAGTTGCGTGCCGAAAAAAATGAAGGCAAAGACGAAGTTTTGACCCTTCTTGATCAAGCCAGTTAGGTCTGATGCCCGCTGATGTTGCCGTAAAAATTTGTGGACTACGCGCGTCTGCGGATGTCGTTGCCGCGGCAGAGGCAGGTGCGCGCTATGTGGGGTTCGTATTTTTTCCCAAGTCACCACGTCATTTAGACGTTAGCGAGGCAGCGGTTCTTGCGTCTCACGTGCCTGCGGGCCTGTGTAAAGTTGCGCTTACGGTTAACGCGGATAATGCGATGCTCGACGCTCTCGTTGCCGCTGTGCCACTCGATATGCTTCAGCTTCACGGATCCGAAACGGTGGCGCGGGTGGCCGAGGTGAAGGCACGCTATGGCTTGCCGGTGATGAAGGCAATTGGTGTGGGGGAGCGGGGCGACTTGGCCCAACTTGACGCCTATTCAGGCGTTGCTGACCAGATTTTGGTGGACGCAAAGCCGCCTAAGGGTGCGGACTTGCCGGGTGGCAATGGTCTGGCCTTTGACTGGACACTTTTGCAAGGCCGCGTATGGCGCTGCCCGTGGATGTTAGCCGGTGGTCTCACGCCGAACAATGTGGCTGAGGCAATCGCGCGCACGGGCGCACGTCAGCTAGACGTGTCTTCCGGTGTGGAGAGCACATCGGGCGTCAAGGATGCTGCCCTTATCCATGCTTTGGTTAAAGCAGCGCTCGAAGCCTGATAGGTTTGCATCCGATGCGCGTCTTTGGCTTCTTTACCATTGGGTGAGCGGGCGGTACTGCTGGGCATAACATATTATCCGAAAGGCAGATGGACCCATGGCAGAAGATCTCTTCAACAGTTTTATGAATGGCCCGGACGAGAACGGCCGCTTTGGTCAATATGGCGGGCGCTTCGTCTCCGAGACGTTGATGCCGCTGATCCTCGAACTTCAGGACCAGTATGATATTGCAAAGACCGATCCGACTTTTTGGGCCGAGATGGACGATCTTTGGGAGCATTACGTAGGCCGCCCCAGCCCGCTTTACTACGCCTCGCGTATGACAGAAGAACTTGGCGGTGCTAAAATCTATATGAAGCGCGACGAGTTGAACCATACTGGTGCTCACAAGATCAACAATGTGCTGGGCCAGATCATCCTTGCTCGCCGCATGGGCAAAAAGCGGATCATCGCAGAGACGGGGGCGGGTCAGCACGGAGTGGCCACTGCAACTGTCTGCGCAAAGTTCGGGTTGAAGTGCGTTGTTTATATGGGCGCCCATGATGTCGAGCGTCAGGCGCCAAACGTGTTCCGCATGCGCCTTTTGGGTGCAGAGATCATTCCCGTTACATCAGGCCGTGGCACGCTCAAAGATGCGATGAACGACGCGTTGCGCGATTGGGTTACCAACGTGCGTGATACATTCTATTGTATCGGTACCGTAGCCGGGCCGCACCCGTATCCGGCAATGGTTCGCGATTTTCAGTCTATCATCGGCAAGGAAGTACGCACACAGATGGAGAAGGCCGAAGGCCGTCTGCCTGATACTCTGATTGCTGCAATTGGCGGTGGCTCCAACGCGATGGGCCTTTTTTATCCATTCCTTGACGACAAAGAAGTGAACATCATCGGCGTCGAAGCGGGTGGTAAGGGTGTGAATGCCAAGATGGAGCATTGTGCCTCTCTCACCGGCGGCAGGCCCGGCGTTCTGCATGGCAACCGCACCTATCTGTTGCAAGACGATGATGGCCAGATCCTTGAAGGGTTCTCGATCTCGGCCGGTCTCGACTATCCGGGCATCGGGCCCGAGCATGCATGGTTGCACGACATTGGCCGCGCCAAGTATGTCTCGATCACCGATGTAGAGGCGTTGGCAGCGTTTCAGAAATGCTGTGAATTGGAAGGGATCATTCCGGCACTAGAGCCGTCGCATGCCCTTGCCCATGTTATCAAAATTGCACCCACGTTGCCCAAGGATCATCTGCTGGTGATGAACATGTGCGGTCGTGGCGACAAAGACATCTTCACTGTCGCCCGTGCTCTGGATTTCGAAATGGGCGAATTTGCCTGATCTCTAATTCCGGAAATTGAAACGCCGGGCTGGCCCCTAACGGGTCAGCTCGAGAATATCGAAGTCACTCTCATTGACAGGCGCGGGAAACAGCAGCCGTGCACGGTTTGGTGACACCCGCTCGAAAACAGCGACATCGGGTGTGATTGCCCCGTTGCCTTCGAAATCTGGGGCCAGATCACCGTATGTTTGCGGGGTCTCGGACGCTACATAACCGACGCCCAGATAAACTGCGCGCCCGTCGCGCATCTCTATTCTGCCTGAGGTGCGCTGCGAGCCAGACAGCTTTTCGAAAATAACGCCTGTTAGATCAAGTGCCATGCGGCATTTGAAATTGCTATAGACTGTGAGGGCCGTCAGCCCGCCCAATTTCATGGTTCTGCAATTCCACTCCCCCTGTAATGCGGGATCAAAAGCCACCTGCGGGACGCCACCCAATGCTGCCGTCAGGGCGGCAACATCTGCCGCCTCTCCCTGCGCCATAGCTCCGAGCAGCGCAGTGCCCGCCAGTCGTTCGAACCGGTCCAGACGTGTCTGCTCTTGGGGCCGGATTTGCTGCGCCATGCCCGAGCCAGCTAGGAGCGTTGCAGCCAGTGCAACGAGGAGTGCAGCCCTTGTCATGTTTCGCCCGTGATAGAGTGGCGGCGCAGCACATCGAGGGGCACCACCTCCAGCGCCCGCATATGCGTAGCAGCAAGATGGACACGCGGGCCACAGCCTTCCTCGGCGGCCTGCATAAAGCGCCCTGCGCACAGGCACCACGGATCTCCCGGGTTTAGCCCTTTGAACCCGTAAGCGGGCTGAGGCGTCGACAAATCATTGCCAACATATTTGGAAAAGGCCAGAAACTCTGCCGTCATGACTGCGCAAACCGTATGGCTGCCTTGATCTGCAGCACAGGTATTACAATATCCGTCACGGTAAAATCCGGTCACGGGATCTGTGCCGCACAGAGCTAAAGTGCCGCCTTCGACATTGATGCTTTCGTCTGGTTCCATCAGCTTCTCCTCAGATGTTATTGGCGATCTCTCGGAAGATCGATATGTTTTGCTCCGATACGCCCTGCGCGCGAAAGTTCCGATCTGCGGCATTGGTTGCAATCACAACGCCGCGTGCGCGATTTATGTAAACATATTGGCCATAAATGCCCCGCGCCATGAATTCCCCCTCAACTGCGCCCTGCGGGATCCACCACTGATAGCCATATCCAATCTCGCCCGCCGCTGTCGGTGCGGAGGGCGTTGTTGAGGCTACAACCCAATCCTGCGGGACAATTTGAGTGCCGTTATATTGACCATATTGCAGAAACATCTGCCCCATGCGCGCATAGTCTCGCGTGGTCAGGTTCAACCCGCCCAGTACAAAGGCTGTGCCGTATCCATCTGTCAGGTAGTAGGGTTCGCGCTCAAGCCCCATCGGAATAATGATTTTTTCGCTCAAAAGCTCAGCTATCGGCTGCTTGGCAGCGCCGCGCACCACCATCGACAAGACATGGGTATCAATCGACACATACTGCCATTGCGCACCTGCCGGACCAAAGGTCTCGGCCAAGCTCGCCGCGAAGTTATCCATGCTTCCACCAAGGGCCAGCACCCGGCCCATGCGGTTAATATCGGAACTTTGATCAAGGTAATCTTCATTGAAGGTAACGCCACTGGCCATGTTCAGAACATTGCGGATGCTCGCCCCGTCATATGCGCCGCCTTCAAGGGCCGGCGCATATTTCACCACGGGATCATCTATTGACGCGATGGTTCCTTCCGCAAGCAACACACCCACAAGTGCCGAAAGATAGCTTTTTGCGACCGACCACGAGATGCGTAGATCCTCGGGTGCGGTGCCTTTGTAGTAGCTCTCGTGGACAATCTCGCCGTCTTTCAGAACTACGAGGGCGGTCACGTCGCGTGCCACGATCCACGGGGCTACATCGACGGGCAGGGTGGCATCAGCACCATAAACAAGCTCGGCTGTTGCACCGTTGCCGCGCCCTACCGGCGTTGTCAGAAAAGCAGCGTCCATATGGGAAAAATTGTTTACAATTTTCTCTTCAGAGAAGAGCGAATTTACGGCAAGAAGCCGGGTAATTTTTTCCCGCTGCCATAGTCCGACCACCACCACTGCGAGGACGAACACCACAAAAATGCGGAGAACCCATTTACCGAATACGCGCATGCCCAAGGCTCCTTTTGCAGTTTTTCGTACTCAACCATGCACGCGGCGCGCAAGCCAGCAAAAGGTCTTGCTAATGCCGCGCGGTAACGCAATTTGGTCAGGAGACGCCGTCGTGTGCCCACTTGATCCAGCGGCCATGGAAATCCGCCCGTCCTAACACCATCGTGATGTTACCGGGCCATAGGCGCAGGGTCACTGCAGCGCCGCTTGCGCTCGTGGTGTCGCCGTCACTCTCCATTGCGAGCCAGGCCAGAGGTCGGTCTCTTGTGGCTCTGGTGCCTGCTTCTTCTAGCATGGCGGTACCCGTAGCGCGCGCCTGCGCAGGAAAATATTGCCACGCAACCGAATGCTGGACCAGATGAAGGCGCCCTTGCGGCGCAGATGAAAGTCTGTTGCGCAGCCACTCGACAGCGTCCCCTTTGTCGATCTGGGCCGTCATCACCGAGGCAGCAGAACGGGTCAGCGACAGCCGTTCGGGCTGGTCCGGCCACAGATACGCGGTGAGCCGCAGCAGGTGGTCGGCACGGCGCGGATCAAGAGGGTTCAAATCTACACCGGCCCGCGCAGCGATGCGCGGAGTAGCTTCAAGTGGTGTAGGGCCGATCCATTCAGGCGAAAGAGAAAGCACCGGCATGGACGGGCCGAACCTTTTTCCGCCAAGCTCCAGCGCATAGTGATCCCACATTAAATTAAGTCCACCACTTGCCCCTAGTTCGCTCAAATGAACAGGCAGATCGAAATGCGATACAGCTACGCGCGCGCCGGCAATCAGCGCGGCAGAGCGGCGCACTTCGTTGGTCTGCGGTGGACTTTCGACCCAGTCGACCAAAAAGTCGGCATGTAGGTCGATCGAATTCAACACAGCCTCGGACAGCTCCGCATCCGTTGGCGTTTGTGGAGGATAGACCGCGACGAGTTCGGGCGCGCGGCGTGTGAGCACCAGCGCATGGAGACCGCTTGCGATGCGCAGGGGCAGGGAGTGGCCGGCGGGACCGATATCGCCGCCAAATTTTGCAAACCTCTTTGCGATTTTACTGTCCATTGGCCATTTTTCTGCCAGCAGGGTCAACAGGCGTTCCATAAAGGGGCTGCCGAGTGCTGCACAGGATGCGGCCTGATGGCGGAATGCGTTAATCAGCATCATTTGAACCGACCGATCAGCTTTTGCAGAGCGGTCCGGTTGTCGTGCTGTTCGGGTTCTTGTTCGCTTTTTTGTGCCTGCTGTAGCTTTGGAGGAGGCGCTGGCGCGGCTTTCACAGGTGGCCTTGTTCCTGTGGAAGGGCGCGGCGGCGCCACCCGCAGGGCCACCGCATTCATGAACTTCGCGGGGTCCCCTGCGGCCAGATGTGCCGCACCGTCACTAATTCCGCGCAACACATCATCTAGCCAGTCCGCCTCGGATTTTGCAAAATCACTCAGTACGTATCCTGCGACGCGGTCCTTGTGACCGGGGTGCCCGATACCAAGGCGCACGCGGCCATAGTCCGCTCCAAGGTGGCTGTGGATGGAACGCAAGCCGTTGTGCCCTGCATGCCCGCCACCCATCTTGAACTTCACCTTGCCGGGCGCAAGATCCAGCTCATCGTGGAACACGATCACGTCCTGGGGCTCGATCTTGTAAAACCGCATGGCTGCAACAAGGCTATCACCGGATTTGTTCATGAATGTCTCGGGACGCAGCAGGACGGCGCGTGTACTGCCAAAGCGGCCCTCGGCCAGGCTGCCCTGAAATTTACCCTTCCAAGGGGCAAAGTCATGATCCGCCGCGATCTGCTCGACGGCCATGAAACCGATGTTATGTCGGTTGCGCGCATATTTTGCGCCCGGATTGCCCAACCCTACGATGAGTTTCATGCCTATCTCCCTTAGTTCAGCGCATCATATGGAGGGGGCGGGCCAGCGTCCAGCGACACCTCCCGCCTAGTGTACGCTGCCCGCAATAAAGCGCAGAGCGGGAGCGGCACGTGCTTGGGTGGTGCGGGTTGGCGGGATGCAGCTGTGCCCAGACCAAAGGATGCAAAGAAAAAGGGCCACCCGAAAGGCAGCCCCGTATCACTTTTTCAACTATAGAAAAGTCTCGTCAGCGGATTATTCGCCGTCTGGCGGGCCCATTTCCGATGTCGGTACTTCGTCTGCATCAACATCGTCTGCATCATCTGCTGCAAGCAACGCGGATGGTGCGGAGACCTGTGCGATTACAAAGTCGCGGTCGATTACCGGCTTACAGCCGTCTGGCAGTTTCACGTCGGAAATTGTCAGGTTATCACCGACTTCCATAGCGGAAATGTCGATAACAATGCTGTCAGGGATGTTCGACGCTTTTACGGTCACTTCAATCTCCGGACGTACGAGGTTGAGGGTGCCGCCTTTGCGCAGGCCGGGGCAATCGTCTTCGCCGGTCACTTCAACACCGATGAACAGATCAATCATCGTTGTCTGCTTGAGGCGCATAAAGTCGATGTGCGTCGGCAGGTCTTTTACAACATGGCGCTGAACGTCACGGCAGATTACGCGGACGTCATCATGGCCTTCGACTTTCATGTTGAACAATGTCGCTTTAAAGCGGCCTTTGCGCAGCATGGTCAGCAGTTTGTTGAATTCGATAGTTATCGGCAGCGGCTCTTTATCGCCACCGAAAATAATACCTGGTACCAAACCGGCACGACGTGCCTGACGAGCGGCGCCCTTGCCTGTCCCCGTCCGTTCTTGAGCTTCAAGATCTGGGATCTTTCCGGCCATAATAATTCTCCAATAGGTTAGGGCGGGACGCCTCCAAGGCTGTCGCCCCGCATGAAGTTGCGCATATAGACGGGAATCAGGCGCAGGGGAAGTGATATTCGACCACCTGAACATCAGGCTGCTTCAGGCGCTACTGACCATATAACCGCCGGTTTCGGTAACCCGCGCGTGTAACGCAATCTCTTCGGCGTAACGCGTGATGAATTGCTGTTCCAAAGTAGGGCTTATCGGAGTCGGGACTGCTGGCGAAATATTCTGTACCTTGAATGCTACTTCGGCCTGCATACGCAGGTCCAGCCAACGACGCAGGACCTGCTGTGCTTCATAGGCAAACAGATGTGTAATTCCCAAATTGCCGCGCCGGTCTGTCAGGAAGTTGAGCTGAGACCCGATACGCGCCCACTCCGGCGGGCTGTCCGACATGACTGCTCCGACGAACCCGTCGAAATCGACCGTCAGGCTGACTGCGCGGTAGCGGTACCAGCTGCGCAGATGCTCAAGCGGAGCACGGATCACGGCCATTGTTTCAGGCTCCAACTGATAGGCCTCCCGAAGGAAAGGTGCGATCTTGCGTTGGTAGCGGCGAACAGGAGTGTGCTTGCGCTGCTTATAAAACGCGATATCCGCCCAAGGCTTCAGAGCAACCTCCATCGCTGTCGATCCGGTTTTTGGAACAGAGAAAACGACCAGATTTTGCTCCGAGCAGACCAGCATCAGCTTTGCCAGTCGCCCTCGAAGTTCTTGGGAACCAGCAGGTTTTGGCGGCCCAAATTGGTAACTTTAGTTTCGCCGCACAGCGCCATTGTGGTGTCGAGCTCTTTGTGGATGACCTCAAGCGCGCGGGTGACACCAGCCTGACCCATCGCGCCCAAACCATAGATATAGGCCCGCCCGATGTAGGTACCTTTTGCCCCCATCGCCATAGCTTTGAGAACGTCCTGACCCGAGCGGATGCCACTATCGAGATGCACTTCCACCTGATCACCTACCGCATCGAGAATAGACGGGAGCGCGCGGATCGAACTGAGCGCACCGTCAAGCTGGCGGCCGCCATGGTTGCTGACGATAATCGCATCTGCGCCCACCGCCATGGCCATTTTGGCATCTTCCGCGTCCAGGATCCCCTTGAGAATCACCTTGCCGCCCCATTGCTCTTTTATGGCAGCGATCTTTCCCCAGTCGAGAGATGGGTCGAACTGCTCGGCTGTCCATGCACTTAGATTAGCTGAATCCGAAATATTTGAAACATGACCTACGATGTTACCAAATGTGCGATTTTTGGTTTGCAGCATCTCGATGCCCCAGCGCCATTTGGTCGCAAGATTTGCAATAGTTTTGGGTGTCAGTTTTGGCGGGGCGGTAAGGCCGTTTTTGATATCCTTGTGCCGCTGTCCCAATATTTGCAAATCCAGTGTAATCACCAAAGCCGAGCATTTTGCTGCGCGCGCCCGCTCGATAAGTCGGCTGACGTAATCGGTGTCGCGCATGGTATAAAGCTGAAACCAGAATGGCTTGTTCGTAGCGCCTGCAACATCCTCGATTGAGTTGATCGACATCGTCGAAAGCGTATAGGGCACGCCAAAGGCTTCGGCCGCCCGTGCTGCTTTTATCTCGCCATCGGCATGTTGCATGCCGGTTAGTCCTACAGGGGCCAGCGCCACAGGCATCGCGACATCCTGCCCGATCATTTTCGCCGCGGTGCTGCGCCCCGACATGTCGACCGCAACCCGCTGGCGCAGGCGTATCTGGTCGAAATCCGAGGTATTCTCGCGGAAGGTCTGTTCTGTCCAGCTGCCGCTTTCGGCATAGTCATAAAACATCTTTGGCACCCGACGGCGGTGGATGCGTTTGAGATCGTTGATGTTGGTGATGACTGGCATGGCGGGCCTCCCTCGCTGATTGGTCATGTTTGCTTACCAATCAGGCCTCTTCAGATCAATAAACCATTTCTAATGTGTCAGGCCGAATGTGCGCCATCTGTAAGCGCCTTCACAAACGCCAGCACCTCTGCGGTGCTTTTGCCTGCCGCGATCTGGCTCACGATTGCAGAGCCCACGACCACGCCGTCTGCGACTTGGGCAATGGTGCGCGCCTTTTCGGGTGTGTTCACGCCAAAGCCTACAACCACGGGCAGACCAGTCGCCTCACGGATACGCGCCACGGCAGGAGACACATCGCCAGCGTCTGCCTCTGCCGCGCCGGTAATTCCGGTAATCGAGACATAGTAGACAAATCCTGACGTGTTTTGCGCAACGCGCTTGAGGCGCTTGTCATCTGTTGTGGGCGTAGCCAGCCGGATAAAATTCAGACCGGCAGCATTTGCAGGCAGGCACAGCTCGCTGTCCTCCTCGGGGGGCAGATCAACAACGATAAGCCCGTCAATGCCAGCCTCTTTTGCCGCTACAATAAACTTGTCTACACCCATCGAATAAATCGGGTTGTAATAGCCCATCATTACAATCGGAGTTGTATCGTCATCCTTGCGAAACTCACGCGCCAGCTCGAGTGTGCGCAGCAATGTCATACCACCAACGAGCGCGCGTTGCCCGGCCAACTGGATCGTTGCCCCATCGGCCATCGGATCGGTGAACGGGAGGCCCAGCTCAATGATATCGACGCCTGCACCGGGTAAGCCGCGTACGATTTCCAAAGAGCGATCAAAATCAGGATCGCCCGCCATGACATAAGACACAAACGCCTTTTTCCCTTTGGCTTTCAGGTCAGCGAATTTTGCATCAATGCGGGTCATGGAACGGCCTTTGTGTTATGTGTTAGATGTGGAATGCCTAATTCCAGAGGGGAAATCAATGCAGCCGTGGAACTTTCAGGTCCCCATACCCGTTTGTGGATATGAATTATTTACTCGCCATCCTGCTTCCGCCCTTGTCGATATTCCTCACCGGGCGCCCAATACTGGGTATACTTGTATTTGTGATCTGGGTTCCCGCTCTGATATTCAGCGGGGGTCTAACTCATCCGATGTTCATTCTGCTTGCCTGGCTGCTTATTTTCAGCTCGCGTGAACGCGCGACTTGACGCAACGCTGCTGATGCCATGCTTGCGTCTGCACGCGGGAAGCCATAACACGTCCCAAACGCAAAAGAGGACTTCGTCATGGGTTTCAAAATGGGTATCGTCGGTCTGCCAAATGTGGGTAAATCGACGCTTTTCAACGCGCTCACCCGCACCGCTGCAGCACAGGCTGCTAACTTCCCGTTTTGTACGATTGAGCCCAACGTAGGCGAGGTCGCGGTGCCCGATGCGCGTCTCGACAAGCTCGCGGCGATTGCCAAGTCGAAATCGATCATTCCGACACGCATGACGTTTGTTGATATTGCTGGTCTCGTAAAAGGCGCGTCAAAAGGTGAAGGACTTGGGAACCAGTTCCTTGCCAACATCCGTGAGACGGATGCCATTGCCCACGTCCTGCGGTGTTTCGAGGACGATGACATTACCCATGTCGAGGATCGCGTAGATCCTGTTGCAGATGCGGAAACCATTGATACCGAGCTGATGCTTGCGGATCTGGAATCCATCGAGAAACGCCGCGCAGGCCTCGCGCGCAAGATTAAAGGCAACGATAAGGATGCCGCCCAGCAAGATCGGCTGCTGGCGATGGCACAAGCCGCCATCGAGCAGGGGAATCCGGCCCGAACCGTATCCGTAGATGCCGATGATGCAAAAGCATGGCGTTTGCTTCAATTGCTGACAACAAAACCTGTCCTTTATGTTTGCAACGTGGGCGTGTCTGACGCCGCCAACGGCAACGCCTATTCTGAAGCTGTTACAGCGATGGCCGAAGCACAAGGCAATTCAGCCGTCATAATTTCTGCGCAAATCGAAGAAGAAATCAGCCAACTCGACGCTGAGGATGCGCAGATGTTTCTGGATGATATGAAGCTTGAAGAAGCTGGCCTCGACCGCCTCATCCGCGCGGGCTATGAGCTCCTCCACTTGGAAACCTATTTTACTGTTGGTCCGCAGGAAGCCCGCGCATGGACGATCAAGCAAGGGACCTCGGCGCCGAAAGCTGCTGGTGTCATTCATGGTGACTTTGAAAAAGGCTTCATCCGAGCCGAGACTATTGCCTACGACGATTTCGTGTCGCTGGGCGGGGAAGGCCCCGCAAAGGAAGCCGGAAAAATGCGGGCCGAAGGCAAGGCGTATACGGTCAAGGATGGTGACGTTTTGCACTTCTTGTTCAATAACTGATCCAGTAGCGTTTGAGTTAAAGAAACTTACGATTTTTCTATTCTAGGCAGCCGGTAGTCCTCGCAAGCTCGAAGACTGCCGCGCGCATTTGATTTAAAGAGCAGGCGTCTCCGGCCTTCCGTTGGCCACGACAAAACGCGTTCTATGAAGAATCTGGCACAAAATTGTGCTTCAGCGTTTCCGTTAACAAATTTTGAAACGAGGGCGCACTGTTTTACCACTGTGTGCGCGTTAGCGTGAGTTTTGTCTGCGGCCTCTGACAAGCGCTGGGGGCCTCGGGACTTTTTCCAAGCAATTCCAGTCCATGTGACCCTCTTGCACGTCCGCATGGACTGCACTTCCATTTCCTATCAAAATGCCCCTTGCCCTCCCCAGACCTCGCCGCTAAACGGGTCAACGGAGACGTGGCCGAGTGGTCGAAGGCACGCCCCTGCTAAGGGCGCATACCGCAAGGTATCGAGGGTTCGAATCCCTTCGTCTCCGCCAAAATCCCTTCCTTGCTGGGGTGCTGGGGATCTAAACCGCAAGATTTGCACGGTTTTTTCACAGAAGACACAACATATAGCCATAATCACCCTGCATTATTTGTGGGGTAAATTGTGGGGTAAAGATATGAACGGCTCTAACTTTGATGAGAAAACAAGCGGCAAAATACGTGGTCCGCACTTCGAGAAACGGCTTAAAGCGACCTTTGTAAGGGTAGCACCTCCGGGGCGTCATACTGACGGCGGCGGTTTATACCTCCAAGTGGATAAATCGGGGGCGCGAAGATGGCTTTTGCGTATCACCGTAGCCGGGCGTAGGCGTGATTATGGTCTTGGGTCTGCTAATGTGGTTACTCTTGCAGAGGCTCGCTCTACTGCGATTGAGTTGCGCAGAGTTGCGGCGTTGGGTGGCAGTCCGAAAGCGCATACTCGTGCTGGCGTTGGCAAAGATATGACCTTCGAAACGATGGCCCGCCGCGTCCACGAGCGAAAGTTCGGGGACAGGGTAAATAATGGCAAGCATATCGCACAGTGGATTCGGACCCTCGAAACATACGCGTTCCCAAAAATTGGCAAAATGTCAGTCGAGGAAATACGCCAAGACGATATTGAATATATACTTAACCCAATTTGGACCGAAAAGGCAGAAACAGCCCGAAGGGTTCTTCAGCGGATTTCGACGGTCTTTGACCACGCTTGTGGTTCTGGATTTCGAACATCCGGGAACCCAGCAAATGGTTTGTCAGGACTTATGCGGGACCAACGAGATAGGCCAAAGAACTTTACAGCACTGGGTTATCACGAAGTTCCAAAATTATGGGCTACTCTATCGAAAAGTGAATCGATAGGCGCAATGGCATTGCGCTTCACCATTCTTACTGCGCTGCGGTCCGGCTCTGTGAGGAAAGCGACTTGGGACCAGTTTGACGAATACCTTTCAGTTTGGACGATACCAGAGACGAATATGAAAGGCCGGGAGGAGTTCAAGGTCCCGCTACCTGAACAAGCCCGCGACATTCTTCGGGCGTTGAGCGAAAGACGCTCCAAAGCAGTTAATTTAGTTTTTCCTTCGCCAATGAATCCCCAGAAACCAATATCCGATGCTACGATGCGCAAGTTGCTTCAATCGCACTATCCCGGCGTTACGGTGCACGGAATGCGCGCCGCCTTTCGCACCTGGGCTGCTGAAATAGTGGACGCAAGGGACGACATCGCGGAGACTGCACTGGCGCACCTAGTCGGCAGTTCAACTGTCCGGGCTTACAAGCGGACGGAACATTTTTACCAACGGGAAATCTTAATGGAAGACTGGGCGCTTTGGGTCGAAGGGCGTATTGAACTTTTCAGCAATGATGCGACAGACGACGACCGCCGAGAAGCAGTTATGAGGATGCGCATTGGCGATGCAGAGTTTGAACGAGTGTTTGCAGGTGGGGAGCCGGATTCCTTATAGGTAAGGGTTTGAGTTATCCGCTATTAGAAGGCGAAGAGGTCTTGGCGGTCATCTCCTGCGCGTGTTGTCGCTGCGCTGTCGTCATCAAATACGCCATCGGCTCGGAGTATTTCGGCGTCTATGAGTGGCCCAGAACAGATACGCTCCAAAAGGTCGGCTTGCTGGCCTTCCAGTCGTGTTAGCAGTGTTAGGACGTGGAGTAGATTAATCAGGTCTTCGGTATAGGATGCGGGCCAACGTTCCGGTTGGATTTGGTCCAACGGCGATGGTGGGCGACGGTCGCCAATAACCGGGCGACTGCGGTCAAGACGGCGATAACTAAACCACTGGGTAAGGATATTCTTACCTGATACTTCATAGGCCCAGACCTCGGGGCTTATGTTGTCAATAAAACCTTCGCCGACATAGAGACGCTGTTCGGTTTCGTCGTATCGCATCTCTTGGGGGAAACGCGCAGCATCTGCGGGGATTGCGCCGCCTCTTGGGATTGTTGGTCCAGACGGTGCGCGAGGCGCGCTAGCAGGCCGCCCATCGGTTGGGTCTGCGAAGCGCTCGCCATAAGTATGGAGCCAGATGACCTGCTTCCCGATGTTTACGGCCTCTTGAAATAGCGTCGCCTGTGCCGTCATTGGAATGCGTAGGCCGGGCTGCACCAAGTCGGCTTGAAAGCGGGCTGTATAAGCAGGGTTAGCTGCTATGGCTGCTATGTATGAGAAGAGGTCCAAGGCGTTAATTGAGTTCCCGAGAGCAGTCGTAATCGCAGCAAGTAGCGCAGGGCGGACGTTTGGTTGCGTCGAGGTGTTTTCTGCCCAAAGAGGAAAAACTCTACCGCCAAAACTTCCTTTAAAATGGTCCAAGTCGGGAATTAGTTCGGATATTGTTATTGCTGGCCCATTGCTTGGCGAAGATCGAGAAAGAGAGGTTAAAAACACCTGATTGGGACTTTGTATATTCCAAAGCGTTGGGTTCGCTTGATTAATCAGGCGGCTATCAGGGATTAGCCACTGCCGGTCGAATGAACGCCTTGCATATCGAATAGGCGTTACGACGTTGCCAGTATCAACCCTCACAGATTGTGGTCTAAATTCGTGACCCGTCAAACCGGAGCGTATCTCTTTGTCGATATGTTTATCCCCCGGCAGGTTGTTTCGTAGGTGGGGATGGAATGCTGCGGCTTGGTTGTCCGCATTATTGAGGCCCTTCAAGGTCTGCCAGCGTTCAGTTAGGGATTCTCTATCAGGGGAGACAACCCAAGTTCTTCCCGGCATTACACCAGAGCCGTCCCAGAGGAACATATCCTCCAAAGGTGCACCTGCTCCCCACACGCCTTGTGCGGCGGGAAGAAACGGGGCACGGGATAGGGCGGGGCAGATTTCCCATTCTCGGTCATCAAGATTGATGGCATTCAAGGCAGCATATTTTTGCGCGGCTATTGCGTGAGGTAATCTTCGGTGCCGAACGACTGCGGATTCTAATGAGCCTTCGTCAGTGTTTCGCGCGGCTATCACTATACAGACAGGCTGCTGAACGCCTTGGAAAATGCGGCTATTTACCGGCGGTTGATGGCCTTCGGGTGTTGCTTCTATCACCCAGATTTCATCTGCATCTCTACGAAGGTCCGCCCGCATTTTTTGGAAGCCCGGGCCGTTTAGAAACCCCGCAACAGTGATGAAGCAAACAACGCCCTTGCGGTCTGTTCTCGGGGTTTCGCCTTCGGCAGTTGGTTCCCCAAACACTTTCCAAGTCGCCCAACGCCAAAAATATACATAAAGATTCTTCAGATGTTTGAGGTGTGCTCCTGCGCCCCACTCAGGTGGCGTTTTCCAATCATTCATCGGGCCAACTTCACCGTCACGCCCGTCTTCAACCCAGCCACCGCGCCCTCTTGCCTTCTCTTTGTAGGGCGGGTTTCCGATGACAACAGTGATGGGGGCTTCGCCCTTGATGCGGTTGGCCTCCTCATAACTGGCCGTTAGTGGTGCAAAGAGCGACGGCAGACGGGCGCGGGCTTCCTCTGGGTCGCTCAATGTATCAGTGACATAGAGGCGCGGCTGAATGTCAGTCGAGCCAGTCAGTTCTACCAATTCGCCAAGGAGGCGAAGTTGAGCCACCACAAAGGGGCCGAATTGAAGTTCGAAGCCGATAAGCCTCTGGGCTATCGCCTCCATTACGCCCGGAATTGCACCTGCGCCAAGGTCAGACTCCACTTGTCCGGCAATGTGCCGGAGAATGCCCAGCAGGTATGTTCCGGTGCCAACGGCGGGGTCAATAACCACAACTTCGTCGGCACGAAGCCCACCTGTCAGATTGAAGCGCGTTGGGTCGCGCAAAATATCATCCGTTAGCCGCACCATAGCCCGCACTACTTGGGGAGGGGTATAGTAGGAGCCTGTCTGTTTGCGCAGGGTCTTGTCGTAGATTTCGAGGAAGTATTCGTAGAAATATAGCCAAGCGTCTTCATCGCCTCGGGAAATTACAGCCCAATCAACCGCATCAAGAACACGGGTTAGCGAACGCAGTGAAGTCGCCAAGGTGTCAGGGTTGGCGGTAAGGAAGCCAAGGGCGGTGCCAATTAGGCTGTCTGTGCCGCGTAGTGCTCTCGCAGCGGTGTCTATGCCATCAGCAAGCGAGATGCCCCTCGCTCGGGCCATAAGAAGGCCGAAAACGACCGCTTGGGCATAGCCATCAGCAAACTGCTTATCGTCTGCCTCGGGGAACAATACTTGCCGCCAATCATCACGCAGGCCAGCAACCTCGGAGTCAGCCGCTTCGAGGCGTTCAAGTGTTTCATCTCGCAGCAGTCGGCAAAGTCTTGCGGATATCTTTGCAAGTTGCTTGGCGTCGCGTGGTGCTGTTGGGGTCCAAGTGAGAAAGTCGCTGAATATGGCTGTCAGGTCAGATGTTCCGGCAAGGGTGCCGCCTGCGGTTTGGATATCGCCGTTGAGGCGAACAATGCCGGACCCACTCGGTGACTCTCGGAGTTCGCCGTCGTGCCACACAGAAAATTCGTTGCCATCTGTATAGATAAGGTTGGGCAGGGCTTTTAGTTTCTCCCATTGCTTCTTATCGTGTGGGTCAGTGAAGCGTCGTGGGTCTGCCCCCTTACCGGGTCTTTTGATTTCAACAAAGCCAATAAGTTCTGAACCTGCTCCGCGACGGCGCATTACAGCGTAGTCGGGGCGAATGGCCAAATCAGGCATTGGCGTCTCGGGGACAAGAAAAATATCAGTTGCCGCCAAGCCGCAAAGTTCGGCCAAGCCGGGGAACAAGACTTCAAGCGGTCCGCGCAACTGTTCTTCGGGGCTACCAGATACGACAGATGAAAGGCGGCGCTTTGCTTCTATGCCAAAGCGGGAGATTAGGTCGTTCAGGTTGGCCACTGCTTGTTCCCCTATTGGTTGTGCAAACAGTAACCTTTCGCGCGGAAGGAAAGCAATCCAGTTCTATCGTCAAAAAACCAGATAGTTAAAGTGTTTAGCGAGTGAAATCGGGACGGTTGCCCAGTTCCCTTGTATCTTCGCTATCGGTCAATGCTTCCGCAATTTCGAGAAGTTGCATCGGCGCAGATATTCTCAAAATACGAGCATTGAGTGTATCCCGATACATCACCAACTCGCGAAAAGTGCGACGCATACGACGAGGCCTAGTCCTACGACCACCAAGGGCAGGTTGGTTTTGGGCTTTTGCGGGTTTTGGCTGCATTCCACCGCTTGTTGCTTGGTATGGTATAAAAGTTCTTGTTGTGCTGTTTTGAGGTCCTGCAACCCCTCCAAAATGTTGGGGATTGCTAGGCGTATTTTTTGTAGTTCTGCGTTGTTGTAGCGTTGGTGTTCTATCGCCTCCGCTAGGGCTATCACTACCCTCTCGGAGCCACGGGAGGCGGCCTTTGCTGCCATTTGTGTCTGCATCATCGTCTTTTCCCAGTCTATCGGCCCATCGTCCATTTAGTTTATCCTTCGAATGGTTGATTTCCTTAATCAGTTGATTTGCTTCTGCGCGGCTGCGGCCTTGGTCAATGTGCTGCCACTGTGGCTTTGCAGCCTTTGGCTTGCCTGCGCGCTCCATTATCCTAGCGCCAGCGCCTTCGTGTATTGTTGGGATTTGTTCGATGCCTTGTTCCGCGTATGAACGGTGGTCAATCATACTTTCAGAACCATAGCCCCAACTAGCCATCAGAGTGTTATGTATTCGCGCCCACTCTTCCGCAGCCGTCTCCACTGCATATTTCCGAGCCATACCCATTACGCTTGTTGGCCTGCCTCGCCCTCCCTTCTTGGTGAAGGCGTCAAAGCAGATTAGGTGAGCGTGCGGGTTGGAAATGTCGTTTCCATTCTTATCGTGAATTGAGGCAAGAAAGCCTGCCTTTCCCTTGGTAATCTTCTCGGCAAAGGAAAGTAAAAGTTTCTCTCTCTGTTCAAGGGTTGCCTCGAAAGGAAGCGCGATTGTGAAGCGCTCACAAACACGCCCACTGCTCCTTTCGGCAGCATCTTCTACTATACTTGCCACATCAGTCACTTCGGTCGCGGGAAGACGCGCCGATAAAATCGTTCGTGATGCACTGTTACGCGAAATATAACGAATATGAGCAAGCGTTTGCCCTTTCGCTGCTTCGCGAGATTGCTTCACCACCTTCTTGGAAAAGGTTTTAACAGAGTGTCGAAAAGAGAATAATGCCATATGTTTCTTTGTTTGTTGGGGCAAAATTACTATTTTGTCCGTTGTGCGCCTTCAAATCTTAATTAGGGAAGAAAAACTATGAACCAAAGAATAGAAAGACTATTAGAGAACTGGCTGATGAACACCGTGAGGCATTGCAGGGTAACTCGGCTATTTGATATGGAAATTCAAAACTTGAACCGTAGTGAGCAGATTGCTCTTGCTAACACTTGTCTTGATTTCTTCGAGAACGAAACGCAGCGGCTCCTCGCAAAGAGAAAAGGGAACCCTAGCAGCAGGGGATTGCCGTCTCCCCCAAAAAATGAGGAAGACGGAAGTGCTGGTCGCTCTATGCTCGTAGGTCGTCGTGGTCGATAATTAGCGTTTTGATAAGGCGAAATGAGTCATCTTTCTTCTCAACTTTACCATCGGCAACTAGCGTATGCAGGGCTCTCTTTACGGCTTTTAAGAGACTGTCCCTGTTGTCCTTGACATCTCTAAACGCAGTTCCTGTGCGTTCCGCAATTTCAGGAGATTTCAACGTTCTCGTAGGGTTAACTCTTCTCTCTTCAATAAGGATTTGACTGACTTCCTCGATACGGCTGTTGGTATCGACTTTCGGTTTTCTGTTATCATTGGCAGATTCGGTTTTCGTAAAGCCTGTCGCGCCCTGTGGAACAGCCTTTGGGAACGAAACTTCGACACCATCCTTGTCCCGCCCGACGGGGTGGCTCCCAATACGGAACGCCAGCGCCTTCGCCTCAGCCGCTGACTTTGTTTTTTGAGGTTTCCAAAATACTAATTTGTCATCCTCTTTTGAACGTGCGAGATAGTAAAGATTATCCGCATTTCCTTCGATGGCAGATGAACCACGGGGGGTAGAGGAGTTGCCTTTCCCGGTATGGTGTATCATCAAAACTGCGGCATTAGTTTCGGCTGCGATACGGCCCGCACTGGCTAGAACTGAGCCAATTACTGTGGACGAATTCTCATCGCAAACACCTAGCATTCGATTGAGTGTGTCGAAAACGATTAGGGCTTGGTCGAGTTCGTGGGCCGCCATTACTGTCTTAACAAAGTTAATAACTTTGCTGACGGTTGTAGAGTTTGTCAAATCGAACCCCGCCGGAACAACATAAAACGGCGCCCCGCTGAATGCAGGGGTAGAAAGATATGGATAAGCACGTTTATGCACTCCGGGACCATCCTCGGCTGCAAAATAAATAACGCAACTTTTCTGTGTGAGGCAATCAGCAAAGTCTTTTCCTGTTGCGACGTGTGCGCAAGTAGCGGCTGTTATTGCTGTCTTTCCGAGGCCGGGTGCACCATAGAGCACCGATACCTCCCCAATGTTTAGTAGGCCTTTGACTGCATACTTTGGGTCGAGGTCGGGTGCGTAACTTGGCGCGTGTTGTGCTTCGACTCCAATTATTTCAAATTCTGATATGAAAGAAGGTTTGGCTGGCATAATAGATTTTCCTATTTTATTATCCGGATTCACACCATTGTGGTCCGGTAATATCAATATGAGCCTCTTTATTTTTTCCGGAAATTAATTTTACAATTTTTTTCCTATCCGATAACTTTTATCTGACGGACAGACAGACACCTATACCTCCCCCTTTAGGGGGGAGGGTGTCTGTCTGTCTGTCAGATATGTAGCCGCTCAATCAATATGGTTGTCCAACTTTTGCATCAATTCAAAAAATGTGGTTTTTTAGTGGGGTAGACTTTACAGAAATATATTTCGTCTATATTTTATAATATGTTGGCTAGTATGTTGGGAAGTCTTCGTCTCCGCCACCACACACTTTTTCTGAGTATGAATGGGTCTCTTTGGGAGGCCTTTTTCTTTTGTATTCATGACTTTAAGTGCGGCTTCTGATTGCCTTGAATTTCCTTTGATTGTCTCCATATTCTTTCACTGAGTGGTATGAAGTGTGGTATTTTGGAATGGCTCTATCTGGAAAACTGACCAAAAAGTTGGTCGAAAACTTGGGCGCTGGTCGGCATGGAGATGGAAATGGTCTCTATCTGGTAGTCGACCCATCTGGTGCGCGACGCTGGATTGTTCGTGTCGTTGTAAAAGGACAGAAAAATAAGAAAGGCGCGCCGTTGCGGACTGACTTTGGTTTAGGCGGCGCTGATATAATTACAATTAATCAAGCACGGGAAAGAGCTCTCGAATATCGCCGTATGGCCAAGCAAGGTCTGAACCCACGGTTCAACACTCAGCGAGAGATCCCAACTTTTGAAGAGGTTGCGCAGCAGGTTCATAAAGAGCGTATGCCAACTTGGAAGAACGCCAAGCATGGGCAGCAGTGGATTAATACGCTGCGCGATTACGCTTTTCCAAAGGTCGGACGCATGCCAATTGACAGCATAGGCCAACCAGAGGTGATGATGTGCCTCGCTCCGATATGGACAGATAAGCACGAAACTGCCAAACGATTGGCGCAGCGCATCAAGACGGTTCTAGACGTAGCCCGCTCGAAAGGACTGCGATCCGGCGAAAATCCCGTGACTGCGATTAAGGACGCGCAGGTGCTGCCTAAAGTGAAGGCTAAGCCTGCGCACCATGATGCTATGAATTGGCGAGACCTGCCCGCATTCTATAAAGAGCTGAGCAGGCGCAACGCTGTGGCTGCAAGGGCTTTGCAATTCACGATCTTGACGGCAGCTCGCACTTCGGAAGTTCTAGACGTCATTTGGGCTGAGATCGATTTTGACGCGCAGCTGTGGACGGTACCTGCCGTTCGTATGAAAGGCGGTGTAGAGCACCGCGTTCCGCTCTCAGATGAAATGATTAAAATTGTGGAACCGCTCAGAGAGATGGCCTCAAAATATGTGTTTGAGGGACAGAAACGTCACAAACCACTTTCCAACATGTCAATGTTAATGCTGCTGCGACGTATGAACATCGATAGCGTAACTGTGCATGGCTTTCGGTCCACTTTCCGTGATTGGGCTTCTGAGGAAGCAAATGCACCACGTGAGGTGGCTGAAATGAGCTTGGCACATCAGGTCGGGTCTGATGTCGAGAGGGCCTACGCTCGGTCTGATTTACTGGCCAAGCGACGTGAATTGATGCTTCGCTGGACAAATTTTGTCGCTGGCCATGATAGATAGCTTGAAGGGGACTAAATGATCGAGATACCTATCAACCAGCCAGAGCTTCTTTCAATCGCTTTTTTGCGTATTGCATTGAGTGAGCCCAGTGACGGTGAACGGCAGAAGGCGATCAAGAGTATCAAATTAGATATTGAGGCAAGCCGATTAGAAACACTGAATACCAAGTTTGGCACGGCATGGACCCAAGATCCGAAAAACGCAGCGCTGGTTCAGTGGGTTGCCGCGACTTCACCTGAGCGACATGAAGCGGCTGTTCAGCTATCTCAAATTGGGAAGCGATATGAAGCCAAAAACGAGCGGAAGCTAAATGTTGCAGAACATATTGGCATGGTGATTTGGCTTTCGATCCAAGATGGAAAGTTCGAGGGTCTCCACACTAGGGGAGGAATTCTGGAGCAAGTCAGCGATGATGCAAGGGAATTCCAAGTTACCGGTGCCAAGGACAAAGATATTCTACGCAAAATTTGGCTTAGTTATCGTGGCGTCGTCCATCTTGGGATGGCGATCAGTTATTGCGAGGATAACCCTTCTCAAAGGAATAACGTACTACACTTGGCTGAGCGTTTTCGGTGCAGTTTGTGCGAAAATTTTCCCAAAGGGACATCGAAGCCCTACGTGAACCAAAATGCTCAATTTTATTTTCCCTATAAATCAAAGCTTTGGGGTCCCCGATTTGCAAATCGGGGACTGCCTTTCGGTATCGAATAAGCCGCATTCCTTCGTTGCAACTGAGTGTAACGAAAGGAAAGTGACCAATGCCCAAAATCTTCGAGGACGACCGGACGTACGTGCTGGGTGATCCAGAACTCAATTTCATTGGAAATAGGGAAAAGCTCGCTCAATGGCGACATAGGTGCATGGGCCCCGCTTACTACAAGCTTGGGAGAAAAGTTGTCTATCACGGGCGCGATCTCAATGCCTGGGCAAATGCTAACCGAACAGATCCTAGTGCGGGTGAGGCGGTCTGATGTTCACTTGTCGCTCCCCCCAAATGCGCCGCCATATTTTGATTGGAGCCTACGCTCAATGCACACACGATTGTGCCCTGCCTGGTAGCGGGAGGATATAATAGTGTCAGCGAAATCAAGCTCACTTCAGATAGGGCTATTTGAGCAGCTGGCTTCAGATACAAAGCCTACACAAGCTGCTTCAACTGAGCCTTGTGCACCGTGCACTTATTGTACCGTGCAGTACTTGTCAGACCATCAGGTCGCTGCGCGCTATAATATTTCAAAGGCGACTGTTTGGCGTTGGCATAATACATATCTAGATTTCCCAAGACGCGTGAAGCTCAGCCCTGGCGTCTCACGCTGGAAGCTGAGTGACTTGGTGCGCTTTGAATTGAGAGCGCAGGCTATATCTGCAAGGAGTCCAAAAGCAGGCGCCCATGAGTAAGTCTTATAAGAACGTGAGGTTGAAAAAAGATCGTGTGTATTCTGTTGAGCAATTGACAGCAAAGTATGTGGTCACCGCAAATACCGTATCAAATTGGGTTGGAGAGGGCCTGAAGTCGTCCGGCAGTCAGACGCCATACCTGTTTCAAGGAGCGGTAGTGATAGAGTTTCACAACCGGCGACGAGGGCGTAAAGATCGCAAACTGCAACCGGGTCAATTCCAGTGCCGCGGATGTCGGTCCGACGTATTTCCTGCGATTGAAACGGTAAAGGATGTCTATGCTGGAAACGGCAAACATATGTATTCATCGCGATGCCCTTTCTGTTCCACAAAGCTTCAAAAGATATCAGGTGAGGCTGATCGAGACAAAATTGAAGATTGTCGCAATCCAAATACCCCCACGGGCTGCCTACACGAAGAGAAGACCTCAGAACGTGGTAGTATTTGGACAAACGAGATCAAAGATAACCAGATTTTCCATATCGGGAATGACCGGATCATTCATAGGTGGCAAATATATGCCGGCCGCTATAGCGAGAAAACAGTTGTTCGTCATCTTGCTGCAATCCGATATTTTGAGAGTTTTTTGGAAGGTAAGCTCTTCGCTAAGCTTACCACAGACGATTTTGCCTCCGTGCGGGAAGATCTGAAGCGACGTGCAAACTTGGATTCGACGGACAGCATGTCAGCCTCTTCGATCAAACACACGGTCTCGCATTTGGTCATGTTCTTCGATTGGCTACTGTGCCAAGACGGATACCGGCGTTTACCAAAAGATTTTGCCGGTTACCTCAAGCTTCCTAGGGCCGTTATCGCGCGGTCTGCTCAGGTGAAGCAGAAACAGTTTCCAAGCCTTCCGGAGGCCGAGGAGCTTTTGGACGCAATGCCGTCAAGGTCTTTGCTCGACCAACGTGCCCGAGCTCTTTTTGCCTTACCGTTTCTTGGCGCATTGCGCGCTGACACACTCGTATCTCTTCAGATCAAGCACCTAGATATCGAGCAAAGGATGATTTTGCAGGATGCTAGCGTGGTTCGCGCAAAAGGAGGCAAGAGCCTCAGTATCATGTGGTTTAAAATACCAGTCGCGTTTGAAGTGGCTGTTTTGACTTGGGTTGAGACACTGCAGGGTTTGGGATTTAGGGAAGACGACGCGTTGTTTCCTGACGCCAAGTACTTAAAGCATCGTATTGTGGTCGCTGGCCGTGCCGCAGTTTCGGTGCCAGTGATGGCAACGGCCCACGCAGTTACTGCCGCCTTTGATATTGCTTGCCGAAAGAGCGACATCAAATACACGCCGCATGCTGCAAAGCACACCATCGGCGCCGAACGCGACATCCGTGCGCTCACTCAGGAAGAACGCAAAGCATGGTCGCTGAACATGGGGCACGATAGCGAACATACTACTGAACAACATTACGGAACGATGTCAGATAATAAGCGTTTTGAAGTGCTGGAAAACATAGGAAGCAAAAAAACGATCGATCCCCGAAACATGTCTGAAGCGGATAAAGCCAAGGCATTCGACGCCATGCTCAAAGTATTAAGCGACGATAGGTAGCGCAGTGCAGCTTATCAGCAAAACGACAGTATAGGATCGAGCTATTTCAATCTTGGGATCGCGTTCAAGCGAGGTTCATCAATTCGATTGAAAAGACTTATAGACGGTTGATCGGCCTATACCTAACTCCTGTGCGATGGCAGACGCTCCGAACCCAGCGTGCTTCATGTCCCTGATCCGTTGATCGTCAACCGTTTTGGGGCGGTCCTTGTAGAGCCCTTTTTCCTTTGCCTTCGCTATGCCCTCAGCCTCACGTTTACGTATAATGTTGCGCTCAAACTCAGCAAAAGCCCCCATAATTTGCAGTTGGAGATTGGCAAAGGCGGCATCCGAATTTGTTGAAAATTTCAGATTTTCCGTCAGGAAACAGATCGCGCCCCCCTTTTTGTTTAGAGTTTCAATGATGGACTGTAGGGTCAGGACTCATAACCAAAAGATAACGGTTGCTGCGAGAGCTATTGCGGAGAGAAAGACGGTTGGGGATCTGTCGTAGCGTGTAGCTACGCGTCGCCAATCTTTGAGCCTGCCGAACATCCTCTCGATACGGTTGCGCCTTTTGTAGCGGCGTTTGTCATACTTGATGGTCTTCTTGCGCGACTTGCGGCCAGGAGTGCAGGGCTTTGTGCCCTTGTCTACAAGGGTTTCTCGGAACCAGTCAGCGTCGTATCCTCTGTCAGCGAGGAGCCATTCAGCCTCTGGCAAGCCGTTCATTAAGGCGGCAGCCCCGGTGTAATCGCTGACTTGCCCTGCCGTGATAAAGAGGCGGATCGGGCGACCGCTGGTGTCTGGAATAGCATGAAGCTTTGTATTCATGCCGCCCTTGGTCAAACCGATCAGGCGTCCACGCCCCCCTTTTTCAACCGCAGGCTGGACGCCGTACGATGTGCTTTGAGGTAGGTGGCATCAATCGAGATGGTCTTGTTGTCGGGAGCCTGCTCAGCCAGCCCCATCATGATCCGAGCAAACACACCCATATCACTCCAACGCTTCCAGCGATTATACAGCGTCTTTGGAGGGCCGTACTCGGCAGGTGCATCACACCACCTTAACCCGTTACGATTAAGGAAGATAATGCCGCTCAAAACACGGCGATCATCCACACGCGCTCGGCCCCGGCTCTTCGGAAAGAGAGGCCTGAGACGCTGCATCTGCGCCTCAGTCAGCCAATACAAATTGCTCATCATGTCCCCCTACAACTAGGGGTCGTGAATCATAACAACGCGACAGGCTCAATCAGTTAATGGGTCCTGACCCTAGATCGTGTAAGTCTCTGGCGAGGCGGTCTTTGCTGTGCACTACAACCGCGTCCCCCGTCAAAACGAAGAGCCTAGCAGGACAGACCTATCAGCCTATCTTCAGCCGGATACTCCAGCCGCTACGTGGTGCAGTATTCCACTGGCGTTCTCATGCCAGACTTCAGCACCCTATGCCGCCGTTAGAGAACGCTGTCTTTTGCCATTCCGTAGAAAGGCTCCGCAGGGCAGTTGCACCTTCTAATCGATAGCACAGGTATGAAAGCTGAGGGCGAAGGGGAATGGAATGCCCGTAAGCATGGTGGCCAAAAACGACGCCTATGGTGCAAGATCCACATTGGGATTGATGAGGAAACGCTTGAGATCTGCGCCATCAAGGTCACAAACAGCGGCATCGGCGATGCACCCATGTTGCCTGACCTGCTCAACCAGATCCCTGCGGATCATGACCTCGGGAGTGTCACAGCGGATGGTGCCTACGACATGCGCAAATGCCATGGTGTGATTGCGACGCGTAATGCACATGCCGTCATCCCGCCACGCAAGAACGCTAAGATGTGGAAGCCTCCCTCTCGTGCATGCAGGCATGCACTGACGGGCAGTGGACACACGGGGAGCGCGAGCACGCAACGAAGCAGTCCGATCCTCAAAGTATCTGGGTCGCGCAATGTGGCGACAGCTGACCGGGTACCACCGCAGAAGCCGCGTCGAAACGAAGATGCGGTGTTTGCCCTAACTAACCAGCAAAGTACCCGCCTTGAAGTATTCCCATGGCTTGGGTCTTCAGCGTTTCTTCAAGCTCGCCTCGCACATTGAGGTTGTCTGAGAATTGAGACTGGCGCGCACACGTCTGACAACACCCCTTTGAGCGGTTTCACTCTTCCATCTTCTGCCAAGGCATAAAGCGCTTGATGAGTAGGCAAAATCACTCAATTGTTCACCGAGCGCTATGCAAATAGGGGAAGGTTGGGTTAACGGCACAATCGGTGCCGCCACACGCTTCCCTTTTTCATAAAAGGAAGCCTAATGCGGACCTTCACACTCCCTCTTATTTTGATGGCAAGCTTTGGCCTCAGCACGCCCGTTCTGGGACAGGACCTTGGCGACGTCATCGAAGGCATTGCACAGTCGTTGATAAATCAAGAGGTCGACCGGAACGCGTATGTCGCGGCGCAGAACGCCGATACCGTCCCAGCATACCGCGAGTATCTGGCGAAGTTTAAGAACGGTCAGTATCGTGCCAATGCCGAAAATGCCCTTGCGCGGCTGGGTACGCCGGTCGAGGGTTCTCCTGCATCAGCAAATCAGGCTGAGGCTAAGCTGGGCATTACCGTTGCGCAGCGCGTGTCTGTGCAGCGAGAATTGACGCGGCTAGGCTATAGAACCTACGGTGCAGACGGCGTCTGGGGTCGTAACACTCGCAGCGCCATTTCCAGCTGGCAGCGAGACAGGGGTGACAAAGTCACAGGCTACGTCACAGGAAAGCAATTGCGGCTGTTGGCAAGGGACACTGCGGTGACACCACCCGCTGAGAATTTGGCCTCGGTTGATTTAACAGCGCCTCAAGTCGAGGCCAGGCTGGGCATTACCGTTGCACAGCGCGTGTCTATTCAGCGGGAGCTGACGCGACTCGGGCATTCGACTTACGGCGCAGACGGCGTCTGGGGGCGCAACACTCGCAGCGCCATTTCCAGCTGGCAGCGAGACAGGGGTGACAAAGTCACAGGCTACGTCACGGAAGAGCAACTGCGGCTGTTATCACGGGGCATTGCGGTGACGCCACCCACAGAAAATACGTTGTCAGGCGGTTTGACGGCGGCTCAGACTGAGGCAGCGCTTCGCCTTACCCGTGCCCAACGGATTGCGATCCAAAGCCAACTGACAGTTATCGGTTACGATGCGGGTGTGGCTGATGGGCTCTGGGGTAGTCGCACGCGTTCTGCAATTTCTGCATGGCAGCGAGCGCACCAAGGGGCGCAGACTGGCTACGTTACTGCGTCTCAGGTGAAGTTGATCGCGAGCCAAGCGAGAACCGCTGCCGCAGCGCCGGATGATAGCGCGTCTGGTCCAGCGCTGGAGGAAAGTCTTCTCGAGCTTACGCGCGCAGAGAGAGTAGATTTGCAGCGCCGACTGGTGCGGCTTGGCTATAAATCATTGCCCACGGACGGAATATTTAGTTCCGAGACCCGGCGCGCTGTTGCTGAATGGCAGGCGGATGAAGGCGAGACTGCGACGGGATATCTGACAGCGGATCAGGTAAGACTGATTAGAGTGGAAACGGGGGGATAGGGCTATCATTTCTGAGCGGACTGGCACTGGGCCGGGCAGGGGAGATGGTTGTTCAAGCTTGGGGTGCACGTGCGTGACGCAAGCGCCGCATCTAAGCTACCATCCGTTTGATCCGTTGACCAAGCTAACCAGCAAAATCCCAGAGTTGAAGCACTGCCATGGCTTTAGATTTGTTGATGGCGTCAAGTGCCATGTTGCCAATGCGCTTGCTGGCTAAAAAATCAAACTGTAACATATCTTCGAACTCGAAGGATCGACAGCCAATCTTTAGAGTAGGAGCACCGTTAGTTTGTTGCTAAGACTTTTCTATATTCAGGAGGTTCCCATGAAATTTTTCGCTCTGATCACGGCAACAGCTGCGGCGCTCTCCTTTTTTGTGACGATTGCTGACGCTCATGGCGGTGGCTGTCGTAAATCTTCTCCACCAGGGCAATGTTGCCATGCAGATAATAGCAATAATGGACGAGTACACTGCCACTGATTAGGTGCTTATTTAGAACTTTCTGTAAATTAGGAGGGTTTAACAAACGCTCCTTTTTAGCACCCTTACCGAAGCTGGGTTGCGCAACTTCTCCACACTAATGTTGTCAGGAGGGCGATAGAAGTCCTCAAGCCCACGCCTCACGGAAGATGAATGTCACCTCCCGGCAGATGGTATGGTAGCTTATTGGATAGCATTTCGAACACAGTGTTGATCGGAGTGATGTTCTCCCCAACTAACCAGTAAAGTCCTAGCGGTGAAGCCCTGCCTTGGCTTGAGATTTGTTGACGACGTCAAAGTTCGTGTTGAATGTCCCACTCTGGTGGGAGAGCGACTCAAGGTTTTTCGGAAAATAGGAACGAAGGTACGAAATCAATGCGATATATGATTATGCTCGCTACGGTTGCAGCGTTCGGCGGCGGCCCAGCTTCGAGTGGAGGTTTTTGCAAACACCGACCAAGCGAGGTACTACGGGGCGGATTTGTCGGTTCAATGGCAGCCGGTGCGCAAAATGCGGCAAGTACCCTCGCGGCAAAAGCAGGCGGGGTGTTCACGTTTACGAACACCGTCACTGGTGCGTCACTTCTCGGATCCAACGCTGCCGCAGGCACCATCGGCCAGATTGGTGGTGTTGCCAGTAACGCAGCCTCCAGCGTCGCTGCAGTGCCAGGTATTGCAGTAGCTGGTGCGACCGCAGCGATCGGTCTTGCCGCCTTTGAGGGTGTGTGCTTCTTCCGGGATGAACGGATCACCGATCATGACGAGGTACTTAGCGTATTGCACACAATCAGCGCTTTCGCCGATCCATCGTTTTACCGGATAGAGCAACCCAGCGCAGACACCGACGCGGCGGTTCTGGTTCTTGGAAGTGTTGCAGGCGAGATTAATGAATATGCGGTTAATAGGCTACGCATCGTGAACGGTGTATTGTGGCACCGACAACGCGGGCGCGACGTCGCACTTGGCGATGTCGGCTTCGCGACCTTGGCCGCGCCTGCAGAGTAAACGCAGGCGATGACAAGTAAGGTGAACGGAGAGAAGGTGCTATCTACGCAGAGCTACCAAAGCTTCTGCGAGAGAATTTGATGTTCAAGAAGTACAATGATTACGCTGTAGCGCCGCATACCCAGTGGAAGCCGATGTCTGGGAAGTGCGGGTCACCCAACAGGAGTTTGCATAGGTAGCCTCATGTGAAAAGCTGCCGTTGACTATACGATTGAGGAGCCGCTGCTCACCGCCATTCGTGACATCTGCCGCTTCCGGCCGATGCTGTTGAAAACCAACTCGATGGCGATTTCGAGTTGGTTTTCACACTTCGTGCTTTTCCAATGAAAGCTCGCCGCTTTGCATAGCCACCATATCGGTTTTCTCAGCAGATTGGTGCTGATGGGATCGTAGCGGGGCAGAGCTTAGCCAGTTTTCGAAGGTTTTGGGCGGTGGCGGCGAGTCTAAACTCGTCTTTTACGCCAAAAGGCCCCATAAGCCTCAAACGGTTGAGGCCCAGGATACGCTTCAGATGCGCGAAGAGCATCTCGACCTTCTTGCGCCGTTTCTGGGCGATCTCGTTGAATGCGGAAGCCGTGCAACTGCGAGCAAAACCGCGCACCACTTCGTATTTCCCGCGCTGAAGGCTGCGGGTGTCGCTGTTAGGGCAGCTGCGCCTTCAGGGGGCAAGCCTGACAGTCCGCCTTTGTCGCGCGATACTTGCGTGGCTTCATCTCGGTCGAGATGCGGTCCAGATCGGAATAATTCCGCAGCGTGTGCCGCAGATCCTTCCCCTCCGGACAAATAAATCGGTCATTATCATCATCCCAGGTAAGTCTGAACGCGACAAGGTCCCGTCGGTGCGTTCGCCTTTATCGATGACCGGGGTGAAGGGCAGGATCTGCCGTTTCCAGACGAGCTCGACCAGGCTTTCCTCGGACCCGTAAGTCGTGTCTGCGACCAGCCATTCGGGGCGCAGGCCGAAGCGTTCCGCGGTGCGGTCAAGCATCGTGAGAGTAGAGCCTACCTTGGCCTGCCTGACCGATCGGGTCGCTTCGACATCCATGATGATCGCATGATCGGTATCAATCAGGTAATTGCCTGAATAGGCAAAGAAAGCAGGCCCCTTACGTGCGGCAGTCCACTGGCTGGCAGGATCGGCATGGGCCGCGAACTTGGGTTTTACGGGCGTTGCAGCGACGAAAGCCTCTTCGCCGAGAGTGTCGAGATATTCACGCACTGCCCTCGGGGCATCGGTTGGATCGATGGCAACCGCATCCCATTTATCCTGACGACTGGAGCTTTGCTTCTGGACATCGGCGCTTCCTCTCGGGACATTGCTGCGCAATGCCCTGACGGCCGACGGATCAGGCTGGCATCGACCGCGAAGCCTTGGCCGCCGACCATTCCATGGGTGATGCACTGGGCCACCACGCGCTCGAAGATGAGGCGAAAGACATCGCTGTCGCGGAACTTGCCATGCCTGAGCTTTGAGAAGTTGGAATGACCCGGCACCTTATCCTCGAGCCCGAGGCGGCAGAACCAGCGATAGGCGAGGTTGAGATGCACTTCTTGGCACAGGCGACGTTCAGACCGCAGCCCCATGACATAGCCCACGACCAGCATTCGGATCATGAGTTCGGGATCGATCGAAGGGCGGCCGGTATGGCTGTAGAAACAGCGCATCTCTTCGTGCAAGTCATTCAGAGCCAGAAAGCGGTCGATGCCTCGCAGAAGATGATCGGCAGGGATATGCGTCTCGAGATCGAACTCATAGAACAGCCGGGCATGAAACTTCTGCGTTCCAAGCATCACAAACCCTCCAGATCCCCATAATCCAATGGAATCAGAAGCCTGTGCTCCGATCAAGCACAGAGTTTTTCAACAGCATCAGCTCAAAGCGGACCTTCCAGCCATCCACGGCGGACGGGCAGGACGCGCGTTGTGGAAGATCTCGTCGCACATCCGCCGATGAAGATTTTGGTCGATAGTGCAGCTATTGTAAGAAGAGCAGGCTAATATTTTGTGGGCAAACTCAGGTAATAGGCGTCTGCGAAATCAGTGGCGGGACGGAAAGGTTGATTTCCGCCGCGTATTCTGTGCAGAAGGCGACATTATCGCACGGACCCGGTGAAACTCCGGGTGGCTCTTCCGGCCGCCGATCCGCCGGACAACCCTGTTGACACCAGTCACATCGCAGCAACGCACCGTTCCGCCACAGGACCTTGCGCGCTTTGGGTATTATAGACACATGATTTCTCTTTCCGACTACCGCCAGCAATGGTTTGGCAACATCCGTGGCGACCTGCTTGCGGGCGTCGTCGTGGCGCTGGCCCTTATCCCTGAGGCCATCGCCTTTTCCATCATCGCGGGCGTGGACCCCAAAGTGGGGCTTTATGCATCGTTCTCCATCGCGGTGCTGATCGCCTTCGTCGGCGGGCGGCCCGGGATGATCTCCGCCGCGACCGCCGCCACCGCCGTGCTCATGATCACGCTGGTGCGCGATCATGGCCTTGAATATCTGCTGGCGGCAACGGTGCTGGCGGGCCTGATCCAGATCGGCGTGGGGTTCCTGAAGCTGGGGCGCTTCATGCGCTACGTATCGAAATCGGTGATGACCGGGTTCCTGAACGCACTGGCGATCCTGATCTTCATGGCGCAACTGCCGGAGCTGGACCTAGGCAACCCAGGCGTGACCTACCTGACCTACGCGCTGGTGGCGCTGGGGTTGGCGATCATCTACCTGCTGCCGCGCGTGACCATCGCCGTGCCCTCGCCGCTGGTCACGATCATTGTGCTGACCCTGCTGGTCACGCTGATGGGCTGGGATGGGGTGCGCACTGTGGGCGACATGGGGGCGATGCCCGATACGCTGCCGGTGTTCCTGATCCCGCAGATCCCGCTGAATCTCGAGAGCTTCCTGATCATCCTGCCCTATGCGATAGCCGTCGCCGTCGTCGGCCTGCTGGAAAGCCTGATGACGCAGAACATCATCGATGACCTGACCGACACCAAATCGAGCCGCGATCAGGAATGCATCGGTCAAGGCATCGCCAATACCGCCACCGGCTTCATCGGCGGCATGGCGGGCTGTGCGATGATCGGCCAGTCGATTATCAACGTCAAATCGGGCGGGCGCGGGCGGTTGTCCTGCTTTACCGCAGGGGTGGTGCTGCTAATCTTCGTCGTGGGGCTGGGCGATCTTGTGGGGCGCATCCCGATGCCCGCGCTGGTGTCGATAATGATCATGGTGTCGATCGGCACATTCTCGTGGTCGTCGATCAAGGCAATGCGGGTGCATCCGCGCTCCTCCACCGCCGTGATGCTGGCGACCGTGTTAACCGTGGTCTATACCCACAACCTCGCCATCGGGGTGCTCGTGGGCGTGCTGCTGTCGGGCATCTTCTTTGCCGCCAAGATCGCGCAGCTGTTCCGCATCACCACCAGCCTGTCCGACGATGGCCGCACCCGGACCTACGTGATGGAAGGCCAGCTGTTCTACGGATCGGCCGAGGATTTCATCAACGCGTTCGATTTCCGAGAGGCCCCGGACAAGGTCGTGATCGATGTGAGCCGGGCGCAGATCTGGGATATAAGTTCGGTCCAGGCGCTGGATATGGCGATTCTGAAGTTCCGCCGCGAGGGGGCGGAGGTTGAACTGATCGGCATGAACGAGGCGTCGCGCACCATCGTCGACAAGCTTGCCATTCATGACAAGCCTGGCGCGATGGACAAGTTGATGAGTCACTGATGGAGGAGACCGAGATGGACAACAAGATACTCGCACTGCTGGATGGGTCGGACTATTCGCACAGCGTCTGCCATCACACCGCGTGGATCGCACAGAAGCTGGGAGCCAGTGTCGATGCGATGCATGTCCTTGGCCGCCGCGAGGGCGCAGCCACGACTGACCTGTCGGGCAACCTTGCCCTCGGCGCGCGCACCGCGCTGCTGACCGAGCTGGCGACGCTGGACGAACAGCGCGCCAAGCTGGCACAGGCGAAGGGCCACGCGATCCTGGAGGATGCCAAGGCGATCCTGGAACAGGACGGTGTCGCTGGGGTGAAGCTGCACCTGCGCAAGGGCGATCTGCTGGAGGCGGTGCAAGCTGTGGAAACCGGCGTGCGAGCCATCACTATTGGAAAGCGCGGTGAGGCGCATGGATATGCGGACGGTCACCTCGGGTCGAACCTGGAACGGATCATCCGGGCGTCGAAGGTGCCGGTCTTTGTCGCCTCCCGCGCCTTCAAGCCGATATCCAAGGTGCTCGTGGCCTATGATGCCAGCGCCAGCGCCAAGGTGGCGATTGACCGGATGGCGGGCAGCCCTGTGTTCGCGGATCTGCCGCTGACCGTGCTCTGCGTTGGGCAGGACGCTGTAAAGGCGCAGGCGATAGCGGAACAGGCCGTGGCCAGGCTGCAGCGCGCCGATGTCGCCGCCACCGCCCTGACGGCCAGCGGAGAGCCCGAGGATGTGCTGAAGGAACTGGTCACCACCGAAGGCTTTAATCTACTGGTGATGGGCGCCTATGGCCACAGCCGGATCCGCAGCTTGGTAATCGGATCGACCACCACCGCGATGATCCGGACCGCCGGGATACCGGTGTTGCTCTATCGCTGACGAAGGCCTGCGGCATGCGATGCCACCCGATGCGCTGTGTGAGGTGAGATCTGTTAAAGCGTCATTCTACTATGGGTCATTGAGGGCACTCGCCCGTAAACACCTTGACCTGCTTCGATGATCTATCAAGTCTCTTAAAGTTCAACGGTGAACGTTTGCTTCCCGCCTTTCGTGAAGGTTACCGCTTCCGGCCCGAACCGGACGTTGGTGATTTGCGCAGCTAAGGTCTGGTTCGAGCCCATACCAGACGTGACAAAATCTTGCTGCGTGCACTCGCAGCTCGAAAACCTTTCGCGCTGCCACGAAATTGCTACTGCATCGCAGATGTGAAAGCGGTCATTCAGGTAGTTTGCAGCAAATCTACCGTCGCGAATTTACAGACTGCGGACTTTTTGCTGCCCGCTCCACCGTAAGCAGTCACAACTCCCCGGTCGAAAACCCTTGTTTTGTTTTTCTGATGGTCAGCGCACACGATACGACTTTGCACACCTGATCAAAGTCAGCCAAGGTCTCTAGATACACAAAACGGCTAATCCGCTTAAAATTGCAAATTGTTAGTTTTCAAACGCGGCCAACCCTGAAACCCAGCGACAAATGATTCCGCATCGCAAAGAGTAAAACGGCCCCCGGTATCATTGATGCCGTTGTAACGGCCATTACCAGGCCGATGTCAGTATGAAATCCGAAAAGTGAATTGATCGCCATACTGATCGGTTTGCCGTTGGTGGTTGTCAGAATGCGTGCAAAAACAACTTCAACCCAAGAGAACATAAAGCAAAAGAACGCGGTCACAGCGATACCCGGAGCAATTTGCGGCAACAGGAATTTCCAGATAAAACGAGGGCGGGAATAACCGTCTAGAAAGGCGGTTTCGTCAATTTCTTTGGGGACAGCCGAAATGAACCCCTGTAAAATCCAGATGGAGATCGGCAGATTGAACAGGCAATGCGCCAATGCGATCCCAAAGACGGAATTCACGATCCCAAGCGCCGAAAACAGCTGGAAGATTGGCAAGGTCAGAACCACGGGCGGCGTGATCCGGAAGGCGATGAAAGCCAGAAAAAGGTGCTTGTCGCCTGAAAAAGACATTCGCGCGAATGCATAGGCTGCAGGTATCGCTATGGGAACAGTGATGCAGATGTTGATCAGCACATAGGCAATCGAATTGACAAAAGCGTGACGCAGATTGGGGTCTTTCCAGATCATTGCGTAATTGCTGAGGGTGAGACTGCCCAGTCCGGCATTCGGTTTTGGCAGCGTAACGATGAAGCTGATGATCGTCATTTGGACCAGTGGCAGGCAGGCAAAGAGGATGAAGGCCAGCAAGACCATGCCTTTCAGGGCAGGCAGGTATCGATAGACAAAAATCACGACTGCTCCCCGCGATCCAGCTTGCCCTGGGCTTTGCTGAACATCCACGCCACTGTCAAAACGATCATGAAATAGATCACGGATCGCGCAGCGGAGGGACCATAGTTGAAGGCCTTTATCTCTTCGCCCAAATCCACGGCAAGAAATGTCGTAGCGCCGTCAGGGCCGCCTGCGTTGATTGGAAAGGCTTCGGTGTAGATCATGAAGGAGTCCATAAACCGAAGCAGGATCGCCATAAGCAGAACATGATGCAATTTTGGTAGCTGGATGTGGCGAAACACCTGCCACGGGCTGGCCCCGTCAATTGCCGCCGCTTGATAGTAAGCAGCTGGAACTGTTGTCAAAGCGCTGTAGCACAGAAGCACAACAAGGCTGGTCCAATGCCAGACATCCATGACAATGATCACGGCCCAAGTGTGCCGTGTTGAAAGTTTCCAGTCAGACGGCCAGCCCAGATTTGGTAGTATGCGACCTAATATGCCGCTCTCTGAATTAAGCAGGCTGAGCCACAGTGACGGGATCATGTTCCAAGGGACCAGCAAGGGCAAAGCAACAAGGGCGAGTGTGATGCCGACCCAGATTTTGCGTTTTGGAATACAAAGCGCAATCGCGATGCCAAGGGGGATCTGGAGGGTGAGGGCACTTGCGGAAAACAACGTGCTGCGGCCAAAACTGGCCCAGAAACGCCCGGACCCGATTATGTCAGCGTACCATTCAGTTCCAACCCAAAATCGTGCGTCCAGAATGAAAATCTCAAAAAAGGAATAGTTCACTACTGTGATCAGGGGGACCAGCCCGACGAGCGACAAGATCAGAGCGGCAGGTGCCACGAACAACCAGCCAATTTCAGTCCGGTCCTTCATCAGGGTGCTACGCCAGAAAAAGCCAAAGACATGCTCATACGGTCACAAGTTGACAACCCCAGCTGTTACAATTTGCTATCAGCTCTGCGGATAGCCTGCCGTCTGTAAGCAGCACATCAACTTCGCTCAACGAGCAGATTGTAAGGGGCGCCTTGCGTGTAAGCTTGAGATGATCGGCCACAATCATAACTTTGCGAGATCGCTGAATTGCGATTTTGCTGACCATCACTTCTTGCCCGTCGAAATCCAGCAGGTCTCCGTCGGCATCAATGGCCGAGCAGCCCAGAACCGAATAGTCAAACTTGAACTGCTTGACCATTTCGACTGTCAAACCGCCCACGATGCCGCCATCTGCGCGACGCAGAACACCACCCGCCAGGATGATTTCGCAGCTGTGATTGATCGCCAAAATATTTGCGATATTGAGATTGTTTGTGACAACCAGCAGATTTTCATGATCCAGCAACTCATGCGCGACTGCTTCGGTAGTTGTGCCGATGTTCATAAAAACTGATGCCCCATCAGGAATAGTGCGCGCGCATTCGACAGCAATCGCCTTTTTGCCCACATCGTTCAGGCGACGGCGCTCTTCATACAGGATGTTCACAACGCCAGAAGGCACAACCGCACCTCCATGCACTCTTTCAAGCCGCCCACTTTCTGCAAGATCGGAGAGATCACGCCTGATTGTCTGAACAGTGACATCGTAGAGATCCGCGAGGGCGTCCACTGTGACTTTCCCCTCTTTGCGGGCAAGATCAAGGATTTCTTTCTGTCTAAAATTTGACGCCATCACCTACTCCACTGCAGCGCCGGTCCAACCACACAAAAGCGGGGCGCTTGTGCTCTCTATCAGCCAATAGACCTGACGACTCGTCAAGGCTGCGGATTGCCTAAACGTTCGAAGAATTAGGAATCCGTGCGCATTCGAAGATAAAGTTGCCTTAGTTTCAATGGAATACGTGATAACGAACAAAAACGAACATTCGTTATTGCTACATTTTGTATTGTGGTGTTGACTGACGCAATGGCGTGAGCTGGGAGGCTGCGGCATAGAATGAATGCAGGGAGGCTTCATTGGGTCAGCATGAAAATCAGGATATCGTTGACTTGTTCGTCATAGGTGGCGGCATCAATGGATGCGGCATCGCCCGTGACGCGGTTGGCCGAGGGCTGAGCGTTGAGCTGGCTGAAATGAACGATCTTGCCTCCGCGACATCCTCCGCCTCAACCAAGTTATTTCATGGCGGTCTGCGGTATCTTGAGTATTGGGAAATACGCCTCGTCCGAGAAGCACTGATCGAGCGCGAGACCCTTTTGAGGGCGATGCCACATATTTCTTGGCCGATGCGTTTCGTGCTGCCCTACCACAAAGACATGCGGTTCGAGAGCGACACGCCAACCTCAAAAGTCCTGAATGTCTTGGTGCCTTGGTTGAAAGGGCGCAGGCCCGCATGGCTTATCCGATTCGGCCTTTTTATGTATGATAATCTGGGCGGCCGGAAGATTCTGAAGGGCACAACATCGTTGAATTTGAAGGGGACGCCAGAGGGTGCGCCGCTGCAGGACCGGCTCGAGAAGGCCTATGAATACTCTGATTGCTGGATTGAAGACAGTCGGCTGGTGGTTCTGAACGCCCGAGATGCACAAGCCCGCGGAGCCTTTATCAATGTACGCACCAAGGTCATCTCGGCCGCGCAAGTTAGTGGAATGTGGCAGATTACTCTTGAGGCGCAGGGCGGTGAGCGTCGCATTGTGACGGCACGTATGATCGTGAACGCTGGCGGCCCTTGGGTTGAAGACGTCATTCGCAACACGATGCGGATCAATTCCACCGAAGGCGTCCGGCTGGTGCGCGGCAGCCATATTATAACCCGCAAATTATATGATCACGACAAATGCTATTTCTTTCAGGGCGAAGACGGGCGGATCATATTCACAATTCCTTACGAGACCGATTTCACCTTGATTGGCACCACCGATGCGGACCATGAGGATGTGCACGAAAAGCCAGTCTGCACCCCAGAAGAACAAGACTACCTGTTAGGGTTTGCCTCGAAGTACTTGAAGAAACCGGTCACGCGCGATGATATCGTTCATACCTATTCCGGCGTGCGCCCGCTCTACAATGATGGGGCCACCTCTGCGACGGCTGCGACGCGCGATTATGTTCTGAAGCTGGATCAATCTGCAGGCGCACCTGTTCTGAGTGTCTTTGGTGGCAAGATTACGACCTACCGTAAACTCGCGGAAAGCGCGCTGGAAAAAATTGCGCCATTCTTTGCTCAGACTGGCCCGCAATGGACCGCAGGGGTCGCCCTGCCCGGTGGGGATTTTCCGGTTGATGGTGTCGGCCCTCTCACGGCAGAATTGAAGGCAAAATACCCGTTTCTGACAGAACGCTGGGTTAATCGTTTGCTCAAGGCCTATGGTACAGAAGCCTTCGATCTGTTGGGCGACGCAAAAACAGAAGGTGATCTGGGCCGAAATTTCGGTTCGAATCTGACGGAACGCGAAGTAAACTGGCTGGTTGAGCGCGAATTCGCCAACACCGCCGAAGATATCATATGGCGCCGCTCGAAGTTGGGGCTCAGAATGGCGTCAAAGGAAATCGATGCTTTAGACAGTTGGATGGTGAGTTCTGCCGCCAATCTGCCCAAGCACCACCCAGTGTGAAATGCGAAAGGGAGAGAGAAATGTCACTTGTTCTTGAGGGTGTGTCTACGGTCATCAATGGCCAAACACACATCTACCCAACAGATCTGGAGCTGTCATCAGGGACGATGAATGTTTTGCTTGGCCCAACATTGTCGGGAAAGACATCCTTGATGCGCGTCATGGCGGGGCTTGATGTGCCCACAACAGGCAGGGTCATCTGGGGTGGCAAGGATGTGACGGGGATGCGGGTGCAGGACCGAGGCGTTGCGATGGTGTATCAGCAGTTCATCAACTACCCGTCAATGACCGTGTACGAGAATATCGCCAGCCCGATGCGGCTGTTGGGCCAATCCAAAAGCCAAATTGATGAAGCCGTGAAGAAGGCGGCTGACCTAATGAAATTATCGCGCTTCTTAGATCGCAAGCCGCTTGAACTGTCGGGCGGGCAACAGCAGCGTTGTGCGCTTGCCCGTGCGCTGGTCAAAGATGCGGGCCTCGTGTTGTTGGACGAACCCCTCGCCAACCTTGACTATAAACTGCGCGAAGAATTGCGCGCCGAGATCCCAAAGATTTTCGAAGAAGCGGGGTCGATCTTTGTATATGCCACGACCGAGCCAGAAGAGGCGCTGCTGCTGGGCGGTTATACTGCGGCGATGTGGGAAGGCAAAATTACCCAATTTGGCAAGACGCCGACGGTTTACCGCCAGCCTGTCAACGCCATAACAGCGCGGGTGTTTTCCGATCCGCCAATGAACTTTTTAGATATCCAAAAATCCGGTGACCGCTTGCTGTTCGGCGACGAACAATCTGCACCGGCATCCGGCGCTTTCGAAGAGTTGAAAGATGGCAGCTACATCGCAGGATTTCGTCCCAACCATCTTGAGTTGGAACAACAGGCTCCGGGTGCGCTCGAATTCACGGGAAAGTTGAACGTGACCGAGATCACCGGGTCTGAGACATTCATCCATCTGGACCACCACGGCGAAAACTGGGTTGGCCTTGTGCACGGCGTAAAAGCCTTGGAAATCGGCGCATCTCTGAATGTCTACCTCGATCCAAAACACGTCTACATCTTTGCGCAAGACGGCACATCGGTGGCACCTGCCCCCTATGCGGTTGCAGCCTGAGGGATAACAACAATGGCAAAAATCACTCTCGAAAATCTGGCACATTCCTATTTGCCAAATCCAACGAGCGAAGATGACTTTGCGCTTAAACAACTTAACCACGACTGGGTCGATGGCGAAGCATATGCGCTGCTAGGTGCCTCTGGTTGTGGTAAATCCACATTGCTCAATATTATTTCAGGCCTGCTGCACCCTTCTCAGGGGCGCATCCTGTTCAATGACCGTGACGTGACGATGTCCCCAACGACAGAGCGGAACATCGCGCAGGTTTTCCAGTTCCCCGTGGTCTATGACACAATGACGGTGCGCGACAATCTGGCCTTTCCGCTGCGCAATCGGGGTGCCGATTCGACTTATATCAAAGATCGCGTCCAGCAGATCGCAGCGATGATTGGGATGGAAGCGACGCTTGACCATAAGGCGCGTGGCCTGACGGCGGATGCCAAACAAAAGATTTCGCTGGGCCGTGGCATGGTGCGCGAAGACGTCAATGCGTTGTTGTTTGACGAGCCGCTGACGGTGATCGACCCCCATATGAAATGGGAATTGCGCACGCAATTGAAGTCCCTGCACCATGAGTTTGGGCACACGATGATCTACGTGACCCACGACCAGACCGAAGCGCTGACTTTTGCGGACAAGGTCGTGGTGATGTTTGATGGCCGCGTTGTCCAGATGGGGACACCGCAACAGCTTTTTGAACAACCAGAGCACACATTCGTCGGCTACTTCATCGGCTCGCCGGGTATGAACGTGCTTACAGCGCAAGTGGACGGTGAGAAGGCTGTACTTGAGGGCACGCAGATTTCGCTGGGCAAAAGCTTTGGTGCGCTGTCTGGCAAAGTAGAATTGGGAGTGCGGCCTGAGTTCACATCACTGAGTGGGGGCGACGAAGGTCTGCCTGTGACGATCAAGCGAGTCGAAGACGTGGGCCGCCATAAAATCGTGCGCGCCGACTTCCACGGCACCGAGATCAACATCCTTGCTGCCGAAGGTGCTGAAATTTCGCCCGACATGAACCGTGTGGTCTTTGATCCGGCAGGTATCAACGTCTATTCCGATAGCTGGCGCGTCGCGCCGAAGGTGGCCTGACATGAACAAAACAGTTAATCAAAAAGCTTGGTTCCTCATTCTGCCGGTACTCCTGCTGGTGGCATTTTCTGCGGTGATCCCACTGATGACCGTGGTCAACTACTCGGTGCAGGACACCTTTGGGAAAAACCAATTCTTTTGGGCAGGCCTTGAATGGTTCAAGGAGATGCTGGAATCCGAGCGCATGTGGAATGCTCTGGGCCGCCAAATTACTTTTTCTGCAATCATTCTCGCCATAGAAATCCCGCTCGGCATTTTCGTCGCGTTGAACATGCCAAAGAAGGGCTTTTGGGCCTCGCTTTGTCTGGTCCTGATGTCGCTACCATTGCTCATTCCATGGAATGTGGTTGGCACAATTTGGCAGATTTTCGGCCGCGTTGATATTGGCCTTCTTGGGTATACGCTGGCCGCCTTGGGGATCGATTATAACTACACCCAAGACTTCTACGCTGCTTGGATCACGGTTATTGTCATGGACGTTTGGCACTGGACGTCGTTGGTCGCCCTTTTAGCCTATGCCGGTCTGCAATCCATTCCGGACGCCTATTACCAAGCAGCCAAGATCGATCAGGCCAGTCGCTGGAAAGTGTTCCGCTTTATCGAGCTGCCCAAGATCATGGGCGTGCTGATGATCGCTATCCTGCTGCGCTTTATGGACAGCTTCATGATCTACACAGAACCCTTTGTGGTGACGGGTGGAGGACCGGGTAACTCAACGACCTTCCTGTCGATTGATCTGGTCAAGATGGCACTCGGGCAGTTTGACCTTGGTCCGGCGGCGGCGTTCTCGATCATGTATTATCTTGTGATCCTGCTGGTGTCTTACGTGTTCTACACGGTGATGACGAACCTCGATAAAAGGGATGGCCACTGATGTCTGACTTCACAATCACCCCGGCCAAACGCAGTTTTGGCCTGCCCACGATCAGGGGCAATGCCATTGTTATGGGCCTCTACCTGCTGTTCTTGCTGTTGCCAATCTACTGGCTGGTGATGATGAGCCTCAAGACCAATTCCGAGATTCTCAACAGCTTTACCTTGTGGCCCCGTGATCTGACGTTTGACAACTACCTGACAATCCTAACGGACGCGTCATGGTACACCGGCTATCTCAATTCGATGACCTATGTGGTCATGAACATGGTCATCTCATTGCTGGTCGCACTGCCGGCGGCCTATGCCTTCAGCCGCTATACTTTCATGGGCGACAAGCACCTATTCTTCTGGCTATTGACCAATCGGATGGCACCGCCTGCGGTTTTCGCGCTGCCTTTTTTCCAGCTCTACAGCTCGGTAGGATTGTTCGACACGCATATCGCTGTCGCCTTGGCGCATTGCCTGTTCAACGTGCCGTTGGCAGTCTGGATCCTTGAGGGTTTCATGCGTGGCGTGCCCAAGGAAATCGACGAGACAGCCTATATCGACGGCTATTCCTTCCCGCGCTTCTTCATCCGCATTTTCACACCGCTGGTAGCCTCTGGCATCGGTGTCACTGCATTCTTTCTGTTCATGTTCAGCTGGGTTGAATTGCTGCTCAGCCGTACGCTCACATCGGTAAACGCAAAACCGATAGCCGCCACAATGACCCGGACAGTGGGTGCCGCTGGCATCGACTGGGGGGTGTTGGCAGCAGCGGGGGTTCTCACAATCCTTCCGGGGGCTTTGGTGATCTATTTTGTCCGTAACTACATCGCCAAGGGCTTTGCCCTAGGACGCGTCTAAGAGAGGAGAAACAAATATGGACTGGATGGCATGGACTTGGCCGACCGCCGCTTTCTTCGGCATCATCGCAATAACGCTGGTCACTTTTACAGTGCTTGCGATCAAATATCCGGAGGTCCCGCGCAACGGCATTCTTCGGATCGAAACGACCCGTGGTGACAGATTGTTCATCACGTTGCTGGGCTCGGCCTTTATTAATTTGGCTTGGCTTGGACTACTCAGTGCGCCGCAATGGGGTGCGCTGATCGTCTGCTTCTTTTATGCCTTGGCGGTCTTCCGCTGGGTCTAATCGAATTGGGTGACCCGGCAAGCAAGAACCGGACCACCTTCAATGTTCAAATCTAGGGAGGAACAATAATGAACTTGCGACTTAAAGGAACCACTGCGATAGGCCTTGCTGCTTGCATGCTTGCCGCACCTGCCTTCGCTGATATGGATGCCGCCAAGGCATTCCTTGATAGCGAAATCGGGGAACTTTCGACGCTGTCTCGTGCTGATCAAGAAGCTGAACTGCAGTTTTTTGTCGACGCTGCAGCCCCTTACGCTGGTATGTCGATCAACGTCGTGTCCGAGACGATCGGTACTCACACATACGAGTCCACCGTTCTGGCACCTGCCTTCGAGGCCATAACCGGCATCAAGGTTACACATGACCTGATTGGTGAAGGCGACGTTGTTGAAAAGTTGCAAACCCAAATGCAGTCGGGCGAAAACATCTATGACGCCTATATCAATGACTCTGATCTGATCGGCACGCACTGGCGCTACAAGCAGGCGCGGAACCTGACCGACTGGATGGCTGGTGAAGGCGCTGCGGTGACCAACCCGAACCTTGATTTGGCCGACTTCATCGGTCTGTCATTTACCACGGGTCCGGATGGCAAGGTCTATCAATTGCCAGACCAACAGTTCGCGAACCTTTACTGGTTTCGGTACGATTGGTTCAACGACGAACAGAACAAAGCGGACTTCAAAGCCAAATATGGCTACGATCTGGGCGTTCCGGTCAACTGGTCTGCGTATGAGGACATCGCTGAATTCTTTACCGGTCGTGACCTTTCACGCCTTGGTGTAGAGGGCGAAGTCTTTGGCAACATGGACTACGGCAAGAAAGACCCATCTTTGGGTTGGCGCTATACTGATGCGTGGCTTTCCATGGCTGGAGCTGGCGACGTTGGTGAGCCGAACGGCCTGCCAGTTGACGAATGGGGCATCCGCGTCAACGAAAAATCGCAACCCGTTGGCTCTTGTGTCGCGCGTGGCGGTGCCACAAACGGTCCAGCAGCAGTCTATGCTGTAACCAAAGCGATCGAATGGTTGGAAAAATACTCTCCTCCGGCTGCTGCTGGTATGACCTTCTCTGAGGCAGGCCCAATTCCTGCGCAGGGTAACGTTGCACAGCAGATGTTCTGGTACACGGCCTTTACCGCCGCGTCTGTAGAGCCTGATTTGCCCGTGATGAACGAAGATGGCACGCCGAAATGGCGCATGGCACCTTCGCCACATGGTGCATATTGGACTGAAGGCACCAAGATCGGCTACCAAGATGCCGGTTCATGGACGCTGATGGAATCCACGCCAGTGGATCGTGCTCAGGCTGCGTGGCTCTATGCGCAGTTCGTGACTTCCAAGACTGTCGACGTGAAGAAAAGCCATGTTGGTCTGACATTCATTCGTGAATCTACGATCCAGCACGAAAGCTTTACCGAGCGTGCGCCAAAACTGGGTGGTTTGATCGAATTCTACCGCTCACCAGCACGGGTTCAATGGTCGCCAACCGGCACCAACGTTCCTGACTATCCAAAGCTGGCTCAGCTGTGGTGGCAGAACATCGGCGACGCAATGTCCGGTGCCAAGACACCTCAGGAAGCACTCGACGCGCTTTGCGCAGATCAGGAAAAAGTTCTGATCCGTTTGGAGCGTTCCGGTGTTCAGGGCGACCTTGGTCCAGTCATGAACGAAGAGAAAGATCCTGAGTACTGGTTGTCTCAGCCTGGTTCGCCCAAAGCTAAACTGGACAATGAAGACGAAGCACCGGTAACGATCTCTTATGACGAGCTGATCAAATCCTGGCAGTAAATCCTTGCTCCGGGGCCAAATGGTTAGCCCCGGTACAAACGGTTTAATGCCCACACCCAAGATCAGCGGCCCTCCATAAGGGGCCGCTGTTTTATCCTCAAACAACCGGCGACCAATCATGACTTATGTCCTAGCAATTGACCAAGGCACGACTTCAACCCGAGCGATATTGTTCGACGCGACGATGACTGCATGTGCCAGTGCGCAGGAAGAATTCCCGCAGCATTTCCCACAATCCGGCTGGGTTGAGCACAATCCCCAAGATTTGTGGGATACGACGCTGTCCACCTGTCGGGAAGCAATTCGGTCTGCCGCTATATCGCCTTCGAAAATTGCCGCAATCGGCATTACCAATCAGCGCGAAACCGTCATCGTCTGGGACAAGAAAACCGGCGAGATGCTGCATAACGCGATTGTCTGGCAGGACCGCCGCACGGCTGACACTTGTGCAGCCCTGCGCGATGCCGGTCACGAGGAGATGATCACGCAGCGTACGGGGCTTTTGCTCGATCCTTATTTCTCAAGCACCAAGCTGAAATGGATTTTGGACCATGTAGACGGCGCGCGGGCCCGTGCTCAAAACGGCGAGTTGCTGTTTGGCACAGTTGATGCCTTTCTCATTTGGAAACTGACCGGTGGGAAGATCCACGCTACGGATGCCACCAACGCAGCCCGCACAATGCTTTATGATATTCGCAAAGGTCGGTGGAGCAGTACGATCTGCGAACTCCTTGATATTCCCATGCATATGTTGCCACAGGTCAAAGACTGCGCCGCCGATTTTGGTAACACCCAGTCGGACTTGTTTGGTAGCGAAATTCCCATCAATGGTGTTGCGGGGGATCAGCAGGCCGCAACCATTGGGCAGGCCTGTTTTGAACCCGGTATGATAAAATCGACCTATGGCACGGGCTGCTTTGCGCTGATGAACACTGGCGATACGCCTGTCATGTCAAAGAACCGTTTACTCACCACAATCGCCTATCAACTCGATGGCAAACCAACCTATGCGCTTGAGGGCTCTATTTTTGTTGCCGGCGCGGTCGTACAATGGCTGCGGGACGGGATGCAGATTATTCAGGACGCGTCTGAGACGCAAGCCTTGGCCGAACAAGCGGATTCCCAGCAAAACGTGATCCTCGTTCCGGCTTTTGTTGGTCTGGGTGCCCCTTACTGGAACCCTGATTGTCGAGGAGCCGCCTTCGGCCTGACCCGCGCAACGGGCCCTGCTGAACTGGCAAAAGCTGCGCTTGAGTGTATTGGCTACCAGACACGGGATTTGCTGCAAGCGATGGCGACAGACTGGCAGGCACCCGGCGTGCAAGCCACATTGCGAGTCGATGGCGGCATGTCTGCCAACGATTGGGCGATGCAGTTTTTGTCGGACATTATTTCAGCGCCTGTCGACAGACCATCGAGCCAAGAAACCACAGCCCTTGGGGTCGCGTGGCTGGCGGGAATGCACGCGGGCGTTTACCCCGACCAAGCAGCCTTTGCCAAGATATGGGCATGTGAAACACAATTTACACCTGAAATGGACGACAACCTGCGCGTCGAAAAATACGAGGCATGGGGCAGAGCCGTCCGTGCCACTATGAGCGTTTAAGCGATGTTTTCCTTTTTCAGCCCGCAAGCGATCCACTTTGGGCGAGGTCAAAGCCAAAAGACAGCAGCATTGGCCGCAACCTTCGGCACCTCTGTTCTGCTGGTGCATGGCGCAAGTGTAGCGCGCGCGCAGTGGTTAATAGATGCGTGTCACTCGGCGGGTCTGACGATTGAGACAATCAGTTGTGCGAATGAGCCAAGCTTGCCCGATATCGAACGCGCGCTGCGCCAGTTGAATGGGGTCTCTCCAGATATTGTTATCGGGCTTGGCGGCGGTTCCGTTCTCGATTTTGCCAAAGCGCTGGCAGCGTTGATCTGTTGCAAAGGCGACCCAATGAGCTATCTGGAAGTCGTTGGGGACGGTCGCCCCTTAGATCACCCACCCTTGCCGATGATCGCCCTGCCAACAACGGCAGGGACCGGCGCTGAAGTCACGAAAAACGCGGTCATCTTGGTGCCTGATTGGGGTATAAAAGTCAGTCTGCGTGACCCACGGATGGTGCCCAACATTGCCATCGTTGACGCCTCACTTATGCAGGGTGCGCCGAAACAGGTGGCCCTTGCAGCTGGACTCGACGCGGTCACTCAGGTGATTGAGCCGTATCTGTCGATCAAAGCCAATCCGATGACTGACGCCTTGTGCCATGCAGCCATTTCAACAGGCCTCAGCGCGCTGAGAGATGTGGTGGAAAACGACACGCCCGAAGCGTGGGACAGAATGGCTTGGGTCAGCACATGTGGTGGCTTGGCCTTAGCGAATGCAGGGCTTGGGGCCGTACATGGTTTCGCAGGCGTGATTGGTGGGGAAACCAATGCTCCCCATGGCGCAATCTGCGGTTTACTGCTTCCTGCTGTCCTTGAATCGCACCTACGCAAAGCAGAGGAACATACGGAAGTAGCTGGTCGCTTACATTGGGTCTTGCATCAAATTGATGCCTATTTCGCACAGGGCGAAAAAGGGGAGGGCATTACTGCGCTGCGGAGCTGGTCCCAGAAAATGGGTCTTCGCGGCTTGGAAGGGCTAGGGTTATCCGTGGCTGACTATCCTAAAGTTGCTGAAGCCGCGTCTAAAACATCATCCATGAGCGGAAATCCTTTCGTTCTTTTACAACATGAACTTCTGGAGATACTACATTCTGCGAAGTGAGAGACCCAAACTTGGTATTAATATTCCTATGCCGCTGCTGATTGGATCTTTAAAGATCCAGCGCTCGAAATTTTCTCTCAAAGTCAAAACGGGCGTTCATATTGCCAGTTCTCTAAATGTCCCGGCCTGCGGTTCGTCGCGAGACAGCTTTGCTTTTTGGGGCGGTCGATCAAGTGCTTCAGTTCATTCAAGTCTAGATGAGACAAATGCCTGATTTTGGTTTTCTGCACTTAGACGAATCCATTATTGTCAGTCAAATCCCTCTCTGCAAACAGAGAGCTAAAGAAATCACATAAGTCACGAAAGGTGGCTTTGTAAAATTCAGAGGAGCATTCGGTCCTCACTACGAACACCGATCTTGGGCCGCAAACCCAAAATTGGTGCAAGCGCAGCGAACGAGCACAAAACCTGCAACGTATGACTTCGAACATGATGCGGCTAAATCTCGGTTTGAACTTCTTTGTGATCAAGAGCATTGAATGGCCGCTTTGATGACGCAAGCTGCATCGCAGCAAAAAAGTCCTGCAGTTGTGAGGAAATGCTACGTCAGAAACACCCGCAGAGGCAACAGGCCGCTTTGTCCCGCATAGCAGACTTCGGTGCGGTTCGCAGCGAATGTCAGTACTCCGCCCCTTATGCCGATCGACACAAACGGGCCATAGCGGACTTTGATGACTATTGCGGCGAATGGCAGCAAAGAGCCCACAGCAGAAGTGCCAAAAACTTCGCTGCGCGCGCTCGCAGCGCGAAAATTGCCGCAAGTGCGCCACCTGTGGTGTTGCCGCACGGCGGTGAATCCGGACATTCACGCAGCCTACAGCAAATCTGAAGCTGTTAATTCGCCGGGAGCGAACACCCGCCGCTGACATTTGAGACATGCGCTGCAAGCGCTAAAGACAGTGTGCGACCAGGCCGGAATCGGATCAAGGGAAGGGAGGTATGAATACGCTGCGGGCGCGAGCCAGAAAAGTGCCTGCCGCAAAATGAGGTCCTGCGCCATTGTCAAAATCAAAATTTTGTCCCGCTGGCCGCCTGTGCATCTCAACGTGCCTCATACGCCAATCCATCTTGCTCATCAGGTATTGCGGCAAATGAGATGGTCGGGCGACGCCCGCCGCCCGACCGTGTCAGGGCAGGTTCAGCCCTCGATGAACGCCAGAAGATCAGCGTTGATCTCTTCGGGGTTGGTTGAAAACAGACCGTGTGGCATGCTGGGGTAGGTTTTCAGCGTGCCGTTTTGCAGCAGGTCGATGGTCTTACGCGCAGTCAGGTCGATCGGAACGAGCTGGTCGTCTTCGCCGTGCATCACCAGCGTCGGAACTGTGATCGACTTTAGGTCTTCGGTGAAGTCGGTTTCCGAGAATGCCGCGATGCAGTCGTAATGCGGCTTGGCACCCCCCATCATTCCCTGACGCCACCAATTCCGGATCAGGCCCTCGCTCACGTCGGCACCGTCGCGGTTGAAGCCGTAGAAGGGGCCCGACGGGACATCGAGATAGAATTGCGCCCGGTTGGCCGCCAAGGACGCACGGAACCCATCGAAAACCTCCATTGGAACGCCATCTGGGTTGTTTTCGGTCTTGAGCATCAGCGGTGTCACGGCGGCAAGAAGCACGGCTTTTGCGACCCGCCCGGATTGCGCCCGCGCGACATAGCGCGCAACTTCGCCGCCGCCGGTCGAATGACCGATGTGGATGCCATTCTGCAAGTCGAGAAGCGCGGCGAGTTCATTCGCGTCAGCGGCGTAAGTGTCCATGTCGTTGCCAGTATCGGTCTGGTCCGAGCGGCCATGGCCGCGGCGATCGAACGCGATGACCCGGTAGCCTTTCGAGAGGAAAAACAACATCTGGTTGTCCCAGTCATCCGCGCTGAGTGGCCAGCCATGGTGGAATACGATGGGTTGCGCGTCTTTCGATCCCCAGTCTTTGAAATAAATCTTGGTGCCGTCACTGGTTGTAAAGTTGCTCATGGAGGGGTCGCCTTCTTGCAGGGGTCGGATTGGGTTTGGGCAAAGCCAGGCATGGGCAGCGTGAGCGCTGCCGCGGCTGCGGCTCCGGAAAGCATCAGCTTTCGGCGATCGAGCCATGATCGGTCCTCGGGGGGTGTGTTGTTCATTTTTGATCCATCCTTTGGTTCGGAGTATCTGTCGATTCGAGATAGACATACGTAGGCTGGTGCGGCAAAAGCAGTATTGGCATTTATGACATTCAGGAATGCAAAACTGACAAATGGACGCGTCCTCCAATATCGTTGCTGAAATTGGGCTGCTGATTTACCCAAATTGTCAGCTTGCTGCCATTTACGGCCTGACCGATCTGTTCCGCATCGCTGGTGACTGGCCCCAACAAAAAAACTGTACTGAGCGCCGACCCTGTATCCGTGTTTCGCATTGGGGCAGTCCGCCAGATGTGCGGCAGGGCGCTGCGAATAGGTTGGTGTGTCTTTGGGACAGTTACGCAGAACAGCCCCATGATCTGAGCTATATCATTGCGCCCCCGAGCATCGTCATGCCGGAAGATATGCTCCAGATGCCAGCCGAGGCAGAATGGCTGACGGATCGCCATGCCGAGGGCAGCAAAATCTGTTCGGTGTGTGCAGGCGCATTCGTGCTGGCCGAAAGCGGCCTTATTGATGGACGCAGGGTTACGACACATTGGGCCTTTGCGGATCTGCTTTCGCGACGGTTCCCCAAAATTGACGCCGCGGCGCAGGACATGGTGCTGGACGACGGCGACATCTTGACCGCCGGAGGGATTTTGGCATGGACGGACCTTGGGCTCACGCTTGTGGATAGGCTGATGGGACCAAGTGCGATGCTGGCCACCGCGAAGTTTCTATTGATTGATCCGCCCGGCCGCCAGCAATTGCCCTACCACACGTTCAATCCGCGGTTCGATCACGGGGATGAAGCAATCGTGCGGGTGCAACATCATGTCCACGCGCATGCCGCAGACCAGCAAAGCGTGCGGGACCTTGCCACAGTGGCCAAGCTTGGTGAGCGGACTTTTCTGCGCAAATTCACAAAATGCACAGGTCTGCGACCAACGCAGTACGTCCAGCAGGTTCGGGTAGCGAAAGCACGGGAGATGCTTGAGACAACCCAACGTCCGGTGGACCAGATCTCGTGGCAGGTCGGATACCGTGATCCCGCGGCGTTCAGAAAAGTCTTTTTGCGGCTTACCGGAATGGTTCCGCAATCCTACAGACAGAGGTTTGGTGTCGGTTCGTGAGGGAATTGGAAGATTGATCCTCCAAAGCACAGTCGGGTCGATGCTTCGCCTGTGACGCAATGTGACTAAGTTCGTCCCGAATGGGTCAGAACTTTCGACAAAGGCGCGTAAGCTTTTTCATTTCCGTGCGACCAGGATGGTTGCCCCGTCGGGGCCAGCTTCTTCGGCGTGGTTCACGTTCTTTGGGAGGATGCAGGTTTCACCCGGGCCGTGCCGGGGTGCACCACCATCCGTGTTCAGAATAAACTCACCCTCGACAACATAGACAAACGAAACTTTGTCATGACTGTGCGTCTCGCTGCGCGACGAGGGATCGAAGCGAACCAGCTTTGGGTCATCATAGCCTTCCCGGCGGGCGGTATCCTCAAATTCTTCTCTCGTCATGTCGTCGCTTTCTGTGATGCAATCCTGCGTTTGCCGGGCCGCGATTCGAGTTCTGAAGAGGCGCGCAGTCTTTCACCAAGTTCTGACACCTCGGTATGTAAACGTTCCAAAGCGGCAGTAGTCAGCCCCGTTTTTTCAAATATGCAGGCAGAAATATGCGCGGTACGCGCTTCCATTTCTTGGCCCGCATCGGTGAGACTTACGTGCACCTTACGCTCATCTTGCATATCGCGATTGCGCACGACCAACCCCCCAACCTCAAGGCGCTTGAGCAGTGGTGTAATCGTGCTGGAATCCAGATGAATCGCGCCGCCAATGCCGCTGACGGTCATCGGTGTCTTTGCCGTCCAGAGAACACTCAGCACAAGATATTGCGGATAGGTAATGTCGAGCGTGTCCAGCAACGGGCGATAGGCCTGCTGCATTGCATGGGCCGCTGAATAGAGCGCGAAACAGATCATGTCGGATGGTGTGAGTGCCATGCAAATTATTTACATGGTGTGCGATTTAATTGCAAGCAATTGACATTCGATACTGATCGTCAATATACAGCGTACACAATTAACTCGTGCACAAGGAAAACGCCATGTCTGCCGATATCAAATACTGGACCGAAGCCCATGCCACAGGCGGAGGCCGCGACGGCACCGCCGCGCTGGAATCGGGTAAGCTGAAGCTGACCATGACACCGCCCAAAGAACTGGGTGGGTCAGGGGAAGGTCACAACCCGGAAGAGCTTTTCGCGCTTGGCTATGCCGCGTGTTATCTTGGTGCGATGCGGTTTGCGGCGCAGAGCGAAAAGCTGGGCGATGTGCCCGACGATGCCACAGTGAACGCGCATGTCGGGATCGGTCCACGCAGCGACGGTGGTTTTGGCCTGAAGGTAAAGCTGGTCGTCAACATGCCCGGCGTTGAAGCAGCGGTTGCTGAAAAGATCGCAGAACGCGGACATCATATCTGTCCTTATTCCAATGCGACTAAGGGCAATATCGAGGTCGAGACCGAGGTTGCCTGACGCCTGAATACGCAGACTTTGGGCAATGGCTGTCTTCAGCGGCCATTGCCTATCTTAGGATAAAACCGCGTGTTCCCAAAGACTATGCTTCGGAAAACAGCAATTCCGGTGGGCAACCCAACATACTCGCTTTTTTGTCGGTAATCTGGTTAAGCACACGGCCTAAGTTGCGCCAGACAGGGCGTAGATCGCAAACGTAACTTTATCCCGCGTGGCGAAGATTCAGGACGATCGCAGCGAAAATGCGAATATTGGCTAAATCTAACAAGAGTCATTGCTCGAGAAGGAGAAATTTCTGTGTCGCAGAAAGTCTATTGCTGTAGCCGCAAACACGTATTGGAGCTTTATTCACTTGCATCAGCTCATCCCTCACGTGTCCGCTTCGTCTGTGTCTGGATAATCTAAACTGCCCGCAGCAACTGTTCAGTTTGGATACGACTCATTCTGACGTGATCGAACGGCTGGTCGGGGAGGATTAGATGCGCTGCAGAAATTCTTGTGCTGAGTGTGCGAGCGTTTTCTGCACTCGCATTCGCTGCGCCAGCAAAAGGCTGGATTGTCCGCTGACCGACGTTTGAGTCAACAAAATGCTGCAATCTGCACCAATGGCCGCTTCGAAGGGCCGCACCGCAGCATTCTGTGGGGGTGGTCAAAGTCCGCAATGGGCCGTTCGTGCCGGTCGGCACTGAAGGGCGGAAATCGGACCTTCGCTGCACTTGCAAATTCGAATGGACTGCGAAAAGCAAGCGGACGTTCAAGGAAGCCCTAAAGTATTTTGCGGTGTGCTACCGCCGCGAACGGCAGGAACGAGCCCACACTGTGAATTCGATTTACCTGCTGCGCGCGCTCGCCGCATAGAAAATGCTGCAAGTGCCAAATCATCGGTGCTGCCGCGCGGCGGGGAAACCGGCCATTCATGCAAGGCGCAGCAAGACCAATCCAGGGCCTGTGACTGCAAAAACGATCAGCTTTCCACTCGATTTTAATGAATTTTTGGAGCGTAGTTAATGACGTGCTCTATACCACGGCCTGATTTCTGGGTAACAACTATGTAACGTGTAGCATCGCAAGTAGGCGGATTAAGTTATATGCGTTTGATGGCACTAACCATCGATTTCGACGTCAGCTTGCCGATTGGGATTGAGCCGTCGTTGATTCAGTGAGGGACAAATCCCAGCCCCCAAAAGTGACTAATTTCCAAGGAACGGAACAATGATGCTGCGGTTGCGTTGTGAACCGAAAATGAAGCTTGTGGCCCACAGAGAAGAATTGTGGCCAGAGGCTATTACTTCTGACCGTGACCGAAAGACGCAGTTGCGCAATGAAGGTTAGGCCCCATTTGTAAGTCTATATTTGAGCGAATAGACCAATTCATAGTTGGCCAGAAGATCAATGAACAGACACCAGTCTACCGGAAAAATACCATTACAGTTCGGCTGACGCTCAAGCTCGATTGCCAGACTTAACAATTTTTGACACTTGATGAAATATGGATTTCATCAGCACCCATATCTGTATGATAACTGCTCGACCAGAAACGCCGAGCTTCCCTCACTACTCACAAGGAAATGAAACGTGGAAATGAAAAAGGAACTGGACCAGCTCAGGTTCAGAATCGGAGGCTTAGAAGCGATTCTAATCGCTTCTGACAAAGATTTGGGGGAAAAACTTGTCCGTTTTTTTACCCATTCACAGAAAACAAAAGGTAGGCCTGAACACATCAACGAAGAAGCTACAAAGGCAATAGCGGAAATCAGGGCTGTCATGGAACTGATGCTCCCGCATAATGAGAACGTGACGCCGAACCGCGAAGTGCAACCGTCCATCAAAAGACAAGGCACCGGAAAGCTGTCGGTCGTTGGCGCGCAGCCTGTCTTAAAGGACTGATGGGGCTCGTCTTCTATTGAACATCTCTGTGGTTCAATTACATGGCCTTCTTAACTCACCTGCTAACCTGATAGGTTGAGCATAAGGACTATGGCGAATAGATAAAACACGCCAAAACCACGAAAAACTCGTTATTTTTTGGCCAATAGCATAATGATAACTGTGTTCATCTACCTAACCAGTCTCAGCAATCCACAGGGATGCAAATTCACCTCAGATTTTGGCAACATTGGCAGTCTGATTTTCACAAATTAGCAGAGATCCGCGCAATCCCTTCTTAGAGGCATCTTTGCTATCTTGTCGTATGAACTGTTGTAGAGCATGTTCCCGGGGATCGCTTTAACTTGCATTATTCTATTCTGTTCGATGCTCGTCGAGGCTGCAAAGCTTTACTCTCTTAATCAGAAACTCCTGAAAATCTCAATTTTGAGGAGACCGCACTTTGTGTTCGTTTGGAGGGAGATCACTCTCATACCCTAAGGACAACAAACCCTCCAAGCTTTGGAACGTGATACGATGTATCTTCCGCCCAACTGATAGTTTCGGTTTCAACTGCTTGTTTTAAGTCAAGGCTCATGTTGTGTCTGTCACACGTGCGTATCTGACGCATCTACCGTTTTAAACTTGAAGTTCATAACTTGTTTTTGGCGCTTTATGCCTAAATTTAGCTTTTTGAACAGATGGGTGCGACATTTTATTCCGGCTGTATGCCATTGAATACTGACGTTGAAACGCTCCTTTTATCCTTGTTGTTAACAGGAGAAAAAACATGGAAACTTTGTCGATAGGTCAATACGACTTGATCTATAACGCATTTTCGTTCGGCTTTGCGACGCTCGCAGCTGCAACGCTCTTCTTCTGGCTGGGTATCGGCCAGGTGAAACCACAATACAAAACCGCACTTATCGTTACAGGCTTGGTGACGTTCATCGCAGCCTACCATTACTTCCGCATCGGTCAGAGCTGGAGCGACGCGTACACATTGGCTGACGGAACATACGTTCCCACTGAAAAAGTCTTTAATGCGGCTTACCGCTACGTTGATTGGCTTTTGACAGTGCCACTTTTGTTGGTCGAGTTGATCCTTGTGATGAGCCTTACCAGATCCGAGACAGTATCGCGCGCAACCAGTCTTGGTCTTGCGGCACTTCTCATGGTTGCCTTGGGGTACCCAGGTGAGGTCTCAGATTCCGGTAGCATGCGCTGGATCTTTGGCCTGTTGTCGATGATACCGTTCTTGTGGATCGTATATCAACTGTACTCTGGCTTGGGCAAAGCGATCGAAAACCAGCCAGAGAACGCACGTGGTCTCGTACGTCTTGCCCGCAACGTTACGGTCGGCAGCTGGTGCTTCTATCCTGTCGTCTACTTTGCAGGCGCAGTCGGACTTGAAGGTGCAACTGCGACAGTCATCGTCGAAGTCGGCTACACCATAGCCGACATCATCGCGAAAGCTGGTTTTGGTGTGCTTATCTTCCTCATTGCAATGCGCAAAAGCGAAGATGTAGCAGACCGGAACGCGTCGACAGTACCTGCAGAATAAATGATCAAGGCCGTCCCCATTTACGTGGGGGCGGTCACTTTTATGACCCGTTTGGATGTGTCAAATGTTTGATAATAATGAACATACAGTTGTTCTGTTAAGCGATGTGGACGCTGAAATTGACCGATTGCTGATGTCGTCCCCACCGCAGGTGGCGGAGGCAGCACGGTATCACTTTTCGGCTGGTGGTGCGCGGGTTCGCGCACAACTTGGACTGGGAGCGGCCACAGCACTGAAACTGTCACCAAAAGTGGCTATGGCGTGCGCTTTGGCGCCAGAGCTTTTGCACAACGCATCTTTGATTCATGACGATCTTCAAGACGGTGATGAGGTTCGACGCGATACACCCGCTGTGTGGTCACGCTACGGCAAAGACGTTGCAATTTCGACTGGTGATTTGCTGATCTCCGCTGCCTATGTAGCAATTGCAAATCATCCCAATCCTGCGGCAGCCCTTGGTGCGGTGCATCATGCAGTGACTGTCACAATTGACGGGCAAACACAGGATTGCCGTACCGACTGTCCGACACCCGAACGATGGGCAACGATAGCTGCCCTTAAATCCGGCCCCCTAATCGCCTTGCCGATCTGCCTCGCGCTGATAGCAGCAAAAGTTGAGGGGCAGGACACAGCCATTCGAGCAGGAAACGCATTGGCAGTCGCATACCAAACGCTCGATGACATTGAAGACCGCGACAGTGACTTGGCAAACGGCAGCACAAACATCTGCCTATCCCTTGAAGCAGTTGGAAATGCTCCTGTATTCGCAAAAAATATCGCCTGTGATCGAGCTTATGCGGCACTGCTGACCGCACGCAAACACGCAAACGCCCTTCCAAGTAATGCAGGAGCGTCTTTGGTGACGCTCGCAAACCTCCTTGAATCCAAACTAAAGGATATTGACCATGCCACGTGATACCAACTTCTCAGCCACTCAATCAGCTATTGTTGCCGGTGCGGGTTTTGGCGGTATTGCCGCAGCTCTGCGTCTGCGGGCCAAAGGATATGATGTTCATCTTATTGATCGATGCCCTCGCTTGGGAGGTCGCGGTCAGGTTTTTGAAAAGGATGGTTTTCGTCATGATGCTGGGCCGACGGTTCTGACTGCACCGCATTTGTTCGAAGAGTTGTTCGAACTGTTCGGCAAAAAGATGGCAGACTACGTAAAGTTGGTGGAGCCCGATCCTTGGTACCGTTTCCAATACCACGACGGCGATACATTCGACTACGGGCCCACAGATGAAGCCACTGAAGCCGAGATCAAGCGCATTTCACCGGATGACGTGGCAGGGTACCGTCGCATGGCCTCATGGTCTAAGAAAATTTACGATATTGGTTTTAGCAGACTGTCGGATGTGCCGTTTCATTCACCTGTCTTTATGATCAAGCAAATCCCACATCTCTTGCGGCTCCGCTCGTTTGAAAGTGTGTGGTCCATGGTCTCCCGGCATATGAAGCACGACAAATTGCGCCGAGCATTCTCGATCCAACCCCTTTTGCTGGGTGGCAATCCATTCTCGACCACGGCCATTTATGGCATGATCAACCATCTTGAACGCGAACATGGTGTTTGGTTTGCCGTGGGGGGTACTGGTGCGCTTGTCGATGCATTTGACCGGCTCATGAAAGAGGAAGGTATCACCGTATCCTTGAATACCACCATCGCGCAAATCAAGGTCGAGGATGGACGTGCATCAGGCGTCATATTGGAGAGCGGGACAGAAATCGACGCAGACGTTGTCGTCTCCAATATGGATCCTGTCCATGTGTATCGACACATGCTGCCGCAGACTCAAATCTCTAAAGTTGCAAAGATGCGGTCAAAAAAATCGAAGCTCTCAATGGGCTTGTTTGTGATGTACTTTGGTGCGACCAAAACTTGGCCAGATGTAGCCCATCACACTGTTTGGTTTGGTGAGCGCTACAAAAGTCTTCTGCGCGATATATTCGATAATAAGAAACTTGCTGATGATTTTTCACTTTATGTACATCGACCCACGGCGACGGATCCAAGCTTTGCGCCAGACGGATGCGACAGTTTTTACGTCCTGTGCCCTGTCCCCAACCTGACTGGTGGGCAAGATTGGGAGGTTGAAGGGCCCAAGCTGCGCGACCGCATTGTTGCGGCATTGGAAGACACGATGCTGCCCGGCCTGAGCGACCACATCACGGCAGAATTTGCTATGACACCGGAAGATTTCAGCAATGACTATCTTTCCGTAGATGGTGCTGGTTTCTCCCTGTCACCTTTCTTTACGCAATCAGCGTGGTTCAGGTTCCACAACCGTGGTGAGGGCGTGCGCGATCTGTATTTCGTCGGAGCGGGAACGCATCCGGGTGCTGGTCTGCCGGGCGTCGTCTCATCGGCAAAGGTCTTGGAAAACCTTGTGCCCATTGCGGAGAATGTCACATGAATCCTGAAGATATCATGGCCTATCACGCTCGCAGTTTTGCACCAGCGGCCCGCTTGTTGCCGCGACGCGGCAGGCTTCTCATCGCACGACTTTATGTTTTATGTCGCACCGTTGACGACATTGCGGATGAAATTGGTGGGGCCGTCGGTCAAGGTCAATTGCAAAAGCTACATGATGATTTGACTTCACAATACCCAAAAGGTCGGCTCGGGATAGAAGCACACAATCTGTTTCATGGTCGGCCACTTGGACTGGCTGCTTTCGCCGAGCTGGTATCAAGTGCTGCGGCCGATACTGGCGCTGTGTGCATCGCTGACGGTCCTACGCTAGACGCCTACTGCATGGGTGTTGCAGGCACAGTTGGCATCATGGTTTGCGCAATTTTCAATATTGATGAGGTTCATCACGCAAAAGCGGCCAATCTTGGCAAAGCCATGCAGTTGACAAATATTTGTCGTGATGTCGCAGAAGATGCGCGAATGGGACGCCGGTACTTGCCCTTTACGCACTGTCCCTACGACCCTCGAGACATCGCCGCTGGTGTGCCAGAAGCAGTGGAAGCAGCCGAAGCTGCTATGGCTGCTCTGCTGGGTGAGGCGGATGAGTTATACATATCGGGTCGCTCTGCCTTAGCGGCACTTCCTCTGCGGTTGCGACTTGCTGTAGCATCGGCCGCCGCAATGTACGAAGGCATTGGATCAGAGTTGCGCCGCAGAGAGTATCAGCCCCTTGAGGGCCGTGCCATTGTCCCCAAGGAACGTAAGGCAGGTCTTGCCGTTCGCGCCATTCTGGGTGAGCTGATCCAGAAACGTAAATGGGAAAATAGGTCCGATCATGCCAGCGCCTGATGTTGATGTAGCGATCCTCGGCGGTGGCTGTGCAGGGCTGAGCCTCGCCGTCCGGCTGGCGCAGAGCAACTTAACTGTTCGTGTGATTGAACCGCGCACCGAATACGTGGACGACAGAGCTTGGAGCTTCTGGCGTACCCGGCCAGATCCATTCGATGATTGTGTGCGCAAAGAATGGACATCTTGGACTGTGCAAGACCAGCGCGGGCAAACCCTGCGAACGTCGTCACACATGCGCTATCAAACGGTCACATCCGGTGCTTTTTATCGCCGTGCGTGTGAGATGATCGATAAAAGCAAAAAGTCATCACTCTCGCTTGGTGTCGCTGCACATGATATTGCCCGAAATGGGCGAGAATGGCAGATTGAAACAGATGCTGGTGCCCTGACGGCTACAACCATTGTCGACACACGCCCGCCGCGCCGTAAACCGACTTACGGACAATTCTTTTTGGGTCGCGAAATTAAAACTGAACGGCCAGTATTCGAGCCTGATACTGTTCAACTTATGCACTTTCGCCGCGCACGCAGTAAAGGTGTTGATTTCGTATACATTCTGCCGTTCGCTGTGGATCAGGCACTGGTCGAAGTTACATCATTTGCACCAGTAAATCCGGGGCATGCTGTCTTTACCGATTGGCTGGATACAGAGATTGATGCTCTTAATCCGGGTAAAACTGAGACCATTCGTACTGAGGCTGGCGCGCTCCCGATGGAAGTAGGCTTTGCCGAGGCTGCACCCGAAGGGATAATACGCATGGGCCTGGGTGGAGGGGCTGCCAGACCTTCAACTGGATACGCATTCTCACGCAATCAGATGCAAGCGGATCGAGTGGCTGCAGCACTGATCAACGGCAAACTTCCAAATGTTGATCTGGATGGTCCAATGACCCGATTTATGGATCGCGTATTTTTGCAGGTGCTAACCTCGAAACCAGAACGCGGCCCAGCCCTTTTTGACACTCTGTTTCGCAACGCGCCGAAGGACCGATTGGAAAGGTTTCTGTCAGGCTCCACCAAGACTGCGGATCGGGTGTCGGTGATGGCTTCTCTGCCGCCTTTGCCATTTTTACAAGCAGCGGCCTTTCCAAAATGACAGGCACACCGCTATGGCAAACTTGGGTCTTTGCATGCTCTGTGCTGATAATAGTCGGAGCAAGCTTTGTTTTTCAGCCAGATCTGACTACACAGCTGCTCATGCTGGTTCCCTCCGTAGCCATATTGGGTTTGCCGCATGGCGCGTTTGATTTACCAATCGCAAAATCGCTTTGGCCTTTGAACGGCTGGCGCGGGCATGCGCGTTTTGTACTTTTATACATCGGACTTGCGGTTTTACTCATCTGCATCTGGATTGTATTTCCGGGTCCAGCACTATTTGCATTTTTGATCTACTCTGGTGTTCATTTTTCAGGTGACTGGGAGGATACTTCGGGCACTTTACGCTGGACTGGCGGCATTGCAACAGTTGGCGCACCAGCACTGTTTCATCGTGAGGAGGTCGCTTCTATTTTTGCATATCTGGCACCTGAACCTACTGCAAACTTTGCGGCAACACTGCTCGCCCTTTCCGGCGCGGGAGCCCTCGCGTTTTCCGTTGCACTCATAGCCTACCAACCCTCACTCAGGACAAGAGCTGCAGTTGAACAGGGGGTTCTTTGGATCGCTGCGGCGTGCCTTGCGCCTTTAGTCTACTTTATTGTTTACTTTTGTACCCTGCATTCTGTCCGTCACTTTACCGACGCAATCACTTTCATAGAACATAAACGTCAAGCGACGAGGGTCGCGGTGGGTCTTTCCATAGTTACGATCTTGGCCAGCTTTATCGGCTTTGCCATAATGCAGAAGCTTGGAGCGGATGATTTGAAAAAATCCGTTCTGCAGATTGTTTTTATAGGACTGGCGGCCCTCACTGTTCCACACATGATCTTGATTGATCGCTTTCAGCGCAAGTTAAAAGATCGACAATAGCTTTACTTCCATGAGGAAAAGGACGCGGCTGTATCCTTAAAGAAAACGCGCTGGGGTTTCAGCCTGTTGACCGAACATCTAAACCTCCAGGAAGAGACGAAGTGTTAGAATGAGTATAGTTCCTGGCTTCGCTATGTAGCTGAGTAGTATCTTCATATCTAAGCCCATTCGTAATGTGGAGACACGACAACCTCGACTAGGCCAGCTTTTGAGGACCAATCGTAGTTTGTTTTCTCAGCGGCAATTTCTTCAAACAGCATTTGTCCAACAGATCGAAGACGTAAGGCAATTTCGCTGCGCCTCGCCGTGGCAGCTGTCAGGGCCACCGTTTGCAAACAGGGTGCCTCAGACCGCCGTTTTCAAATCTGATCTAACCGTGCCTTTCGCTGGCTTTGAGGCAGTAACACGCTACTTCAAGGTGGAATAAATTTAATCAGGATTATCACAATGCCAGGAGAAGCCAAACGTCCCGGAAACCGCTTGATGGACCGACCAGAATATAAGTCAAAACAGAAACCTTTGACACAGTCACCGGACACAACCGTCTTTGATGCCGTTACTGGGATGGCAGAAAAGAATTACGGTTCTGTGATTGTTGTCGACCCCGATAACAAAGTCATCGGGGTGGTGACGGAGCGTGACGTGATGAACAAAGTCGTTGGCAAAGAGCTTGATCCCAAAACCACACCACTGTCCGCCATCATGACTAAAGACCCTCGGGTGGCGCAGGAGACGGATGATTTGCTGGATTGGCTCCGGATCATGTCAAACGAACGGTTTCGGCGTCTGCCGGTTGTAGATAGTGATGGGCGCATCAAGGCCATGTTCACGCAAGGGGATTTTGTGTCTTATACTTGGCCTGATCTGATATATCAGATGAAGTCGATAGCGACGGCAACTGTAACCAAAAACTGGCCCTTGTTCCTGATTGGAGGCGGAATCGCGCTTTACTCTATCGCAATGGTCATTGTCATGGGTATCATCAATTGATCACAAGGCCGATAAATGCCTTACCGCGCATCGGCATCATTGGTGCAGGCATGGCCGGGCTGGCCTGCGCATGCAAACTATCCAAGGCAGGTCTATCACCAGTCATTTTTGACAAGGGCCGTGGCATTGGCGGGCGCATGGCGACTAAGCGTGTTGATCAGATGCAGTTCGATCATGGGGCGCAGTACGTCACAGCCCGTGATGGTCGGTTTGCTGCGATATTGGAGGACCTGCAGTATAACGGTGCGGCGGCAAATTGGGATGACGGATCAAACCGGTCACGGATCGTTGGCGTGCCCGGAATGTCGGGGTTGCCACGTGCCATGTCGGCAGAATTGGATATCCAGCAATTGGCGCAGGTCACTGCGGTTCGTGCCGGCTCTGGCGGTTGGACCGTGCAGATCGGCGACCAAGCGCACCATTTCGACAAGGTCGTCATTACCGTCCCTGCACCGCAGCTTGCAGGTCTGTTGGGTCAGGATCACCCGTTTGTGACACAAACAGCCGATGTCCGTTTCGCCCCCTGCCAGACCTTAATGGCGGTAATTAACGCGCCTGCGACTTTTGCCAGTCGTCGCGATGATGTGGGGCCGCTTTCGTGGATTGCCCACGACGGCAGCAAACCGGATCGGCCACAGGGTCACGCAACCGCGTGGGTGGCACAAGCCAGCCCCTCGTTCAGCGAGCAGCATTTGGAGGACGATGCGCCAGCAATCACCGCCAGAATGCTTCCGCTTCTGTGTGACGAGCTGAATGTAGCAACCGACGCGGTGATCTATGCGAGTGCGCATCGCTGGCGCTATGCCCGCGTGACTGCGCCACTTGGTCAACCGTTCTTGCATCACGCCCAGACGCTTTATGCAGGGGGTGATTGGTGTATTGGCCCAAGGGTTGAAGCCGCTTGGGTCAGTGGCGATGCGATTGCGCAGCACATTTTGCAAAGCCCATTTTGATTAGCGATCTTTTATCGCATGCCTGATTAAGTTGATCCGGGCTGCAAGTTCAACACCGCAGGGTGACCATCGACAGGCGATTATCTGATTTCGCTGGCCTACAGCGCGCTTGAGCTCGAACATGACGCGGCGAAAGGGCGGTCTGAAATCCATCGAGATTGTAGCCTTGAACGGCCGCTTCCACGACGCAGGCTGCATCGCCGCATGAAAATTGCCACGACTGCGAAAAAATGCTGCGTCAGCAATAGCTGCAGGTGCATCAGGCCGGTTAGTCCGCATCGTAACGGCACACGATCAAATGACCGCTTTAGACATATTGTCCAGCCACTTGCAATTTGCCGCTCCATCAAAACAAGAATGATCGGCCTTAGCATAACGTGATGCTGCCGTGGGGACGAAATGGCTCGTCCAAAGCCCAGCCCCACCGATGCGGGAGGGCCTCGACCCAAGATTGCGCAAGCTGGCCAAGGCCAAGCATTTGAGATTTTATGGGCTGATGCTAAGATTTCCGATTTCCGGTGTTTTTCTTACAGTCTGGAGCGGTGACGCGCTGGACGTTTTTGGTTGTTCGCTCAACAGCCTGTTTACGCCAGATGCGCAGTTGGCAGCCGCCGCAGCCTTTTTGCATAATCTGGTGCTGCCAGCGGTATTCTATTTGGCGATATCTGCACATTTTGGTGCAGTCACCAAACATCACTTCGCCGAACGTCGCCCCCTAGAAGTGCGCCGCATGCTGCGATAAAATGCACTGTCCCGTTGTCCATATTCCAATGTGGCAACTTGATCATTGAGGGTACAGGACTAATTTGAAAACTGTGTTGATTTCCTTAGCGAACACCGCTCATCTTGCCCTTTAGGACGCATACATCATGACAGAACTTGTCCAAATTATTTACGTCTCTCAGCCTTTTGGTTACGATATCCCCACACTGAATGGAATCCTGCTGGAATCGCGGCGTAACAATAGCCGAGACGGAATTTCAGGAGCGCTCATTTGCCGCCACGACATTTATTTTCAACTGATTGAAGGTCCCGAAACCAAGGTGCAGGCTGCATTTGAGCGTATTAAACGCGATGATCGCCACCTCGACATGAAAACTCTTGTTTCTGCAAATGTTACGAACCGAATTTTCGCAGATTGGGCAATGCTTCATGACCCAGCAACGTCATTGATTTGGACTGAAAAAGAAATTTCGGCTGGCATACTTGATAACACGACAGAGGTAGACATCAGGCACATGTTTGAAACGCTCGCTGAAGATGTGAAAAAGAATGGACCGCCAGTATAATCGGATAGGTTAAGATGGATTGGCGAACAGCTGCTGGCTTTCCCACAAGCTTTCTCCTGATCAGTTGTGGCGGTCTCATCCCACGAAGTCACAACTTTCAATAGCCACACACTTTCGTCCAGTCTTGAGCATCCTTCAAGAAAGTTGACCTAAGCAGCATTGGATAAACTCTCCAAAATTGCCTATTTTGTTGAGGACGTGGCCGGGTTTTTGACGACCCTCGGTGAGATGAGGCAATCCTTATCTTTGCCGTGCGGGTCGATATGAAGCCACAATCGCAAGATCGGACTGGCAGGGCTGTCAAGCATTCGTTGGGATGCTGTGCGTCCAAAGATTAATCTGGACGATCGCGTAATAACATTAAACCAGACCCAGCGGTGCGCACTGCGGCCAACAAGGCCAGCCACCAGAGTAAGTACCGCGACGACCAACATGACAAGCGCCACTGCAAAAAGAATGTTGCCAAGGATCAAGTAACCAACCTCGTTCGCGCCATACATGGCCACGAAAAGTATGGAACTGCCCAATAAAACAGCCGAACCTAACCGGAACGTGTATCGAAGTTGGTCATGGTAAGTCACGGCGAGTCTCCTGATTAACGGCTAAATCTCTTGTCTTCAGTTCAATTTTGCAAGGCTCCGGCGACGGGCCTCTGATCGTATAGTCAGAACCTAAAATAAGGTCCAATTCCTAAAGAGAAATACCAAGATCACAACGACCTGCAAGACCACAGTTAAGATCAAAATTTTGGAACGTTTTTTGTTTGAGCTCACGGTAATCTTGTCATGTGTTTTCTCTCTGCATCCAGAAGAAAGATCATTTTTTATGTCAACATGTCAATTTTTACTTACACCTCTCAAAATCACTTAAGTAATTTTTCACCGTCAAATCAAGATCTCCTTTCTTCCTATTTTCATATGTTTGTCATAGGTATAGCATGCAAGGTCACCATGTAATGTATGGAGGTTGAACGTAAGTCAAACAAATGTGTAAACTTAAGTTGACACATTGGGCTGGAAATGGTTCTCTGATTGAACACATCGGGAGAACGTCATGGCACAATTTGCATTCCTACTTTTGGCCCTCATTGGTCCTGCAATAATGACGTTCTCGTATCGCCATAAGGGGCGGGGCGAAAAATATCTGAAACTGATTTTCAATTTCGGACTGTTGGTCGCTCTGGCGACCGCTGTTACACTTGTTCTTATCCCGGTGCCCGAAGGCACACTCTGGCTAGAGCAGCAAGTTCAATCGACCTTGAACAATCCGGTAGCCGGTTCAACTCGCGAGATGCTATCAATTCTCTGCTGCTTTATTCTGGGTGCGGCTGCGATGTCATTTTTCTTCGCAAAAATCCGCAATGAACACACCAGTGACGGTCAACGGACAACAGTCGTTCAAGCCGAGCATGAACACGCCGACAACCTGATCCCGTCATAAATTTGCGATGCGCGGCAAAAGCCTGCCTGTGCCAGATCATTGCCGCATACTTTCACAAACATACCAAACCCGCACTGAGATCCCATAACTCCTTTGAGCGTGCAGCGTCCGTGGCTTTGTCCGACATACTTTGCGCAAATGCCACTTGCCCGACTTTTTGCCTGTTGCCCCAACTCCAATGCACCCCTGATCGCGTAAATTCAGGGTCTGCCACAACCTGTGCGACACGCGCACCTGACAGCGGTTGAGACACGTAACCCTTGGTGATGTTCTTCTGAAACCATGGAAAAACCTTTTGGAACAAGGCAGGTGCGTTGCGGAACAATGGTGTTTCGGCCACGCAGCCAGGGTAAAGTGTGCTGAACACAATGCCCGTATCTTCATGATAGCGCGCATGAAGTTCCCGGCTCATCATCATGCAGCATAACTTGCTGTCCTTGTAGGCTTTGCCGGGTTTGAACGGCTTGCCGTCAATCATCGAAACGGGTGCTTGAAATCCATCTTTTAGCCCTTGGAACTCACCCAGATCCGCCGGAGCAGGTATTGGTATCTTGCCACCGAATTCTTCCGAGTTGGCGGTGACCGTGCCGAGAGTTACCAACCGTGGTAAGTGTGACTTTTGCAAATCTTCCAGCATCAGGTTTGCCAACAAGAAGTGACCCAAATAGTTGGTCGCAACGCTAATCTCAAACCCTTCGGGTGAGCGCGCAGGCTGTTTCAGCTGGGGTAAATACGTCGCTGCATTGGAAATGAGCGTATCCAATGCACGATTTTGCGCACGGAACGCAGCATGAAAGGCCCGAACGCTGCTCAAGGACCCCAAATCCAGGTGCATGATCTGATACGCGTCCGTTGGTAAGCCTAGATCATGCGCAGCTTGAAACGCTTTTTCCATATTGCGGCAGGCCATAATCACCTGCCAGCCCTTCGCGATCAAAGCCTGAGTGCTATAAAGCCCCACGCCTGAAGATGCGCCTGTGACAATGGCAAGCTGTTTGGTGGATCTCGTCATGATAAACTGCCTCGACTGTTGATCGGATTTCGCTAAGTCATTGTTCACATTATAGTAGTGGGACAGGCAGGAATGGAAAGCAGTTAGATTACAGCAGTTAACAATCAGTTTGAATTCCCTCCGCTCTGACGTGACCAAAGGTCCGGTCTGGGGAATTCTGCCGCATAGCAGTGAGCCTCGCGCTGCGAGCGCGAGAAATGCTGCGTGAGCATTCGCTGCATGGGCAAAAGGCCGGATTGTCCCGCACAGCAGACCTCGGTGCAAATCGCAGCGAATGTCCGCAATCCGTCCCTAGTGTCTCGGTGCAAGGTCGATACTTCCTTTGGCGTGGTTCGTTATCACGGGTTGCGCGACTACTCGACGCCGCCAAACCCACCCCTACAGCCCTTTTGATTGAGAGCTGGCTGGGGTTGGCTCCACTCACTTCCAAACTGTGCCGCTTCAGATTATGTCTTCAGGTTTGGTCTTAGCATGGACCCCGCCTAGAATTATTCAACTCTCACGGCGACGTCGGACGAGGCTGGGCGGCGTTCACTTGGAAATGAGCATCTGACACCGATTGAACTCTTGCAGAGAAGGACCGTGGACAAGATGGCCGATTGGGGTCAAAGATTTCACGCCAAGGGCTTCGCGCGAAGCTGGAGGGAGTTTGGTGCGCGGGTCAGATGCGCTGAGGTATTTTATGTGGTACCTTTCTCTAAATTATAATATTTATACATAATTAACATTAGATTGTAGGTAATGATGGGCGGACTTCGGCTCCGCCACAATTCCCTTGAAGTTAATTGTTTTGATGCGAAAATTGGGTGCGATTGTTGCATCGCACGTCATGATGAATGTTGAGAATTTGGCTGAATAAAATGCCAAGTCGGCATAAATTGCTCACGCATTCGTGAATGCTTTTGCCAACTTTGCTCATAATTGCAACGATCTTTGGCAGTTATTCAGGCCGTGAAATTCGAAGTTATTAAAGCCAAGGGTAGCCGGTTGATTGCAGCCTAAAATCTCGCATTTGCGTGGCAGTCGTTTCGGTAGTGGTTTTCTTCCGGAACGTGGTTCGGGCGCGGCCCAATGTTCGGGTTTACGTTGTCTTTAGGGTGGAAAAGGTTTTCGCCGAATACGTTCACGGGGTCAATGATTTGGGTTCAAAACCCTTCGGTGCTTGTCGTCCATATTTCTAATATCTCTCTTCTTTATCATTGGCGTGAGATTAGATTATCCAAAATCTTTAAACATATCTTTCGATTTTGGCAGTTTCTAGCACCGCTTTAGAAAGCCAGTTGTTGAGGCAAAAACAGCTTTGCAGATATACTTTTATAACGCCCCACGGCCGCCTGTGCCTTGGGGCGTTGTTTAGAAGTGGCTAACCATTAATCCGCAGGTGACAGGGCAGGTGTTATCGCGATGCCATTGGTTCGCGAGAGAAAGTGCAAAACGGGCCCGGCGATAAACAAAGATGACGCTGTCGCAATGATCACACCCGCGATTAGCGGCCAGGCAAATCCTGACACTGCGGGGCCACCCCAAACCGCCATTGGAATAATTGCGAGCAGTGTCGTGCCGGAGGTGAACAGACATCGGGCAAGAACCTGATTGAGACTGCTATCGATCACTTCGGCCAGAGGTCTGGTGCCCCCCTGAGCAAGGGTTTCGCGAATCCGGTCGTAAACGACGACCTTGTCGTTTACCGAATACCCGATGAGCGTCAGCAGGGCGACAATTGTCGTCAGGTTTACCTCCCATCCGGTCAGGGCAATTACACCAAGTGTCTTTGTCACATCAAGAAACAGCACTGCGATAGCGCTGACTGCAAAATGCCATTCGAACCGGACCCAAATGTAAAACAACATACCAAGCACAGCGAGGCCGAGTGCGAGCACGCCAGTCATCGCGAGTTCGCCGCTGACTGTCGGGCCAACCAGATCGATTTGGGCAAAGCTGGCATTTGGTGCAACTCTGGCTACGGCTTGCTCTACGGCTGCTACAGTCGCTTGGCTGGCCTCACCCTGTAAACGTATCAACGCCTCGCGTGCGTCTTCGAACGCTTGTAGGCTGGCATCACCAGTGACTTGTGCAGCGAGAGCTGTGCGTAATTCAGACAGCGGCACAGGTGCATCAGATCGGAGCAGCATCTGAACTCCACCGGTGAAATCAATGCCGAGGGTAGGGCCCGGATAAACGAGCACGGCCAGCGCGCCAACAGACAGACCCGCCGAGGCGGCCAGCGCAAGGCCGCCACGCCGCATGAACGAAAAGGCAGCAGGGGCGCGCACTGTGCCGAACACCGGTGCAATTTCGAGCCGTGCTGGCCTGCGATGCCGTACGATTGCCTCCATCACAAAGCGCATGAGGACTACGGCTGTGAACATGGAAATCATAATCCCCAGACTCATCGTGATCGCAAAACCGCGTATTGGTCCTGCGCCGAACAAAAACAGCAGGACCATCGCCAATAGTGTCGTGATATTGGCATCAAGGATCGTCGCCCAAGCTTGGCCATAACCTTTTGTCAGCGCTTTTATCGCGGTGGCGCCCGCTCTGGTCTGCTCTCGTATACGGCTGAATATCAGGATGTTGCTGTCAACTGCGATCCCGAGGCACAAGATTATGCCGGCGATACCGGGCAGTGTCAGCGTGGCACCCAACATCCCCATTGCAGTGAGTGTCAGCATCACGTTGAGCGCGAGAAAACCGGTAGCGAGCAGCCCCCAGGCGCCATAAAGACCGACCATCATTATCACCACAAGGGCAAGTCCCGCGGCACCCGTCACCAGCCCTGAGCGGATAGAATCGCTGCCAAGGGAGGCCCCCACGCTGCGCTCCTCGACCACATCGAATGAAGCGGGTAGCGCGCCAGAAGTTAGCAAGACACCCAGCGTTTGCGCCTCCTCCACGCTGAAATTGCCGGTGATCTGGCCTTGTCCACCAGGGATTGCCTGCTGGATAACAGGCGCCGTGAGAACCTTGCCGTCCAGAACAACGGCGAATTGCCGACCTATATTATCCGCCGTTATCCCTGCGAAGGCGGCAGCCCCTTGCCGGTCAAAACCGAAGGTGACCATGGGGCGTCCTGTGTCCTGTTCAAATGCGGCTGCTGCATGCTCCAATAGGTCACCTGACAGAGCAATGGCATCCTGAACTGCAATCGTGCCGGATCCGTCACTCAGAGGTAGCATCGAGATGCCCGGACCGGCGGCGGAAGCGACCATGTGGAAGCTCATTTTTGCGGTCGATCCTAAAAGTGCGCGCAGTTGCGCAGGGTTCTCGACACCGGGCATCTGGACCAGAATACGATCTGTGCCAACACGGCTGATGACCGGCTCTGAAACGCCGGCCTGATCTACGCGGTTGCGAATGACCTCGATGCTACGGTCTGCCGCGTCTGTCGATGCGCGGTCGAGCGCTGAGTTGCTCAATTTCAGACGCAGTGTGCCTTGTGATGTCTCAACTGTGAAGTCGGGCGCCTGTCCCGGCTGTACGTCGCGGGTTAGTGCCGATTGCAATGCAGCCTTGAGCGTGTCGCTGTGAGGTACCGTCAATGCAGTACCGTTGCTGCGCAACGTCGCAGGATCCAGACCGAGTTGCCTCATCTCGGCCACGATCGTTTCGCGCATGTCCTGCATCCGTGAAGCAGAAAGATCTTCTTGGTTTACGGCAAGTAACAGATGCGCACCGCCCCGAAGGTCAAGGCCGAGCGATACAACCTCGCGCGAGACCCAAGGCGGCAGTGTGTTGCGCATCTGCGCTGGTAGGAAGTTCGGGACAGCGGCCGCAACTGCGAGAAGAAGCAATGCGGCATAGGTCGCGATGACCCATTTTGGTCGACGCATAGTGGATATCCTTGATAGCCTGAAAATAAGGGTTTGACTGTTTAGGGTCAGACCGCAGGCGGCCCCCGAACGGGGGGCAAGATATTCGACAGCAAAGATGATTTTGAAGTGTCACAGGCGCGCATGGCCTGTGTAGTGCCAGAGACAGGGTGTTGAAGGTCCGCTGTTAGGCCTGCGATGAAATTTGGTGTGTCATCGTCAGCGAAAAGCGGGCTTGGTTTCCTGTCACTCGCAACACGGTCATATGCAGATGCCCTGACCGATGCCATGCTCGACAACTCGTGCGCTATAGCATCGGTGTTTTGTGCTTGCTTCAGGCCATAAGGCCCCTGCGCAACCAGCAGTGCCAATGCAAAGCTCAACAGGGTGAGCAAACGAACCACGTTACGGCGCACTTCAGAAACGCTAACTGTCATCGCGGACGGCATACCAGTCATTCGTGCAAATCCCGGACCGGACTCAAAGAGGCGGAGGATTGGCTGGAACCCTGCAATTCGAGGGCTAGGAAAGTGCTGACGCAGTCCAACCGGACAACTCCTGACGGCGGATAGCATGCCTTGAATTTGTCAGATATGGTTGGGGCCTGAACTCCGCAAGATGTGCGTGAGAATAATCAGTGTGATTTCGCTGTCCGCATCTGAGTTATATTTGTGCGTAGCTTGAAAAATGCACATTTCGTAGTGATTTAATGGTGGTGATGCAGTGAAGTTTATTCCGCGTTTTGCGTGAAATCCTGTGAACAACGAGAAAGGATACGGTGACGCACTGTGATCATTTTGCCTGATGCAAAATCACGGCTCCATGAAAATGGTGCCAAGGGAGAGCGAGAGTATTTCACGGTGGTGCGCGCTCGCATTGACGGTTTCATCGCCCAGCATTTCCGTTTGCGCGGAGCGCTCGCACTTCACAGACATGCGATGGGGCTTGATATCTTGCGAGCGCCAATGAACGTTGTTTTGTCTCCGGTTCTGGTTTTGATCCGCATATTGGCCGCTTTGTGCGCAGGGTTGGGGTTGAATGCCTTTGCAGGCTGGCTTCGGGGACGGCGCATTTTGCTGCGCACTGCTGTTGCGGCGCAAGTCGAAGCCGCGGTTGTATCGGATCTGTTGGGCATTATGCTGCCACAAAACGGAGCCCGCGATAGTGTGGAGTTGTCCCAGATTATTCTTGCCGCACCACAATTTCGGGGCGGGTTTCGCGCAAAGGCTGATGTCGCATCTGTCAGGACATCGGCGGCTAGAGTTGCGGATGCTATCACGGAATACACAAGCGTTAGATCGGCGGTCGCAGATATTACAAATGCGCTGATCGCTTTGGTCATCGGCGGGCTGGTTTTCCATTCGGTTACGCCGGGGATGATCTCGATGGCGCCGGCGTTGGCCAATGCTCTTGCGCTGGAAACTGCGGTGGCTAATTTCCCGCTGGGCAAATCAGCGGGGGCGATGTGGTATGGGGTGTTCTCGGCCAGCGCCTCGCCGTGGCTGGTGGCGGTTGTTGTTGCCGCACTGCTGTTTGTGGGCTCTGTTATCAGCGCTTTTTCAGGCGTTCTTGCCGACCCGCTACAGGCGCGTCTTGGCATTCATCGCAGGCGGCTGTTGCAGTTTGTAGACGCAGTTGAGGATGAGCTCATCGGGGCAGGAACCATTGGGTACACTGCGCATGAACACTTCTATGCGCGATTTGTGGATGTTTGGGATGCTCTCGTGAGCGCTTTTCGCATCTTTCGCAGCTGATCTATTAATTTTTTCAATTCGCCCGTTATCAAAAGGGCCGATCTACCGGAATAAGTACAAAATATCATGTATTTCGAAATTTTTATCGTCATTTTGCTCACATTGCTCAACGGTCTGTTTGCGATGTCCGAGCTCGCCATTGTTACTGCACGCCCAGCCCGCCTTAAGCTTTTGGTGAACAAGGGCAGCAAGGGTGCTGCAACAGCATTAACGCTGGCAGCCAATCCGAACCGGTTTTTATCCAGCGTTCAAATCGGCATCACGCTGGTGGGCGTTCTGAACGGGGCTGTGTCGGGTGCGACGCTGGGTGCGCGCCTGTCCGGAGAACTGATTGCGCAGGGCATGTCGGCGGATATCGCACTTCCGCTTGGCGTTGGCACAGTGGTAGTTTTGATCACCTATCTATCGCTGATCGTGGGGGAGTTGGTGCCAAAGCAGATCGCGCTGAAAGCGCCCGAAGCCGTCGCAGCGCGGGTTGCTCCTATGATGAGCATGGTTGCGCAAGTCGCCTCGCCGCTCATCTGGGTTCTTGCCCGATCGGGACAGGCCGTGATGTATCTTCTGGGCCAGTCGTCCAACAAGGTTGCCAGAGTCAGCGACGAGGAGGTGCGCATGATCATCGCCGAGGCCGAAAGCACTGGTGCTATGAAGCCTGCCGAGGGCCGTATGATCGCTGGTGTTATGCGGGTGGCGGACCGTACGGCACGCGGCCTTATGACGCCGCGGCTTGATCTGGAAATGATCGACGTGACCTGCGGCAGCGCGGAGCTCATGTCTGTGTTGCACAATACGAGCCGATCCCGCCTACCTGTCTGGGAGGGAGAAAAGGATAACGTTATCGGTATTCTGCTGACCCGCGATATTCTCGCTCCTGCACTCGCTGGACAGGATTTTGAATTGCGCGGTTTGTTGCGCGAGGCGCCTGTGGTGCGTGAAGGTCTTCCCGCCACCGAGGTGATTGATCTGTTGCGGACGGCCCCCGCTCATATGCTGTTGGTCTATGATGAATACGGCCACCTGCAGGGCGTGATCACGCCAATGGACGTATTGCAAGCTATCACAGGAGAGTTTCCTGACGAGACAGAAGAGGACCCGAAGTTCGTAACGCGGGCGGATGGGTCTTTTCTTGTAGCTGGGTGGATGCCTGTAGACGAATTGGCCGAGCTTTTGTCGCTAGAGCCAGGAGCGGGCCGCGATTATGACACCGCTGCGGGCTTTGTGCTGGAGCTTTTCGGGAGGCTACCGCAAGAGGGTGAAACCATTGAGGTAGACAACTGGCGCATCGAGGTAGTCGACCTTGATGGGCGCCGGATCGACAAGTTGCTGATCGGCAAACGCGGTTAACCCATTAAAAAAAGCTCAGCATTGCAAAAGCACCAGCTGCAAACACGGCGGCGACTACCGCAAAGGAAGCGAGGCTGGTTGCAAAACCTGCCAACAGCCATAGGCCGTCCCGCTCGCTCAGGCTTAGCGCCAGCAAGATAACCGAGAGCGCAGGCAGGGTATTCCCGAAGGGTATCGGCAGAAACATAAAGACCGACATAACCAGAGCAGCGATCCCGATTGTCAGATCGGCAGCTTTTGGCGGTAGCATCCAGTAGCGGGGGCGGGCCAGTCGCTCCATCCATTCCACCCATGGTATCGCCCGCGTGACGATCCGCGCAAAAGCTGCATGATCGACAGAGCGCAGCCCGATTATATCTGGCAACCAGACCGAGGGCCGTCCTAGTACAAGCTGGCCCGAGATGAAGATAAGGGGAGGGCCCGTGATCACTGAACCGCCCGGAATGAAGAAAAACAGGTTTGGAAGCGCAAAGATAATGAGCAGCGGCACAAAGCTACGGTCACCCAGAAGACGAATGATGTCATTCAGCGAAATTCGCTCTCTTTGATCGGTCAATAACAGGCGCAGAACATTCGAAAACTTGATATCCACACGACCGGATGATGCGGGGAGCTCAGGCGAAAGCATCGTTATTCACAATCGGATTTATCCATAATGTCATCAGGCACCTGAGTGTTACATAAACGTGCGCCATCAAGGGACGTGCGCATCAGAATTGCACCCTCGAACACGGCACCACTCAGATCTGCGCCCTCGAAGGTCACATCCTCAAAGCGAGTCCCAACAAAACTGACGCCCTTCAGATCTGCGCCGTCAAAGCTCACGCGGCTTAGGGTGGCTCCGTCAAAAATCGCGATATTCAGCGCAGCGCGGTCAAAGCGTGTATCGGTGATTTGGGCTGAGGAGAGTTTAAGACCCGTCAGCTTACGGTCTGAGAAATCCTGTCCGTCGATCAGGCAGTCCTCACAGCTACCCATTACCTTGATGTTTGCAGAGCTGTCTTCTGTTTGCGCGATACCGGCAAAGGCGCAGGCAAACAGCACAATGCCCGAAAGTGCTAACGCAATAATCGTGTTTCGCACTTCGGGCATATGCCATTCCTTGAGTGTGATTTTGAAAAAAGTTGAAGACGTGGCGCTTATATTCCGGCTATCAGCCATCCAGTGTAGGCAGCATAGGCGGCGACGAAAGCAAACCCAGTGGCCCGACCGATCCGGCGCCATGCAATCACCGCAAGGATCAGCACAACCGTTGTAGCGGCCATGACCCACACGTCGAACTGGGCGATTTGGGGGGGTATCGGAATGGGTTGTACAAGTGCGGTAACGCCCATGATCCCGAGGATATTATAGATATTCGATCCGATAACGTTGCCGAATGCCAATCCGGATTCGCGTCGAAGTGCGGCCATAACAGAAGTGACCAGTTCCGGCAGGGACGTGCCTACTGCCACAACTGTCAGTCCGACGACTGTCTCGCTCATCCCCCACACCAGTGCGAGCGATACCGCTGCATCAACTGTCAGGCGCGCGCCCAGCACGGTGATTGCGATCCCCCCGAAGGCTAGACCGAGGGCAGGCCACACTGAGGCGGACTTTGCGAGAGTGTCAGGTGTCTCGTCCTGCACGGGCGAGGCGACATCGGTCCGGTAGGCGATCCCGATATAGACGATCAACGCACCCAGCAGAACGGCACCCAACCAGCGATCCAAAACGCCGAAGAGTATTACGCCAACGGCCAGCACGGTCGCGATCGCAAGGGCAGTACCATCGCGGCGGAATGCAACAGGATCAATCGCTATCGGCGCGATCAAGGCAGCGGCGCCAAGGATAAGCAGGACGTTTGCGATGTTGGAGCCGACGACATTACCGACAGCGATGCCGGGAAAGCCGGACCACGCCGCCTGCAAACTTGTAACCAGTTCCGGCGTTGATGTGCCGAAGCCGACGAGTGTCAGGCCAATAAGGAGGGGGGAGACCCCGAATTTTGAGGCGACCGATACTGCGCCGCGCACCAATGCCTCGCCACCTGCAACCAGCAGGGCGAAGCCAAGAATAAGTTGGAGATAATCCACGATGTTGGATGTCCTGTAATAGCAGGCCAAGGGGGGCATGTGATACGCGCACCCTGTGCCAGTAGATTGAAATGGGGGTCGCTCTGATCGCTTTTCAAGGGGGGCATCTCACAGATTTTTGCGGACCGAGTTTCGCGGAACCTGTGATGCAGGTTGGCACGCTCGGGCGAACATTCCTCGGCAACGAAAACGTCTGGATATCGCTGGGGGTTTAACCGGAACTGTTCCACTGATCGGGGCCTCTTTTTGGTGTTAAGTGATCTGGCCTGCTGTGAGGAACTATATGAATTTACTGTTGAGGCGACGGCAAAAAGAAATCTGCCGCGATTAATTCAAAGACGAGCTCATGCTGTTTTCGATGACACACGTTGGGCATAGCCAAAAAGGTAAGTATTCCCGCGAATGAAAAACTTCTCTTCGTGAGAGGCAAGAGCATCGCGGCGCAAGTCAGGGCGGTCGGGGCGAGGGTTGCTGCCCCGACTTTTAAACTGCGTTCTCATCTGACTGTACGAAAAGGCCGCTCCAGCGGAGACATGGCATGTTGCGTAAACTCAGCGTCTATGGTCGTTGCTGACCATCCCCAAATACAAGATATTTAAAGCTTGTCAGTTGCTCTGCTCCGACGGGTCCGCGTGCGTGCATCTTTCCTGTCGCAATACCAATTTCAGCTCCCATGCCGAACTCGCCACCATCCGAAAACTGGGTCGAAGCGTTGTGCATTACGACAGCTGAATCGATGGCACTCATGAATTGTTTTGCAGCCGCCTTATCCTCGGAGATAATCGCGTCTGTGTGCCCTGATGAATGGTCCTGCACAAATGCGATGGCCTCGCTCAGGTCTGCGACGATCTTCACAGAGATAATGTTGCTCAGATATTCCGTGTCCCAGTCTTCCTCGGTGGCAGGGGTGATCCCCGCTAGAATATCTTGTGCCTCTGCATCGCCGCGCAGTTCACAATCCCCCAGAGCGTCTTCCAGAAGTGGCAGTACTTTGGCTGCAACTGCCCTGTCGATGACGACACATTCCGTTGCTCCGCAGATCCCCGTCCTGCGCATTTTTGCGTTCTGGACAATCCCCACGGCTTTCTCAAAATCTGCGCTTTCATGGATGTAGCTATGGTTGTTGCCATCCAGATGCAGCAATGTCGGCACGCGGGCCTCTTTTTGTACCAGCGAGACCAGCCCCCGTCCGCCTCGGGGAATTGCCAGATCGACAGTATCCGTACTTTGTAAAAGGAGCTTAACCGCCTCGCGGTCTTTGGTGTCTACAAGCTGTACGGCGTCTTCGGGCAAACCTGCCGCCTTCAGTCCTGCGGCCAGACACGCAACGATCTCACGCGAGGAATGCAGGCTTTCAGAACCGCCGCGCAGGATTACAGTGTTACCTGATTTTATGCAAAGCGCACCCGCATCCGAGCCGACATTTGGCCGCGATTCGTAAATCATCGCAATAACACCTATCGGGACACTTACCCGGTCGATTTTCAGGCCGTTTGGCCGGTCAAAACTCGCAAGCATGCGCCCTAAGGGATCGGATTGATCTGCTATGGCATCGACGGCATCCGCCATGGCAGCTACGCGGTTTTCTGTCAGCGTAAGGCGATCAATAAATGCGTCATCCCTGCCGCTAACGCTGCTCAGATCGATTGCGTTTGCAGCCAGAATTTCGCGCGTGCGGAGGCGCAGTTCTTTTGCCGCCTCTTTCAACGCTTGATTGCGCTGCTGCGCAGTAGCCATGGCAAGCTTTTGCGCGGCAGCTTTTGCCCTGCGGCCAAGGTCAGCTACTATTGCTGTTACGTCCATATTATTCGTGTCGTTGCTCATATCATTCATATCGGCTCTCCTGTCTGGTGCGCCTAAAGCGCAGGATTTATTTTAATTCTGCGGCGCGTCGGTATGCGGCCTGCACGGTGTCATTCAGAAGCGCGTCCAATTTGCCGTCACGTCGCAACTCGTCCAGTCCGGCCTGCGTCGTGCCGTTTTTGCTCGTGACCGAGTTCCGAAGATCCTCGAGGGACGCATCAGACTGGCGGGCGGTTTCAACCGTGCCCGTTATCGTATCGAAGACAAGCGCGCGGGATGTTTCCTCGTCAAAACCCAAGCGCTTGGCGGCTTCGACATAGCTGCGCATAATCTCGAACACATATCCCGGCCCGCTTCCACTCACAGCGGTGAGCCGGTCAATTTCGTCCTCGCTGCCAAGGGGGACGCAGCGGCCTGTCTGGGCTATAAAGGCAGTAACGTCTGAGACCTGTTGTTTTGTGCACGCCGGATTCGCATAGAGCCCTGATACCCCCAATCCAACCATTGCAGCCAAATTGGGCATGACGCGGATAATCGCGGCCTTCCCTACAATACCGATTAATGTCTCAATGCTGCAACCTGCAGCGATCGAGACGAAGCAGCCGCCCGGTTTCAACGCAGGAATGTAATCGGGAAGCAGGTCAGCGATCATCTGCGGCTTGATAGCGATAACGATGACGTCAAATTCTGCAGACGGCAAGGATGTCGCTTTTGTGACATGAGTTATGCCTTCCGGCAGGTCTGTGGCCGCGGGATCGGCGACTGTAAATGCGTTGCCGTCGTGGTTGATCCACTGGCGCAACATCGCGCCGCCCATCTTGCCGCATCCGATCAAAAGTATCTTCAATTTCGGTCTCCTTTATCTTCGGCGAACCTCTACACAACTTGTGCTGCACCCTTTCAACAAAGCGCTGGTTCAACCGGTGAATTTCTATCCGCGCTAAACGGAGCAAATCCGCATAAATCGCGCTGCACTGCAGCAACCTGTTTGCATTCCCACACCGGGGTCGTGCTATACGTGGCGCTAACACCTGAACGAGGTCTTGCTATATGGCTGCATCCAAGGACGCAAACAGTTAGTATTTATCCTCTTAAAACAATTATATACCGGAGATATTACATGTCTACGAAGAAAAAAATCGTCGTAAAAATCGGATCAAGCCTGCTTGCCAATAGTGATAACCTTACCCTGCGCTACGCTTTTATGAACGGTCTTCTGAGCGATCTCGCACAGCTTCAACGTGAGGGCCATAACATCATTTTGACCTCGTCCGGCTCGGTTGCGCTGGGGTTGAATATGGTCGGAAAACGGCCCGAAGACGCGGGTGTTCTGGACAAACAGGCCGCCGCTGCATGTGGTCAGCCGCTGCTGATGAACGCCTACCGGCAGGTCGCATCAGAGTACGATCTGGAGGTGGCGCAGATGCTGGTGACCGTCGAAGATATGGAAGAGCGCCGCCGTTTTCTGAACATTAAAAACACCATGCTGAGATTGTTCGAAAACGACATCATGCCAATCATCAACGAGAACGACTCAATCGCCACACGTGACCTTCGTGTGGGTGACAATGACCGTTTGTCAGCCAAAGTGGCGCAAATGGTAGAGGCGGACGAACTGATCATTCTGACCAGTGTCGAGGGTCTTTATGACCGCGACCCGTCAGATCCGGACGCAGTTTTCATTCATGAAATCGAAGACGTCAGCGAGCATCTGGAATCAACGACCGGTATCAGTGCATTGGGGAGCGGGGGCATGCTTACCAAGATGCATGCGGCAAACATGGCGCAGAATGCTGGCGTCGAGACGATCATCGCCGAGGGCATCATTGAACGCCCCGTATCTTCCGTACTCAATAAAGAGCGGCGGTTCACCCGCTGTCTTGTGCGGGGCGAGACAGCGTCGCCGCTGAAAGTCTGGCTTAGCAACCGCTTGCAAGTCAGTGGTACGCTTGTCGTATCAAACGAAATTGCCGAAGAAGTTGTCAAAAAGAAGCGCGGCATCAGCCGGATGGACATTATCTCGCTGCAGGGGGATTTCATGAAGGGCGATGTGCTGCATGTTTATAACGAACTTGGCGAGGAAATTGCGCGCGGCCTGACAAATTTTTCGTCAGAAGAGACGATGCTGCTGGCACGCCATTTGGATATGCCCGTTGAGAATGTCATCGGCTATAAGACGAAAAGTGATATCATTGGTGCGGAAAATATCCTTGTACTGGAGGAAAATCATCTTCCGCTCGAGGCGCCCGAGCACGATCAGAAAATCGTTATTCCTGTGTAAATACACCAATTCGGTCCTGCCTCGTCGTTTGTGGTAGCGGGGAGGTCAGGCAGGCTGCTTGCATGATGAAAAGACCTTTTTCAGGGGGAAAAGGCGCATTGGACGCGCCTTCTCCCATGCTGGCTTCCATGATCTGTTCATCGGCGGCGTCTAACTTTGCAAAAACACGTTATTTGCAAACGCACCTTGACGGCCCCCAGGTCTGGGTACTGAAATGGCGCCATGAAAGCGCGAGTCCACCATCCGGGAGTGGGCCGGCCCGCGGATGGTTGAACGGAGTATAACCTGAATGAACATATCTGCCGACGACTTGACCAAGATCGCTGAATCCATTCTCGCTGCGGCCAGCGGGAATGTGGCGAAAGCCGAAAAAGTTGCCAAACGCCTCGTTGATGCCAACCTTACCGGCCACGACAGCCACGGCGTGGGGATGATTCCCGCCTATGTTGACGGGATACTGGCACAGCAATTGCATCCGGATGCTGACGCGAAAATTGTCGAGGATAAGGGGCCATTTCTGCTGGTGGACGGTCAGTATGGCTTTGGCCACATTGTCGCCGAACAGGCCATGAACCATGCAATCGAGCGGGCAAAAAGCAATCACTTTGCCGTTCTCTCGCTGCGCAACAGCTTTCATCTGGGGCGTTTGGGAGATTGGGGTGCAATGGCGGCGGAGGCAGGATTTATCTGTATCCTTTACGCAAATGTGCAATCCCCGCGGCCTATTGTTGCCCCCTTTGGCGGTAGTGATGCGCGGTTCGTGACAAACCCCTACTGCACAGCAATTCCAGCGACTGAAAAGACCCCTATGTTCTTGTTGGACATGGCCACCAGTACAATTGCGATGGGGAAGGCGAGGGTGGCGAACCTGAGCGGTAATGAGGTGCCGGACGGCGCGTTGATCGATGCCAAAGGCAATCCAACCAATGACCCATCCGTAATGTTCGATGACAGGGGCGGGTCCCTGACAACGTTTGGCCAGCACAAGGGCTTCGGGCTGGCGCTTCTGGGGGATATTCTGGGCGGATCGTTCAGCGGAGGAGGGGCTTACCTCCCGGAGCGCGAAATTCCCGCCAGCATCACAAACAATATGTTGGCAATTCTGATCGACCCTGATGTTTTTGGTATGGCTGAAGCCTTCGGTGTCGACATGGACCGCTATGCACAGTGGGTCAAATCATCCCCACCGGCACCCGGTGTGGACGCGGTTCAATTCCCCGGTGATCCTGAACGAAAAACCGCACAAACACGACGTGCCAACGGAATCCCCCTTGATGCGGGAACAATGGCGCAACTATCCCAAGCAGCAGTCAAAGCGAACGTGCCTTTAGCACAGATGGGTGCGCTGACGGATCATGAGTAATAATTGATGGCGCAACTATAAGAAGGAATGTGCAATGGCCGATCTCGATGGACGTATTGCCTTGGTCACCGGTTCGGCCACAGGCCTTGGCCGCTCGATCGCAGTAAAACTCGCAGAGCGTGGTGCAGATGTAATCATCAACTACTCGCGTTCGTCTAAAGAAGCAGAAGAAGCTGCCGATCTGTGCAGGGATGCCGGATCCCAAGTCGAAGTCGTGAAGGCGAATGTTGCTGATCCTGAGGGCTGCAAGGCATTGGCAGAAGCGGCAGCGCGAAGGGGGCGTCTGGATATTTTAGTCAACAACGCCGGAATTACCCGCCATGCGCGCGATCACTCCGATCTGGACGCCCTATCAAAGGCTGATTTCATGGACACGTACGAAGTCAATGTGGTCGGCCCTTATTTGATGCTGCAAGCCACCAAGTCACTTCTTGTGGCGGCGCATGAAACGACAAAACGTGCCAGCACCGTCCTGAACACATCCTCCATCGCGGGCATCAAGGGGATCGGGTCTTCCGTTGCTTATGCGGCGACCAAAGGTGCATTGAACACAATGACCCTATCGCTGGCGCGCGCCCTCGCTCCGGCCATTCGCGTCAACGCCATCTGCCCTGGTTTTATCGCTACGCGCTGGTTCAAAGATGCGATGGATGAAGACGCGTTCGAGCAGACGGTTCAGGCTGTCGAGGCTAAATGCGCATTGGGTGTTGCATCAGGACCGGATGATATTGCGGATGCAGCTCTTTTTTTCCTGTCTGACGCATCACGGCATGTGACGGGTGAGCTGTTGTTGGTCGATGCCGGGATGCATCTCAATCGCTAAGCTAATTACCATCGAGGGACCGAAAAGGCATTTGGGTGATGTTCCTCTTCAGATTGGTGATGCGCTAAGAAACCAGAGGGCGTGAGTATTATTGTCAAGGACTATGGAGGCCAGAACGAGTGTTTGTGCCAGAAGAAACCACAGGCGTTTGTTAGGAGGGGCGGCTTTTCTGATGGGGGACCGTTTGGCTTAACATCGGGATAGAAACTGAACCCGATGCCGATGAAACACAAGACGAACATGCTCACCTCCGCTTGGGAGGGGATTTCGTTCTCGCCTGCATGGGGCAGCCAAAAAATATTCGCGGTTTAGCGATTATCGCACTGCGCATCAGGACAATAACGATGCTGATAATAAAAAATGTGCCTGCGTCCGGATCCCAAGCGTAAGTTCGGATTAGGCGCGGCAACCAAACTTCTGTTTTCCGCATAATCCATGCTGGCGCTAAAAGGGTATATCCCAAAATTAGAATGGTACCGCGTCACCTGCGAACAGCGCGGAGTTCAGATTGCGGTCGAGCATCATTCCTATGCGACCGTAGCTGAACAGCGGATAAAAAAGCGATCTGCCAACGGCCTTTCGGAACAGACGGGCCAGCTCTTTGACCTCTAGCTCGCATGAGTTTCAATCCTGCTGTTTCGTTCCTGTTCGAATGGATCGTGTCTTAAAGCATTGGCAATCTTCCGGTTAGGATCGGCGCAAATGCTGAAGACAGACTTTGTAGTCTGGGGGGAGTTCACATCCTTGATCGATTTTGCTCTCGGCTGAGAAGGGGTCGGTCGACAGATAGGTAGTACTGACCCCGCGTGCGGAAACCTAATCGACCCTTCGGGCATTCCGAGCCCATGTGGATGAACTTATCGGTGTGAAATTTGCGGAACGGTTTAGAAAATTGCCCCGTTCGTAACGTTCCAACGGTGAACAATATCGGGCCGGTGATAGTGCCTGTTCTAACGTCCAAGACAGCATCGCTGGTTCCCGGCTTGTTTCCGTTTATCCTAGACCCGAAATAGGTGCTTTACGCTGGCAGCTTAACCAGCGGCATTTGCAAAAGAAATATTTTGAATGTACCTTTTGCTAAGGCAAAGGATTCACCCATGAAGCTCACAAGCTACACAAACTACGCGATGCGTTCTTTGCAGCTTGCTGCGCTCAAATCGCCAGACCTCGTCCGGATTGATGATGTGGCGAAAATCCATAATTTGTCGCGGCCCCATGTCACGAAGATTGTCCACGAGTTGGGCAAGGCCGGGTACCTGGAAACAGTGCGGGGCCGTAACGGGGGCTTCAGGCTTGCCCGTGCAGCGGATGAAATTGTCATCGGTGAAGTGGTGCGGATTACCGAAGGCCCGCTGGAGCTTGTCGAGTGTTTCAACCCCGAAAAAAATACCTGCCCACTGATCGGTATATGTATTTTGTCGCGGAAGTTGCACGAAGCCACAGCTGCATTTCTGGCAGTCCTCGATGATCTCACAGTCGCTGATATTACTGCAAACCGTGGTCGGCTATTGGATCGCATCGCGCCCCTTGAGGTGCCAAGATTTGGGAATTCTGGCCAATGAACCATGATTTACAATGGCTTGACAGGTTTGCGGGATTGTCGCGGCTTGACCAGTCGACAAAGAACCTTCTGTTGACGCGAAGCGAAATCGTGAAGGTTCCGGAAAACACAACGATCTTTGGACCGGGCAACTCCCCCGAAAACATGTTGTTTCTTCTGGACGGCACCGTACGCGTTCAACAGGTGTCAGAGACGGGCCACGAGATAGTCCTTTACCGGATCGAGGCTGGCCAAAGCTGTGTGCTCACGACGGCCTGTTTGCTTGCGTATGAGGATTATTCCGCCGAAGGCGTTACTGAAACAGCCGTCGAGGCCGCTGCCATCCCACGCGATGTTTTTGATGATCTGGTCGCCCAATCCAAGCCCTTTCGGGATTTTGTTTTTGCAGCGTTTTCAAAAAGGATCACGGACCTGTTTTTGATAATCGACGAAGTCGCCTTCCAGCGCCTTGATGTGCGTCTTGCGGACAGGTTGATCAAGCTGTCGAACAATATGGACAAGGTGATCACGACGCACCAGAAACTCTCGGTCGAACTTGGAACAGCCCGCGAGGTGATATCGCGGCAACTTCAGGAATTTCAACGCCGCGGATGGATCGAGCAAGCACGCGGAAGTGTTAGCCTGCTTGATCGTGTGCAGCTCGAACAGCTCGCAGACCATCACGCATAAGAAATTTTGGATGTTTGGTGACAAAGTCACCAAGATACTGCCTGCCAAAGAGCTATCGTGAATGTATCTTTAGAAGGAGACGCAAAATGATTACGAACCTTGGCACTGTTGATCGCGCATTTCGCCTGGTCCTAGGCATCGTCCTGCTGGCCCTACCGTTCATGAGCGGGCTTGCATTGTTTGAATCTGTGGCAGCTACGATTGTCTCGGTCATCGCTGGTCTGATCATGATAGGCACTTCAGCCATGAAGTTCTGCCCGCTGTACCGCATCTTTGGCATAAGAACGTGCAAAGTTTGATGATAGAGACGGTTTTCACACCGGTTCAGTCGCTTGTTGGCGGGGCCCTGATCGGCCTTGCAGCCGTACTTTTGATGGCGACGATGGGCCGTGTCATGGGAGCGACAGGAATTCTTGCTGGCGTGTTCCACCCCGTAAATCTGCCGGACTGGTCATGGCGTGCCGCGGTGCTGGCGGGCATGATTTCGGGGCCGCCTTTAGTGGCGTTGCTGACAGGGCAAATGCCTGCGGTGCAGGTGCCGACTTCTGCGACAATGCTTGTGGTTGGCGGTTTTATTGTGGGGATAGGTGTTACATTTGGTTCGGGCTGTACATCGGGTCACGGTGTTTGCGGGATGGCGCGCCTGTCGCCACGCTCGATCGTCGCAACCCTCACTTTCATGGTTACTACTGCGATCACGGTTTATGTGATCCGCCACGTTTTGGGAGCCTGACAGATGCGTATCATCCTCTCGTATTTCATCGGCCTTATTTTTGGCACCGGTATTTCTATTTCGGGCATGGCAAATCCCGCAAAGGTCATCAATTTCTTCGACATTGCGGGCATGTGGGATCCAAGCCTTGCGTTTGTGATGGGGGGTGCCTTGCTGGTCACCTTCATTGGTTACCGCATTGTTCTCAAACGTCCATCACCCCTTTTGCAGAGCAGTTTTGAGGTGCCTACACGCCGTGATCTTGATCTATCGTTGATCGGTGGGTCGGCGGTTTTCGGCATCGGTTGGGGTATTGCGGGGTTCTGCCCTGGTGGCGCGCTGCCCGCGCTGGGTACGGGACGCACAGAAGTTTTCATCTTTGTTGCGGCATTGGTTGCAGGGATTTTTGCGGCAAAAAAAATGCAGGCGATGATTTCAGATCGGGCACCTGCCCAAGCTTAATCCGAAGGAGAAATCAAATGACTTATCCGGTAGACATGTCGGTAAAAGCGGACGTTTCAGCCCACTTCGACGAGGCAACAAACACGATTACCTATATCGTGAAGGACCCAGACAGCGACCACTGTGCTGTGATCGATAGCGTCATGGACATTGATTACGCCGCAGGACGGATCACCTACGTCGCAGCAGATAAATTGATTGCGGAAATCCAGGAGCGTGGACTGGTCGTTGACTGGATCATCGAAACCCACGTTCACGCCGATCACCTCAGTGCAGCGCCCTATATTCAGGACAAGCTGGGCGGCAAAATCGGTGTCGGCGAAAAAATCATGGTGGTTCAGGAAACCTTCGGCAAAGTGTTCAACGAAGGGACCGAATTCCAGCGCGACGGGTCCCAGTTCGACGCATTGTTCAAAGACGGCGATACCTATATGATCGGCGGTATGCAGGCCTTCGCCATGTACACGCCCGGCCACACACCGGCGTGCATGGTACACGTTGTCGGAAATGCTGCGTTTGCGGGTGATACCCTGTTTATGCCGGATGGCGGGTCAGCGCGCGCGGACTTCCCCGGTGGTGATGCAGGCGAGCTTTTTGACAGCATCATGAAGGTTCTGTCACTGCCCGACGAGATGCGCCTTTTCATGTGCCACGATTATGGCCCCAACGGCCGTGCGATCCAGTGGGAAACCACGGTAGCAGCCCAAAAATCCGACAATATTCATGTTGGCGGCGGCAAAACCCGCGAAGATTTCATTAAATTCCGAACCGAACGTGATGCCCAACTTAGTGTTCCGAAACTCATCATTCCATCGCTACAGGTGAATATGCGGGCCGGACACATGCCAACCGATAAAGACGGCAGGCCCATGCTGAAAACGCCGATCAATGGATTTTGAACAGGAAGAAACGTATCATGCGAATGAAACAGCTTACCGGTGAATTGTCCGTCAGCGACCAGATCATGCCGGCCGATATGCAAGCCATCAAAGATGCAGGTTTTCGCGCAATCGTCTGCAACCGGCCTGACGGTGAAGGACCGGATCAGCCGACCTTTGCACAAATAGAGAAGGCAGCCGGAAAGCTCGGCATTGACGCACTCTATGTGCCGATTGTTTCAGGTAAATTAGCGGATGCCGATATAGCAGTATTTGATGCCGCATTAGCCAAATTGCCTGGTCCTGTTCTTGCTTATTGCCGCACGGGCACCCGCTCGGCCACGCTCTGGTCGTTGGAGCAATCGGGAAAGCGGAGCCTCGCGGATATACTCTCTGCGACCAAGGCCGCCGGATATGATATGGGCGGTATTGTCCGCCGGATCGTCAATGGCGGCATGACCCCGACCGATACGGGCGGCGCCAGCTATGAGGTTGTTATTGTCGGCGCAGGGGCAGGCGGGATCGCCGCTGCGGCCAGTCTAAAGTCGCGCAAACCCGGCCTTGAAATTGCGATTATTGATCCAGCGGATATTCATTACTATCAGCCCGGCTGGACAATGGTGGGCGGCGGTATATTTGCCGCCGAGGAAACATCGCGTACGATGGGGTCGCTGATCCCGAAAGATGTTCATTGGATCAAGGCAGCGGTTGCAGCGTTCGAGCCCGAGAATAATGCCATCATTCTTGAGGGGTGCCGTGTCGTAAAATATGGCCGCCTGATTGTGTGTCCGGGTATCAAGCTTGACTGGGACAGTGTGGAGGGGTTGGTTGAAACGCTTGGCCAAAATGGGGTCACGTCCAATTACCGCTATGATCTGGCGCCCTATACATGGCAGCTTGTAGAGAGAATGAAGCAAGGGCGTGCGATCTTTACGCAGCCCCCTATGCCGATAAAATGCGCAGGAGCACCACAAAAGGCGATGTATCTGTCAGGTGATGCGTGGCACAGGCGCGGCGTTCTCGATAACATAGATATCGAGTTTAACACTGCAGGTGGGGTGCTCTTCGGGGTTAAGGATTATGTCCCGGCGTTGATGGAATACGTAAAGAAATATGACGCTAGCCTAAACTTCTTTCACAATCTGATTGCAATCGATGGCGCGGCTCAAAAGGCGTGGTTTGATGTTTCCAAACCCGATACTCCGGTGGAGCGCGTAGAGATGGAATTTGACATGATGCATGTCTGTCCACCCCAAACCGCACCAGATTTTATTCGTGTGTCCGCCCTTGCGGATGCCGCAGGATGGATTGATGTGGATCAGGCCACTTTGCGTCACAAAACCTATGATAACATCTGGTCACTGGGAGATGTAATGAACGCTCCAAATGCCAAGACGATGGCAGCGGCACGTATTCAAGCGCCTGTTGTCGCGGAGAATATCATAGCCGACATGCGTGGAGGAAACCCTGTGGCGCAATATAACGGCTATGGATCATGCCCGTTAACTGTGGAGCGTGGCAAGATTGTCTTGGCCGAATTCGGCTATGGCGGGGTGTTATTGCCAAGCTTTCCCAAGGTGGTCATCGACGGCACGAAGGCGACCCGCGCGGCGTGGTTCCTGAAGGAAAAGATCCTGCCACCTGTTTATTGGAAAGGCATGCTCAAAGGACGAGAATGGTTGGCGAAACCAGAAAAAATCGCGGTCGAATAGAACGGAATTGATCCTGTGTGTTGAGCGCACAGGAGTTTCACAGAGCCGAGAGTAATATGGATCCCGAACTAGCGCGTTATCTGCCTATTCTGAAATGGGGGCGCGGGTACACCAGCACCGCATTGTCCAATGATTTAGTTGCCGCGTTAATTGTGACGGTTATGCTGATACCGCAATCTCTGGCCTATGCGCTTCTCGCTGGGCTGCCGCCGGAGGCCGGGCTTTATGCTTCCATTGTGCCGATCATGCTCTACGCTGTTTTCGGGACCAGCCGCGCACTGGCTGTTGGTCCTGTGGCGGTCGTATCCTTGATGACTGCCGCGGCGCTGAGTAATATCGTTGAGCAAGGCACCATGGGATACGCGGTTGCAGCCTTGTCGCTGGCCGGATTATCCGGCGTCATACTCTTGGTCATGGGGCTGTTTCGATTAGGTTTTATCGCGAACTTTCTGTCGCATCCGGTCATCGCAGGGTTCATCACGGCATCGGGCATCATTATCGCTGCCAGCCAGCTGAAACATATCCTCGGCATCAATGCGCAGGGGCATAACCTTTTTGAGCTGATCATCTCGCTCGTGGCGCATCTGTCCGAGATCAACTGGATCACCGCCAGTATCGGCATTCTCGCCACTGTTTTTTTGTTTTGGGTGCGCAAGGGCTTAAAACCTTTGCTTCAAAGTTTTGGTGTTCCGTCTTCCGCAACAGACGTTCTGGTAAAAACCGGCCCTGTGTTTGTTGTCGTCGCGACTACTCTTTTTGTTTGGGGGCTGGATCTGGCCGATAAGGGCGTCAAAATCGTGGGCGTAGTACCGCAAAGCTTGCCACCGCTGACACTCCCTTCGTTTTCGCCTGATCTTTTAGGGCAACTTCTTTTACCTGCCTTTCTTATTTCGATCATTGGCTTTGTGGAATCCATTTCGGTGGCGCAAACCCTTGCCGCCAAAAAACGCCAACGGATCGATCCGGATCAGGAGTTGATCGGCCTTGGCGCTGCCAACATCGGCGCGTCGTTGACTGGTGGTTTTCCGGTGACGGGCGGCTTCTCGCGGTCGGTCGTCAACTTTGACGCAGGCGCCGACACACCCGCAGCGGGCGCGTTTACCGCAATAGGATTGGCAATCGCGGCCCTCGCGCTCACTCCGCTGATATTCTTCCTGCCCATAGCGACATTGGCTGCAACGATCATCGTCGCGGTGCTCAGCCTCGTTGATTTCTCGATCCTGAAGCGCAGCTGGACTTATTCCAAGGCCGATTTTTTGGCTGTTCTGGCTACTATTCTGGTCACCCTTGCACTGGGCGTCGAGGTGGGGGTCTCAACCGGGGTGGCTCTGTCTGTGCTGCTGCATCTTTATAAATCGTCAAAGCCGCATATTGCCGAAGTCGGTCAGGTTCCTGGAACGGAGCATTTCCGCAATATCTTGCGTCACGATGTGATCACAGACCCGAGCATTGTTACCCTTCGGATCGACGAGAGCCTCTACTTTGCAAATGCCCGCTATCTTGAGGACAAGATTCACAACCGTGTCGCCGGAGATAAAAATATCCGTCACGTTATCCTCCAATGTTCCGCAATTAATGAAATCGATCTGAGTGCGCTGGAGTCGTTAGAGGCCATCAATGAGCGGTTGGGGGAAATGAACGTTCAACTCCATTTATCTGAAGTCAAAGGTCCGGTAATGGACCGTTTGAAGCGCGGACACTTCCTTGCACATCTGACAGGCAAAGTATTCCTCTCCCAATTTGAGGCAGTCAGGGAGGTCGGATCAGGGGCGGCTTTGAACAATACTCCCGGCTGAGCAGCAAAGCGCAGCGAGCTTTGCACTTTTCCTTAGCAGCAATGAATTTCCGGCAGGCGTGGCTAATGCCGCACCAAAGGAGAAGGAGGTCAGGAAGTGTGCGCACCTAACGAGGTGGGCGCCTGAATGCTTTGTGTTCTCTGATAGTCCCGTCATTCGTCAGTGCGCGCTGAACCAGCATTTGACCGGACACGCGGTGAAACATTAATCAGGAACCTTCGCACGATCCATTTGTTGGTCACCCAGATATTCAAAGTTCAAGATTTGAAAAAAATCCGGGTTGAACCAAACAAAAGAGGTCGCCATGACGCGCAGCACATCCCTTTCGATCAACGGCAAAGATCATCACGTCGATGTTGATAACCGGACCACTCTACTGGATCTGTTACGTCATAATCTGAATTTAACAGGCACCAAAAAAGGCTGCGACCATGGTCAGTGTGGCGCCTGTACGATCTTGGTGAACGGGCAACGCATCAACTCCTGCCTCACGCTTGCTTGCATGCATGACGGCGATGAAATTACCACGATCGAAGGTTTGGGCACCCCTGATGATATGTCCCCGTTGCAGCGGTCATTCGTCAAAAACGACGGTTTTCAATGCGGCTACTGTACGGCGGGCCAGATATGTTCAGCGACCGCGATGTTGGAGGAGGTCAAAGCCGGATGGCCGTCTAATGTGTCTGCATCTTTGGCGGGGGTATCCGACCTATCTGATGAAGAAATCTCGGAGCGGATGAGTGGAAATTTGTGCCGGTGCTCGGCGTACACAGGAATCGTAAACGCTATCCGTGAAGCCGCAGAGGAGAGGGGTCAATGAAATCATTTGAGTATGAACGTGCCGGATCTGTTGCGGACGCAACAAAGGCTGCTGCTGTAGACGGTGCAACGATCATCGCGGGTGGCACCAACTTGATTGATCTGATGAAACTTGAGGTGATGTCGCCCGACACATTGGTTGATATCAACCGGTTGGATCTTCACGATATATCTGTTGATGAACATGGCGGGCTGCGGATCGGGGCGCTTGTCACGAACAGCGCACTCGCCGCGAACGAAATTGTCAGACGTGATTACGAGGTTCTCGCGCGCGCCTTGCTTGCCGGTGCGTCAGGACAGTTGAGAAATAAGGCTACCACGGGAGGTAACTTACTCCAACGGACGCGTTGCGCCTACTTCTACGACACTGCAATGCCTTGTAACAAGCGCGCTCCCGGAACTGGGTGTCAGGCGCGGGACGGTTTCAATCGCATTCTTGCCGTGCTCGGAACCAGCGATCATTGTATTGCCACCCATCCGTCCGACATGGCGGTCGCTATGATGGCACTCGACGCCTCGGTTGAGGTGCAAGCGTCAGATGGTGATCTGCGTACCATCGCGTTGGGTGATTTATACTGCTTGCCGGGTAGCACGCCCGAAATCGAAACAGTCCTTGCAGCAGGGGATTTGATCACGGCGGTTACATTGCCCAAGCCTAAGGGAGGAAGGCATATTTATCGCAAGGTAAGGGATCGTTCTTCCTATGCTTTCGCACTGGTGTCTGTCGCAGCTGTCGTGAAGATGAACGACAACGAAATCGAAGATATAGCACTGGCCTTTGGCGGTCTTGCGCCAAAGCCATGGCGCAACCCATCTGTCGAGGGCGCGCTAAAAGGACAGGTGCCATCACCTGAGCTATTCGATGAAGCTGCTGACATATTACTGGCGAATGCTACCGGATACGGCGCAAACGATTTTAAAATTCCACTAACACGACGCACACTAAAAGCCGTGCTAAAGGCCGCTACGGAGGCAAACCAATGACCGTGCATCACAAAATGGACCGCCAGTCCGACGATGTTTTATCCGATATGGCGCAGGGCGTCATCGGCACCGGCGCGCCACGCGTTGATGGACCGGCAAAGGTTACCGGACAGGCGAAATACGCCGCCGAGATTGGTGACGGTACCGAGGCCGTTGGTGTGTTCGTGCGTGCGACCATAGCCAAGGGCAGCGTGAAGTCGGTAGACAAAGCTGCAGCGCTGGCGATGTCCGGCGTGGTGTCGGTTATCACAGACGAGCGCCTGTTGCGAAATCCCGCGCAGGGAACAGCCAACGAAGCGCCCATCCAAGGGGCATCAGCTGTCAGCTACTTCGGTCAGCCGATAGCGCTTGTTGTTGCCGAGAGCTTTGAGCAGGCTCGCCATGCCGCACAACACATTACTGTCGAATATGACGCCGATGATGCGGTGACTGACCCAACCGACGAGAATGCACAGTTCGATGTGCCGGATGAAAAGCAGACAGAGCAGGGCGACGTAAGTACAGCAATGGCGCAGGCGGCGTTCAGTGTGGATGTAAATTACACAACACCTTCCCAAAACAGTGCAGCGATGGAGCCACATGCCTCTATTGCGCAGTGGGAGGGTGATGAGCTGACACTGCACGGCTCCTATCAGATGTTGAAATATAACCGCAATGAGTTGGCAGATGCGCTGGGCATCGCGGCGAAACATGTTCGCATCGTTGCGCCTTATGTCGGCGGCGGCTTCGGGTCAAAATTGGGTATTGCACCCGAAGCCGTTGCAGCGGCCATCGCGGCGAAAGAGCTGGGCAGGCCGGTTCGTGTCGTAATGACCCGGCCACAGGTTTTCGAGACGACGATGCGGCGAAGTTCGACGCAACAGCGCCTGAGGCTGGCCGCAGATTCTGATGGTAACCTGACCGCGATAGGCCACGATGCTACCGTATCAAACCTGCCTGGCGAAGAGTTCAGCGAGCCCGTCGCTCTGGCAACCCACTTCCTTTACGCTGGGAAGAACCGGTCCTACGCGCACCGCATTGCGCGGATACATCGGACTTGTGCGGGTTCTATGCGCGCACCGGGCGAGGCGGTCGGGATGCTTGCGCTTGAAAACGCGATGGACGAACTGGCTCACAAGGCGGGAATTGATCCTGTTGCTTTGCGCGTTCAAAATATTCCGGAAAAACACCCCGAAAGCGACAAGGAGTTTTCGTCGCGCAGGTTTGCAGAGTGTCTGACGCAAGGCGCGGAAAAATTTGGCTGGTCCGCGCGGTCTGCGGTTCCAGGGCAGGTGCGTGATGGCGAATGGTTGATTGGTATGGGCGTTTCATCTGCCGCCCGTGGCAACATTCTGTCCGAAGCGAAAGCGCGGGTCATACTGCATGCTGATGCTTCGGTCACCATTGAGACCGACATGACCGATATCGGAACGGGATCTTACACCATTTTCGGTCAGATCGCTGCGGAAATGTTGGGATTACCGCTTTCAAGCGTTACCGTGAAGTTGGGCGATACCGATTACCCTGAGGCCGCCGGTTCCGGTGGGTCGTGGGGTGCAAGTTCTGTAGGGTCCGCTGTGTTTTTAGCCTGCCAGAGCCTGCGCGGCGATATTGCAAAGCTGGTGGGCACCGATGCTGCCGACATTACATTAAAAGATGGTGTTGTGACGGCAGGAAACGTTCAGAGACCTTTGTCTGAGACGCTTTCAGTCGATTTGATCGCTGTCGGCCACATTGAGCCGGGCGACATGAGCGGTGCCGTCGAGCATGCAGGTTTTGGCGCGCATTTTGCGGAAGTGGGAGTGAACGCCGTCACAGGGGAAACGCGTGTCCGGCGCATGCTGGGCGTGTTTTCCGCCGGCCGCATTCTGAACGAACAGACTGCGCGGTCGCAGTGCTATGGCGGGATGATCTTCGGCATCGGGGCAGCTCTCACCGAAGAGATGGTGCACGACCACCGTGACGGTCATATCGTTAACCACAATTTGGCCGAGTACCACATTCCGGTAAATCTCGATGTGCCCCAACTCGAAGTCGAGTTTCTGGAAGAACGCGACAGCTGGGCCAATCCGATCCAGGCCAAAGGTGTTGGTGAACTAGGAATTTCCGGCGCTGGAGCGGCAATAACCAACGCTATTTTCAACGCGACAGGTGTGCGAGTCCGCGACTACCCTGCAACGCTGGACAAAATCCTGTCTGAGCTGCCGGAAGCATAATTTATGTGCGAGATCGGTATGTATACGATCCCGCACATTTACCAAGATCGGGGCCATGTATCGAGAAATTGGTCTTTGCCATCTTCGATCGTGAACGTATGCCTCGCATTATCATCGTCCACGCGCTCCTTACCTGATGCGGTGCATAAAGCCCTGATCTGGTGTCTTAAAATTCAATTTAAGTTTATCCGTTCTGGAGATTTTGCGCTATCGGCATCCGTTACCTGACTGATCTTGCGCGCATCGGTTGCTATGAGAATGGCGATTATCCGAGTGTGGATGAAACGTGCGTCCGAGGTTGTGACCTTTCATACGATTAAAGATGAGACTACGCCCAAATCGGCATCATGACCTCCAAACCACTCGTACCAGCACGATATCATTGGGACCCTGAACAGCGCTTAGATATTCAGTAGCCTTTTGCGGACGGAACAATCCTTTCTCCCTGTACTGGATTTGGGCAATTCTACTCGGCATACACGACGATTTCTGGCGGCAGCCGGTTTAATCGCCTTGTGTAGGATTACCGGAATTTGTCGGGACGGGTGACGGCTCAAGAACATTTTGTGACAGGGCGGTACATCTCGAATACGTTCATGATCCGATGGCTTTCCTTGTGCTGGCGGTTCAACACATCTTTGCTGGTGATTACCACATTGGGGCTCGGCCCAGTGTGCCGTGTGCAACGACTGTAATCACGCTTGGGGCACCAAATCCGACCATACCCTACATGCCTTGCGAGCCGCCCGTAAACTTTGACTATAAAAGCCTCACCTTAATAATGCCGCTCAAGGATCAACTCTTCGATGAGCTTTCGGCGACCTGATGATATCGACGGTCTGCTCATCATGAACGCTGTAAGTGCGCTCGCTGCTGTCCACCGCAGCGCATTTCGCAAATGGGTTTTGAGGCTCTATGTGGGCTGCCTTTCAACCTTGATTACTCTGTAGGCAGGGCGGCTGATGGGTTATCCTATGCCCTGTGCGACCATTGCGTCCGCGACTTTGCGAAACCCTGCGATATTGGCGCCTTTGGAGTAATCTATCTTCCCGTCACGGGTCCCCTCATCGACGCACGCGGCGTGAATGTCTCTCATGATTTGATGCAATGCCTCGTCCACTTTTTCGGCGCTGATGGGCCGGTTCTGACGGTTTTGACTGATCTCCAATCCTGATACCGCAACACCTCCTGCATTGGCGGCCTTACCGGGGGCAAATAACACTCCCGCGTCTTTGAATGCTTTCTTTGCCTCTGCTGTGCAGGGCATATTGGCACCTTCGACCACTGTCTTGATTCCGTTTTTAATCAGGGATTCCGCATCATTCCCCAGAAGCTCATTTTGTGTGGCACAAGGAATGGCCACATCTGCCTCCAATCCCCATGGTTTCTTCCCCGGGTGCCACCTAGCACCAAACTCTTTTGCATAAGGCTCAAGCGAACCTCCAGATTTGGCTTTGTGCTCGCGTACCCACGCGATTTTTTCCGCAGTCAACCCTTCGGGGTCGTGGATGAAGCCTGAGCTATCCGACAGGCTGATCACGCTCGCTCCAAGATCTAGCGCTTTTTGCGCGGCATAAGTTGCCACGTTGCCCGCGCCGGAGATTATGAGAGATTTGCCGTCGATAGCATCGTCATGTTGTTCAATCATCTGCGACAGGAAGTAAATTACGCCGTAGCCTGTTGCTTCGGTTCGCATTTCACTGCCGCCGAATGTCAGACCTTTGCCGGTCAGAACGCCCTGAAACTGGTTGGTGATACGGCGGTACGCGCCGAACAGGTATCCGATTTCACGGGCACCAACGTTGATATCGCCTGCGGGTACGTCTGTGTGCGGCCCGATGTGGCGGTACAACTCTTGCATAAATGCTGCACAAAATCGCATAATCTCCTGCTCCGAGCGTCCGCGTGGGTCAAAATCAGCGCCACCCTTGGCGCCGCCCATCGGCAATCCGGTCAATGCATTCTTGAATGTTTGCTCGAACCCGAGGAATTTGAGGACAGACGTGTTAACTGACGGGTGAAAACGGAGCCCGCCTTTATAGGGGCCAATCGCACCATTGAACTGGACGCGGTACCCGCGGTTCACCTCGATCGCTCCCTTGTCGGTTTGCCACGGAATCTGGAATGTGATTTGCCGTTCCGGCTCTACCAGTCGCTCGAACACATTCGCCTCCTTATAGATAGCGTGTTGATCTATAACGGGTTTGATATCTTCCATGACCTCAATTACGGCCTGATGGAATTCGGGCTGGTGGGGCGCGTGATGATCAAGGTAGTCTTGCAGACTTTCGTGTTTAGCGTTCAAAGAGAAGCTCATTGCGTGTCCTTTAGAGTTCTTAAAAAATGACCGCGCTTGCGCCGAGGTCCTGCTTTCAAGTGACATGATGCGCCTGATAGTTTTGTCAAAGCATCCTGCGGCGCTATCTGTTTTCATCCTGACGATGACCGGGGTGATAATGATCGGTCGCCATAGAAAACGTTCTGCTACGCCCTGAGCAGACCAGATTGGACTCTACGCATGGCCGAAGCAAAAAAACGCGATTTAACAACCGGACCTATCTGGAAGGCTCTGACTGTGATGTCAGCTCCGATGAGCCTCGGGATTTTTTCGGTAATCGCAGTCGGTCTGGCTGACGCATATTTCTTGGGTCAGGTCAGCGCCGCCGCTTTGGCTGCCGTTGGATTTATTTATCCTGTCATCACTGCAATTACGTCCTTGTCGATCGGGCTGAGTGCCGGTGCAAATGCCACGTTGTCCCAGTCCATCGGAGCAGGAGCAAGCGAAGATGAAACGCAGCGGTTGGGGTTGCATGCAATTGGTCTGGCTGTCGGTTTATCTGTAGTTTTAGGTCTGGTGATCTGGATCGCATTCCCTGCAATGTTCGCTGCTTTGGGGGCATCGGGCGAGGTCGCGGAAGAAGTAGCTGCCTACATGCCGCTCTGGTCCGCCTCGTTTCCATTCCTTGTGACAATGATGATCGTTAATTCCGTGTTCCGCGCTCACGGCGACGGGGCAACCTCGGCAGGGATTATGATCCTTGCCGCGTTCTTTGGGATTGCCCTGAACCCGATATTCATTTTCGGCTGGGGGCCTATTCCTGAGATGTCCACGGCCGGTGCAGCCATGTCGACGCTGATCGGGCGTGTAGTTGCTGTTGTAGTCGCGCTTTGGATCGCGTGGCGTCGGGGTCTGCTGGGGGTGTGTGGCAATCCGCTCAAAGGAGCAGTGGCAAGTGCGCGAAAGATCCTCAAAGTTGGGATACCCGCGTCCCTGTCAAACGCAATCAATCCCGCCGGTATGGCGCTGGTCACAGCAGCGGTTGCCACAATAGGGGATGATGCCGTTGCAGGTTTTGGTGCAGCGGGTCGCGTCCAGTCGATATTGCTCGTCCCGCTTATGGCGCTGTCATCGGGCATTGGTCCGGTCGTTGGACAGAATTGGGGCGCTGAAAAGTATGACCGCGCGCGTTCGGCAACGAAGGGCGCATTCGGTTTTTGTCTTGGATACGGTGCCGTTGTCGCAGTTATTTTGTTTTTGCTCGCGACGCCCATCGCCGCGCTACTTGCATCGGGTGAAAGTGATCAGGAATACGCGGCTGATTATCTGCGGCTCGTCGGACTTTCGATGTTCGGATACGGGATGGTTGTGGTCGCAAATGCGGCTATGAATGCGCGGGATAAGGCCGTCTGGTCAATGTCTCTCAGCCTTGGTCGGATATTTGCGATCTACCTACCGGGCGCATGGATCGGTGTGATGTTATTCGGTTACTGGGGTATTCTGATTGCCGCGATCCTCGGAAACGTTCTGGGGGGAGTTGCGGCGGCGTATGCCACTTCTCGAACGGGGCTTTTAGTGCTTGATCGCCTTACAGTCACAAAAGAAGCGTCAAAACTTAGCCCGTCGGAAAGCCGCTCATCCGGATAGCATACGTTGACTTCGATATGCCTTGGTACACCTTGTTTAAAGAATGGAAACAAACACGGTGGAGACTTTGAAATGACAGACAATACTGATACCGAAACGACCGAAATGACAGGCAAATGCCCCTTTGGCGGGGACCGTATTGGTGGCGCGACAGGTGCGCCGCCGACTCTTGAAAACTGGTACCCCGACCGCCTGCGCGTTGAAATTTTGCATCATAACGGACAGTCTGCAAATCCCCTTGGCGCTAATTTCGATTACGCAAAGGCTTTTTCCGAACTTGATTTCGACGCACTGAAAAATGACATTAAAACTTTTCTGACCACCTCAAAGGAGTGGTGGCCTTCGGATTATAACAATTACGGACCGCAGATGGTCCGTATGGCGTGGCACGCTGCGGGAACGTACCGCATCGCTGACGGACGTGGCGGGGCGGGTACGGCGATGCAGCGCTTCGCGCCGATCAGTAGTTGGTGGGACAACGGCAATACGGATAAATCACGCCGCTTGCTTCAACCGATCAAGCAAAAATACGGTGCTGCCTTGTCGTGGGGTGATCTCATGGTTTTGACAGGCAATTGCGCGCTCGAAATCATGGGGCTGCCCACCTACGGCTTTGGCGGGGGTCGCCTCGACGCGTGGGAAGCTGACAACGCGACCTATTGGGGACCCGAAGTATGGGACCCTGAAACGGCGCGGGATCCATCGGCGATGGTAAACCGCGAAAAGCGCTGGCGCGGTAAGCCGGGGGATGCAGATTATGATCTGGAGAATCCGCTGGCGGCATCCAATCAGGCGCTTATCTATGTTGATCCGGAAGGGCCCAATGGCGAGGGTGATCCACAGCTTTCAGCGAATGACATCCGCATTACCTTTACGCGTATGGCAATGAACGACGAAGAAACCGTTGCTCTCATTGCGGGCGGCCATGCGTTTGGCAAAAGCCATGGTATGACGCCGGCGGATCAAATCGGTATGCCTCCTGAAATTGCGCCTATGGAAGCCATGGGTTTGGGGTGGCACAATCCGCGCGGTACAGGAAACGGCGCTGATACAATGACCAACGGGATCGAAGGCAGTTGGACACCTGATCCGACAGCGTGGGATAATGACTACCTCGAAAACTTGTTCAAATTTGAATGGACGCAGAAGCGTAGCCCTGCAGGTGCGCTGCAGTGGACTCCGGTAGACCCCGATGCGCCAAAAACCCCTGATGCGCATATAGCGGGCCAAATGAACGACTTGATGATGATGACCAGTGACATCGCGTTGAAGGTCGATCCTGAGTACCGCAAGGTTTGCGAGAGGTTTCTTGAGGATTTCGACCTCTTCACGCTGGCGTTCTCCAAGGCTTGGTACAAGCTCACCCACCGCGATATGGGGCCGACCGACCGTTACCTCGGGCCCGAAGTTACTGTGTCGGATGATCTGCTGTGGCAGGATCCGCTACCACCGCGCAGTGAGCAGGTCATTGGCGATGCGCAAATTGCGGATCTAAAAGCTGCAATTCTGGCGACCGGAATATCTGTTTCTGATCTTGCCTATACAGCGTTTTCTGCGGCGGTGACGTACCGTGACAGCGATAAGCGAGGTGGGGCAGACGGTGCGCGTCTCGCGCTGGCACCGCAAAAAGACTGGCATATCAATGCACGCTGCGTGCCTGTCATCGCGGCACTGCGCGGGATCAAAACAGAATTCTCAGGCGATGTCAGTCTGGCTGATCTCATTGTTCTGGGTGGATGTGTTGCCGTAGAGAAAGCGGCGAAGGATGCGGGAATTGATGCGCCTGTCCCGTTCACGCCCGGCCGTGTGGACGCCAAGCAGGAAGCTACCGACGAAGAAAGCTTTGAATGGCTAAAGCCTGTGATCGACGGATTCAGAAACTTTGTCGATCCTGATTACAGCTCCATTGCGCATGGTGTCGCGCCCGAGCAGATGTTCCTCGACAAGGCCCATCTTATGAATTTGTCTGCCCCTGAGTGGGTCGCTTTGACGGGCGGTTTGCGGGTGCTTAACCTCAACCATGATGGTTCGCGGGATGGTGTTTTCACGGACCGTGTCGGCGTCCTCAGTAACGATTTCTTCGTGAACCTCGTCGATGTGGAACTCGAGTGGAAAAAGTATGACGAAAATGGGCTGTCGTTTACTTTGAACGACCGTGCAACAGGCAATGTTCGCTTTACCGCGACGCGAAATGACCTTGTTTTTGGTTCCAACGCGCAACTGCGTGCCATCGCTGAGGTCTATTCCTCATCTGATGGTCATGCGCGCTTTGTCACCGACTTTATCGCGGCTTGGCATAAGGTAATGATGCTGGACCGTTACGATATAAAGGGACACCAGCCCTACCAAACTGTATGATCCGACCGCCACTGAATCGAGTCTAGCGGCTTGATCATATGAAACCACGCGGTGGAGCAGATTGGCTTTGCCGCGTGGATAAATAATGAATGGCGTTCACTTTTTTACGAGCATCATCAAAGATTTCAGATAAAAAACAGCAAAATCATTGTATTGGCCGGTGGACCTGATGCTCGCCTCATGTGCCGGATGCTTGCGCGCGTGATGCTGTCGGACACAATGGCGAACCCTGACTTCAAAGTAAATTTAATCCAGGCATTGTGTTGTAGGGAGTAACAGCCATATACCATCCATACAGATGGAGAATTGATATGAGCAACGTAAGGCAGTTACGCGACAAGCAGCCCGAAAACGAGAAAATCACGATCAACCTCGGCTTTGTTGATCTTGGTCGTATCGACCTGCTGGTGCAGGAGGGTTTTTATTCCAACCGCAGCGATTTCATTCGCACGGCAATTCGCAACCAGCTTGAAAGCCAAGGTGAGGTTGTCAGTAAAACGCTCGAACGCCACACGATGGAATTGGGGCTGCGGGATTACTCCGTTGCGGATCTCGAAGCGGTGCGAGAAGCCGGTGAGGTTTTGCATATCAAGGTTGTCGGCCTTGCGCGGTTCGCCCCCGAAATTACTGCGGAATTGGCGCTTCAGACCATCGCCTCCATTACCGTGCTGGGTGCATTGCAAGCCGGCACCGATCTTAAAAAGGCACTAGCAGACCGCATCAAGTAGATCTGCCCACTCTTAAAAGGAAAACCACATGAAATTTTTTGACGTCGGCGCGCTGCGCCCGGCGACCGATGGCGCACGCCTGTCGGCTGCCCACGATCTTGTCCAACGTACACTTGCACAGCATGGCCTTGCGCCCCGATCCGGCCAACCGGAAGCACCGCAGATGCACAGTATGCCATCCCTCGACAGCATGATCGAAAAACTTCGCGGACTATCGGATCTGGCAGGTGCGTCCACGTCCCAAGCTGTCAGCGGGTCGGACTTCAACCGAAGTACGTTCAGTTGTGCCGCAGGAAGCAGATCATACCTGACGTATGTTCCCGCTTCTGCGTCTGAGGGGATCACGGGTCTGATTATGATGCTTCACGGCTGCACGCAGACCCCCGAAGGTTTTGCGGAAGGCACAGGCATGAACATATTGGCGGAAAAGCACCGGTTTGTGGTGGTTTATCCGGCACAATCACGCGGGGATAATGCGCAGTCGTGTTGGAACTGGTTCAGCAGAGGCGACCAGCGGCGCGGTAGGGGCGAGCCTGCAATCCTCGCGGGGATCGCTGCAAAGGTTTGCAAGGAACATAATGTGCATCGCGACAGGACGTTTGTCGCGGGTCTTTCAGCCGGTGCGGCGATGGCAGTTATTCTGGGGGAAACTTACAGCGATATTTTTGCGGGTGTTGGCGCGCACTCAGGCTTGCCTGCAGGGGCCGCGAAAGACGTGGCTTCAGCGTTTTCTGCCATGGCGGGCAACGCCCTCGACACGCCTGTCAGCCCTCGGGGCGACAACGCTGTCCCGACAATCGTGTTTCACGGGACAGCAGATGCGACCGTGCACCCGTCAAACGGTGCGGCAATTGCCATGCGTGCCGTCAACAACGCTGGACCACAGAGCATCGAGACTACTGTAAGCGGTGAAGCATCGGGACGCACGTTTACCTGCACCACTTCCAGCGACCTGCAAGGGCGGACCATTGTCGAGCACTGGACCGTTGATGGACAGGGCCACGCATGGTCAGGCGGAAATTCGAACGCCTCCTACACCGATGCGCAGGGCCCCGATGCCAGCGCTGAAATGATCCGTTTTTTCTATAACACTGCCGATAAGGAAATCTAGAATGACACAACTTTCACTCACTTTCGATGCCGTAAACGAAGAAACACCCGGTCCTAAATGGGCGGCGCGATGGAACAGGTCATGGCCCGCCTATGAGGCATGGTTCATTGCGCGCGGCGGGGATCAGGGACCATCGCGGGACCAGTGCAGGGAGGCACTCAAGCGCTACATGCCCGAGCTTGTTGCCACCTATGACAGGTTGGTTATCGTTGCAGGCGGGTCCGACCGCGCAGCACGATTTTTATCGACATGGTGCCCACCTACCTATCTTGGGGGGTGTTCCCTTGCTGCGGTTGCCAGCAAAAAGGACGTTCGTCTGGTGCGCAATTACGATCTATCACCCCAGCTGAACGAGGGGTTGCTGCTGCGGACGAAATGGTCGGGGCGGACCGTTATGGGAATGGTCGAGTTTCTGTGGGGCCTATCCGACGGTATTAACGACGCCGGGTTGAGCATTGCGCTGGCTTACGGTGGCCGGTCCGAGAGCGGGGAGGGCTTTGGCGTAACCACAATCCTGCGCTACGTTCTGGAAACCTGCGGTACCGTTGATGAAGCTCTGGTTGCGTTAAAACGGGTGCCTTCCCACATGGCGTACAATCTGGTTCTTGCGGATGCGTCTGGCCGGACAGCCAGCGTCGAGTTGGCACCGGGTGGTGGGATGACGCAAATGCCAATCGCGGTTGCGACCAATCATCAGAGTGGCAAAACTGTCGCTGAACGCCCCGCGTTCACACGGACATTCCAGCGCCGCGCGCATCTGGAGAAACTGCGTGTAAAACCTCGAAAGCTGAACCGGCAGTTTCTTAAATCCCCGCTGCTCCAAGACAGGCATGCGCAGGGCTTTGGTACGTTATTCACAGCTGAATATAACCCCAAAAAGCTTACTCTGGGCCTAACTTTAAATGGCCAACGCTGGGATCATGGACTCAATGATTTTGCCGAAGGTCAGCGTATTGTGGATTATTCGCAGCGCTCTGTGGCAGAGGACGCCCACAGCAGAACAGAAGCTGGACCTGGTCTGGTAGACTGGTCACAGGCGGCGTTGGTCGACTGGAATGCCGTGGCGCATGATTATGCCGCCGGAAACGGTCGTGCGATCAGCACGTACTTTCCGTCAGGACGCCTGAATACACAAAAAGTAGCCTGACGATCCGGTGTCGGTACCCTATGGCCGCCCGTTGACATCGGGTGGCCAAATTGCGGATGCTGCCTTGCAAAGGGGATTGCCGCAGTGTGCGACCGATCCGATTTGAAAGGCAGAGGTAGGTTGTTGACCATGTTCAACATAGACGGGATACGATGAGTTTGACAGACAAGAGCCAAGACAAGCCATTTGTGCCACTTGGTGGTTATGAATGGCCAAAACTTCCAACCGAGGATCGCCTGCGGCTGGCAATCAACCGCTTCAAGAATGAAGTCTTCCGGTCGAATTCTGGTGATGAACCTGCGGTGGCTGCTGACCGGCTTGAAGGTATTCCACTTGAACGATTAAACCGCATAGCCGCTCCGCCAGCCTATGGAAAACTACTCGATGAGTTGGATCTGACGATGAACGCATGGATCGCTGCGGGGCGTGCCGGATCCAAGGTGCAACTTATCGTCATGCCCCCCTGCGATGACATTGGGATTGTGAAAACTTGGGCTGAGAGTCAGGGTATAACCTGTTTGAATGCGCCGACACGTGATGAAGTACTCGGAGAGACGGGACCGGCGATGCCGGATCTGGGCGGAGAAGGGATACTTGTTATCCCCAATCTCGAACGCTGGTTTCTAAGGCATCGGAAAGGTCTCAGAACTGTGCGGCTTTTGCTTGCAGCGATTTCAGCAACCAAGAGGCGTTGCGTGATAGGATGTAACAGTTGGGCGTGGACTTACCTGTCCGCCACCATCGACGCAGACTTACAACTGCCGGGCGGGGTAACGTTTCAAGCCTTCGATAAAGAGCGGTTGCACCACTGGTTTTCCGGTTTGGCACACCGCCCAAACTCTGAAGTTAAAGCCTTTCGCATCTCCGAAAGTGGGAAGAACGTCTTCGCCACAGACGAAGATGGCGCTATCAAAAGCGATTTCTTTCAAAAGCTTGCAGCGCGCAGTCTTGGTATTCCCTGGGTCGCGTGGAGCCTTTGGCGGCACAGCCTGCGTGAAACCCGTGAGGCGGACACGACAGAAACCGAAGCTGGCGCTAAAGTTGAAGATGACGATGACGATATGATCTGGATCGCGGAACTTGAGGATTTTGTGATGCCGACCGCCCAGCGCCAGAACGCGCTTCTCATCTTTCATTCCTTGCTGATCCACGGTGCGCTCTCGGTTGAGCATTTGAGCCTGACAGTTCCTTTCGGCAGTCAGATCAATCTTGTCGAGACACTGATGCGCGCGGGTTTCGTAAAACTCGAAAACGGGTTGCTGTCCTGCCTTCCAGCGGCCTATCCCACAATCAGGCGCGAACTTGCGAATGCGGGCTATTCGATGGACAGGCTATAACGATGGAACAAGATACCGGCGCCGAAAAGGCCGTAAAACTGATCAACGATTTTCAGGATATCAGCTTTTCAGAAATCATTTTCGTCATTGTTGGAACGTGGCTGGCAATCCTGACGGTACGCAAAGCGGCACCCTATCTGGCAGAACGCGGCCCCCAGCAGATGCGCCTCCTGATGCTGGGGGCTGTTCCGATTGCACGCCTTTTGTTGATGGTTATGGCCATTGTCTGGATCATTCCGATTATTTTTAATGTGACGTTCCAGAATTTTCTGGTGATCGCAGGAGCGGCGAGTGTCGCAATCGGCTTTGCCTTCAAGGACTATGTGAGCAGTCTGGTGGCGGGTGTGGTCGCTATTGTCGAAAAACCGTACCGCCCCGGCGACTGGGTCGAGATCAAGGGCGATTACGGCGAGGTACAGTCCGTAGGCCTTCGCAGTCTTCGTATTTTGACGGCTGACGACAACATCATAACGGTGCCGCATGCGCATATCTGGACCGAGAATATTTCAACCGCAAACGACGGTGCGCGTACACTGATGTGCGTCGCGCATTTTTACCTTATGCCGGATCACGATGCCACAGTGATAAGGTCTGCCTTGCAGGACGTTGCATTGAGCAGTGCCTACCTCGACTGGAAGAAATTCCCCCTCGTCATGCTCGAACAGACGCCTCACGGCAGTCACTACCAGCTCAAGGCGTATCCGTTCGACCTGCGCGACCAGTTTTTGTTTGTCAGTGACATGACCGAACGTGGTAAACAGGCGATCTTCGAAGCTGGCGGTCGGGAGGTAGCGGCCACCCATGCGGTCCAAGCCTGACCTCTCAGGCCTTAGGTTTCTCACCAACGCGGACGCACGATGTTGGACCTTCCCAATTGCGATTCGCCGTCGGAATGGCCGACACAAAGCAGGAGAACGCTCTGCACCTGCGCTGTCATGGTTTGGAACTTACAGGGATGCTGAAAGATTGGGCTTTTACTTGTGATCGCGCCCTATATTTGAACATCTGCACGATTTTGGTGGATGTTCGGGCGTCAAAACATGCATTTTCGTCGCATGACGGGGCGAAAATTTTGCCTGCCACCTTAACGCTCGGGGCTTTTCATCAACCAGTCGCGCCAGATAGAGCTACCCGAAACAGGTATGGCCCAGCCGCGTGCGCTGGGAAGTGGAAAGCTGTGTGTTTACGGTGATGATAGCGGCACGACCCGTCTTAGGGATCTGCGACAGTCAGGCTCGCTTAAACTGGTTTTTCCGCAGACCTATAGCCCTCATGCCGAGGCGATTGTTGTAAATACGGCAGGGGGAGTCACGGGCGGTGACTGCTTTTCGCTTCAGGTCGAGGTACAGTCTGGCGCTGCCCTGACCATGACCACCCAAGCGGCCGAGCGCGCCTACCGCGCTCAAAGCGGCGAGATTGGCCGTGTTACCGCCACTCTATCGGTGGAGGATGGCGCAAGCCTGATGTGGCTCCCCCAAGAGTTGATACTGTTTGACCGCTGTGCGCTGGACCGCCGCCTGCAAATTGAACTTTCTGCACAGGCGCAGCTCTTGATGGTAGAACCGGTGGTGTTCGGGCGTGCGGCCATGCCGGAGGTGCTGCGCGATGTGATGTTTCGCGATCGAATCCGGATCACCCGCGCGGGCCGTCCGGTCTATATTGACGGCATGGACCTGAACGGTGACGCCGCCGCCCATCTGGCCCGTCCAGCGATTGCAAATGGCGCAGGGGCGATGGCCAGTGTCATCATGGTGGCCCCTGATGCGCAGATGCAATTGAAGGCCGTGCGCGCCCTGCTGCCCCTTACCGCAGGGGCAAGTGTACTGACGCCGGATTTGTTGGTGATCCGCTTGCTCGCCAGTGATAGTTTTGAGTTGCGCCGCAGCCTGATCCCCGTTTTGCAGCACCTGTCCAAAAACAGTTTACCGATCTCCTGGAGACTTTGAGCCATGCAACTGACCCCTCGTGAAAAAGACAAACTACTGATCGCCATGGCCGCCGAAGTCGCGCGCAAACGGCTGGCGCGAGGGGTAAAACTCAACCACCCCGAAGCAATCGCACTCATCACCGATGCTGTGGTCGAGGGGGCACGTGATGGCCGCTCGGTCGCGGATATGATGCAGGCTGGCGGCCACGTTGTAACCCGCGACCAGTGTATGGAGGGGATCGCGGAGATGATCCACGAAGTACAGGTCGAGGCGACCTTTCCCGATGGCACCAAACTGGTCACCGTCCATAACCCGATAAGATAGGAACACGCGATGATCCCCGGAGAACTCTTTCCTGCCGCCGGTACGCTGACCCTCAATGCTGGGGTGGAGGCGATTACGCTCATGGTCGCCAATACCGGCGACCGTCCCGTTCAGGTCGGCAGTCACTACCATTTTGCCGAGACGAACCCAGCTCTCGCGTTTGACCGTGCTGCTGCCCATGGGCTGCGCCTTGATATCGCGTCCGGCACTGCGGTTCGTTTCGAGCCTGGCCAGCGGCGTGAGGTCCAGCTTATTCCGATTGGCGGGGCGCGGCGGGTGTTCGGTTTTAACGGCGCCGTGATGGGGGATTTGTAATGCCAACGACCAAGAAGCAGCCCGATTTCTTTCGCAATGCTATCCAGCTTGGCCTGATGGCGGCAGAAGCGAATGCGGTTATTGCCATGCGCCTTTGGGGAATGGCGGGCATATGGTCAGTGACCAAATCCGAAAATGACCGGATGGTGAGCGAAAAAGTACAAGCAGCTGCACAAAGCCTAGTGGCCGCAAACCGGTCTGTCATGGCGGGGAAATCCCCCGATCAGGTTGTTGCTGCCGCGATCAAACCGGTGCGCCGTAAAACACGCGCCAACTCCGAACGCCTCGCGAAACGCGGCCCGAAATTCTCTCAGTCCTGAAGGAGCGTCCATGCCTGTTCAAATCCCCCGCGCCCAGTATGCAGCGATGTATGGTCCCACCACCGGCGATCGTTTGCGTCTTGCAGACACCGACCTCATCATCGAGGTGGAGCGTGATCTCACCACCTACGGCGAAGAAGTGAAATTCGGTGGGGGCAAGACGATCCGCGATGGTATGGGACAATCCCAGGTGACCCGTGCCGGCGGGGCGGTCGATACCGTTATCACCAACGCGCTTATTGTGGATCATTCGGGGATATATAAAGCGGATGTCGCCCTCAAGGACGGGCTGATCCATGCGATCGGCAAAGCGGGTAATCCCGATACGCAATCTGGGGTCACGATCATCGTCGGGCCGGGCACCGAAGTTATTGCGGGCGAGGGACGGATACTTACCGCAGGCGGAATGGACAGCCACATCCATTTCATCTGTCCGCAGCAGATGGAGGACAGCTTGCATTCGGGCGTTACGACCTGTTTTGGCGGTGGAACCGGTCCTGCGCATGGCACGCTGGCCACCACCTGCACACCGGGACCCTGGCACATCGGGCGGATGTTGCAGGCATTTGACGGTATTCCCATGAACATCGGCCTTTCGGGCAAAGGTAACGCCAGCCAGCCTGAGGCGCTGGTCGAGATGGTCAAGGGCGGTGCCTGCGCGCTCAAGCTTCACGAGGATTGGGGCACCACGCCCGCCGCAATCGACTGCTGCCTGTCAGTGGCTGACGATATGGATGTTCAGGTGATGATCCATACCGACACCCTCAACGAAAGCGGATTCGTCGAGCATACGGTCGCAGCAATGAAGGGCCGCACGATCCACGCCTTTCACACCGAAGGGGCAGGAGGCGGGCATGCGCCGGACATTATCAAAATCTGCGGCGATGCCAATGTGCTGCCATCATCAACGAACCCGACACGGCCATTTACTGTCAACACACTCGAAGAGCATCTCGACATGCTTATGGTCTGTCATCACCTAGATAAGTCCATTCCCGAAGACATCGCGTTTGCCGAGAGCCGGATCCGGCGCGAGACGATCGCGGCAGAGGATATCCTGCACGACATCGGCGCATTTTCAATTATCGCAAGCGATTCACAGGCGATGGGCCGCGTGGGTGAGGTGCTGATCCGCACATGGCAGACCGCTGACAAGATGCGCAAACAGCGCGGCCGCCTGCCCGAAGAGACAGGCGACAACGACAATATGCGCGTGCGCCGCTATATCGCCAAGTACACAATCAACCCCGCCATCGCACAGGGTGTGAGCCACGTTCTGGGCGATATCGCCATCGGCAAACGCGCAGATCTGGTGTTGTGGAACCCTGCGTTCTTTGGAGTAAAGCCGGAAATGGTGTTGATGGGCGGGACGATTGTCGTCGCGCAGATGGGCGATCCCAATGCCTCGATTCCCACGCCCCAGCCTGTCTATAGTCGCCCGATGTTTGGCGCGTTCGGCACTGCACTGCGCCACAGCTCGGTCAGCTTTGTGTCGGGTGCTGCGCAGGATGCGGGCATCGCCGCCACTCTGGGTCTGAGCAAGCAAACCGTGGCCGTCAGAAATACACGAACCATTGGTAAGGCAGACATGATCCTGAATAACGCACTGCCGCAGATCGAGGTCCATCCAGAGACATACGAGGTGCGTGCCGACGGTGTTCTACTCACCTGCCAGCCGGCCGAAGTGCTGCCGATGGCTCAACGATATTTCATGTTCTAAGAGGTTGATATGACGAAACTCCCCATCGCCCAAATCCTGCACCGAAAGGGGCAGTGGAGTGGCCCTGCAACCCTGTGCGCGCTTGATTACAGCGACAGATTTCTGCGCCGTAAACGTCTGGAGACAGTCGAGGGCGAGGCATTTGTGGTCGATCTGGCGCAGACAGCCTCACTTGATGACGGGGACGCACTGGAACTTGAGACGGGTGCGCTTGTCCAGATCACCGCGCGCGTCGAGGCGCTTTATAAGATTTCCGGTCCGGATCTTGTGCGGTTGGCGTGGCACGTCGGCAACCGCCATACGCCCTGCCAGATCAATGCCGACCATCTGTTGATACAGGCTGACCCTGTGATTGGTCATATGCTTGAGCATCTGGGTGCTGTGGTCGAGCCGCTGACCGCTGCGTTTACCCCTGAAGGCGGGGCATACGGGCATGGTCGGACCCATAGTCATGAGCATGTTGCGACGGCCCATGAGCACTGAACGCGATGTGCTGATGCTGGCGCAATGGTTGTCTCCCGCATTTCCGGTGGGCTCTTTTGCCTATTCGCATGGCCTTGAGGCGGCGATCCAGAGCGGCGCAATCGCCAATGCGCCAAAGCTTGGCGATTGGTTGGCGGATGTTCTGGCCCATGGCAGCGGGCGCAACGATTGCATTTTGTTGCGTGCCGCTTACGCCGCCGGTGGCAAAATCGAGCGCGTCAACCATGCGGCCTTGGCTGTGTCTGCCTCTGCGGAAAGGGTGTTAGAGACCTGCCTGCAGGGGGATGCCTTTAATCGCACGACCGCTGCAATCTGGGGGGGCGCGGCCCTCGCCTCGGGCGAGGAGGAACCGCTCTGTTATCCTGTCGCCGTGGGACAGGCCGCGGCGCGCATGGGCATCGATATTGATTTCACCGCCGTGCTTTATCTTCAGTCTTTCGCCGCCAATCTGGTTTCTGCTGCGGTGCGCGCTGTACCTCTGGGACAGACCGAGGGGCAGGGCGTTTTGGCTGCACTCACACCATTGTGCAGCGAGATTGCAAATGCGACCCGCAGCAGCACTCTCGACGATCTGGCGGGGACCGCATTTTTGTCGGACATTGTCGCGATGCACCATGAAACGTTACAGCCAAGGATATTCCGATCATGAGCCAGCTTAACGGTCCTTTGCGCATTGGCATTGGCGGTCCTGTGGGTGCGGGTAAAACAACTCTCACCGCTTGTCTGGCCCGTGCTTTGCAGCCCGATTATTCCATCGGAGTGATAACCAACGATATCTATACACAGGAAGATGCCGAAGCGCTGATGCGGATGCAAATACTTCCGCAAGATCGCATTATCGGTGTTGAAACAGGGGGCTGCCCGCACACTGCGATACGCGAGGATGCCTCGATTAATCTGGCTGCGATTGCCCAGATGCGCAGCCGCCATGCCGATCTGGATATTATCCTGATTGAGAGCGGCGGCGACAACCTGTCAGCGACCTTCAGTCCCGAACTGGCCGATGTTACCATCTATGTGATTGATGTGGCCGCAGGCGAGGATATCCCCCGAAAAGGTGGGCCTGCCCTCACGAAATCCGATGTTCTGGTCATCAACAAAACCGATCTGGCACCTCACGTTGGTGCCTCGCTTGACGTGATGCGGCGTGATTGCGAAAAAATGCGCGGCGGGCGGCCATTTGTGTTTTGCGCTTTGCGGCACGGCGAGGGGACGCGGGAGGTTTTGCGGTCTATTCTGGAAATCGGCGGGCTTGTGCCGGCTTTCTGATCCTCGCTCATCGCTGGTGTGCGACGTGCTGTTTTTTCACATCGCGCGACGAGCGGGAAGTGCGCGACAAACACCGACCAACCCACAGGGTGCTGGAACATGTGCCTTGAACGACAGACTGTGCAGGGATAACAACGAGACAAAGGCAGCGCCCCTCCGACACGGTATCCGTCGGCCTCTATCCTGAGCTGCCGCGTTTAATCGTGCAGGAGCACTTGATGAAATTTCGTTTCCCTATTGTAATTATTGACGAGGACTTCCGGTCCGACAACTCCTCCGGTACTGGCATCCGCGCCATTGCCGAGGCGATCGAGGGGGAGGGGTTCGAGGTGCTGGGTGCGACGACCTACGGAGATCTGTCGCAATTTGCCCAACAGCAATCACGTGCAAGTGCCTTCGTGTTGTCCATCGACGACGAGGAGTTCACGCCCGGTCCCGACCTTGATCCTGCGGTTCTGAACCTGCGGAACTTTATCGAAGAAGTGCGCTGGAAAAACGCCGATGTGCCGATCTATATTTACGGCGAGACAAAGACATCGCGCCACCTGCCCAACGACATCCTGCGTGAGCTGCATGGTTTCATCCATATGTTCGAGGACACGCCTGAGTTCGTGGCACGCCATATCATCCGTGATGCCAAGAAATACCTTGATGGAATAAAGCCGCCTTTTTTCAAGGCGTTGTTGGACTATGCCGAGGACGGATCTTACTCGTGGCATTGCCCTGGTCACTCGGGCGGGGTCGCGTTTCTTAAGTCGCCCATTGGCCAGATGTATCACCAGTTTTACGGCGAAAATATGCTGCGCGCCGATGTCTGCAACTCGGTCGAAGAACTGGGCCAGCTGTTGGACCATAACGGTGCAATCGGCGCATCCGAGCGTAATGCGGCACGTATTTTCAATGCGGACCACTGCTTTTTTGTGACCAACGGCACCTCGACCTCGAACAAGATGGTCTGGCACCATACCGTAGCCCCCGGTGATGTGGTTGTAGTCGACCGCAACTGCCACAAATCAATCCTTCACAGTATTATCATGACCGGCGCCATTCCTGTATTTATGAAGCCTACACGCAACCACTATGGCATCATCGGCCCGATCCAGAAGTCCGAGTTCGAGATCGAGGCGATCAAGGAAAAGATCCGCGCAAATCCGTTGCTCGCGCATATCGACGCCGACACAGTAAAGCCGCGTATCATCACGCTGACGCAATCGACGTATGACGGCGTGCTGTATAACACTGAAACAATCAAAGACATGCTGGACGGCTATATCGACAACCTGCATTTCGATGAGGCATGGCTGCCGCATGCTGCCTTCCATCCATTTTATGGCAATTTTCACGCCATGGGCAAAAAACGTGAGCGACCTAGCCATTCGGTAACCTACGCAACCCAGTCTATCCATAAGCTGCTGGCCGGGATTTCACAGGCAAGCCATGTGCTGGTCCAAGACAGCAAAGACACAAAGCTTGACCGGCATCTATTCAATGAGGCGTACCTCATGCACACCTCCACCTCGCCGCAGTATAGCATTATCGCCAGTTGCGATGTGGCTGCCGCGATGATGGAACCACCCGGTGGACGCGCACTGGTCGAGGAGAGCCTGCTCGAATCCCTCGATTTCCGCCGCGCCATGCGTAAAGTAGATGAGGAATACGGATCCGACGACTGGTGGTTCAAGGTTTGGGGACCGGACGAACTGGACGAGGACGGCGTAGACAACCCGCAAAACTGGGTGCTCAAGCGCACGGATGCGGAGGGTGTTCAACGCTCTGACGGGGAGGAATCGTGGCACGGCTTCGGTGATATGGAGCGTGGGTTCAACATGCTCGACCCGATCAAGGCGACAATCATCACGCCGGGTCTCAACCTCGACGGACGGTTCGACAGCACCGGTATCCCTGCTTCAATCGTGACAAAATATTTGGCCGAACACGGTGTTGTTGTTGAGAAAACCGGGCTTTACAGCTTTTTCGTGATGTTCACGATCGGCATTACCAAAGGGCGCTGGAACTCGCTCTTGACCGAGCTGCAGCAGTTCAAGGATGACTACGACAAGAACCAGCCGATGTGGCGCTCTATGCCGGAATTCTGTGCCAAGCATCCGCGCTATGAGAAGATGGGCTTGCGCGATATGTGCCAGCATGTGCACTCGCTCTATGCGAAATACGATGTCGCGATCCTGTCCACCGAGATGTATCTGAGCGATCACACGCCGTTAATGACGCCTACGGCTGCCTTTTCGTGCATCGCGGCGCGCACGACCCAACGTGTGCCGATCGACGCGTTAGAAGGGCGCATCACGACAAGCCTTGTAACGCCTTATCCCCCCGGCATTCCGCTGCTGATCCCCGGTGAGGTTTTCAACCGCAAAATCGTAGAATACCTAAAATTCAATCGTGCCTTCGCGCGCGAGTGCCCTGGTTTCGAGACGGATATTCACGGATTGGTTCAGGAAGAAGACGAGAACGGCCTGATCCAGTATTATGCGGATTGTGTTGCAGCGGAGTAATTTGCGCAAAAGCGGCCAGTACGGACAAAGGGGTGTGATCCAAAGGATCGCACCCCGCTTTGTTCAAATGGCTTTAACCTGAGAGAAAGGAACCGGAATGAGCAGTTTTGACGAGGATTTGTTTCTAAAGGGGCTTGAGCAGCGTAGGTCCACATTGGGGGCTGAGTATGTCGACAAGAACCTTGCGGCAGCGGATGACTTTACCCGTCCTTTTCAGGAAGCAATGACCGCTTGGTGCTGGGGGTTTGGCTGGGGCGACGATGTGATCGACGCGAAAACGCGTAGCATGATGAACCTGTCAATGATCGGCGCGCTGGGCAAGATGACCGAGTGGGAGCTGCACTGTCGTGGTGCGATCAACAATGGGGTCAGCGCCGATGAAATCCGCGCCATCATCCATGTGATCGGGATTTATTGCGGTGTGCCACAAGCACTTGAGTGTTTTCGTGTGGCGCGCAGGGTGCTTGAGCTCGATTAGTTTCTGGCACCGGATACTTGGTTAAGGCCGGTTTTGCGATGGTGCGGGTTGGGCAGTTTGCGGATCAGTCGTAGCCGGTCATTTCCAGATACCCTGTGCCGCTGCGGCTTCCGTTTACGGTGACCGGCCCCTCCCAGTAGGGAATTGCCATATCCATCCACGCCTGCGGGTTTGCTGCGGCGACAGTGACGTCGAGGTCGTACTGTGGTACGCGCACCTGCCAGCGTGTTGGCACCTCGCGCCCTTTAACTTCGGTAATGTCCAGAGGCTCTGCGTTAAAGGCACCGTTTTGTAGGGGAGTCGTTTGCCCCTGCGCTGTTATCCATGTTCCGGAGGTGAAATAAGTGCCGTCGGATTGGCGCAGTCTGAATCCCATGAGCTTGTCGCCGTCCACAAAAGAGAGCGAAAACCAGTCCCATCCGGTCTGGTCCGAGGCAAGAGGCTGCGAGGACCATTCGCGGTCCATCCATGCGGTACCGGTTACGCTTACCTCGCCTTGTGGCAAGGTGAGCGTCCCTGCCAGGTCAAAAAATGGTTGGGAGTAGTAATAGCTGGCCTGACCCTGTGCGGACTTGACCGAATACCCTGCGTCACCATGAAAAACCACCGGTCCCTTTGCGTTAAGGGCCACATCATAGCTGAATTGCGGTCCGCTGGCACGAAGATCCAAGGTGTCGAATGTGGCGCCGCGCATATGCCAATCGTCGATCCATGCCTCGAACGGGGCAGGGATCACGCCCGCCTGACCTGTGCCGCCACGGGCAAACCGCTCGGAGGTGTAATGCGCTGTGGGTGTCGTGACTGCCGCGTGTCCCAGCCAGATTTGCGGACTGTCCCAGCCGGAGGTAACGTATGGCCCAAGCGCAGAGCGGAAGAGCGTCCATTGCAATCCGTAAGCGGTGCCATCCGCGCCGGTCATATTCGCTGTGAGATACCACCACTCGATACGGTAGTCGGGGTGGGAACCGTGATCGGCAGGAAAGTCGAATAGGGGATCGGGGGCAGGAATAGCAAAGCCTTCGGCCTGCGTCCCTAGACCGCCAAAACCCTGTGCAGTGGCTTCCATCGGCGTGCCAAAACCGACGAGCAGCGTGAGCAGGAACGATTTCACACACATATTTCTAACGCTCATTTGCAAAAACTTTCAATAAATCCGCCGGCGGAGTGCGCGCAAGTTTGCGGGCAGGCCATGCCGCCGCAAGAACTGCTGCACCCAACGCGAACAGCCCCAGAACCGCGTAGTCGCGCGGGAACACATACATCGGCAAGCGCCAGCCGAAAGCCTCTACGTTAACCACAGCAAGCAAGACCCAAGCCAGCGCCAGCCCCAGCGGCAGCGCACAGGCAGCTGTCAACACCGCCAGCACGACAGCACGCACCAACTCAAGCTGGCCGAGCTGCCGGCGTGTCATCCCTAACGCCCACGCAGGCGCCAGTTGTGGCACCCGCATACCCGCCAATGTGAGCAAACTCATAAAAATGGCGAACCCCGCGACGGTGAGGGTCAGCACGTTGAGTGCCGCTGTCACGGTAAATGTCCGCTCGAACACCGCCAGCGAGAATGCCTTGATCTGGGCTTGGTCTGTGATCGCCTGCTCTGGCAGGCCGAACTCGGTCGTGAGGGCGCGGCGCAGTCCGGTTGCATCACTGGTGCGCATGCCGAACCGCAAAGCGCGCACTTCTGGATGCAAGGTGTTGAAGAGCGGCTCTGCGATGATCGCCTGCCCGATGGGGTTTCCATAATCGCCAAAAACACCCGCAATGGGCAGGCTGAGATCCGATGCCACCAACAGTGCATCACCTACCCAGATATCAGCACGCCGCGCCATCTGCTCGTTTACCAGAACTGCCTCGCCCGCGGCGACACGGTCCCAGACGTTTTGCGCCTGTGCTAGCAGCCCCCAATTCTCACGGTAGGTTGCGCCGATGCGCGCGCCATAAAGCTCTGCTGGCAATTGTGCCAAAGTGGCCTCTACCGACAACAGTGGCAGAATTTCGGAGGTGCGCGTGGCAGCAAATGCTTCCAACGCCACAGCCTGCGCGGGACTTTCGGCGCTGACATAAAGTTCGGAGGCGAGGCGCTGGTCCAGAAATCCGGTGAAGGTGAGGCGGAAACTCGACACCATTGTCGATACGCCCACATTTGCCGCCATCGCGAGGAGAAGCGCCATAAGCGCAAGGCTGAGCCCCGAAAGCTGCTGGCGTGTATCCGCCCAAAACCATTGCGCCGTAACACCGCGGGAAAGCGCAAGCGCCAATCGCAGTGAAGCGTCAAGCACCAGAGGCAGGGCAAGAGCCGCGCCAATGAGAAGACAAGCCAGTAGCCCGAACCCCATCACCAGCCCTTCCGCCGTAAGCGCCAGAACACCTGCCGCTGCCAGCAACCCGATACTGGTGCCCATCTGTACAAGGTGCATCCCACTCCGTGCGGTGGCCCATGCATGCGGTCGCGCACTGGCCAGCAGCGGCATCCGTGCCACAGAGGCCAGTGCGCCCGTGGCGGCAATGGCTGTGCCCAGTACCGATATAGCCAACCCCGATAGCCACCATGATGGGCGCAGCTGTAAAGTGCCCGAAACTTGCGCGCCATACAGGCCCTTTATGGTCGCCGCGACATCCGGCAGTAGGGTCGCGGCCACCAGATATCCCATACAGACCCCCAAACCGCCGCCGACAAGCGCCAGCACCGACAACTCTGCCGCCATGAGCAGGATGAGACGGCGCAGGGGCATGCCAAGGGCGCGCAAGGTGCGCACCATGGCGCGGCGCTGCTCGAATGCGAGCCCGATCGCCCCGTGAACGATGAATATTCCCACTGCAAAGCTTAGCAATCCAAAGGCGCTCAGATTGAGGTGGAAGCTGTCTGTCAGGCGTCCAACGTCACTGCCGCCTTGGGCGGGGCGACGGGTGAGCCCCGGTGCTATCTGTTCAAGCGGCGGGCGGCCGATGGGCTGCTCGGGCGCGATGATGAGACGGGTAAACCGCCCTTTCGCGTCCAGCAGGCGTTGGGCCACAAACACATCCGTGATGGCAGTGTCCGGCGCAATCGTAGGTTCGATCACGATCGGTGCGTCGATAAATCCGTCGAGCTTGGCTGCTGTGGCAGCATTGGCAAAGACGGGCCGTTCTTCAAGAAACTCCGGCAACCCGACGCTACCCCCCGCAACAGGTCCAAGACCGCCGGGCGCCGTGAGCGGGTCAATCCCCACCAGACGCACCTGCGCGTCGCTAGAGCCGACTTGCCCTTCAATCACCGGTCCGACCAGCCATCCGGCACGGCGTAATGCGATAAATGTGTCTTCTGTGATGTCCTCACCCGCTGATGGCAGCAGCTGGTCGTATTGCCCCTCGCCGAGGGTGGCTGCTGCGGCGTCATAGCTCGCGCGCGCCTCGGCATTGACCGCCTGCACGCCCGACCACAGGGCGGTAGCAAGCGCCAGACCTGCAATCAGTGTAAACAGCTGTAGGGGATTGCGCCGCCAGTGCGACCAAAGCGTAGAGAGGGCGGTGCGCGTCACGCCAGCATCCCCTTGCTCAGGTGAAGTTGTCGCTCCATCTGCGTGGCAAGACGGGGTGAATGGGTGACCATGACAAGCGCCGCGCCGGTTTGGGACACCAGCGCCAGCATCTGGGCCATAACTTCGCCCGCCGTTGCCTCATCGAGATTGCCCGTAGGTTCGTCCGCAAGGATCAGCTTTGGTTTGGCGGCCAGAGCGCGGGCGATGGCCACGCGTTGTTGTTGGCCACCAGACAGCTGTTCTGGATATTTGCGTAGATGCTCTGTTAGTCCCAAAGAGGCGGCGAGGGCATTCGCTTCGCTGGTATTGTAGCTTCCGGCCAGACGTGCCTGGAATGCGATATTTGCAGCCACATCAAGTGAGGGAATGAGATTGAACTGCTGGAAGATAATGCCAACACTGCTCCGACGAACGGCCGCGCGGCCTGCATCGTTCATTCGGCTGATTTCGCGTCCTTCAAGTATAATTTTGCCTTCGTCCGCAGTGTCGAGCCCCCCGATCAAATGCAGCAGCGTGCTTTTGCCTGATCCGCTCTCGCCGGTGAGGGCAACCGTCTGGCCTGCTTCTACCTGCATGTCGATGCCGCGCAGCACCGGCACAGGCCCATCCGCACCGGCGTATGATTTTTTCAGATCTGTGACGCGTAGCAACATGATCGGCCCCCGGATTAGACATAATGCCTTTATCCCACAGCACAGCGGCCGCCACTAGGGGCGCGCGTGCGGTCCATTTGTCGCGGTGAAACTGGTCAGGGCGGTCTGCGCTGCTAGTTATACAACTGAACGATGCGGAGTGCGGAATGTACGGAATAAGACGGGCCATGATGGTACTGGTGATCCTCGCAACGCCACTGACGGCAGGAGACGGCACTATGGAATTAAATCCCGATTGGGAATACGTGGCTGATAGGGTGATGGGCGGTGTGTCGACCGGAGAAGTATCGCGGGGCACAGTCTCAGGGCGCGAAGCAGCGCGACTGACAGGCGAAGTGTCATTGGATAATAACGGCGGGTTCATCCAGATGGCGTTCGATCTGGATGGTGGTGCGGTGATGGATGCGTCCGGATGGCGCGGGATTGAGATTGATCTGCGCGGTAATCGTGCAAGCTATGAGATCCGTCTGCGCACCGACCAGTTGGCACGTCCGTGGCAATCCTTCCGCGCTGAATTTACCACCACCGGTGACTGGGAAACCGTCCAACTGCCATGGGACGTGTTTGAGGCGCGGAAGACAGATGCGGTACTCGATCCGGCAAGGCTCCGGCGCATCGGCGTGTTGGCAATCGGGTCGGAAATGCAGGCAGATATCGCTGTGTCCGGCATCCGGTTTTACAAATGAGCGGACAAGACAAACAGCACAGCCTTGGCACCGCCGACATAAGCGCGGTGATCGAAATGGCGCTGAGCGATCACATGCCTTTTGCCACGATCAAGCTGGAATATGGTCTATCGGAAAAAGAAGTGAAGGCGCTGATGCGGCGTGAACTGAAGGCGGGAAGTTACCGCACATGGCGCAAACGGGTGCATGAGTTCGGTACCCGCCGCGAGCAGTATAAATGAGCGGGGCGCGCGACAAGGGGCTGGCAGTGCCCAGCAGCCGTTTGGGGCGTTTGACGCGTCTGGGGACCATGACCGCTGGAGTAGCAGGGAACATGGCGTTGGGCAGTATGGCGCAACTGGGGCGCGGGCAGCGGCCCGAGTGGCGCGATCTGCTGCTTACCCCAGCGAATGTCACCCGCATCGCTGATCAGTTGGCAAAAATGCGCGGTGCTGCGATGAAGATCGGGCAATTGGTCTCGATGGACACCGGCGATGTGCTTCCGCCAGAGCTGTCTGGCATCATGGCGCGGCTGCGGGATGACGCCCATTTTATGCCGCCCGCCCAGCTCAAAAAAGTGCTGGGCGGGCAGTGGCACGAGGGATGGCTCCGCGATTTTGCGCGCTTTGATGTACGGCCCATCGCGGCGGCCTCGATTGGACAGGTGCATCGCGCCCAAACACACGACGGGCGCGATATGGCGATTAAGGTGCAATATCCTGGCGTGGCTCGCAGCATCGACAGTGACGTGGCCAATGTTGGCGCATTGATCCGGATGTCGGGCATGTTGCCAAAGGGGTTCGCTATTGATCCCTACCTGGCAGAGGCGGCCCTTCAGCTGCATGAGGAAACCGACTATCTGCGCGAAGCGAGGTGCTTGATGCAGTTTCGGGATCTGCTGGTGGGCACGGACGGTTTTGTGCTGCCAGAGGTTTGCGAGGACTGGAGCACCAAGAGCATTCTCGCCATGAGTTTTGTCACCGGAAAACCGATCGAAGCGGCCGAAACTGAAGATAAGACAACCCGTGAGCTTATCATGCGGCGCCTGGTCGATTTAACGTTGAAAGAGTTGTTCCAATTCAAACTGATGCAAAGTGATCCTAATTTTGCAAACTATCAGTATAACCCCGCAACAGGTGATATTGTCTTGTTGGATTTCGGTGCGACAAGGCCATTAAGTTCTTCACTTTCAAATGATTATAGGGCGTTCCTAAAGTCAGGCCTTGATGGTGAGTATAATAAACTTGAGGAAGTTGCCGTAAGTATCGGATTTATAACGAATTCGATGCCAGAACGGCATAGGGCGAAATGTCTGCAACTTATGTGCACAGCGTTTGAAGCGCTGGGTGCGCCGCTGTTCGATTTCACTGACAAAACGCTCACCCGCGAGATGCAGCGCGGCGGTGAGGCGCTTGCCCGCGACGGGTTTATCCCGCCTGTGGTGCCTATGGATGTCTTGTACTTGCAGCGCAAATTCGGGGGGATGTTTTTGTTGGGTGCGCGCTTGGGCACAAAGCTGCCGGTGGCAGATATGATGCGGCGGTATCTGGAAGTGTGAGGCCCCCTGATCACAGAGGGCCGCGAGCACGTCAGCTCTTTTTGGTGTCGTCCACCACGTTCATGCCAGCCAATCCTGAATTGCCCAGTTCGACACCCGCAAAGGGGCCGCCATGGCACATATGGTTCGGGTCCTGCGGATCGATAGGCGGCTCGTTGGCCAATACTTCTGCAGCGAATTGTTCTGCGTTATCCTTGGGGCGATATCCGATGAACGCGGCTTTGGCATTGTCCACAGGGGCGCGGTCATTATTGCTCACGCCATAGATTATAGCAAAGCCCGTCACCGGCGTTTCAATACAGCGGGTAACCAACTGGATCAGGTCATCATAACTGAGCCATGATCCAAGGGCGCGTGCATTGTTGACCTGTGCACAGGACAGAATGCGCATATGAACACTCTCCAGTCCGCGCTTTTCCCAGTACATCCGCCCCAGATCTTCAGTAAAGCATTTCGCAAGGCCGTAGAACGTATCGGGGCGGTGTGCCACGTCTGTGCCGATAAATTCATTCTTCGGGTACATGCCGACCGCGTGAATGGAAGAGCCGTAGACGACTCGCCGCACTCCGTGGCGCGATGCTGCCTCCCAGACATTATAGGAGCCTACGAAATTGGGGCCGAGTAACTGCTCGAACGGGCCTTCGTCCACAAATGCCCCCATATGCACGACCATCTCTGCGCCCTCGATTACCGCATTCATTGCGTCGAAACTGGCGAGGTCTGCCTGAATATACTCTTCGCCCGGATAAAGCGCTCCGGGCTGTTCTTTGATATCGGTCGAAACGAGGACATCGCAAAGTTTGCTCAGCGGTTCGCGTAAATAGGAGCCGAGGCGGCCAGCGGCACCGGTAAGGACAATTTTGGAGAGTTTTTTGGGCATTAAGAGGGCCTTTCAGGAAAAGTTCAAAGTCACAGCTTGATATCGTAGGTGATCCAGCCTGTGCGGGTGGCCACACGGTCATAAAGACTGCGCGCACGGTAGTTGTCGTCGGCGGTGATCCAGCGGACCGTGAGCCAGCCGTTTTCGCGGCCCTTCGCGCTCACTGCGTCGATCAATGCAGTAGCGGCATTGCTCCCGCGGTAGGCTGGATCCACGAACAGATCGTCAAGAAATCCGTTTGTGGCGGCGCGCAGGGTCGACACGAAGGGGCGGTAATGCGTCAGGCCGATCAGCTTGCCCGCTTGCACGGCGACAAAACAGTTTGAGCCATGTTCAGGATCGTTGAGCCAGCCCCAGACCTGTGCGCGCATTTGCGGGGTTTGGGGTACACCATAGAATTCTGCATAGCCTGTGAACAGGGCTTCCCACTCGGGTCTGTCCTGTGCTTCCAGCGGGCGGACGGTGACGGACATAGCAAGCTCCAGTTCGGTTTATATAACGGCTTTTTCCAAAAAGCGCTGGCCTTGCGCGGCGCGGTTTACGTCAAACGCATCCAGATCGAGACTGCGGTATTCGCCATAGGCAATCAACTCGGCGATGCCGCGCCCGATGGCTGGTGATTGTTGCAAGCCGTGGCCTGAAAATCCGTTTACAAAGATGAAGTTCGGGCAGTCTCGCGCGCGGCCCAGCAGTGCGTTCTGGTCGAGCGTATTATAGGCGTAATGGCCAACCCATTCGTTGATCACCTTGATCGCCTCGAATTGGGGAATACGCGTGGCGATCGCAGGCCAGACCTTGCTTTCCCACAGGCTGTGGTCAAAGGCAAAATCGTCATAGGCCACATCGCTGTCCACGTCGGGCGGGCAGCCTGCGAGATAGTATTTGCCCTCCGAGCGCATGTGCACACCTGATGGATCAATCGTGAGGGGGAGGTCGCGGTCTAAGGGCTGTGCCGCGTTAAAGACAAAAGTGTAGCGTTTGCGCGGAACCACGGGAATGCTTAACCCCGCCATCGCAGCAGTAGCAGCGGCACGGGGACCGGAAGCATTTACGACCGTGCCGCAGCCGATGACTGTGCCATCAGCCAGCGTCACGCTTTGTACAGTGTCGGCTGCGCGGGTCATCGCGGTGACGCAGGCAGTTACGTATTCAACGCCGTTCGCTTTGGCAGACCGTTTGAACCAGTCGAACATCGTACCGCCATCAAAATACCCCTCATCCACGAGGTTGTGATTACCGCCTATGATATCGTCAAGCTGGTAGAACGGATAATCAGCGGCGATCTCATCGCGGCTCATATGCTTTGTCGCGGCGCCCAGCGATTGCTGCACCGCCTGCGCCTCTTTGAGGGTTGCGGCAAACTCTGGCGTATCGGCGAGGTACATATACCCGAAGCTTTGCAGCGTGAGGTGTGGAACCTCCGGATTGCCGCCCATGAATTCGCGGAAATTATGAATGAACTGTGCACCGAACTGGCTCACTTGGATGTTTGCTGCGTTGCTGAATTGCTGGCGGATGCAGCTGTTGGTGTGGGATGTGGAGGCGAACTGATAGGTCGGGTCGCGCTCTATCACCAAAACGGTGCCGTCGAACCCTGCCATCTGTGTAAGCCACCAAGCCACCGAGGAGCCGTATATGGCGCCTCCCACGATAACGACATCATAGCTGGAGCGGGAAGGGGTTTGCATTTCGGATCTTTCGCCAAATCGGATTTTCTTCAGGTTAACCACGGCGCAAGCGTCTTGCCCAGATCGTTTTATCGTTCAGGTGATCGCCGGATTTATGGGGCGAAAGGTGTCGCAAGCGCACGCTCGACCATCTCGAGCCGATCCTGGCCGTAAAACATATCCCCCCCGACAAAATAGGTGGGCGAGCCAAAGATGCCGCGGGCAACCGCCTCGGCGGTATTTTCGCGAAATTGCATTTGAATCTGCGGTGCGCCAGCGGTCTCCAGAACGGCGGTGGCGTCTTCGTCACAGTCTGCTGCAATCGCGCGCAATATCTGCGGGTCGGCAATATCTGCATCGTCGCGCCAGTGCGCCTGCAAAATAGCAAGGCTCAACCTGTCGGGATCGCGCGCGGCAAGGATCGCTCCGCTTGCGAGGGCCAGAGGGTTATCGTGAAACGTTGGCCGCGCCTCCATGATCGGTAACGCGCGCCATTGCCCCCAGCGTTTGAGCTCGCGGCCGAAGAAATAAGCGATATGCGCCGCACTACGTTCTTTGAAACCCATCGCGCCGGAGGCTTGTATAACCGGCAAAAAGTCAAAGGGGCGGTGAACGACCCGCGCATTCGCGTGTGCGGCAATTTTGTAGAGGGTCGGCGCGCCAAGGTAGGCATAGGCGGAATGCGCAGAGTAAAAATACTCGATCACGGGTATGCTCACGGGGATTTATTCCTTAATGATGAGGCTTGTCCATTTGACTTTATGCGCGCATGCACCATTGTAGCAAGGTGTGGTAATTTGGGTCGTTTTATGGACCGGCAAGACATTGAAAATTTGATCGGTCGCGTCGCGCTCAGCGATCGTGCTGCCTTTTCTGCGCTCTATGATGCGACTTCTGCGAAACTATTTGGCGTCGCCTTGCGTGTGTTGAACAATCGGGCCGCGGCAGAGGACGCAATGCAAGACAGTTTTGTAAAGATTTGGAATAACGCATCACGGTATCAGTCGAATGGACTGAGCCCGATGACGTGGCTAATCACCATCGTCCGCAACACTGCCATCGACCGTCTTCGCGCCACACGCAAAGGTCACATTGACGTGGACACTCCGGGCCTCGAGTTGTCCGCGCCCGGAGCTACACCTGAACAAAACGCCATCGCGGCAGGTGAGGCGCGTCGCCTTGTCGGTTGCCTCGATGAACTGGCAGAGGATCGCGGCGCCGCCGTGCGCGGTGCATATCTTGACGGTCAAAGCTATTCCGATTTGGCGGATGCATTTAATGTGCCCCTCAACACTATGCGCACGTGGCTGCGCCGTGGCCTGATCTCCCTGCGGGAGTGCATGAGCCGTGAGTGATAGGGTAGACATGATTGACGAATTGGCACCTCATGGCGATGACCTTTTAGCCGCCGAACTGGTATTGAAGCTGCTGGAAGGTGAAGAGCTGGCCTATGCGACTACGCGGTTAGCTGTTGATCCTGCCTTTGCCGCATTGGTAATGGGTTGGCAGGAACGGCTGGTCGCGATGACCGACAGTATTGATCCGGTAGCGCCGCCCAGACGGGTCAAAAAGAAACTGCTCAAGCAGATGTTCGCTGGTCCACCAGTGCCCCTGTCAGAACGACTTTGGGTCTGGAAAGGGCTAAGCTTTGCCGCGATTGCGTTGGTCGCATACATGGGCATTCAGCAGCTAGGCCCCGAAGTTCCGCAGGCCGATCAGACGATCTATGCGAGCCAGTTGTCGGGGCAGGAGGTTCCGCTTCAGGTATTGGCGGTATTTGATCCGGCGCGGGGTGATATTTCGATTGGCCGGGTCGCTGGTGAAGAGGCGACGGGGCGCGTGTTCGAACTCTGGGCTATTGTCCCTGATGCCGCGCCTGTGTCGTTGGGCGTCCTGCCTGTGACCGAGAGGGCACGAGTTGTTTTACCCGAGGCGCTTCGCGCACGTGTTGCAGAGATCACACTCGCCATTTCGGACGAACCTACTGGCGGATCGCCGACCGGTGCTCCGACTGGAGCCGTATTGGCGGCAGCGCCGATGGTCGCGCTCTAGCGGGCAGATTTTTTTACGAAAAAAGAAACCTTTTGGTGAAACTTCTGGCGCGCGGTCTTCGTGACTGTCGGTGAAATGCAGGATCAGCGTGTTGAGTGTTGATAATGCATTGCACTGATTAACGAGTTTGATGGTTTCATCGCTGTAACGAGTTTGGAAAGGTCCGGTTTGCTGATATCGGGCCTTTCCTTGTTTGTCTGGTTTATGCCCTTCGTGGATGTTTTTACTGGACCGGTACAGGGTCGTGCGCCATCAATGATGGTATGAAAACACCTCTGATCGACAACCTCCAATACGCAAAATTCTCACCCCGTATATTTGAGCAGATGCGCAATGGTGGCGTGGATGCGGTACATGTGACCATCGCTTACCACGAAAATTTCCGCGAGATGGTCCTGAACCTCGAGCAATGGAACCGCTGGTTCGAGATGCATCCTGATCTGATTTTCAAAGGCACCACAGCAGCCTGTGTCCGCGATGCCCAGAAAACTGGACGCACCGCCATTTTTTTCGGCTTCCAGAACCCCAGCCCGATCGAGGATGATATTGGTCTTGTGGAGATCTGCCATCAGCTTGGCATCCGCTTTATGCAGCTGACCTATAACAACCAGTCTTTGCTGGCGACGGGCTGTTACGAGGATTATGATGCAGGTCTTACCCGTATGGGGCGGCAAGTCGTCACCGAGATGAACCGTGTCGGGATAGTTGTGGACATGTCCCACTCCGGAGAGCGCTCTACAAAGGATGCTATCGCCCATTCGACCCGCCCCATCGCCATAACCCATGCAAACCCCGCGTGGTGGCACAACGCTTTGCGTAACAAATCCGACGCGGTTCTGACTGCGCTGACCGAAAGCGGCGGGATGCTGGGTTTTTCGGTTTATCCGCACCATCTGGCCGCTGGCCCTGCCTGCACGCTCGCGAGTTTTTGCCAGATGATCGAGAAAGCCTCGCGGCGCTACGGCGCGCGAAATCTCGGCATCGGCACCGACCTGTGTCAGGATCAACCCGACAGCATAGTGGAGTGGATGCGGGTGGGTCGCTGGTCAAAAGTGATCGATTACGGTGAGGGCACGGCCAGCGATTCAGGATTTCCCGAGATGCCCGACTGGTTCAGTGACAACCGCGACTTTGGCAATATCCGCCTTGGCCTTGAGGGAACCAGCCTTTCGGCGGATGATATCGACGGGATCATGGGGGGCAACTGGCTCAGGTTCTACGAGAGTAGTTTTGGCCCCCAAAAATGAAAGACATATTTGAAACGCCACCGCAGATGCCGTTGCGGCCGCCTTCGCAGGTGATGCGCCTGTCACGGATGGGTGCGATGTTTCCCACAAGGCTGTCGTTCCTGCGCAGCCTGATGCGAAGGTTAGCACAGGAGAACGCCTGCGTTGTCCAGCGCGAATGGGTGATGTGTGCGGATGGTTTTGGCCATGCTGTGTTCAGTGTGATGTTGGGCGGGTATACCTATTCGCTGGTGGCAATTTCTACCGATCTGCCGGCAGAACTGCGTACAGACCGCGTGATCGCTACCGCATGGGACACGGCATATGTCTTGTTCGACGGCCTGCCCGCCGCAGATGACATCGCGCGCATCAAAACCAATGCACCCTTGCAAGAAGCGGGGCGTTTTGGCCCGCGTGACCTGATCCTGAGCCGCGCCAATAAATCCGTGCGTCTGTTTGCCCATGTGGTCGAGGAATTGCGCGCGGGGAGGCAGCCTGATTTGGCGATGATCCGCAGCGTTGGATACCTGATGCGTACGACCGCTGTGTATGGCAACGGAAAGTTCGGCATTGCAGACCGTGCCGCCTATGACACGCGTCCCGGTCTTGAGGGGCCCTTCGCTGCCGAAATGCTTACGGTCTGGCTTATCCGGCACTTTACGCATGCGTTGGCCGAGCATGCGGGGCGCAGCACTCTTGATCGTGCAACGAGGCGGTATTTGGGCATCGGTAATTCTACCGGTCTCGGGATGGCGCCATTTCTGGTGAACCATCCTGTCCTTTTGAATAACTGGATGCTGGCGCGCGAGACGGCGCTCGCGCGGGTGCGTGCCATCGAGGGGCTGACGCCCAGGCAAATCCACCGCATCGGGGCGCTGGCTCGGCGGGCAGGCGCGCACCTGTATCAATGGCAGGTTCCTGATCCAGCGCACCAGTCGCGAATCGATAGGCTGCGCCGTGACTGGACTCATGCCGCCGCGCTGCTCTTGCCGGAGCGATTGCGTGGGCTGCGCCCGTTGGATGCTGTGATGCGGGACGTTGCGGTCTTGAGTGAAGATGTGCAGGAGTTGATGGCCGCGCTGTTGATCGAGCCATTCGGCGAACTGGTCGACGGTTTGGCAGAATGTATGGCTGATCCCTTTGGCGGGTTTGCGCCGCCGCTGGGGGATACAGACACCCTTCGGGCAGCGATAGAGGCCCTTTACGACTGGGCGTTGGGGGTAGATTACGCCGCGCCCCAAAACTGCACCCAATTCTGGTACGTCTCACAGGCCAAGATGGAGCCACGCTTGGGCCTGCGTTTCGAGGAGGAGGGGGCTGCGCTGGAAACTCCCTTGGATATCGGGCGGCGCGTCAAGGCCGCATATGATGATCTGCCCTCGAAAGCCGAGCCGGTTTCGACCTATCTTAACCGCCATCCCGATCATGCGCTGGCGGTCCAGCGGGTGACGCTGAGCGCGCATTACCCCTATGGCGAGATCCGCGATAATCTCATCGCACAGACCTGCCTGCCCATTGATATGCTGCGCTGCAAGCTGTCGTTTTTTGGTGCGTCAAAATTTGACCCCAAATGCGACCGTTGGACCCGCATCACCCTGTGTCAGGGCGCACCTTTGGCGGAGGATTTGGAGCAGGACGCGGATGACTGGTGGTTGCCGGTTTTTGCCGCATGACACATTCCGCCAACGAGGTGATGGTGTTGGCGGCAAAAGCGGCCCGTGGTGGTGGCGCGCCTCCTGCTCAGGCCGCCCAATTCGGCAGCGCTGCTGTGCTGCATCTGGTCACGGGCAGAGCAGTTGATGACCTCGATGAAGCTCTCGCTGCTTTGCCCAATGGGCCAATCCTATCTTACCCCTTGGGCATTGCGCAGATTGCAGAGCAGGCTGTGAAAGGGATTGCACGTGGCATTATGGAGGGCGGTGACACCTCATTGGCCCGTAGCTATGTCGAGAGTATGCCCTGTAGCGCGCGCCTTGACGCGGATGGCACCCTGACCATGGAGGTTGGCAAACCTGCCCTTCGTCGCAACATCATGCGCATTAGTTTGTCACACGATACCTATATACGCTGGAGCGCATTTGCCGCCGCCCTGCTTGTCGCCGAGAGTGATGCATCGCGCCAGTCAGGCGCTGGTGCGGGTGTCAGCAACGATAATGATTAATCGAACAACGGCTCTGGGTAGGTGACCTGCGCCAGATAAAGGCCGTGCGGCGGACATACTGGCCCACAGGCCGCACGGTCGCGGGCATCAAGGGCTGTTTGCACATCAGCAGGGGTCATGGAGCCACAGCCGACCCGCTCCAGCGTGCCGACAAAGCTGCGCACCTGATTGTGCAGAAACGAGCGGGCGCGCACGTCAAAATGAACCTCGGTGCCATAATCTGTCTCGACCTGAGCAATCGCGAGCCTGTCAACGGTTTTGACCGGACTGGCGGATTGGCAGATTGTAGAGCGGAATGTGGTGAAATCATGCCTCCCCACCAGAACGTTGGCAGCGCTCTGCATAGCTTCGATATCAAGCTGCTGTTTGATTTGCCAAACGAAGCCGCGCAGATGCGTCAGCGGCGCGCGGCGCGGTAGGATCCGGAACAGATAACGGCGTTCCAGCGCACCGAACCTTGCATGAAAGTCATCCCCCACACGGGCACAATTCACTATCGCCACGGGATGCGGCTTGAGATGATAATTGAGCGCCTCAGACAGACGGAACGGGGTCCAGTCGCGCAGCATGTCGCAATGGGCAATCTGCCCCAGCGCATGCACACCTTTATCGGTGCGCCCTGCTGCAGCGATCTTGTGCGGCCCTTTTTCCAGCTTGGCCAGCGCATCCTCGATCGCGCCAGCTACCGAAGGATAATCGTTCTGGCGTTGCCAGCCATGGAACGGTTCACCGTCATATTCAACTTGAAGGGCATATCTGGGCATAAAAGGGGCTTTATCGCGGAGGCCAGCCTGTGGCAATCCCCGTGGTTTGGTCCTATGTAGATGTGAATAAAGAGGGCAGAGGCGCACGTGGTACTATCTCAAATCGCTGACGGCATCTGGCGGCAGGTCGAAGCTGTACAAGATACAGTTACAGAAGCCTTTTTTGAACCGGTGATCCGGCTTGGGGTCACGGGTCTTGCGCGGTCGGGCAAGACGGTGTTCATAACTTCGCTTGTGGCCAATCTCATGGATCGTGGCCGTATGCCGGGCCTTGTTGCGGCGGGCGAGGGCAGGATCGAAGCGGCGTTTTTGCAGCCGCAGCCCGATGATACTATCCCGCGCTTCGAGTACGAGGCGCATCTGGCCGCTCTGACTGCCAAAACCCCCAGTTGGCCTGACAGCACCCGCGCCGTCTCTGAGCTGCGCTTGAGCTTGCGGGTGCGCCCTAAGGGACTGCTGTCAGGCCTGCAAGGACCACGTACGATCCATCTGGATATTGTTGATTACCCCGGTGAATGGCTGCTGGATCTGGGCCTTCTTGATGTCGACTATGATACATGGAGCGCGCAAACACTGACGCGCATTGCGCCTCGGACCCAGGCGGCGGCCTACCTGGCAATGGTGCAAGGCACTGACCCGCAGGCTGAATTGGCAGAGCCGGTGGCAAAAGCCCTTGCGCAGAGCTTTGCCGCCTATCTTCAGCAGGCGCGCAGCGACGGTTTTTCGGACTGCACACCAGGGCGCTTCCTGCTACCTGGCGATCTTGCGGGCTCACCCGTGCTCACCTTTGCGCCGCTGCCTGCAGGCGGTGGCGATGCGCGCAAATCCCTGCGTCGCGAAATGGCGCGTCGGTTTGAGGCGTATAAACGCGAAGTGGTGAAACCGTTTTTCCGCGATCATTTTGCCCGCATCGACCGTCAGGTAGTACTGGTCGATGCCTTGGGCGCGATTAACGCTGGCCCTCCAGCGGTCGAGGATCTGCGCGCCGCCATGAGCGAGACTTTGGGCGCATTCCGCCCTGGGAAAAACAGTTTTTTGGGTGGACTGCTGGGCGGCAAGCGGGTCGAGAAGATCCTATTTGCCGCGACCAAGGCCGACCATTTGCACCACAGTCAGCACGCACAGTTGACTGCCATAATGGAGGCGCTCACCCGTGATGCGCGCGAGCGTGCGCGTTTCGCCGGCGCAAAGACCCAAGCACTGGCCATCGCATCGCTGCGCGCCACGACCGAGGACACGATGATGCATGAGGGGGCTGCCTTGGACGTTGTGCGTGGCACTCTTCTGGATACAGGCAAGCAGGCGGCATTTTATCCGGGTGCGCTGCCCGATGATCCTGCCCATTTGCTGAGTCCTGCGCGGGCAGGGGCGGAAAAATGGCTTGACGCGGATTACCAGATCATGCGTTTTGCGCCTGCGCCGCTGGATTTACGGCCCGGAGACGGTCCGCCGCACATCCGCATTGATCGTGCGGCAGAGTTTTTGATCGGAGACCGGCTATGACCCCCGTAATGATACGCCCTGCGCGCGCGCTGGACGCGGGCAAGCTGGCCGATATTCTGGCAGCGGCCAATTCAACACTTGAGTGGTTGCCGGACCTTTATACATCCGCCGAAGAGATCAAACTTATTGGTATTATGATCGAGGCCAATTGGGTGCGCATGGCGATTGTGGATGACGAGATTGCCGGTTTTATTGCCCGCAAGGGCACCGAAATCCACGCGTTGGCGCTGCGCCCAAATCTGCAGGGCACAGGCGTTGCCCGGACCTTGATGCTGGATGCCCAGCGCAATGCTAAAAAGCTGGGATTATGGAGCTATCAGGCAAATGACCGTGCGACGCGGTTCTACGGTAAGGCCGGATTTATCGAGGTCGCCCGCACGGATGGCGCAGACAATGACGCGCATTTGCCCGACATCCGCTTCGAGTGGTATCGGGAGGAAGTCTGATGGCAAAAGGTCCTGTTCTTTTTGATTTGGAGAAAGATGCGGGCCCGCGCCCATCTGTTTCCCAAGCACCCCCGGTAAATGATCTGGCGGTTCAGGGCGCGCCTCAGGGTCAGGCCATGCAGATCGCGGCGCGGCTTGCAGCGCGCAAACCCTCGCGGCTGATGCGGCTGTTTTGGGGGTTGGCGGCGGTTCTGGTTGGCGCATTTGTGTCACTGGCAGCGTGGAGCTTTGTTACTGATCTGACCGCACGCTATCCCTTGGTCGGAATGGTGATGAGCGTTCTGATGGGGGCTTTTTTGCTGGTGCTAGCGCTGGTGGCGCTGCGCGAGTTGGCGGCGTTTGGTCGCTTGGGGCGTCTTGACGGATTGCGCCATTCCGCCACCCGGTCATTGGCCGATGATGATCTGGCTGCCGCGCGTGATGTTACTGACAGTCTGGTGAGCCTTTACAAAGGGCGTGAGGACACAAGGTGGGGTCGCGAGCGTTTGGCGGAGCTGCGCGGTGACCAGTTTGATGCCGCGGGTCTGTTGGGGCTCGCAGAGCGTGAAGTGCTTGCCCCCCTCGATCTGGCAGCACAGCGCGAGGTCGAGGCGGCGGCACGGCAGGTAGCAACTGTTACCGCGCTTGTCCCGCTGGCATTGGCCGATGTTGCGGCTGCTCTCACCTCCAACCTTCGGATGATACGGCGGATTGCGGAAATCTATGGCGGCCGGTCGGGCTTTTTCGGCAGCTGGCGGCTTACCCGTGCGGTGCTGTCGCATCTGGTGGCTACAGGCGCGGTAGCCGTGGGCGATGACATGCTGGAGCCTATTTTGGGTGGCTCGTTGCTGGGCAAGCTCAGCCGCCGCTTTGGTGAGGGGCTGGTCAATGGTGCGCTTACAGCGCGTGTGGGCGTCGCTGCGATCGAGGTTTGTCGCCCGCTACCATTCACTTCCGGACGCCGCCCCAAGGTGCGCAGCATCATCAGCGCCAGCCTTGGTGGACTGTTCGGCAAATCCGGCAGCTCGGACACCGTGCGTTAAGGTTTTCCTTACTGTCAGCTGCCCGCCTGTGAGGATAGGTTCCCCTTAATTCGGGTTTGCGATACGGAGTTAGCGCCATGGACGGTCTTTTAGTAATTGCGGCGATTATCCTGCTCGCCATTCCGGTAACAGTTATTGCGCTGGTCATCGGGCAATCAGGCCTTCGCGGCAGGGTTTCCATGGCCGAGGCTGAAATCAATGTCTTGCGTGATGTGATTGAGCAACTGCGCAAAGATCGCGGCGGTACTACAACGGCGGTGCCACTGCCGGAAGCAGACCCCGTACCGGTCGAGACGACAAGCCCTGGAGTGCCACCTTTGCCTGCGCGGACCGGACCTCCCGAAATTGCGCGAGAGGTTGAGGCCCCGGTTGTTCATGCTGCGCCGCGCGCGCCCTCGCCGGTGGCAAAAGCGCTGGCCGATCTCGGGCCATGGTTGCAGGAGAACTGGTTCTACGCTGTTTCGGCCGCGTCTCTTGCGCTGGCGGGGATATTTCTGGTGCAATACGGGATGGAGAACGGCCTGTTGCCGCCGCGTGCCCGCGTGGCTGCCGCGCTCGCATTCGGCATGGCACTTATCGGCTTGGGAGAGTTCATCCGCCGCCGGTTCGGCGATACAGTACAGTCGGCGACAGCCTATTTACCGGCGGTGTTTTCCGGCGCGGGAATTGTTACGCTTTTCGGCGCGATTCTGTCGGCGCGCATGCTCTATGATCTGATCGGTGGCGGTGCTGCGATGACGGGTATGGCGGTTGTAGCACTGATCGCGGTTGTTCTGGGCTGGATGCACGGGCCGCTGCTGGTTGCGGTCGGAGTGATCGGTGCATATGGCGCGCCCGTGGTTCTGGGCAGCTCGAGTCAGGACGCGAGTCCGTTGTTCGGCTATTTTGCAGTTGTGGCCATGCTGGGTCTTGGGGTCGATACTGTGCGGCGGTGGGGCTGGATTTCGGCGCTGACGCTGGCGCTTGCCTATTTGATGGGGTTTGCGGTTTTGCTGGGCGGCGGCGGCAGCGTTGCATGGACAGGGCAACTGTATTTTGCGGCGCTGCCATTGTTGGCCATTCTGATCCCCGCACGCAGCTTTTCACCCGATCACGCGGGCCCGCCCGTGCTTTTGGGTCTGCTGGGGCGCATGACATTCGGGGCAAGAGATCGCGGCGTGCAGTGGCCTGCTTTCCCAACCTCGCTTGCCTTCGGGTCTGTCGCGGCAAGTTGTGTGATTCTTCTTATCAGTTGGAAACCCGGGGCACCTGAAATCTGGGTGAGCGTTGCATTGTTGGCGTTTCTTGGGGTGCTGCTGATTTCATGGTCTAATCGCGCGCCTGCACTACAGGATGCGGCACTGCTACCGCCGCTGACTTTGTTGCTGTCGGTCTTTGCGCAAGGTGAGAACCGCCGCGTCACCTTTATGACCTTCACAAACACCTACACCCACAACGTGGATGCAGCGTTTCCATGGGTCGTTACAATACTGGTTGGCCTCGGGGTAATGATCTCCTTGGCTGCCCTTTGGCGCAGTCTGCGCGGTGGCCCGTTCGCTGCGATCTGGGCGGCATTTGCGGCAGTCTTTGCACCTGCGATGGCGATCTTGCTCGAAATGGCATGGCAGCCCGCAGCGGTCATTGGCAGCTATCCCTGGGCGCTGCATGCTGCTGGACTGGCTGCACTTATGGCATTTTTCGCAGAACGGTTTGCGCGTAAGGACGGTCAGGACCGTCTGCGCGTGAGTTTCGCCATCATGTCGGCGCTGGCCTGTATGGCATTTGCCTTTGTGATCGTCCTGAGTTCGGTCGCGCTGACCGTTGCACTTGCTGTGACGGTGGTGGCGGCGGCAGCGCTCGACCGCGCGTGGAACCTGCCGGCGCTGACATGGTTTATTGCTGCGGGCGTTGTGACTCTGGGCTACCGTTTGGTGGTCGATCCGGGGCTTGGCTATGCGCACGATGCTCCGATCGGGGACGTCCTGCTGGGTTATGTGGGCACGTTGGCGGCGTTTGGCGCGTCCCTGTGGCTGATCCGCGCCTTGCCGCGTGCCAATGCCAAAGTCATGCTCGATTCTGCACTGTGGTCTACGGCTGGCTTGACGCTCAGCATTTTAATTTTTCGTTGGATCAGGAGCGCTGTCGGCGATGCCTACGACGACACACATTGGAGTTTTGGCCTCAATGCTGCGGTCTGGCTCGGGCTTGCGCTGGCGCAGGTCCAGCGGACCGAAGGACGCACGCTGGGACTGCTGGACAGAGCGCGCTGGGCGTTGGCGGCGGGATTTTCTGTGATTGGCGGGGGCGCCTTGACCGGTGCGCTGACGGTAGCCAACCCGTTGTTGGCGCAGAGAATGGCAAACAATGTCTTTGGGCCGGAGCTGTTGAACACCCTTGGCGCTGCCTATTTGCTACCCGCCATGATCTTGATGGCGGGCGCATGGCGGCTGACGCGCATTAACGGGCAGTTGCGCGTAGCGATAGCTGCGGTGGGAGGTGCCACGCTGGCGCTTTGGTTCTTTGCTGTGATCCGCCATTTCTGGCAGGGCGGCGCGGCTATGTTCCTCGGAAATGGCATCTCCCAGCCGGAGCAATATACCTACACCATCGTTTTGTTGATGGCTGGTGCGGTGCTGTTCTATCAGTCGCTCGCCCGTCGTTCGGGCGTGATCCGCAAGGCGGGACTGATGGTGATCGGGCTGGCGGTGGCAAAGGTTTTCCTGATCGATGTGACCGATCTTGACGGTTTGACGCGAGTGTTCTCGCTTTTGGTGCTGGGTTTGGCGCTGGCTGCGCTCGCGTGGCTCAACCGCTGGGCGAAGGATCGTGACCGGACGGAGTATACCAACCCGCCGCCCTTGCCGCCTGCATAAGACCAAGACGCGCTTGCCCCCTTGGGGGCGGGGGCCTATAAGCCTTTCCAACATGACAGCACATCTGATCATAAGACGAATTACATCCCCGGCGCTCAGCCTCATCTGAGCTGCCGGGCAAAGGTGTTCGAGCCCCTCGCACCGACCCCATATTCCCAGAATTTGACGATCTGAAAAGGACGCTCCGCATGTGCGCCGATACACCTGAAAAACTTGATTACAAACCCACACTGAACTTGCCTCGCACCGATTTTCCGATGCGTGCAGGCCTGCCCAAGCGCGAGCCCGAATGGCTCGCCCGCTGGGAGGAGCTGGGCATTTATGACCGCCTGCGCGAAAAGGCAAAGGATGGCGGCCGCAAGCAATTCACGCTGCATGATGGGCCACCCTATGCGAACGGACACTTGCACATCGGCCATGCGCTGAACAAGACGATCAAGGATATGATCGTGCGCTCCCACCAGATGATGGGCCGTGATGCCCGCTATATCCCCGGCTGGGATTGCCACGGTTTGCCGATCGAGTGGAAGATCGAAGAGCAGTACCGCCAAAAGGGTCGCGACAAGGATCAGGTGCCGATCAATGAATTCCGCGCCGAATGCCGCGAGTTTGCCTCGGGCTGGGTCGATATCCAGCGCGAGGAATTCAAGCGCCTTGGCATTACTGGCAACTGGGAAAAACCGTACCTCACAATGGATTTCCACGCCGAGCGGGTGATCGCGGAGGAATTCATGAAATTCCTTATGACCGGCACGCTCTATCAGGGCTCCAAGCCTGTGATGTGGTCACCCGTAGAGCAGACAGCACTGGCCGAGGCGGAGGTCGAGTACCACGACAAGGAAAGCTTTACCGTCTGGGTGAAATTCCGTGTTGTGGGGGGCGGTGATCTGGAGAACGCGCAGGTTGTGATCTGGACAACAACACCGTGGACGATGCCGTCTAACAAGGCTGTCGTTTACGGCGCTGGTATCTCCTACGGTCTTTATGAGATCAGCGAGACGCCTGACGAATGCTGGGCGTCTGTCGGTGATCGCTACCTGCTGGCCGACAATCTGGCGGCGGACGTTCTGGGCCGTGCGCGACTGGAGGAGGGCAACTGGACCCGTGTTCGTGATGTGACCAATGAAGAACTGGAAGCCATCAGCCTCAAACATCCGCTCGCCGGTGCCGAGGGTGGTAACGGTGAATGGGACGACCTGCGTGATTTCCGCGCGGCGGACTTCGTGACCGACACCGAAGGCACAGGCTTTGTACATTGCGCGCCTTCCCACGGCCTTGAGGAATATGACCTCTACCGTGAACTGGGGATGCTGGAGCAGGTTATCACCTATAATGTGATGCCTGACGGTCGCTACCGCGATGATCTGCCGTTCTTTGGCGGCAAGGCGATCCTCAAGCCCAACGGCAAGGAGGGCAATGCAAACGCCGCCGTGATCGACAAGCTTGTGGAGGTCGGTGGCCTGCTGGCGCGTGGCAAGATCAAGCACAGCTATCCCCACAGTTGGCGCTCAAAAGCACCCGTGATCTACCGCAATACACCGCAGTGGTTTGCAGCCATCGACCGTCCCGTAGGCGACGGGCAGGACATGTTCGGCAAAACCATCCGCGAGCGCGCCCTGACCGAGATCGACAATGTGAACTGGACGCCGAAATCAGGCCGCAACCGCTTGCATGCGATGATGGAGGCACGACCCGACTGGGTGCTGTCGCGCCAGCGCGCATGGGGTGTGCCACTGACGTGCTTCACACTCAAGGGTAAGCTGCCAACTGATCCCGATTTCCTTCTGCGCAATGTCGATGTGAACGCCCGAATCGTCGAGGCCTTCGAGACCGAGGGCGCAGACGCATGGTATGAGGAGGGCGCGAAGGAGCGCTTCCTTGGCGGTATCGTGAACCCTGATGATTATAATCAGGTCATGGATATTCTTGATGTCTGGTTTGACAGTGGCTCGACCCATGCATTTACCCTCCGTGACCGTGAGGACGGCTCTGACGATGGCATCGCGGATGTCTATATGGAAGGGACCGACCAGCATCGCGGCTGGTTCCATTCGTCGCTGTTGCAATCGGTTGGAACAACGGGCCGTGCGCCTTATCGCAACGTGGTCACGCACGGCTTTACGCTGGATGCCAAAGGCATGAAGATGTCCAAATCCATCGGTAACACCATCGTTCCGCAAAAGATCATCGACCAATATGGTGCCGATATTCTGCGCCTTTGGGTTGCGCAGACCGACTATACCAACGACCAGCGGATCGGGGATGAAATCCTCAAAGGCACTGCCGACAGCTATCGCCGTTTGCGCAACACGATGCGCTATATGCTGGGGTCGCTGCCTGATTTCGACCCGTCCCGCGCGGTGACCCGCGACGACATGCCGGAGCTGGAGCAGTTAATGCTGCACAAGCTGGCGGTGCTCGACGGGGTTGTGCGTGAGGGCTACGCACGGTTTGATTTTCAGGGTGTGTTCCGGGCGATCTTCGACTTTGCGACGCTTGATCTGTCGTCTTTTTACTTTGATATCCGCAAGGACGCGCTCTATTGCGATGGCGACACGACGCGCCGTTTGGCCGCGCTTACCGTGCTTGATCATCTCTATGCCCGCCTAACAACGTGGCTGGCACCGATTTTGCCGTTCACAATGGAAGAAGTATGGCTCGAGCGGCATGGCGCTGAGACTTCGGTTCATCTGGAGGATTTCCCCGAAACGCCCGCTGACTGGCGTGATGATGTGCTGGCCAAACGCGCCGAAACCGTGCGTGCGGTGCGGCGTGTGGTAACGGGAGCGCTGGAGGAACAGCGGACGGCCAAAGTCATCGGCTCCTCCCTCGAAGCGGCGCCCACCGTATATCTCAGTACAGAACTTGCAGCTGTGATTACTGATCCCGACACCTTTGCAGATCTGTGCATCACCAGCCAGATCATGATCGTGCAGGGCGATGCACCCGAGGGTGCGTTCAAAAATGCGGACATTGCCGGTGTTGGCGTTACCTTTGCCAAGGCAGAGGGCGAGAAATGTGCACGCTGTTGGAAAGTGCTGCCCGATGTGGGTACGCACAGCCATGAAGCGGTGTGTGGCCGCTGTGATGCGGCAATCTGAATGATAAAAGGGGGCGGGCTTTGTCCGCCCCTCGTTTCTGTTCCGCATCATCCGGATTGAGTGTGCAAGACTTAGCGCCCATTATAACAGCATGAAAACATGCACCATCCCCAGCACATTCGGTGATCTGATCCTTGTCGAGGAGGACAGCTATATTACTGCACTCAGGTGGGGGCGTAATGCTGACAATGACATGACTGATCTGCTGGAGGAGGGGCGCCGCCAATTACTGGCCTATGCAGCAGGGGCGCTGCAAAAATTTGATCTGCCGCTCCGGATTGCTGGCACGGATTTCCAGCGGGCTGTTTGTGCGGCGATGTCCGAAATCCCCTTTGGCGAAACCTGCACTTATGGTGACATTGGCAAACGCCTCGGCGTTCCTGCGCAGGCGGTGGGGCAGGCCTGCGGCGGTAATCCTGTTCCGATCATTATACCGTGCCATCGCGTGATGGGGGCAAAAGGGCTGACGGGTTTCTCTGGGGCAGGCGGCGTCGAGACAAAGGTCGCGCTGCTGCGTCATGAGGGTGCTGGTGGTTTCCTGATCTAGCCTTCGCTAGAGGTTGCGGCCATCATAGAGAATTTGCTGCGCAATGCCCGCGAACAGCAGATAGATTGAAGTCACAACCAACCCCCACGCCGCCCAGCTTTCGGGGTGAAAATTAACCAACGCGGCCCAACCTGCAAAAAAGGTCCATGCAAGCGCCATTGGCAAGGTCACGTTGCGCCAACGGTCCGTGCGCACGGGATGTACAAATTTCAGCGGTACAAACATTGTGATTGCAAGGAATGTCACCAGCACAAGGCTGATGTACCACGGAATGTTGAGGGCAAAGATCACCAGCACCAGCATGTTCCAGCAACCGGGAAAGCCGGAGAACGAATTATCTTTGGTCTTCATACGTGTATCTGCAAAATACATGGCACTTGCGAAGGTTACGATGATCAGCATCAGCCATCCGCTCCACCCGTCCATGCGGCCCGATTGAAACAGGGCAAAAGCGGGGATGAACACATAGGTGAGATAGTCGATGATGAGATCCAGCAGTACGCCATCAAACTCAGGCGCGTTCGTTTTCACATCATATCTACGCGCCAATGGTCCGTCGATGCCATCAACAAAAAACGCCACAACCAGCCACAGAAACATCAGATCATACTCGGATCTGACTGCGGCCAGCATCGCGAGCATGGCGAATACGGCACCGGTCCCGGTGAGCAAATGAACGGCGAGGGCTTTTTGTCTGAGTGTCATAGGCTTGTCTCGCAAATCACGGACTTGGGTGCAAATAAAAAACGGTCACGCACGCGGGTGCGCGCGGTTGTAGACTTCCATCAGGCGCAGGGTGTCTACGGCGGTATAGGCCTGCGTCGTCGAGAGCGATGCATGGCCAAGCAATTCCTGAATGGCACGTAAATCGCCGCCTGCGTCCAGAAGGTGGGTTGCGAAACTGTGGCGCATGGCATGGGGGGTCGCACTGGCGGGCAGTCCGAGCTGCATCCGCGCAGATGCCATCACCTTCTGAATTGCACCCGGAGATAGCGCACCGCCACGTACGCCACGAAACAGCGGGCCGTTAGACTGCGCCGCGAAAGGGCAGGCACCCAGATAGGCTTCAACAGCATCGCGTGCAGCGGGCAGAACGGGCACGACACGCTCCTTGCCGCCCTTGCCGGTGATGCGCAAAACCTGTGGAAGCGGAGCATCAGCCCCCGTCAGGCCAAGGGCCTCCGATATTCGAAGGCCACAGCCCCACAAAAGGGTAAGGACAGCAACATCGCGCAGCGCCACCCAAGGCTGTCGTGCCTGCATCTCGACGCAGTCGATCAGCTCGCGGGCGGCATCAACGGCAAGGGGTCGGGGCAGCTTTTTAGTGAACTTGGGCGAGCGTGTCGACAGAACAGCGGTTGGCTCAAATCCTTCACGCTCGGCCAGCCAGCGGTAGAACGCTTTAACGGCGGAGAGTTTGCGCGCGAGGCTGCGCGGTCCTACATCTTCTGATCGCGTGCGCGCCATCCATGCCCGCATATCGCTCACTGTTATCTTAGCAAGTGCGCCGAGCCCTTCGGTGCCGCCGTGATGCACGCTCATAAATGCCAAAAACTCGGTCACATCCCCGCGATAGGCAGTCACGGTGTTTTCGGCGGCACCTTTCAGGGCGCGCTGTTGATCAAGCCATGTTTGAAGGGCGTCCCGCGCTGCGGGAGATATGGCAAGTGTATCGTGCGGCGTGCTCAAGACAGCCAGCGGCGCATCGACCGCTCGAACACACCGGTGAAGAAGCCTAGTAAATCGGTGCCTTGCTGCGGTCCGAACATATGCGGGTCTTCTGCCCCCATGACCAACATTCCGGGAAGGCGCCCCGCGCCGAAATCAAGTTTGAGACAAGCCTCGGAGCGGATCCATTCGGCGTTGGGACCATAGATCTGTTCTGACGCATTCTGGACGGAGCGCAATGTCACCTGACGCACCGTGCCACCGCGCTCTTGCGTCAGGAAACGGTCGATAAAGCCGGGCTCTGCCACGCTCAGGACATCGCCGAGGCGCTGCACTGCAGGGTCATTGTCATTTTGCACGGATTCCAAAACCAGTTTGACAGTATCCACCCGCAAAATCTCGGCGACTTCACCGCCCAGATTGCGCAGGAAGGCTTCAAATTCGTGCGGGTCAAGCATCCGCAGTATGGCGCGGTGGATCTGGTTGGTCCCTGCGAGGTTTTCATAGGCGGCGGCGATCACGCTGCGGTGGGTGTCTTCAAGGCGGTCCAGCCGCGTCTCCAGCCGCTCCATCGCGATTCCGCGCAGATCGACGATATTGCCGCCCATCGCCTTTTCATTAGCCGCAATCAGCGCCTGCATGACATCACTGTCATCCAAAATCACGTCCGGCTGTGAAATAATCGTCTCGCGGACTGCATCTTCTATTCTTGGGCTGCTACTCATGCTGCTCTCATCCTGTTTGCCACTCTCAATAGCATGGCAGAATTTATTTTTCTGCTCTTTTTAAGGTTAATACGCTGAAACGTAGTAAATTTGCCAAGGGGCGGGGAGAAGCATATCAACCCCCCCCCGCTATCTTCTGCCTAGAGGATTTTTTGACCCGTTTTTGCCCAATCCTTCATAAACTGTTCCAGCCCTTTGTCGGTGAGGGGATGGGTGGCCAGTTTGCGGATCACTTCCGGTGGTGCTGTCATCACATCGGCACCTACCAGCGCACATTCACGCACATGGCCCACCGTGCGGATCGAGGCCGCGAGGATTTGCGTTTCGAACCCGTAATTATCATAGATTGTGCGAATGTCTTCGATCAGGTCCATACCGTCGAGGTCGATGTCGTCCAGACGCCCGATAAACGGCGAGATGAACGTGGCCCCTGCTTTTGCTGCCAGCAATGCCTGATTGGCGGAGAAGCACAGGGTTACATTGACCATCTTGCCTTCGTCCGACAGCACTTTGCACGCTTTCAGGCCGTCCCATGTCAGGGGCAGTTTTACGGCGATATTCTCGGCAATCTCGGCCAGTTTGCGTCCTTCGGCGATCATTGCATCGGCTTCCATGGCGACCACTTCGGCAGAAACGGGGCCGGAAACGATGCTACAGATTTCTTTTGTGACTTCTATAATGTCGCGTCCCGATTTCAGGATCAGCGAGGGGTTGGTTGTGACCCCGTCGACCATACCCAGATCGTTCAGTTCTGCGATGTCTTTAATTTCGGCGGTATCTACAAAAAACTTCATGTCTGTATCCTATCTGCCGGGCCACGCGGTCGGCAATTCTGCGGTGGTGGTTATCTGGCCTTTGCTTTAGCGCATGATCTGCGATGGTGATAGCCCTCAACCCACCCAAAGCTGCAAGGAAACTCCGTTTGTCCGAACAAATGTTCTTTGAGGCCGGCACGCTGGTATCAGTGCTGACAACACAACCGCTTGATCGCGCGCTGGATTACCGCGCCCCCGAGGGTGGGTGTTTTCGGGGCGCTTATGTCGAGGTTCCGTTGGGCCCCCGCAAGGTCATCGGGGTGGTCTGGGGTGCCGGAAAGGGTGATTATGACTACAGCAAAGTACGCGCCATCATCCGCGTGCTCGACGCGGTGCCCATGCGAGAAGAAATGTTTTCATTCCTTGAGAAATCCGCCGCCTACACGCTGACGCCGCTCAGTGCGATGCTGCGCCTGACGACCCGTGCGCCAGGCCTTGGTGATCCGCCGTCGATGCAAAAGATCTACCGGCGCGGCGAGGGAGAGCCTGACCGTGTGACTGCGGCCCGAACCAAGGTATTGGAGACGCTGGCGGAATACGGTGATCTGGCATTCACCCTGCGGGAGTTGGGTGAGATGGCGGCGGTAACCTCGTCTGTGATCAAGGGCTTGGTCAAGCAAGGGGTCGTGCGCGAGGAAGAAAGCCCGCGCTACATGCCGTTTGTGCGGCTTGACCCCGAATTACCGAGTAAGGCGCTCACGGAGGATCAGGCGGCAGCCGCTGCAGTTCTGGCCGTCGGAGTTACCTCTGGCGACTATGGCACGACCTTGCTGCGCGGAGTGACGGGATCGGGCAAAACAGAAGTTTACCTCGAGGCGGTTGCAGCGGCGCTGCGTGCGGGGCGTCAAGCGCTGGTGCTCCTGCCTGAGATCGCGTTGACGGCAGAGTTTTATACCCGCGTCGAGGCACGCTTCGGGGCAAAGCCTGCTGAATGGCACTCGGGTGCGACCATGACCGAGCGGCGGCGCATCTGGCGTATGGTGGGCGAGGGGAATGCGCAATTGGTAATCGGCGCGCGCTCCGCCTTGTTCCTGCCGTTCCAGAATCTAGGGCTGATCGTCGTCGACGAAGAGCATGATACCTCCTACAAGCAAGAAGAAGGCGTTTTGTATAACGCCCGCGATATGGCGGTGCTGCGGGCGTCAATTTGCGGAGCGCACGTCGTGCTGGCCTCGGCCACGCCCAGCCTCGAGAGTTGGGCAAATGCGCAGGCGGGCAAATACACCAAGCTCGAGCTTACTTCACGCTTTGGCCCTGCGGTAATGCCCACGATGGGGACCATCGACATGCGATCCGAGGGCCTTCCATCGGATCGCTGGGTTTCGCCCTCTCTCAAAAAAGAGGTCGATGCGCGGCTGGAGCGGGGCGAGCAGGCGATGCTGTTTATCAATCGCCGTGGCTATGCCCCCGTTACGCTGTGCCGTGCGTGCGGGCACCAGATCGGTTGCGATGACTGTGACGCGCGCATGGTCGAGCACCGGTTTCTCAAGCGGCTGATTTGCCATCAATGCGGCGAGAGCAAGCCGATGCCCACGGCTTGTCCCAGCTGTGAGGCCGAAGATAAAATGGCGCCCATCGGTCCGGGTGTGGAGCGGTTGGGCGAGGAGGCGCATGCGCTTTGGCCCGACGCACGGATTGCCACACTCAGTTCGGATATGTACGGCTCCGCGCGCGCCCTCAAAGAAGAGATCGCGGGAATTGCCCAAGGGTCAGCAGATATTATTATCGGCACGCAACTGGTTGCGAAGGGGCACAACTTTCCCAAGCTAACGCTGGTGGGGGTCATTGATGCGGATCTGGGTCTTACGGGTAGTGATCTGCGTGCAGCAGAGCGGACATTCCAGTTAATGCGGCAAGTTGCGGGACGTGCGGGGCGCGCAGAGGCACCGGGTACAGCGCTTTTGCAAACCTATCAGCCTGATCATCCGGTGATCCGCTCTATTCTCGCGGGTGACGAGGAGGGATTCTGGAAGGCAGAGGCCAAAGAGCGGGAGCAGGCGGGTATGCCGCCTTACGGCCGTTTGGCGGGAATCATCCTGAGCGGGCCGGATGTGGCAGCTGTGTTTGATGCAGGCAACCAGCTGGCGCGTAACGACAAAGCCTTGCGGGATGTTGGTGCACAGGTTTACGGGCCTGCGCCTGCGCCAATTGCACGGGTGCGGGGGCGGCACCGCGTACGGCTGTTGGTCAAGGCCAGCAAGAATGTGGCGTTGCAGCGCGCTTTGAGTATCTGGATCAGTCAGATCAAGCTAAAGGGGGATCTGAGGCTCGCCGTCGATATCGATCCTCAAAGTTTCTATTGATAGCTGCGCGCAATGCGCAGTCAGGATCGTAAGCTTGCTGTGAAAAAGGTGAGCGGGCATGACCTGCACGCCATCGGGCACCAAAATCACGGTTGCGCCGAATGATGTCCGCGACCGAAGTGCGTGTGCGCAAATTACCGTAGCCTTTGGCATGGTGCGGGCGTATGGATTTTTTATGATTGAATTTCTTACCTTGGATGATGGTCGCAACCAGCCTCTGTGGAGGCGGCCTATCGCGTTGCTTTTTGTGATGGCGCTGGCAATGCCGATCGCATTTTTCACATGGTACGCGCTTTTGAACAATTTTGTGAAGGAAGTGGCCGATTTTGACGGGGCCGATATCGGGCTTTTGCATACAATCCGCGAGATACCCGGATTTCTGTCGTTTTTGGTGATTTTTGTCATCATCATCGTGCGCGAGCAGGTTCTTGGGCTTGTCTCGCTCATTTTACTGGGGGCAGCGACGGCAATCACGGCGTGGTATCCACAACTCACGGGTATTATGATACTGACGTTCCTGAGTTCTGTCGGATTTCACTATTACGAGACGGTGAATCAGTCGCTGCAGTTGCAATGGCTACCCAAGGACAAAGCGCCACAAATTTTGGGATGGCTCATGGCGACCGGCTCGGCGGCTACCTTTTGTGTGTATTTCGTGATTATGGTTTTATGGGAGCCCTTGGGCCTTACTTATAATAGTGTGTTCATGATCGGCGGCGGCATCACCATGGCAGTGGCAGTGTTTGCGCTGCTTGCCTACCCGCAATACGAGAGCCCGCATCCGCAGATCAAAAAGCTGGTTCTGCGCCGCCGCTACTGGCTTTATTATGCATTGCAATTCATGTCCGGTGCACGGCGGCAGATATTCATGGTTTTTGCCGGTTTCATGATGGTTGAAAAATTCGGCTTCGCGGTGCACGAGGTTGCAGGGCTATATCTGGTCAATCTTGTGATCAATATGGTGATCGCACCCATGCTGGGCAGAATCGTGGGTCGGTTCGGCGAGAGAAACGCACTGATGTTCGAGTATACGGGGCTGGTGTGCGTCTTCCTGTCTTATGGGGCGGTTTACTGGTTTGATCTGGGGTTCGAGGTCGCGGCCGTCCTTTACGTGCTGGATCACATGTTTTTCGGTCTGTCGCTTGCGCTCAAGACCTATTTCCAGAAGATCGGCGCGCCGGGAGATATGGCGCCTACAGCGGCGGTCGCGTTTACGATCAATCATATTGCAGCTGTGTTTTTGCCGGTAACCTTGGGGCTTCTATGGCTTGCGTCGCCTGCGGCAGTGTTTTTGCTGGCTGCGGGAATGGCTGCGGTTTCATTCGGGCTGGCCACGATGATCCCGCGCCATCCCGAGGCCGGAAACGAGACAGTCTTTGTGGCGCGCCGGCTCAGGGCAGCGGAGTAAGTGGCACACTGCGCGCCGGTTTGCATTCTCTGACGGCGTGTCGCGTGTTAGACGCCTGTGCATGGGGGGGGGGGCTCGTTTGTCTGGCTGCTTTGCCCGATTGGGGTCAACCTTTCCAAAGGGGCAAGCGGCGGCTGGCGCGGCAGCGCTTGACCCCGCAGCGCCCGCACCGTACCGGAAAACAGACTGACACAGGAGCCGATAGATGCCGACATTCACCGCACTCACGACACTCACGGGGCGCGCGCCTGCCTATGCCTTGGGCGAGGCGATGGAGGACCTAACGCCGGAGCCTACAGGTGTTGGTGTTTTTGAAATGGAAGACGGATCGGGCCTGTGGGAGGTCGGGGGCTATTTCGAGGAGGCGCCGGACATGACCGCGTTGGCCGTTCTGGCAGCGGCATTCGGCGCGAAGAGTTTTAACGTCTCGGAACTGCCGGAAACCGATTGGGTCGCCCATGTGCGGCGTGAGTTGGCCCCTGTCGAGGCAGGACGGTTTTTTGTCTATGGGTCGCATGATGCCGATAAAGTCCCAGATGATTGTCAGCCCCTGTTGATCGAGGCTGCGATGGCGTTTGGGACCGGGCACCACGGGACAACCTTGGGATGCCTCAAGGCGCTGGACCGTCTGGCGCTGGACGGGTTTGTGGGCCAGCGCGTTGTCGATATCGGATGTGGAACAGCAGTGCTGGCGATGGGTGCTGCGCGGATCTGGGCGGATCCTGTGCTGGCGTCTGATATTGACGAAGTTGCGGTGGATGTCGCGCGGGCAAATGTGGTGGCAAACGGTCTGGAGGGTCGGGTCGACTGTGTCGAAGCGGCAGGATTCGATCATCCAGCACTGGCAGCGGCTGCGCCCTTCGATCTGGTGTTCGCCAATATTCTCAAAGGACCGCTGATCGCACTCGCGCCTGATATGGCGGGGGTAATGCAGAAGGGCGCTTATGCGATTCTGTCCGGTATTTTGAACGAGCAGGCGGATGAGGTGATTGGCGTTTATGCACAGTCTGGCATCAATCTTCATCATCGAGAGAGTATTGGTGACTGGACGACGATAACACTCCGGAAAATGACCTAAGTTAAACCCCATTTGAGGCCAATGCGCCTTATTTGCCCAACTTTTGCCACAATCATTGGCTAAAAATTTATTCAACAACGGTGGGGGCTGTTGCTGAGAGAGACCACTGCTATGGTTTACACGAAACAAGATTTTAACAGCCGCGTTAATAGTCACGCAAAGAAATCTGCGCGCCGCGGTAAAAATGCCTTTGTAACCCGCATCGATAATAACGGTGTGGTGGTGGTGAAGGCAAAGCGGCGCGGTCGGCATTTTCCGCTCAAGGGCGCGCTCCTTATGGTTCTCGGTTTTTTCTGTTTCAAAGCGCTGATGTTGTCGGCCAACGGACCTGAATCCTACAGCGAACGTCTGGCACTTCTCGAAAATGGAACTGTCGTTGAGGCGATGGGCGCGCGTGTTCTGGGGATCGACCCTGTGACACAGTTCCTTGCAGATCAGATCGGGCCATTGTTCCGCTGATATCATTACCTTCATGGCAGGCCCTCCGGGGGGAGGGGCGGTCATGAAGGGCATTTGCGCAAATTTGTTCCGCGCAAATATTAAGGCCGCGTAGGGAAACCCTGACGCGGCCTTTTATGTCTTTTGGTTGATGCGCCTCGAAAGGCGATCAGCGGATCATGTTGCTGTTTGCAATGCTGTCAATCTCGCCACGTACAAGACCGATATCGGCCAGTTCGCGGTCTGTCAGATTAGACAGTGCATTTCTGGTAACGCGTGCGTCGTTCCATGCCTGAACCTGCATGGCCAGATCGGCAACAAAAGCGCAGGTGCGTGATGCAAATGATGCAACGCCATAGGTGGTGCGGGTAGTGTCAAAAGCAGCCATTGGAGCCGTCCTTTTCTGAAGGGTTATGTTGATTTCTTCAACGATATGCTGATCAATTAGGCACAATGAGAAGATCCTGCAAGGCGTCGCCAGCGCACTGCTGATATGCGTTTTCTGCATGGCAGAAATTATAGCTAACAGTTGGTTAATTATGGCAAAAATAGGGCAGAAATCTTGGCGCTTTGGGCGGGATGTCGCCTGTTTATGCTGCGTTGCAGCGTCGGGTGGCTTGGTTGCGACCTGATGTGGGTCAATGGCGACCTTGGTGCGATAAGTGTTAGGCAATGTTCTGCTTTCGTGCTACTGCACCCAAAAAGCAACAAACTTGAGGGTATCGGGCATATGATACGGGTAATCGGCATTGATCCGGGCTTGCGAAATATGGGTTGGGGCGTGATTGACGTCGATGGCAGCAGGCTCAGCCATGTGGCAAACGGGATTTGCCACTCAGCCACGGGTGTGCCGCTGGCCGAGCGTTTGCTCAGCCTGCATGCGCAACTCACGCGGGTTTTTTCGACCTACCGGCCACATACTGCCGCAGTAGAACATACATTTGTTAACAAAGACGGTGTTGCGACCCTCAAGCTGGGGCAGGCGCGAGGGATTGCCTTGCTGGTGCCTGCGCAGATGGGGCTAGAAGTGGGCGAATACGCCCCGAACAATGTGAAAAAGACCGTTGTTGGTGTGGGTCACGCTGATAAGGGGCAGGTGGCGCACATGGTGCGGATGCAATTGCCCGGTGTTCAGTTCGAAGGACCGGATGCGGCTGATGCGCTGGCAATTGCGATTACCCATGCCCACCATGGTGGGGCGTCAAAATACGCCGCTGCTGTCGCGAGGGCAAGCGCATGATCGGCAAGCTGACGGGGCGCGTTGATTACCGCGCTGTGGATCATGTGCTGTTGGATGTGCGCGGCGTCGGGTACCTTGTGTTTTGCTCCGAGCGGACGCTTTCGTCATTGCCGCCGGTGGGGGAGATGGCGGCCGTTTTCACCGATATGCTGGTGCAGGAGACCAACTTGCAGCTTTTTGGGTTCACCACGCTTGCAGAAAAGGAATGGCACAAGTTGCTGATCTCGGTGCAGGGGGTAGGTGCAAAAGCATCGCTTGCTATTCTGGGTGCGCTCGGTCCTGACGGTGTGGGGCGGGCGATTGCGTTGGGCGATTGGAACGCGGTCAAGGCTGCCAAAGGGGTCGGCCCGAAGCTGGCACAGCGGGTTGTGATGGATCTCAAGGACAAAGCCCCCGCTATGATGGCAATGGGCGGCACCGTGGCGCAAGCACTGGGTGATGCGGAGGCCGAAGTGATCGAGGCGCCGACCCCGCGTAAAAAAGCAGTCGTGGCGCCAAATGCCTCTGCCCAGTCCGAAGCTCTGTCGGCGTTGTCCAATCTGGGCTATTCGCCGGGTGATGCTGCGGGGGCTGTCGCGCGCGCCGCAGGAGAGATGCCAGATGCGGAAACAACGGTGTTGATCCGTGCGGCGTTGAAACTTCTGGCGCCAAAAGAGTAATGTACGCTCATCGCTCCGCTGGAGTGTTTGGATTCCGCTCCCCGTCGGGGGCTCTTCGCTTGGGGGCGTGGCATGATTGACAGTGACCCGATTGTACGGCCCGAGGGTATGCCGGAAGATTTCGACCGCGCCTTGCGTCCGCAAATGCTTGATGAATTTGTGGGACAAGCGGAAGCGCGGTCAAACCTAAAAGTATTCATACAGTCGGCCAAACAGCGCGAAGAGGCCATGGACCATACATTGTTTCACGGTCCGCCGGGATTGGGCAAGACAACGCTGGCGCAGATTATGGCGCGGGAGCTTGGGGTCGGGTTTCGCATGACGTCAGGTCCTGTGCTCGCCAAGGCGGGTGATCTGGCGGCGATTCTCACCAATTTGGAAGCGCGGGACGTTTTGTTTATCGACGAGATACACAGGCTTAATCCTGCGGTGGAGGAGGTGCTGTATCCGGCGCTAGAAGATTTCGAGCTGGATCTTGTTATCGGTGAAGGGCCTGCGGCGCGGACGGTTCGTATCGAATTGCAGCCCTTTACGCTGGTGGGGGCAACAACGCGGATGGGGCTGCTCACGACCCCGCTGAGGGATCGGTTCGGAATCCCCACGCGTTTGGAGTTCTATACGGAGGACGAATTGTTCATAATCGTGGACCGCAATGCGCGCAAGCTGGGCGCGCCTGCGGACGAGGGCGGCGCGCGGGAGATCGCGAAACGCGCGCGCGGCACGCCGCGGATTGCGGGAAGGTTGCTGCGCCGTGTTGTAGATTTTGCTGTGGTCGAGGGGGACGGGCGTGTAACCCGTGCGCTGGCGGATATGGCGCTGACGCGGCTGGGGGTGGATCATCTGGGGCTGGATGGAGCTGACCGGCGGTATCTCCGGCTGATCGCCGAGAACTATCAGGGCGGTCCTGTCGGGATCGAGACGCTTTCTGCGGCGCTGTCTGAATCCCGTGATGCCCTCGAAGAGGTGATTGAACCGTTTTTGTTGCAACAGGGATTAATCCAGCGGACCCCGCGAGGGCGGATGCTGGCGCAGAAAGCTTGGGTGCATCTGGGGATGGAGCCGCCTAAACGGGACGTGGACCTGTTTGGATAGAAGTGAAGTGAGTTTAGAGGCGAAAATGAAAATGGAACCAGCGGATATCGAGGCACTGTTCACGCGGGCCGACGAAAGTTTCATGTTTGCGCGCTGGGGGCGGCCGATAGCGCCTGTGGTGTTTGGTGTGGAAGAGGCCACATTGCAGGTGGTGAAAGGCGCACTTGAGGCGGTGACGGCACTGGCCGGACACAAGATGGCCGAGACTGATATGGAGCTTGGCTCCAACCTTATGGTTTTCTTCTTTTCCGACTGGGCAGAGCTGCTTGATGTGCCGGGGATGGACCGGCTTGTTCCGGATCTGGGGCCGCTGGTGCAAAAACTTGTAGGCGTAGAAGCCAACCAATACCGGTTTTTCCGTTTTGACGAGCATGGCGCGATCAAAGCGTGTTTTGTATTTTTGTGCATGGATCAACATCTGAGTGCGGTGCCTGCGGAGACACTGGCGCTGAGCCAGATCGTGCAATCCTATTTGTTATGGTCCGATACTGCGTTCAAGGAACGGTCCCCCCTCGCGGTGGCAGGGGATAAGACGATACTAAGGCCTGATATAGCGGGGTTGATCCGTGCGGCATATGATCCGGTTTTGCCTGTGGCCGCTATGGACAGCAGTCATGCCCTGCGTCTGTATGCGCGGATGCAAAAAGGGGCGGGGGACTTGCAATGATGCCGAGCGATCCAACGACCCACCTCAAGGAAATCCGTGTCTATTACGAAGACACCGACATGGCCGGAATTGTATATTATGCCAATTACCTGCGCTATATCGAGCGCGCGCGGAGCGATTGGGTCCGCGAAGTCGGTATTGACCAACTGGCCATGAAAGCGGCGGGGGTGGTGTTTGCTGTGCGCCGCGTCGAGGCAGAGTACATCAGCCCCGCGCGGTTTGATGATGTGCTGGAAGTGCGTACCACGCTTGAGAGCCTGAGTGCGGCGAAGATGGTCATGGCGCAGCAGGTATGGCGGGGGGGAACTCTAATTTTTACCGCTAATGTTTTAATTGTGTGTATCGGTTCGGGTGGAAAACCCGTGCGCTTGCCAGCGGAATGTCGCCTGCTGCAAAGGTGATTTGGCACTGATGCGCTTGGCCCTCGCTTTTTGCCTTGTGCTGGGCTAGAATTTCGCCAAATGGAGCCTGAGAACAGGCCCGTCCGAGGCAGTAGAGTAGAGCAAACACATGCAGACAGCATTTATAGCGGCCGCCGCAGTAGGCGAGAGCATTACCGTGTGGGGCATGTTTGCCCAAGCGACGATCACAGTAAAGCTGGTGATGATCTCGCTGGTCATGGCGAGCTTTTGGACGTGGTCAATTATCGTACAGAAGATTATCCAGTTTCGCGCGGTCAGGCGCGATCTGGAGGAGTTTGACCGAGCGTTCTGGTCGGGCGAGCCGCTGGATACACTCTATGACCAGATCGGCCCTGAGCCTGTTGGCGCCTCCCAGAAGATATTTGTCGCAGGCATGACCGAATGGCGACGCTCGCACCGCGATGATGGCGGCCTGATCCCGGGTGCGACGGCGCGGATCGACCGCGCAATGAATGTGGCAATCTCCAAAGAGGCACTCACTTTGCAAAAGGGTTTGCAGGTATTGGCGACAACCGGATCCACGACCCCTTTTATTGGTCTTTTCGGGACGGTTTTCGGGATCATGAACGCATTTATCGAGATTGCAGAGCAACAAAACACAAGTCTGGCAGTGGTTGCACCTGGTATTGCTGAGGCGCTGCTTGCCACCGGGCTGGGGCTGGTTGCTGCGATCCCCGCCGTAATTTACTATAATAAGCTAAGTGCCGATAGTGACGCGATCCTCGGTGACTACGATGCCTTTGCGGATGAATTCGCGACAATCCTCAGCCGCCAGCTGGATACTTGATCCATGGCGGGCGGTGTGATTCAGAAAAGTGGTGGCGGGAGCGGGCGCCGTAAGCGGCGCGGCGGCGGGCGTGCTATGTCCGAAATCAACGTCACGCCCTTTGTGGACGTAATGATGGTATTGCTGATTATCTTTATGGTGGCGGCACCGCTGCTGACAGTGGGTGTGCCTGTCGAATTGCCAAAGACTGCGGCACAGGCTCTTCCGGGTGAACAAGAAGAGCCATTGTCGGTCACGATCACGGTTGATGGCACCGTGCAGATTATGACAACCGAAACAGCGCGTGAAGAGCTGATCCCCAAGCTTCGCGCTGTCGCGGCAGAGCGAGAGGGCGATCGTGTGTTCCTTCGCGCAGACGGTGCCGTGCCCTATAGTGCCGTCATGGAAATCATGGGCGCGCTGAATGCAGGTGGCTTTTCCAACATCGGTCTGGTGACTGACATCGGCGGTCCTACGCTGGACGGCACTGGTAACTGAGCCGATGTGGGGCGCACGCAAAACAGGAAATGTGATATCGGGGGTGGGGCATGCAAGCGTCATCACCTTTATTCTGTTTGGCGGTCTGTTTACCTCGCGCCCCGATCCGGTCGAATTTCTTGAGGCAGCCATGGTGTCTGGCGAGGAGTTTCAAGCGCTTGTGGATGCTGCGCGTGAACCTGTTGTCGAGGCCCTTGAAGAAACGCCCGCAGCCCCCGAAGTAACCGAGGAAGCCCCCGAAATCGACGTGGCAACCCCCGAACCTGTAGCACCGCCACCCCCGACCGAAATTGCTGAGCCTGCCGAGGAGCCTGTGGAGGACATCGCACCGGAAATCTCCGAAGCGGCCCCGGAATCTCCCGAGCCACCCGCCGAAGTAAATGTACCCGATGCACCTGTGTCGCCGCGCCCTGTGGTACGTCCTGCCCAGACGGTTGCCCCGACACCTGCACCCGCACCGGAGCCGGAGGCGGTTCAGGAGCCAGAGCCACAGGAAGCAGTAATTCCCGAAGAAACGGGCGAGACTGTCGAGCCGCCGCGCGAGGAGGCGCAAGAGCCCGAAGCGAGCGACCGCATCGTAACAGAGGCGGCACTGCCGCCAGCCAATTCGCCCAATGCCTCTGTGCGCCCGCCAGCACGCCGCCCCTCCGCGCCGCGCCCTGTCGAAACGCCCGCAGCGACCCCTGTTCCCGTACCTGCCCCGACCGAGCAGGCAGCGCAGGTCGATGATGCGGCAGTACAAGCTGCACTTGAGGCGGCACTGAGTTCGGCGACTGCGACCGTTCCCACTGGGCCGCCGATGTCATCCGGCGAAAAGGATGCGTTGCGGATTGCTGTGCAGGCCTGCTGGAACGTGGACCCCGGTGCACGTTGGGCGCAGACCACGGTCACCGTGGCGATGAATATGACGTCTGATGGTAAGGTTATCCCGACATCGCTGCGCATGATCGCAAGCGAAGGGGGCGATTCATCAACAGCAAATGCGGCCTTTGGCGCAGCACGGCGCGCAATCCTGCTCTGCCAAAAAGACGGCTATCCCCTGCCTGCTGAAAAATACGGCCAGTGGCAAGAAATCGAGATGACCTTCAATCCAGAGCGGATGCGGGTCAGATGAGTATGAATGTGAGGCGGGCGGTTTTGCGCTGTGGTGAGGGCAGCTTTACGCTTCCCCTTGAGAAATACGAGCAATGGCGGAATATTGCACTGGTGTTCGACCCTGAAAGGACGAGTTTCTAATGAAGTACTTGAATATCTGTATGGCGCTGGTTTGTGCCCTCGGGATCGCATCTGCGGTGCAGGCCCAGCAAGGACCGCTGCGCATCACCATCGAGGAGGGTATTATCCAGCCGCTCCCCTTTGCAGTGCCGAATTTTCAGGCCGAGACCGGCGAGGCAGGGCAACTGGCCGCTGATCTGGCGCGGGTGGTTGCTGAAGATTTGCAGGGCACTGGTGTGTTCCGCGAAATCCCCAGCTCTGCATTCATTGCGCAATACAGCGATTTTAATGCGCCTGTCTCTTTCCCAGACTGGAAGGCGATCAACGCACAGGCGCTGATCACGGGTGCAGTCTCGGTTTCGGGTAATTCGGTCAATGTGAAATTCAGGGTTTTCGATGTTGTTTCTGGCACCAGCATTGGCGACGGTATGCAGTTTTCGGGCACCACGGACGGCTGGCGCCGCATGGCGCACAAAGTGGCCGATCAGGTCTATAGCCAGATCACTGGCGAAGGCGGTTATTTCGACAGCCGCGTGGTCTATGTCTCCGAGACTGGTCCAAAGGACGACCGCAAAAAGCGTCTTGCGATTATGGATTATGATGGCGCCAATGTCCGCTACCTGACCGATAGTAGTTCGATCGTGCTAGCGCCGCGTTTCTCGCCCTCCGGTGACCGCGTGCTCTACACAAGTTACGAGACAGGCTTTCCACGGATCTATGTCCTCGATATCGGGTCTGTGCAGCAGCGCGTGTTGCAAGGCGGTGAGGGAACGATGAGTTTCGCGCCGCGCTTCTCGCCTTCGGGCAATACGGTTGTCTTCTCGATTTCGCAGGGCGGCAACACCGACATCCATACAATGGACATCAACTCGGGCCAGTCGGTACGTCTGACCAACACGCCCTCGATCGAAACCGCCCCCAGCTACAGCCCTGATGGCAGCCAGATCGTATTCGAGAGCGACCGCTCCGGCTCGCCCCAGTTGTACATCATGTCCGCGGGTGGCGGTGAGGCGCGTCGGATTTCGTTTGGTGATGGCCGCTACGGCACGCCCGTCTGGTCGCCCCGTGGCGATCTGGTGGCCTTTACCAAACAGAACGCAGGTCGTTTCCACATTGGTGTGATGCGAACCGACGGCTCGGAGGAGCGGTTGCTCACTGCATCGTTTCTGGACGAAGGCCCCACATGGGCGCCAAATGGCCGCGTCATCATGTTCACCCGTGAGACGCAGGGTGAGGGCGGCGTGTCCACGCTTTATTCCGTCGATATCACCGGACGTGTCCTGAGACAGGTAAATACCCCTGAAGGCGGCTCCGACCCCAGCTGGTCCCCGCTCCAGCAGTAACCCTTTCCCCTGTCCCTGCCGCTGTGGTAGGGACAGGACAACACGAAACACCCGATATGAGGTCGAGACTGATGAAATTCCTACCAATGAGCCTTCTGGTCGCAGTTATAGCGCTGTCGGCATGTACAAACCCGAACCGTTTTGGCGGTGATAGCGGCGGTCCGGTCAACCCGAATGCGGGCCAACCTCTGGGTGGTGGTTTCGGTGCAGGTGGTGCAAATGATCCGTCCTCGACCGCATATTTCAACCAGACAGTCGGTGACCGTGTTTTATTCGAAGTTGACCAGTCAACGCTGACGGCGACAGGTCGCGCAACCTTGGACGGGCAAGCGCAGTGGCTGACCACAAACAGTGATTATCAGGCCGTGATCGAAGGTCACGCGGACGAGCAGGGCACACGCGAATACAACCTTGCATTGGGCGCGCGCCGTGCCAACGCAGCGCAGGAATATCTTGTGTCACGCGGCGTACCTTCCTCACGTCTGCGCGTTGTCAGCTACGGTAAAGAGCGCCCGATCGAGATTTGTTCCAGCGAGGCATGCTATGCCAAGAACCGTCGTGCTGTGACCGTCCTTGCCGGTGGTCAAAACAGCTGAGTTAACGCCCGTTTGTAAGGAGCTGCATCATGCGCTTTGCTTTTATTTTCGCGATTGTACTTGGTGCGGTTCCTATGGGGGCCAGCGCACAGGACGCGCAGACCCTTGCTGACATCAGGCAGGAACTGTCGACGCTGAGCGTGGAGATGACCAAGCTCAAGCGCGAGATGTCGACAACGGGCACAGCAGGCGGGGTGCAATTACCCGCCTCTGTTCTGGAACGCGTGAATGCGATGGAAAGCGAGCTGAGCCGCGTGACATCCAAAGCTGAAGAGCTTGAATTCCGCATCAACCGGATCGTCGATGATGGAACGCGGCGGATTGCCGATCTAGAGTTCCGCCTTGTCGAACTTGAAGGCGGCGACATTACCACGCTGGGAGAGACATCCACTCTCGGTGGTAATGATCAGGCAACAGCGCCGCCGCCCGCTGTCGCGCCGCCTACCAATTCAAGCCAACTCGCCGTAGGTGAACAGGATGACTTCAAGCGGGCGCAGGAGGCGCTCGCATCCGGTGACTTTCGCACCGCCGCAGAACAGCTTGAGACCTTTAATCAGACCTACCCGGGCTCTCCAATAGCCGCCGAAGTGGACTTGCTGCGCGGAGACGCGCTGCAGGGCATGGGCGACACCCGTGAGGCGGCCCGCGCATATTTAGCGAGTTTCGGGGCGGCACCTACGGGTACGGTTGCACCGGATGCCCTGTTTAAACTTGGTGCGGCACTCGGTACGCTTGGGCAAAGCTCCGAGGCTTGCGTCACGCTGGGCGAAGTTCCAACACGGTTCCCCGGCAGTGCAGCTGCGGGGCTCGCGGAGGCAGAGCGTGCCAAGCTGGGATGCAGCTAAACCACGAATGGCTGATGCAGCAGGGTAAGGATGCCGTGCTTTTGCGGGCTGTTGATACTGCCTTCCAAACTTTGCTTCCCGAACGTATCGGCGTTGCTGTCTCGGGCGGCGGCGATAGCGTTGCACTCCTGCACCTTGTTGCGCGCTGGTGCGTTCAGACAGGGCATCCTGTGGTGGCGGTGACTGTGGATCATGGCCTGCGCCCCGAGAGCCGTTCAGAGGCGGATGGCGTTGCGCGCTTATGTAGAAACCTTGACATAGAGCATGACGTGCTGGATTGGGATGCCCCAGAGGGGAGCGGCAACCTGCCTGCGGCCGCGCGGGACGGACGTTATGCGTTGATGGCCGACTGGGCCAAGGAGCGCGGGATTGGTGGCATCGTTCTGGGCCATACTATTGATGATAGCGCCGAGAATTTTTTGATCCGGCTGGGCCGTGCTGCGGGCGTCGACGGGCTGGCGCAGATGGAGAGCCTGTTCACGCGCAACGGCGTAAGCTGGTTGCGCCCTCTTTGGCAGCAAAGCCGCGCGGATCTGCGCCGCTACCTGCACCGGCAGGGGGTCGCTTGGGTCGAAGATCCGAGCAATGATGACCCGCGATACCGTCGGACAAAAGCAAGGCAAATTTTGCCGGACCTGGCCGATCTGGGCATCACGGCAGACAGCATCAACCATTCTGCCCATGCCTTGAGGCAGGCGCAAAAGGCATTGTCTCACTATACCCGACGCGAGGCAGAAACCCATGTGTGCCAAGAGGGGGGTGACCTTGTTTTTGCCGAAGTAATCACACCGCCAATCCCTGCGGATATTGAGCGGCGGATGCTTATGGGGGCGTTGCAGTGGATCAGCTCGGCCCCATATCCGCCGCGAAAAATGAGGTCAGGAGTGTTGGCGAACGAGATGCTGGACCAACAGCGTAAAACTGTTTTTGGGTGTCTTGTGATGCGGCGCAAAGGGCGATTCAGGATCACGCGGGAATATAACGCGGTAAAGGATTTGCGCGGCCCCACGGATGCAGTGTGGGACAATCGCTGGCGACTTGTTGGGCCACATGCGCCTGATTTGGAAGTTCGGGCATTGGGCGAATCTGTCAGCATTCTGCCGGATTGGCGTAAAACAGGTCTCCCCCGACCCACCCTTATGTCGTCTCCCGCCATCTGGCGGGATGAAACCCTCGTTGCGGCCCCGCTTGCTGGATACAATAGCGATTGGACCGCGCAGATCGTCGCAGATTTCGCCTCATTTCTGCTTTCGCATTGAACAAACCGCGCCAGTCTCTATCTTAGGGTAGTGGCGCGAGGAGTATCCCCGCGCAGGACCGAATTCAGGAGTATTTCCTTGGGCAACTTTCGCAATCTGGCATTCTGGGCAGTGCTGCTCGTTCTCGTATTTTCGCTGTTCAATCTGTTCAACGGTGGCGGGAACAGTGGTGGCATGCAAAACCGCGAGATCAGCTATTCTGATTTTGTAACTTCTGTCGAGAGCGGCAGCGTGAGCAATGTGACCCTCGACGGTGAGCAGGTTCGCTTCCGCCAGACAGACGGTGATTATGTCACAATCAAACCAATCGACGCCGAGGTAACCAAGTTGTTGACAGACAATAACGTACCGTTCCGCGCCGAAAGCCAGCAGGAAAGCGGTTTGCAGACATTCCTCGTCTCGCTGCTTCCGATACTTTTGCTGATTGGTGTGTGGATCTACTTTATGAACCGCATGCAGGGCGGCGGCAAAGGTGGCGCAATGGGCTTTGGTAAGTCAAAAGCCAAGATGCTGACCGAAAAGCATGGTCGCGTGACGTTTGACGACGTTGCAGGCATTGACGAGGCCAAAGAAGAACTTGAAGAGATCGTAGAGTTCCTTCGCAATCCGCAAAAATTTAGTCGCTTGGGTGGCAAAATACCTAAAGGCGCGCTGCTTGAGGGACCTCCAGGTACGGGTAAGACATTGCTTGCACGTGCTATTGCGGGCGAAGCGGGCGTTCCTTTCTTCACGATATCGGGCTCCGACTTTGTCGAAATGTTTGTTGGTGTCGGTGCAAGCCGTGTCCGTGATATGTTCGAGCAAGCGAAAAAGAATGCGCCTTGCATTGTGTTTATCGATGAAATCGACGCGGTGGGCCGTTCCCGCGGCGCGGGCTACGGCGGCGGTAATGACGAGCGTGAGCAAACTCTCAACCAGTTGCTGGTGGAGATGGACGGTTTTGAGGCCAACGAAGGTGTTATCATCATCGCGGCGACCAACCGTAAGGACGTTCTGGACCCTGCATTGCTGCGTCCTGGCCGTTTTGACCGTCAGGTGACTGTAGGCAATCCCGATATTAAAGGCCGCGAGAAAATTCTTGGTGTCCACGCACGCAAGACACCGCTGGGCCCCGATGTGGACTTGCGGATCATTGCACGCGGTACCCCCGGATTTTCGGGTGCCGATCTGGCGAACCTTGTAAACGAGGCCGCGCTGACAGCAGCCCGCGTTGGGAGACGCTTTGTCGCGATGATGGATTTTGAGTCCGCCAAGGATAAGATCATGATGGGTGCCGAGCGCCGGTCTATGGTCCTTACGCAGGATCAGAAGGAAAAGACGGCCTACCACGAGGCAGGACACGCGATTGTGGGCATCAAGCTCCCAAAATGTGATCCTGTGTACAAGGCAACGATCATTCCGCGTGGTGGTGCATTGGGCATGGTGATGAGCCTGCCAGAGATGGACAAGCTACAGATGTTCAAGGACGAAGCCGAAGAGCGCATTGCCATGACTATGGCGGGCAAAGCTGCTGAAATCTTCAAGTACGGCGCTGAATCCGTGTCTTCCGGCCCGGTGGGCGACATCATGCAGGCCAGCGCGTTGGCCCGTGCGATGGTGATGCGTTACGGTATGTCCGACAAGGTTGGAAACATCGACTATCAGGAAGCAGCGGCAGGGTATCAGGCCAATGGCGGTGCGGGAGGCTTTAGTGTTTCTGCCGCTACCAAGGAGTTGATCGAATCCGAAGTGAAGGCGATCATCGATACCGGTTATTCCCGGGCTTATAAGCTCATCGAAGATCATGCGGATGAGTTCGAGCGTTTGGCGCAGGGCTTGCTGGAATACGAGACCCTGACGGGCGATGAAATAAAGCGGGTGATGGCGGGTAACCTGCCCACCGAGCCTGAAGATGACGACAAACCGGACTCAGGGTCAGCGCCAAGCATCACGGCGATCCCGAAAGCCAAGGGTAAAAAGACACCTCCTTCTGGTGGGATGGAGCCTGAACCCTCGACCTGATCACTTATGTGAGCCAGTCGTATAAAAGAACTTAGGCCCCGCGGTTTGCGGGGCCTTTTCTTTTGCCTTTGGTGATTGCACGATCACTCGGAACAGGAGAACCTTTATGCCGGCACTTATCCCGACTGAACACTATGGCACCATCACATGGCTGGGCGTGGTGCCTGACCGCGCAGCGGGATTGATGGCACAATCGCGCGATGTACTGACGCTCGGTTTTGAAGGCCCAGAGGGGGAGGATCATGGGGGACTCACACGGCCTTCGTGCAGCCGAGTTGTGTCGCAATATCCTAAAGGAACCCAGATCAGGAATACCCGCCAGCTTTGTGTCATGAGCGTAGAAGAAATTGGTGCGATTGCTGCAAAAATGGGGGTTGATCGCCTCGACCCCAGCTATTTGGGGGCGACGTTGGTCATCGAGGGGATCGCTGATTTAACCCATCTCCCCCCGTCATCGCGCCTGCAAGCGGCGTCAGGGGCCACGATCGTGATCGATATGGAAAACCGACCCTGCGCCCTACCTGCACGCGGTATCGAGGAGGATATGCCGGGACGTGGGACTGCGTTCAAAGGCGCTGGAAAGGACCGGCGCGGGGTTACGGCGTGGGTTGAGCGGGAAGGTGAATTGGTATTGGGGGAGCGGATGCGATTGCACATTCCTGACCAGCGGCCATGGGCACCCGGCATGCTCTGACCGTTTGCTTGCTCTCGCCGTAGCGACCTTGCACAATTTCGCGCTCTGCTGACCGCTCACCTCCTATTGACCAAGAGGTGTGCGGGTTCACCGGTAACACTACGAGAGTATTGATTGGAAATCCTTGATCTTTCTTTCAAAACCTCCGAGCGCGGACTGACCTCGGCGTGACGAGGCGCAAGCCCAATAAGGCAGTGAGTGCGACACGCCGGAGGGATGTTTTCAAGTCGTCCGACTTTGCGCAAGCGAACTGTGGCGGGAGTAGTGCCCACTCTCACCAGACTGATCCGCGGCCCGGAGACTTGCCTGTTTCCCAAACGAAACGCTGACAGCTCTTCGCGCCGCAACGCGCATTGGATATGTCGTAATCCAGACGCGGCATGCTGGCACACCCTTGTATGCATCCATTAGAACGTGTTCAGGCGGCAACTCATTGGGGGATACCATGGCTTTCAAAACCGACATTCAAATCGCACGCGAAGCGAAAAAGAAACCGATTCAGGAGATCGGCGCAAAGCTGGGCATTTCCAGTGATGACCTGCTGCCCTACGGCCATGACAAAGCGAAGGTAAGCCAATCGTTCATCAACTCGGTTCAGGATCGCGAGGACGGTAAGCTGATCCTTGTGACCGCGATCAATCCGACTCCTGCGGGCGAGGGCAAGACGACAACGACTGTTGGTCTGGGTGACGGTCTGAACCGCATCGGCAAGAATGCAGTTGTTTGTATCCGTGAGGCCTCCCTTGGTCCGAACTTTGGTATGAAGGGCGGGGCCGCTGGTGGCGGTTACTCCCAGATTGTACCAATGGAAGAAATGAACCTTCACTTCACAGGCGACTTCCACGCGATTACCTCGGCGCATAATCTGCTGTCGGCGATGATTGATAACCACATCTATTGGGGCAACGAGCTTGATATCGACACACGCCGCGTTGTGTGGCGCCGTGCGCTGGATATGAACGACCGCGCCCTGCGCCAGATCACCGCGTCGCTGGGCGGTGTGTCCAACGGCTTCCCGCGCGAGGCCGGTTTTGACATCACGGTTGCCTCCGAAGTGATGGCGATCCTGTGCCTTGCCAAAGACCTTGACGATTTGCAGGAGCGTCTGGGCCAGATGATCGTGGCCTACCGCCGCGACCGCACACCCGTGTTCTGCCGTGACATCAAGGCGGATGGCGCGATGACTGTTCTGCTGAAGGATGCGATGCAGCCCAATATCGTGCAGACCCTCGAGAATAACCCTGCATTCGTGCACGGTGGCCCGTTTGCGAACATTGCGCATGGCTGTAACTCGGTGATCGCAACGACAACAGCGCTCAAACTGGCGGATTATGTGGTGACCGAAGCCGGCTTTGGTGCAGATTTGGGGGCTGAGAAGTTCCTTAACATCAAGTGCCGCAAAGCGGGTATTGCCCCCTCTGCTGTCGTGCTTGTGGCTACGGTGCGCGCAATGAAAATGAACGGTGGCGTAGCCAAAGCCGATCTGGGCCGCGAGGATGTTGCAGCCGTCAACAGCGGCTGTGCCAACCTTGGCCGTCATATCGAAAACCTGAAATCATTCGGTGTACCTGTGGTTGTGGCCATAAACCATTTTGTCACCGACACGGACGCCGAAGTTCAGGCTGTAAAAGACTATGTTGCGACCCAAGGATCAGAGGCTGTTCTGTCGCGTCACTGGGAACTGGGATCCGAAGGGTCTGCAGATCTTGCCACCAAAGTGGTTGATATTATTGAGAAAGGCGAGGCCAATTTCGCGCCGATCTATCCCGATGAAATGAGCCTGTCGGACAAGATAAATACGATTGCGACCAAAATCTACCGCGCTGATGCGGCCGTGATGGACAACAAGATCCTCAAGCAACTCGCTGATTGGGAAGAGCAGGGATATGGAAATCTGCCGGTCTGTATGGCGAAAACGCAATACAGCTTTACGACAGATCCAGAAATGCGCGGCGCGCCAACAGGATTCACGATCCCTGTGCGTGAAGTGCGTCTGTCTGCGGGGGCCGGATTTGTCGTCGCGATCTGTGGAGAAATCATGACCATGCCGGGCTTGCCACGCGTGCCCTCTGCCGAGAATATTAGGCTGAACGCAGATGGTGATGTTGAAGGGTTGTTCTAACCGTTTTTTTACCGAAGCCGAAGACGGGACACGGGGAAACCTTGTGTCCCGTTTTGACTTTGGTGTTATGGGTTAGCGGAAAAATTGGGAAAGGTTCGGGTAGATGACAGCGGCGATTATTGACGGTAAGGAATTTGCAGCACGGGTGCGCGCACAGGTTGGCGTGCATGTGGCGCGTTTAAAGGCGGATCACGGGATTACGCCCGGTTTGGCTGTCGTTCTGGTCGGAGAGGACCCTGCAAGCGAGGTTTATGTCCGCTCTAAGGGGAAGATGACTCTTGAGGTCGGGATGAAGTCGGTCGAGCATAGACTGGATGCGAACACATCGCAGGCTGACCTGTTGGCCGTAATTGAGCAGCTCAACAATGATCCCGAAATCCACGGTATTTTGTGCCAGCTGCCACTGCCCAAGCATCTCGATGAAGATCTGATTATCAACGCGATTTCGCCGGCAAAAGATGTTGACGGGTTTCACATCTCGAATGTTGGCTTGTTGGGGACAGGGCAGAAAAGCATGGTGCCTTGTACGCCGCTTGGCTGTTTGATGATGTTGCGGGACTATCACGGTTCTCTGTCGGGGATGAATGCAGTTGTGATTGGGCGCTCGAATATTGTGGGTAAACCGATGGCGCAACTTTTGTTGAATGACAGCGCTACGGTGACAATCGCCCACAGCCGGACCAAGGATCTGGCGGATGTTGTCCTCCGTGCGGATATTGTGGTTGCGGCTGTTGGCCGCCCTGAAATGGTGCCGGGCGATTGGATCAAGCCAGGTGCGACCGTGATTGACGTCGGCATTAACCGTCTGGATGCGCCGGAAAAGGGTGAGGGCAAGACCAGATTAGTCGGCGATGTAGATTACGAGAGTTGTGCGGATGTGGCAGGGGCGATTACGCCTGTGCCGGGCGGTGTCGGGCCAATGACGATTGCCTGCCTGCTTGCCAATACGGTGACGGCGTGTTGCCGCGCAAATGGTCTGGATGAGCCGGAAGGCCTTACCGCCTGATAGATTTGCGTTCACCCTCCAGCGTGGCGGGTGAACGTGCCGGAATGTAGGGTAGGCCACGAAACTTTTTATCAGGGGTTAGCGCGGGACAGGCACCATCGTACCTTGCAAGATGGCAATAAGGGTCTGGCTGCCGTTTTCCTCTGCATGAACTTCTGCAGTCACCACACTCAGGCGTTTGCCTCCTTTAATCACGCGGCCTGTTGCGATGAGACGGTCGCCGCGTGCGGGCGCAAGAAGGTTGATTTTGATCTCTGCGGTGACGACCTCCATGTCCAACGGTATAAGTGTCAGCGCAGCATAACCCGCCGCACTGTCTCCGATGGAAAATGTCAGGCCCGCATGCCCGAACCCTTGTTGCTGCTGTGTGTGCGGCAGGATTGGCGCGGTGATCCGCACGAGACCTGCTTCGACCTCCAAAAGCTCTGCGCCAAGCGTTACCATCATGCTCTGCGCGGCGAAACTGGTATGAATTCGGTCTGTTATTGTGTGGTCCATTTGCTACCTCGGCATGGGTACGGCGGTCGGGGTTGGGCCAGTGAGCACAGCAATCGCG